>CAKNRQ010000001.1 GCA_930990965.1 uncultured Clostridia bacterium
GTGCGCGAGCCGCAGCTGCCCGAGCTCGACGACGAGTTCGCCAAGGACGTCAGCGAGTTTGACACCCTCGAAGAGTATAAGGCCGACCTCAGGACCAAGCTGTACGACGGCCGTGTAGAGAGCGCCACCAACAAGTTCCACAGCGAACTGCTCACTAAGGCCTGCGACAACATGGACGTCACCGTGCCGGAGAGCATGATAAGCGAGAAGACTGACGAGTTCCTGGTCAACTACGCCAATAATATCGGCGCCACCGGGCGCAACCGTGCAGAGCTCATCCAGAGCTTGGGCCTCACCGAGGACGCCTTTGAGGCCATGATGCGTCCCTCGAGCGAACGCCAGGTCAAGACCGACCTGCTGCTTGACGCCATAGCTAAGGCTGAAGGCATCGAGGCCACCGAAGAGGACAAGAAGGAGTTCTACGACAAGCTGGCCGCCGATTACGGCGAAGAGGCTGACAAGATAAAGGAAATGATCGACGAGAATCTCATGACCCAGGATATCATTCGCCGCAAGGCCGCCGAGGTCATCTACGAGAGCGCCGTCAAGACCGAGCCCAAACCGGCAGAGGAGGAAGGCGAAGAAGCTGCTCCCGCCGAGGAAGAGGCCGCTTCCACTGAGGAAGCCGGAGACTAATCCCAGCGAAAACCGGTTAAGCTCATTTAACAGTGTATATTAATCCAAGGAGGAACATAAATGAGTTTAGTACCGTATGTAGTGGAGCAGACCTCGCGCGGCGAGCGCTCCTACGATATCTTCTCCCGCCTGCTCAATGACCGTATAGTCATGCTCAGCGAGGAAGTCAATTCTACCACCGCGAGCCTTATCGTGGCGCAGCTGCTCTACCTCGAGGCCCAGGACCCCGATAAGGACATCCAGTTCTATATCAACAGCCCCGGCGGTTCCGTCACCGACGGCATGGCGATCTATGACACCATGCAGTATATCAAGTGCGACGTGTCCACCATCTGCATCGGCATGGCCGCCAGCATGGGAGCCTTCCTGCTCTCCTCCGGCACTAAGGGCAAGCGTCTCGCCCTGCCCAACGCCGAGATCATGATTCACCAGCCCTCCGGCGGTACGAAGGGCCAGGCCAGCGACATCAAGATCCAGGCCGAGTGGATGCTGCGCACTCGTGAAAAGCTCAACCGCATCCTCGCCGAGAACACCGGCAAGAGCATAGAGCAGATCGCCATCGACACCGAGCGCGACAACTTTATGCCCGCCGAAGAGGCCCTGCAGTACGGCCTGATCGACAAGGTCATCTATAAGAGATAAGCCCACGGGACAAGGCCCGCATGAGGCTATTACGCGGTTATTACTGCGCATGAGGTGAGAAATGGCAAAGAACGATATTAACGATATACCTACGTGCTCGTTCTGCGGCAAGCCGCAGTCGGCGGTGAAAAGGCTCATCGCCGGCAACGGTGCGTTTATCTGCGATTCGTGCGTCAAACTCTGCGCCAATATAGTGAAGAGGGAAGAGGAGCGCGAACATGCGTCGCCGTACAAGTACAGCGATCTGGAGACGACTGTGAAGGAGTATGGGCTCATACCCAAGCCTGCTGAGATACGCGCCAACCTGGACGACTATATTATCGGCCAGGAAGAGGCCAAAATAGTGCTCAGCGTGGCGGTGTATAACCACTATAAGCGTATACTCCACCTGGACTCTGAGGATAACCTCAGCAAGGAGAAGAACGTCGAGCTGCAAAAGAGCAATATACTGCTCATAGGCCCGACCGGCTCCGGCAAGACCCTATTCGCCCAGACCCTGGCAAAGATGCTGGGCGTGCCCTTCGCCATCGCAGACGCCACTACCTTGACTGAGGCCGGCTATGTCGGAGAAGACGTGGAGAATATTCTCCTGAAGCTGCTTCAGGCCGCGGACTTTGACGTGGAAAGGGCCGAGCGCGGCATAATTTACGTTGACGAGATAGACAAAATCGCCCGCAAGAGCGAGAATACCTCTATCACGCGCGACGTCTCGGGAGAGGGCGTGCAGCAGGCACTGCTGAAGCTGCTCGAAGGCACGGTGGCCAGCGTGCCGCCGCAGGGCGGCCGCAAACACCCCCACCAGGAGTTCATACACGTGGACACCACCAACATCCTCTTCATCTGCGGCGGCGCATTTGACGGCCTCGACAAGATAATCGAGCGCCGTACCGACCGCAAAAGCCTGGGCTTCGGCGCAGATATAAAGAGCGCGGCCGAGAGGGATGTGGGCGAGCTGATGCACGAGGTTCAGAGCCACGACCTGCTGAAGTTCGGCATCATCCCCGAGCTGATAGGCCGCTTGCCCGTAGTTACGAGCCTCAACAGCCTCAAGCGCGAAGATCTGGTGCGCATCCTGACTGAGCCCAAGAACGCCCTGACCAAGCAGTACAAGGTGCTGCTGGACTACGACGGGGTTCAGCTTGAGTTCGAGCCTGAGGCGCTGAGCGCCATAGCTGATCAGGCGATAGCCATGAAAATTGGCGCCCGCGGACTCAGAAGTGTAATGGAAAAGATCATGACGGGCATAATGTATAAGGTGCCCTCCGATCCTACCATTGAGAAGGTCATTGTGACCGCAGATTGTGTGCGCAATTCCACCGAGCCGATGGTAATACACAAGGACGCCACCGGTGAGAGCGTATCTTGAAAGTAAGTAGAATACAAGTGGGGGGACGGAGGATATCCGTCCCCATGCGCGTATATGCTCCGAAATGAAAGGAGTGCAGTATGAGCGATTATGAATTTAGAGCGCAGAGGTCCATGCCTGTGCTGCCGCTCCGCGGCCTGTCCGTATTCCCGGGCATGCTTTTGAACTTTGATGTGGAGAGGCCCATGAGCGTGGCTGCGCTGAACATAGCTATGGGCGAGGACCAGATCCTGTTCCTCACCGCGCAGAAGGACATGACGAAGGATATACCCTTCCTGGACGACATTTACGCCATCGGTACCGTCTGCCGCGTGCGCCAGATGCTGCGCCAGCCCGGCGGCAAAACCGTCCGCGTCATGGTTGAGGGTATCGGTAGGGGCCGTATAATTTCGCTTATCACCGACTCGCCATGCCTCTACACAGAGGTGGAGCCCCTGAATGACGTGGAGGAGAAGTCCACTGTCAAGATTGAGGCCCTATGCCGGCGCTGTGTGACGCTTTTCAGCCAGTACACCGAGGCCAGCGGAAACTCGCCGGCCGAGTCGCTTATCAGCGTCGCGGCGAGCGATGACGCGGCCTATATAGCCGACTTCGTGGCCCAGAACGTGTACCTAAAGCCTGAAGAGAAGCAGCAGCTCCTGGAAGAGCTGCGCCCCTCGCGCCGCCTGGCCAGGCTCTGCTCGCTGGTGAGCCGCGAGCTGACGCTGCTCGGCATAGAGCGCGACATAAGCGAGAGTACGCAGGAGCAGATGAACCGCAACCAGCGCGAGTACTACCTGCGTGAACAGCTCAAGGTTATACAGTCCGAGCTCGGCGACGACGACACGCCGCAGGAACTGGACGACTACCGCCGCCGCATAAGGGAGCTGCGTCTTGACGAAGACGTTGAAAAGAAGCTGCTCAAAGAGGTCTCCAAGCTCTCGCGCCAACCCTTCGGGTCGGCCGAGGCCAGCGTAATCCGCGGCTATTTGGACACATGCCTGGAAGTGCCCTGGAACAAGCGTACTAAAGAGACGCTGGACGTCGCCAAAGCGCGCAAGCTGCTCGATGAGGACCACTACGGCCTCGACAAAGTAAAAGAGCGCATCATAGAGTTCCTGTCCGTGCGCAAGCTGGCGCCGGATATCCGCGGCACCGTGCTCTGCCTTGTAGGCCCTCCGGGCACAGGCAAGACGAGCATAGCGATGAGCATTGCCCGGGCCATGAACCGCAAGCTCTCGCATGTCGCCCTCGGCGGCGTACACGATGAGGCCGAGATACGCGGCCACCGCAAGACCTATATAGGCTCCATGCCGGGACGCCTGGTGAACGGACTCATACAGGCCGGAAGCATGAACCCGGTCATGGTCCTCGACGAGATAGACAAACTCGGCTCCGATTACAGGGGCGACCCTTCCAGCGCACTGCTGGAGGCCCTGGACGGGGAGCAGAACAACAAGTTCCGCGACAACTATATGGAGATCCCCATTGACCTCTCCGACGTGCTCTTCATCACCACGGCCAACACGCTGGATACGATACCGCGCCCGCTGCTCGACCGCATGGAGGTCATAGAGCTCACCAGCTATACCGACGAGGAAAAGCTGATGATAGCCAAACAGCACCTGCTGCCAAAGCAGAGAAAGCGCCACGGCCTCAACGGCACGACGCTGCGCGTGAGCGACGACGCTATACGCGAGATAATCTCGCTCTACACCCGCGAGAGCGGCGTCAGGCTGCTGGAACGCGAGCTCGCGGCGCTCTGCCGCAAGTGCGCCGCCGGCATAGCAAAGGGCGAATACAAGTCCCTGTCCGTGCGTGCAGGAAGGCTCGAGCCGCTGCTCGGTGCGCCCAAATATAAGCCAGACAGCATCTATCCGCGCGACGAGGTCGGCCTGGTCCGCGGATTGGCCTGGACATCGGTGGGCGGCGAAGTGCTGGACGTGGAAGTAGGCGTAGTGGACGGCACCGGCCAGCTCATCCTGACCGGCAACCTCGGCTCCGTCATGCAGGAGAGCTGTAAAGCCGCGATAACCTATATCCGCTCGCGTGCGGGCAAGCTGGGCATAGACCCGGAGTTCTACCGCAAGCGCGACATACACATCCACTTCCCAGAGGGCGCAGTACCCAAGGACGGCCCCAGCGCGGGCATAACCATATGCATTGGCGTCATATCGGCGCTCACCGGCATACCTGTGCGCCGGGACCTGGCCATGACGGGCGAGATAACCCTGCGCGGCCGTATCCTGCCCATAGGCGGGCTCAAGGAGAAGACAATGGCGGCCCTGCGCGCCGGTGTGAGCACGGTTATAATCCCGGCTGCCAACGAGGCCGACTTGGACGAAATAGACCAGACCGTGCGGCGCAGCTTGAAGTTTGTGACGGCCGACCACGTAGACGCGATACTTGACGTCGCCCTCAACCGCCTCGATGCAGAACCCGCCTCCGGCGTTTCACCCGTGCCGCCGCAGCCGCCGGCCGAGGGCGCCAGAATAGGACAGTGACAGATGGCTATAAACTTAAACCGCGCTGAATTTGTACGCTCCGCGGCAAGCAGCTCAAACTTTATACGCGACGGCAGGCCGGCAATCGTATTCGCGGGCAAGTCAAATGTGGGCAAGAGCTCGGTTATAAACCGGCTCCTGAACCGAAAAAACTTCGCCCGAGTGGGTTCACAGCCCGGCAAGACGGTACACGTGAACTACTTCGACATAGATTCGAAGTGCTGGTTCATAGATCTGCCCGGCTACGGCTACGCCGCGGTCAGCAAGGCCGAACGGGACCGTTGGGCCGCGCTGATGGAGAGCTTTTTTGCCGAGAGCGAGCGCATAAGCCTGGGCGTGCACATAGTTGACGCCCGGCACAAGCCCACGGGCGACGACGTGACCATGTCCGAGTGGTTCAAGGCCTCGGGACGGCCCTTCGTCGTGGTGGCGAACAAGACTGACAAGATCTCCAAAAGCGCCGTAGAAGCCAACATCGCTGTGATCCGCGAGACTCTGGCGCTTCCGGAGGAGGCCAAACTGATACCTTTTTCCGCTGAAAAAGGTACTGGGCGAAATGAATTGCTGGGTGAGATCCTGGCAAAAGTTTAAAAAAACGGGGTGGCGGCAGCCGCCCCGCTTTTTGGTTTCAGTGTCTGCTTGCGACATAAGCCGCAAAATACTCAAACTGCTCTTGTTTTTAGCCGGGCAAATTGTTATAATGTACACAAGAGGTGTCAAATGGAAGATTTTACAGCTATAATACGCGGCCTGGACTGGTCCGTGCCAGCCAGACTGCTTTTGTCGGTGCTGCCGGCCCTCATCTGTATAACCCTGCACGAGCTGGCACACGGCTACGTGGCGTGGAAGCTGGGTGACGACACCGCCAAGCGAGCTGGCAGGCTCACGTTGAACCCCATAAAGCACATAGATATACTCGGTCTTGTGATGCTGGTCGCCTTTGGTTTTGGCTGGGCCAAGCCGGTGCCGGTGAATATGCGCAACTTCAAAAACCCCAAAGAGGGTATGGCCGTGACGGCAGCCGCCGGGCCAATGGCAAATCTGTTTGTCTCTGTCATTTTCCTTTTTATATATGGACTTACCTTGATACCGCTCGGAAGGGCGGGGTACGTGGGTTACTGCGTGTCGGAGATGCTTATAACTACGGCGTATCTCTCCCTCACGCTCGCTGTTTTTAACATCATACCCATACCGCCGCTCGACGGCAGCAAGGTGCTGTATTCCGTCATATCCGACCAGGCCTACAGAAAGCTCATGTACTATGAGCGCTACGGCATGATAGCGCTGTTTGTGCTGGTACTGGTCACGAACCGCCTGCCCTTTGACCCGCTCAGCTACGCTGCCGGATGGGTCTTTGACAAGTTGATTTGGGTCGCGCAGCTAGGACTGGACCTTGCGAGGGTGTTCATATGAGCCAGGATCCGACTTTTCGCCTGGAAGGCGTGGTACACGAGCGCGATTCGCTCGCGGACTTTGAGGGCCCGTTGAGCCTGATTTTGCAGCTCCTGAGTAAAAACAAGATAGAGATACGCGACATATCCGTCAGCGAGATACTGGACCAGTACCTGGCCTATCTCGATGAGATGCAGCGCATGGACCTGGAAGTCGCCAGCGAGTTTGTGCAGATGGCGGCGTATTTGCTGTATATAAAAAGCCGCACGCTGCTCGCCTCTGAGAAGGAAGTCACCGAGCTGGAACAGCTCATGAGCAGCCTGGAACAGCTCAAGGCCAAAGGCGCGCGCGACTCCATAAAGGCCGTGCTCGAAGAGTTTTCGGCCATGAGTGAGAACGGCAAGGATTTGTTCACGCGCAGGCAGGAGCCATTGTCCAGGGAAGCCAAGGTCTACGACTACCGGCATGACCCCGTGGAGCTTTTGGGCGCGCTCTGCGACGTCTTTATGCGGCCTGAGGCCAAGCCCCCGGCTCCGCGTGAGCTGGCCAGGCTCGCGCCCAAACGCATAGTTTACGGCGTGCGTGACAAGTCGCGTGAGATAATAGCGCGGCTGAGCTCGGACGGGCCGGCGACGCTCGGCGAGCTCTGCGCCGAGAGCCGCAGCCGCAGCGAGATAGTCGCGGTGTTCCTGTCGGTGCTGGAACTGTGCTCAATGGGCAGCCTTGCGATCAGTGAGATGGACGGGGATCTGCTGCTCGAGTTCACAGGCGGCGACACGGAGAAGATATTGGAAGCCATAGAGGAAGAGTAAATGGATATTATCGAACTTGCTCCGGCACTCGAGGCGGTGCTTTTCGCCTCCGGCGAGCCTGTACCCGTGGCCAGATTGTCGCTGGTTTTCGGGGTGCCGGAAGAGGATATACTTGTAACGGCGGGAAAGCTCGCCGAGTACTACGAGGAAAAGCGCAGAGGCATACGCCTGCTGCGCCTGGCGGGCACTTTGCAGCTGTGTTCCGCGCCCGAGTACGCCAAACTCATCTCCCGCGTAATTGAACACCGGGCAGCGCCCAAGCTCTCGCCGAGCGCGTTGGAAGCCCTCGCCATCATAGCGTACTTCCAGCCGGTGACCCGGGCATATGTCGAGCAGGTGAGGGGCGTAGACAGCTCATATACGGTCTCCAGCCTGGCCGAAAAGGGACTCATAGAGCCGGCGGGCCGCCTGGACGCTCCGGGACGCCCGACGCTCTATAAGACAACGGAGGCCTTCCTGCGTGTCATGGGTATAAGCTCGCTGGACGAGCTCCCGACGCTGCCGGACATGAGCCAGTCTGACGGACTTGAGAAGCTCCAGGACGCCGTGGAACAGCTAAAGAGCCGGGGCCAGCAAATGGAGATAGAAATGAACGCGCCCGAGGACGAGGGCGAATAATTCTGCGGCAGAATGCCGCTGGGGGTGATGTGCCTGTTCTGGTTGATAATCTTGGCAGTGATTGCGGCAATACTGCTCTTACTGCTCTTCACGCCGCTTGGGGTTTCGGTGGACTACGCCGCCGGTGGGCTCAAAGCGGCCGTGAGAGTCATGTGCTTCGATGTGACCGTGTTTCCAAGACCAGAAAAGACAGAGAAGCCCAAGAAAAAGAAAAAGCCCGCAAAGGCCAAAAAAACCAAAGAGGCCAAGCCCGAGAAAGAGGGAAAGAAGAAGTTTGAGCTCAACCGGGATATGATTCCTGACCTGATCAAGCTCGCGCTGGATACCCTTTCCCGCTTTCGCCGCAAAATAACCGTCAACCGGTTTGTGCTGCACATAATTGTGGGCGGTGACGACCCGTATGACGCTGTTATGAGCTACGGCATGATAAACTACGCCGTGGCCACAGTGGGTTCTGCCGCAGGGAGGGCCTTCAACGTCAAGAAGAGCGATGTCCAGACCGGGCTAGACTTTTCTAACCCGCACTATACAGTAGAGGCCGGGATGACTGTAACCATCAATTTGGCGCGTATCCTAGCTGTGGTTGCAGTGGCCGGTATTGGATTTTTAAAGATTAAACGGCGCTCAGATAAGGCCGCAAAGGCAGCGTCTCAGGAAAGGAAGGAAAAAGATGGACAAGATGCAGACACCAATGGCTGATTTCCTCAAGGAGAGCATAGCTAAGATCAAGGAAATGGTCGATGCCAACACCGTTGTGGGCGACCCTGTTACAACGCCGGACGGAGTCACGCTGGTTCCGGTCTCGCGCGTGAGCGTGGGCTTTGCCGGCGGTGGCGGCGACCTCGTCAAGCAGCGCGACGGCTGCGTCGGGGGCAGCGGTGCCGGTATCCGCATCGAGCCCATTGGCTTCCTTGTGGTCAAGGACGGCGTGGTGCGCATGCTGAACATACAGCCACCCGCGGTGACAACGCTTGACCGCGTCATTGATCTCGTGCCGCAGCTCCTGGACCGTGCCGAGGCCTTCATGGACAAGAAAAGCGTGCCCGCGGCTGCCGAGAGCGCCGAAACCGCTCCCGAGGCCTGATAAGCCCGCAGCGCAATTAAATGGACTACCGCAGAACGGGGAATACGATAGTCGCGCGCCTGGACAAAGGCGAAGAGCTTTTGGCCAAGCTGTACGAGCTCGCTGAGGCTGAGAACATCGGTTTTGCCTTTGTTGACGGCTACGGTGCGAGCAGAAACCTGTGCCTGTGCTATTCTGACACGAGGGATAAAACCTATTACGGCAGCGATTATACGGACATAGATTTTGTGCTGACGTCAATCAAGGGCATGCTGGCCCGCAAAGGCGACAACCCCGCCGCAGATTTGTATGCGACGATAGCAAATCCGTCCTACGGCAGAGAAATGGTGGCCTTCGTCAGCATAAATGGTTTCGCCGTCGGGGGCAAGATTCACTCTGCCGTTATAAGCACGCACTGCGTACTCAGGCTCGACGTAGTGGACATTGACGCCTCGCTCGCGGAGTCGGAGTTTCCTGGAGTGGACAAGCTCGTGTTCGGCGAAGAGTGAGCTCGAATAGTGCTGCTGTAAGATGCAAATAATAGCACCACCCTGAAATTTGGAGGGTGGTGCTATTTTGAAGAAGGCCGCTCTGGCTCTGCTGATATTATTTGCTTTTACCATGCTGCCTGCCGTGCCCGCGGGCGCCGGGTCTGCTCCACCCGGCACCAGCGCGCATTCGGCGGTGCTCATGCACGCGGACACGGGCACGGTGCTGTACGAGCACAATGCCGATGACCGGATGCTGATTGCCAGCACGACAAAGATAATGACAGCCATCGTCGTGCTGGAAAACTGCGCCCTGGACGATATAGTGACCATAGACGAGCGCAGCGCCGGGGCCGAGGGCTCGTCCATGTATCTGCGCGCGGGAGAGCGCTATACGGTGGAGGACCTGCTCTTGGGGCTAATGCTCGTTTCCGGCAACGACGCGGCGCTGGCGCTGGCAATAAACACCGCGGGCTCGGTTGAGGACTTCGCGGATATGATGAACGAGAAGGCCGCCGCACTTGGCATGACCGGCACACACTTCTCAAATCCGCACGGCCTGGACGCGGAGGACCACTATTCCACTGCGCGCGACATGGCGGTGCTCGCGGCGTACTGCATGGAGAACGACGACTTTGCGCGCATTGTCGCTACGCGCAGCGCGAATGTGGCCGGGCAGACGCTCACGAACCATAACAGGCTCTTGAGCCTGTACGACGGCTGCATCGGCGTCAAAACCGGCTACACTATGGCCGCCGGGCGCACGCTGGTGAGCTGCGCCGAGCGCGGTAACACCAGGTTTATCTGCGTGACGCTCTGCGACAGGGACGACTGGGATGACCACGCCTCGCTTTACGACTGGGCCTTTGAAAACTATGAGTATGTCAGGGTTATAGACAGCTCCGTGACATATAGAGTAAACGCCGTGAACGCCGAAGATACGCTCTATGCCTCGGCTTCAGCTCAAAGAGACGGCTGGGCCCTGCTGCCAGTGGGGGCTGAATACGACACAAGGGTTGAGCTGCCGCCGTTTGTGATTTGCCCGGTGCAGGCCGGTGAGACGGCCGGGCAGGTAGTTGTGAGCTCAAATGGGCAAAAGGTGTGCTCAGAGCAGCTTGTATACGCAGAGGATCTGCCCGCCCGAGAGAGTGGAGGCTTTCTCGGCAGCATAGAGCGTTTTATCAGAAATCTTGCAAGGCCTATATATCTGACTGGAGACAACACATGAAGGAAAGATTGCAAAAGCTCATATCCGGCGCGGGGATAGCCTCGCGCCGCGCGGCCGAGGAGCTCATACTTGCCGGACGGGTGAGAGTGAATGGAGAAACCGCCGCTCTAGGCATGAGTGCTGACCTGGAGACCGACACAGTTTTGGTAGACGGGGTGCTGCTCAGAGCGCCTGAGGAGCGCATGTACATAATGCTCAACAAACCGCGCGGCTATGTCACGACTCTCTCCGACGAGAAGGGCAGAAAAACCGTAGCCGGGCTCGTGCAAGGCGCGGGGCGCAGGCTGTATCCCGTGGGCAGGCTTGACCTCAACAGCGAGGGACTGCTGATAATGACCGACGACGGCGAGGCGGCCAACGCGCTCATGCACCCGGCGCACGAAGTGGAGAAGGTGTATGTTGTAACCGTCCAGGGGCGAATAACGTCCAAGCAGATAGCCGCGATGGAAGCGCTGAGAGCGGTGGGCGGCAAACCCATAAGTCCGGCAGATATTAAGCCGCTGCGCCCTGACGGAGAGAACAGCAGGCTGCGCTTCACCATACACGAGGGCCGGAACCGCCAGGTACGGCGCATGTGCGAAAGTGTGGGCCTTAACGTCAGACGCCTTGTGCGCGTAGCTGAGGGTGAGCTGAAGCTCGGCGAGCTGCCGGCCGGTAAGTGGCGAGAGCTGGATAGAGAGGAACTCGCTTACGTGAAAGGTCTCATAGCCGAAAAACGTTAAAGTTTGTTTACGTAATCCCCCTTGTAATATCTGCGCAAACTGTGTAAAATGAAAAAAGTGTTTACTCGTCGGCCGCAAGCCGGCCGCGCTCATATAGCAGGCATGGGGGATTGGACAGCACATGGACAAGGATATTTTGACAATCATTTCCCGGGAAAATTCCGGGTTTTCAAAAGGACAACGGCTAATCGCAAAGTACATACTGGATAATTACGACAAGGCCGCATTCATGACGGCCGGGAAGCTCGGCAAGGCCGTGGGCGTGAGCGAGTCCACGGTCGTACGTTTTGCCGCAGAGCTGGGGTTCGACGGTTATCCGGGCATGCGCAAGGCACTGCAGGAGATGATACGCTCGCGCCTGACGAGCGTGCAGCGCATAGAGGCCAGCCGCGATATGCTCGATGACAAGAACATACTCAAGGCCGTCCTCAGCGACGACATAGACAAGCTGCAAACGACGCTTGAGGAGATAGACCAGGACAGCTTTAACCGGGTGATTGACAGCATAATAAACGCGGGAGACATATATATTTTTGCCTCCCGTACTTCGCGCTGCCTTGCGGATTTCCTGGCCTACTACCTGGGCCTCATCCGTTCGGGGGTTCATCTGGTTGATGACAACAGCGCTGCCGAGGCATACGAGCAGCTTTTGCGTATAGGCGAGGGCGATCTATTTATAGGCTTCACCTTCCCGCGATACTCTGCGCGCTCGGCCAAGGTCATGGGCTTTGCCAAGGACCGTGGGGCTTCGACTATAGGCCTGACAGACAGTGAGAACTCGCCTTTTTATGGCATGGCCGACATATGCCTCTTTGCCAAAAGCGAGATGGTTTCGTTCGTAGACTCCCTGGTTGCGCCCATGAGCCTCGTAAACGCTATAGTTATAGCGGTCGGCGCCCGCAGCCGCGACGCCATAAGCGAGACCTTCAATAAACTTGAGCAGGTCTGGAGCGACTACAAGGTGTTTGAAAAAGCAGATGGTTGATGCAGTAGTAATTGGCGGCGGCGCGGCAGGCACGCTCTGCGCTGCCCTGGCCGCCGGAAGAGGATTGAAAGTAGTGCTGCTTGAGCCCAACCGCGAGCTGGGCCGCAAGCTGCGTATAACTGGCAAAGGCCGCTGCAACGTCACGAACGATTGTACTCCAAGGGAGTTCATAGAGGCCATACCCGGCGACGGACGCTTTTTGCAGAGTGCTATACACAAGTTTTCACCGCAGGATACGATGGCCTTCTTCGAGGGGCTCGGCGTGCCGCTCAAGACAGAGCGGGGCAGGAGAGTATTCCCGGTTTCCGACAAGGCGGGAGACATAGCCGGGGCGCTGACCAGATTGTGCCACAAAAACGGCGTCGAAATCCTGCGGGAAAAGGCGAATGAGATACTGCTCGGAGCAGACGGTGTGCGCGCGGTCAAAACCGAGCGCGGCGAGATAGCCTGCCGCAATGCGGTCATATGCACCGGAGGCCTGAGCTATCCCGGCACCGGCTCAACAGGTGACGGGTACGGATTGGCCAAGACGCTTGGACACAGCGTGAGCGAGTGCCGCCCGAGCCTGGTGCCTCTGGAGTCGCCGGACGCCTACTGCCGCGAGATGCAGGGCTTTTCGCTGCGAAACGTGACGCTTTCGGCGTATGAGAACGACAAACTCATATATAAAGAACTGGGCGAGATGCTCTTTACGCACTTCGGGGTTTCGGGCCCGCTGGTGCTTTCAGCCTCGGCGCACATGCGCCATTTCGGTGAGGCCAAATACCGGCTCAACATCGACTTGAAGCCGGGACTCGACGAGAAAAAGCTCGACGCACGCATCTTGCGCGACTTGGAAAAATACCACAACCGCGAGTTCGCAAACTGCCTCAATGACTTGGCGGGCAAGGCCATGATACCGGTACTTGTGCGTCTGAGCGGTATACCGGAGACGCTAAGGGCAAACTCTGTTACACGGGAACAGCGCCAGAACCTGGTGCGGCTCTTCAAGGCTTTTCCGGTTGAGATCTCACGCCCACGCCCCGTTGCGGAGGCCATAGTGACTTCCGGAGGCGTAAGCACGCGGGAAATAGACCCGCGCAGCATGATGTCAAAGCTGGTGCCGGGACTCTATTTTGCAGGCGAAGTCATGGATCTGGATGCGTATACTGGCGGCTACAACCTTCAAATAGCGTGGTCTACGGCCTTTGTGGCCGCAAACTCCCTCAGGACGGAGGATAAATAATGGAAGATCACTTCTCAGTTGCAATAGACGGGCCTTCGGGGGCCGGTAAGAGCACCATTGCCCGCGCGGCAGCCAAACGTTTTGGGTTCCTGTATGTAGATACGGGGGCTATTTACCGGACTGTTGGCCTGGCCGCGGAGAGACATGGTGTGAGCTTCGGCGACGAGCAGACCGTTGAGGCGCTATTGCCGGAAATAACCGTCGGGCTCGGCTATGGCGAGAATGGCGAGCAGCGCTCATACTTGAACGGTGAGGACGTGAGCGGGTTTATACGCACGCCCGAAATTTCAAACCGCGCCTCCGACGTCTCGGCCATGCCGTGTGTGCGTGCCTATCTCCTGGATATGCAGCGCTCCATGGCTGCCAGCAACAACGTCATCATGGACGGGAGAGACATAGGCACCGTTGTGCTGCCGGGCGCAGACTTGAAAATTTTCCTGACTGCGAGCGCAGAGGCACGCGCCATGCGCCGCTGCAAGGAGCTGCGTGAGTCGGGGCTGCAAGTGAGCTTGGAAAAGGTACTGCGCGAGATCGAAGAGCGTGATGAGCACGACATGAGCCGTGCTGCGGCTCCCCTCAAATGTGCCCGCGACGCCGTAAAACTCGACACGAGCGTGCTGACGCTCGAAGAGAGCATAGATGCAGTATGTGTGCTTATTGCGGACAAACTGGGGGTGGTGAGCAGGTGACCGAGACAAACACAAATCAGGACAAGCGCACAGGCTCACCCTCCGATGAGAAACGATGGTACAACCTGATTTATGCCATTGTGGTTCCAATAGTGCGTCTGCTGTACCCCTTGAGCTTCAAGGGCCGGGAAAACATACCGGACGGTCCAGCCGTAGTATGTGGCAATCATTCAAACCTTGTTGACCCAATACTGGTGGCCGCATCTTTTGGAAAGAAGACCTTTATGCACTTCATTGCCAAGCAAGAGCTGAGCGGCGTTCCCGTGGTTGGCTGGGCGCTTGCAAAAGCTGGAGTATGCTTTGTAAACAGAGGACAGAGCGACATAGGCGCAATGCGCAGTATGATGAAATTCCTCAAGCGCGGTGACAAAATTTTCATCTTTCCGGAGGGCACACGAGTCGGAGAAGATAATATGGTCGATGCCAAAACAGGGGCCGTGCGCCTGGCTTCCAAGCTGAGAGTCCCCATAGTTCCTGTCTATATACCGCGCCGCAAGAAGCTATTTTCGCGTGTGCACCTGATAATCGGCGAGCCATATTACGTGGAGGGACACAATCACAACGAGTACGAGCAGTTGGCCGATGACATAATGGAGCGCATATATGAGCTCAGGGATGGTGAGAGCGCATGAAGGAAGTACTTGTTGCCAGGAGCGCCGGCTTCTGTTTCGGCGTTTCCCGCTCGGTAAAAATGGCAGAGCAGATGCTGGAGAGCGGTCCCTGCCTCAGTTACGGGCCGCTTATACACAATGCAGACGTTGTGAACAGCCTGGCCGGGCGTGGCCTCAAGGTTATCAACAGCGCCGAAGAAGTCAACCCCGGAGATCGCGTCCTGATACGCTCGCACGGTGTGTCCCTGGCCGAAGAGGAGGCGCTTCAGGCAAGAGGCGCACAGATAACCGACGCTACCTGCCCTAATGTCTCGAGAATACACAGGCTTGTGGCCGCTGCGTCAGCTGCCGGGAGACAGGTCCTGGTAATAGGAGCGGCTGAACACCCCGAGGTTAGAGCCATATGTGGACGGTGCGAAGGTGCAAAGGTAGTTGCAAATGCACAAGAACTGGAAAAACTGCTGTCTGATAGCCCGGAAATGCACACAAAATCTGTTACAGTTGTCGTACAGACCACTCAAACCGAAGAAAATCTTAAAGAGTGTGAAATTTTAATAAAAAAATGGTGTACAAATCCGGAAATCTTTGATACAATATGTTCTGCTACGTCCACCAGGCAAACGGAGGCAATAAAGCTTGCTTCCGAGTGCGACGCAATGGTGGTCATCGGAGGCAAGAACAGCGCAAACAGCCTGCACCTGGCGGAGCTGTGCGAGCGATATTGTCCCAATACCCAATTTGTTGAGTCTGCTGCTGCGCTTGATTTGAGCTCACTTAAGCCGGCCGAGAGAATTGGGGTGACCGCTGGGGCGTCTGCGCCCGAGTGGATAATCAAGGAGGTACTGGATAAGATGAGCGACGAGATCCTGATTCAAGAGAACCCGGCAGAAGAGACCGCGGCTGAGCCCGCCGTCGAAACGGCTGAGCCCGTGACCGAAGTGGTCGAAGAGACCGCAGCGCCCGCTGAGGAAGCTGCACCCGCCGTCGAAGAGGCGGCAGCCGCCGAGAAGCCTGCGGCTGAAAAGAGCTTCGATGAACTGCTGGAGGATTCTCTTAAAACTATATATAATGGCGACAGGGTATCCGGCACAGTTGTGGCTATCACGCCCACCGAGGTCAGCGTGGACCTCGGCACCAAGTATTCTGCTTTCATCCCGACTGCTGAGTTCACCAACGACGGCACCGTCAACGTAGAGGACGCTGTCAAGATTGGCGACACTGTCGAGGCCATTGTTGTTCGTGTTAACGACATTGAAGGCACCGCTCAGCTCAGCAAGAGGCGTCTGGACGCCGCCAAGAGCTGGCAGACCATTGAGCAGGCTCAGGCCGACGGTGAGATCGTTGAAGGCGTTGTCACCGAAGAGAACAAGGGCGGCGTTGTCGTCTCCGTGGGCGGCGTGCGCGTGTTCGTGCCTGCCAGCCAGAGTGGCCTGCCCAAGGACGCCCCGATGACTCAGCTCGTCAAGACCACCGTGCGTCTGAAGATCACCGAGGTCAACCGCAGCCGCCGCCGTGTGGTCGGCTCCATCCGTGCGGTGCTGCAGAAGGAGCGCCGCGAGAAGGCCGAGGCCGTCTGGAACGAGATCGAGGACGGCAAGGTTTACCACGGCGTCGTCAAGAGCCTCACCAGCTATGGCGCCTTTGTTGACATCGGCGGCATCGACGGTATGGTTCACGTCAGCGAACTGAGCTGGAACCGCATCAAGAACCCCGCCGAGGTCGTTTCCGTCGGCCAGGAGATTGATGTCTACGTTATCAGCTTCGACCGCGAGGCGCGCCGTATCTCCCTCGGCTACAAGAGGGCTGAGGACAACCCCTGGACTAAGTTCATCAACACTTGCTCCGTGGGCGACGTTGTCAAGGTTAAGATAGTCAAGCTGATGCCCTTCGGCGCTTTCGCCGAGGTCATGGAAGGCGTTGACGGCCTTATCCACATCAGCCAGATTGCCAACCGCCGCATCGGCAAGCCCGATGAGGTTCTGAGCGTGGGCGATGTTGTTGATGCGAAGATCACTGCCATTGATACAGACAAGCAGAAGATCAGCCTTTCCATCCGCGCTCTGAGCGAGCCCGAACCGGCTCCGCGCCGTGAGCGCCGTGAGCGTAGCGAGCGTGAGCCCCGTGAGCCGCGTGAGCGCCGTCCGATAGTCCCCGAGGAGGACGCCCTCGTTTACGAAGTGTCCGAGACCGGTGAAGCCAAGGGCAACATTCCCGACTTTGGTTTCGACGACGACGAGGAATAAGCGACATCCGGACGTATTATGTCAAAAAACAGCGCCGAATTTCAGCTTCGGCGCTGTTTTTCTTATTTTTTCACAAATATAATCCCGATTTTCCTTGCCTGAACTTGAAAATTGGTGTATAATTTACGTACATAG
Source organism: uncultured Clostridia bacterium (assembly GCA_930990965.1). Taxonomy (GTDB): domain Bacteria; phylum Bacillota; class Clostridia; order Oscillospirales; family Oscillospiraceae; genus Scatomorpha; species Scatomorpha merdigallinarum. The sequence goes on from CAKNRQ010000001.1 coordinate 17,339, forward strand.
TAAGTGTAATAAACAGCATAAGGGAAACGGAGGTTAAAATGACGTTCCGGGTAGGAGACCGGATTGCTCATCCGATGCATGGCGCGGGTGTCATAGACAGCATCGTGACGAAGCGAATAAACGGACAGGACAGGGACTACTATGTGCTGAAGCTGCCTACGGGTGGCATGATGGTAATGGTTCCTGTGGAGACCTGTGAGGCGATTGGCGTGAGGCCGATAGTCAACCCCGCGGAGGCAGAGGAAATCCTCGGAGCCATCCCAGGCATACAGGTGGAGATGACGTCGAACTGGAACAAGCGGTACAGAGAAAACATGCTCAGAATTAAGAGCGGTGATCTCATGGAGGTTGCCTCTGTCGTAAAAGGCCTCATGCAGCGAGACCGGGAGCGCGGGCTCTCCACTGGAGAGCGTAAAATGCTCCATTCGGCAAAACAAATACTCATATCGGAAATTGTCCTCTCAGAGAGCTCCAGCTATGAGGAGGTCGAGGCGAGATTGGACAGCGCAATGGCTCAGTAAGGGCCGTGCAGCAAAGGACGGGAACAAATGGCAGCGCTTTCCCGTCCTTTTTGCATATACAGAGATTGGGGGAAAGAGCTGTGAAACGAGCAATTCCAATCGCGCTGGCGCTCGCGCTTATACTGGCCGCCTGTGGTTCTCCTGCACCGGAGGCCACGCCTTCAGCGACGCTTTACCCTGCGTCACCGCAGGACCTGGTAGAGCGCACACCGGAGCCGACTGAGGACCCTCGCATTCCGCAGGAACCCGCCGTATTGGCTGGTCCGGCAGATGAGGGTTACACCTTTACAAGTGACACACAGCACTTTTCGATTGAAATCCCGGACGAGGCCGCGCCGTATGTTCTAATAAGCGACGGCAGGCCATGGTATATACCGGTTGGGGAGGCTGTGAGCTTCCTCTACTACTCGCATGAGTACGAGAGTGACCTGGGCACATTCGGCTCTATCATGGCTGTGCCCAGGGAGGACTATTTCAATCCGGCCCGTTACTATAACGAGGACTACCACGGAGTGCACGGTGTTGTAAAGGCCAGCCGTGAATATATCTATGTCGATATCACTGGCACCGGTGGGTATGATTTGCCTATAGAGCCCCTGGAAGGACAGAGTACAGCAGGAAGAGCTGTTGGTTTCAACGCTCTGAAAGAGAACCTGATTGTTCCAAACCCGGATGGCCTGCCCGTGCTCGAACGCGAATCTCTCCCGGAGGCTGCGGCGAAGCTGGACGGCCTGGGTAATGCGACCATGACGCGCGGCGAGGCTGCGGTGTTCGTAGTGGACATGCTCACGGCAGACAACAAGGACACGGAGTATCCGCTGCGTTTCACCGACGTGACGCCAGGCACGGATGAGGCGAGAGCCATCGCCTATCTAGACAGCTACGGCATTTTTGCGCAGTACACTGACAGCGGCGAGCGCGTAAGCGACGGCGACGTGTTCCGTCCGGATGAGCCTATAACGCGCGCGGAATTTGCCCAGCTTCTGCAGCGCGTGCAGTTCGTAAACTCACCGCGGACATACATCTACCCGTACTGGTTCTATCTGAGCGGAAACGAGCCTCTGCCCGCGAGCGATATAGATGATACACACTGGGCCTACGATGAGATCAACTGCGCTTACTACGACGGCTGGTATGAGGTGAACGACGGGAAAATACGCCCCGATGAGCCGGTGACCGCCAAAGAAATGGCCGGCGCCATGACAGCTCTCTACCGAGAGCTGGTGCGTTATGACCGCGAACTGCCCACGGTTTATTATGAGGATGAACGTACATATCTCTGCGGCAGCTCTGACAGCAGTGAAAATGGCTGGCTGAAGACGGATGGCTATATGGACATAGAGCGCTTTACGTGCTGGTACAGCTATGTCGAGAGCGGCAGGCTTATCTGCGGAAAAGTGGACGAGACACAGGCAACGCTCACTGAGGAGAATTACAGTATCCAGTTTGAGGACGGCAGTTATGCAGACTATTCCGTGACCTTGCCTGACGGCCACAAGCTATACTTTAGATCCTGGGATAACGTATCCGACATCGCACTCTGGCAGAGTATGCCATATAACCACGAGAACGCCGCCAATTACGCATCGGGAGCCCTGCGCGGGATAACACCCGGTACGAGCGCCAATGAGGTCGTTGCGCGCTTCCCGTCGGAGAGGCTCTACTCCTGCATGGATGACGGTTACATCTACGGCAGCGCGGAAGGCGCTTACGGACTTATCAGAACGGACGCATACGGCAGGTATATCCAGTACAGCGACGGCGAGAGCAGCGTCCGGTTTGACATAGACGAAAACGGATGCGTTGAGAGCATTGAGTATTTGACGGAGTGAGACCATGAAGCGCGCTGCTTTAACACTATTGGCACTGGCAATTGTTCTCACCGCCTGCGGCGCTCCTGCGTCTGAATCTTCAGCAGAGGCGACACCTGCACCGACGGTGTATCCGGCTTCTGGGCGTGATTTACTTGTGCAGCCGACGGAGTATACGCTGCCGCCCGACGGTACGCCTCAGCCTGTGCGGCCGCAGGATGATCCGCTTCTGGATGGGTTTGAGCTGCCCGACCCTGGGTTTGAGCCGGAGTCCTACTGGGTGAGCGAGCCGTATGGAGAACAGGGTCAGGCGCTGCTGCTCATGCGCAGCCTGGACGGCGGCGCGCAGTTCCGCTGTTGGCATAGCTGCTATACGCTGCATGGCAATGGAATCGTAGAGCGGGACCTCAGCACGCAGACCTTCGCAGCTAAAGCCGGAGGGGATGGCGTTTTCGATATATTCATTGACAGGGACGACAACTTGTGCCTGAGCGTGAACGGCGATAAACTGACAATAACATACCCGGAAGAGGAAATATACGCCGATTATCCCGAGAACTTTTACCGCTGCGGTTACGAGGATGCGCGCGCCGCCTGGCGCAATATGCCGTATAACAGTGAAGCGCGCATCCCGCTTCCCGCGACGTCGTCGCAGGAGGAGATACTGTCCATGCCCGGAGTGGTTCAGACTGGAGAGGACAGCTACAGGCTCGGGGATCTGTCCTTCGTTTATCGGGAAAACCACGCTCTGGAGTACGTCTCCGTGACCGGTCCGGGGACGGGCTTTTCCGTGCGCGGCCTGGACGTGGGCTCTTCTGCCGCGGACCTGCTGGCAAGCTTTCCCTCCGGCATAGCGGACTTCGACCCCGCGACGGACGGGTGGACCGTCCTGTACGGCACGGATGGTTTCAACAGCAGTCGTGCGGAGTTCATCCCGGGCTACGAGGGACAGCGGTGCTTTTACCTGCTCGACAACGCCTATAGCCATGTGTTCTTCTACGTAAATGAGGAAGGAACGATAGAGCGCATAGTGTATTCCAGATTCCTCTGAAACGCGAAAGCGCGCAGTATTGCGCGCTTTCTGCCGCTCGCTTTACAAACCTCTGCGCGGCGCGTTATAATGGCCGCATCAGCAGTTTGAGAGGTACAAATTATGCGAAATAAATCGAAAAGACCTGACGGTGTTCCGTTTTGCAGCGCCGTCATAGTCGCGGGCGGTTCTTCGACACGAATGGGCGAAGACAAACTGCTCATGGAACTGCATGGCCGTGCGGTCGTGGAGCGCAGTATGCTGGCCTTCGAGCGCAGCGCTTACATAGACGAGATAGTCGTTGTGACGCAGGCAGATAAGATCCCGCTTGTGGCCAACATGGCCCGCGACGCGGGTATAAAGAAGCTCAAGAGCATAGTTACGGGCGGCGCCGAGCGCACGGACTCCTCCTGGGCAGGGGTCTGCGAGTGCTCACCACACGCGGGGCTTATCGCAATACACGACGCCGCGCGCCCGCTGGTGACGGAGGCCATTATTGAGCGTGCTGTGCGCGCAGCGCAGCAGAGGGGCGCCGCAGCCCCGGCCATACACGTGAAGGACACCGTGCGCCAGGCCAGAGGCGGCCGCGTTATGCGCACGCTAGAGCGTGACGAGCTGTATTTAATGCAGACGCCTCAGGTGTTCCGCGCAGGGCTCATACGCGCCGCCCTGGACGACGCTCACCGGCTCGGCCTTTCACTCACGGACGACTGCGCGGCGGTCATGCTCATGGACGCCGACGTGTTTTTGGTGGAGGGCTCGGAGGAAAATTTGAAGCTCACGACCCCGGCAGATGTTTACGCCGCCGAGGCCATATTGGACAGGAGAGGTGAGGACTGATGTTCAGAATAGGCCACGGTTATGACGTACACCGTCTGACGGAGAAAAGACGGCTGATATTGGGCGGCGTAGAAGTGCCTTATGAGCGCGGCCTGCTGGGCCACTCCGACGCCGACGTGCTGGTCCACGCCATCATGGACGCCCTGCTCGGCGCGGCGGCGCTGGGCGATATAGGCAAACTTTTTCCGGATACAGATGAGCGCTACGCCGGGGCTGACAGCCTGGAACTGCTGCACACCGTGGCAAGCCTGTTGCGCGAGAAGGGATATACGATAGGTAACGTCGATGCAACAGTTGTGGCTCAGAGGCCCAAGTTGTTGCCATACATAGAAAAAATGCGCGAAAACATTGCCGCAGCCGCCGGAGTGGACTCCGGGGCCATAAGTGTAAAGGCCACGACGGAGGAGAAACTGGGCTTTACCGGTGAAGGACTTGGCATAGCCGCGCACGCAGTCGCGCTTATATACTAAACAATACGCCCTGCGCTGCATAGAATGGCTCAAGGGCCTTGCCCTGCACTGATGTGGAGGTTTGTATATATGCAGCGCTATTTGATAATGTGCCGTTCGCTCACATATGCCCAGCGTGCGAGCCAGGCTCTGGAGCGTGCGGGCATAACCGCGAGCATTTCTCGCGCACCCCAGCAGCTTACGGGTAACGGCTGCGGCTACTGCGTGAGCGTGGCAGAGCGGCATATGCGCGACGCGCTCAATGCGCTTTCGCGCTCCGGTACTCCGTATGGAAAGCTCTATAAGATCGAGCCCGACGGCCGGTATGTGGAGGTGGCGCGATGATCTATCTCGACAGCGCGGCCACATCCATGCAAAAGCCGCGGGCCGTCTCGGAGGAGATGCTGACAGCCATGCGCACCATGGCAAGCCCCGGGCGCGGCGGCCACCGTCCTGCGCAGTTGGCTGAGGAAAAGGTGTTTGAATGCCGCGTCGAGCTTGCCAGCATGTTCAACGTTCCGGAGCCGGAGAACGTGGTCTTTACCATGAACGCGACGCACGGTCTCAACATAGCCCTGTCCTCGCTGGTATCGCCGGGTGACAGGGTTGTAGTTTCCGGCTGGGAGCACAACGCCGTCACGAGGCCGCTCGTTATGCTGGGAGCACAGATTGACGCAGTTCGTACGCCGCTCTTTGACACGGCGGCGGCTTTAGAGGGGTTCAGGCAGCGCATCCCGGGCGCGCAATGCGTAGTGTGTACTCATGTGTCAAATGTCTTTGGGTTTGTACTGCCTGTCTATGGCATCGCAAAGATCTGCCAGGAGTACTCCGTGCCATTCGTGCTGGACGCCTCACAGAGCGCCGGAGCGCTCGATGTCGATATGCAGAAGCTTGGTGCGGCCTTCGTGGCCATGCCGGGACACAAGGGACTGCTGGGCCCGCAGGGCACCGGAGTACTGCTGTGCAATTCCACTACGACGCCCATTATTGCCGGAGGTACCGGCTCTGCCAGCCGCAGCCAGAGTATGCCGCACTTCCTGCCAGACAGGCTGGAGGCCGGCACTCACAACGTACCGGGTATAGCCGGGCTGCTTGCTGGAGTGAGGTATTTGCGTCAGCGCGGCATTGCGGGTATAGAGGCCCGCGAGCGCGGCCTAATAAGGGCTCTGGCGCAAAGCCTGCGCGCAATGCCCGGACTAGAAGTGTATCTGGCCCAAGATGAGAGCGCCCAGGCGGGAGTGCTGTCCATAAGGCACGAGCGCATCGGCAGTGAGGAGCTGGGCGCCGCACTTGGCGCTGTTGGCGTTTGCGTGAGGGCCGGGCTGCACTGCGCGCCTTATGCGCATGAGAGTGCAGGCACGATAGATACTGGCACGGTGCGGCTGAGCGTTTCGCCGTTTAACACTCCGCGCGAGATGTCACGGATACCGGAGCTGATGTCAAGGGCTCTGGCGCTGGCTTCGGCCTGATTTATGGGGGCGGGTGCGAACCCGTCCCCGTGACTCTGAGTTCACAATTTCGCCTTGATATTTTGAAATAGATATTATATAATATCATGAATTGACATGCTCCCTCGCAATTATGCGGGGCGATGCGCTGTAGAGATATAGGGGACAGGCCCATGCGTATTTCAGAATTTATTTCAAACGCAATAAACTACATGATGACTATGAATGTGTCCGACATAGTGGACATACTCCTGGTTGCCGGGCTCATATATCTGGGCATCGGACTGATCAGACGCACGAATGCAATAAGACTGGCGCGAGGCATAGTTTTCGTGCTGCTCGCACTTGTTGCCTCCGATTTGCTGAACCTGCGCATGATAAGCTCTTTGTTCCAGCGTATAGTGGAGCTTGGACTCATAGCTATCTTTATCATCTTCCAGCCGGAGATAAGGCGGCTGCTCGAGCGTATGGGCAGCGGTAAGTTTGCCTATTTCTTCGGCGGCGTAAGCGCACCCGCCACTATGGAAGCTGTCATAAACCAGACTGTGCTCGCCTGCACGAGCATGTCAGAATCCAAGACAGGCGCTCTTATAGTCTTTGAACGCACAAGCAGCCTTAACGATGCCATGATAACAGGTACCATTGTCAACGCCGACGTGTCCAGCGAGCTCCTGCGCAATATCTTTTTCGTCAACTCGCCGCTGCATGATGGCGCGGTCATCATACGTGATGGACGGCTCGCAGCCGCGGGATGTATGCTGCCCCTATCAAAGAACGCAAGCCTCAGTTCGGACCTGGGCATGCGTCACCGTGCGGGTATTGGTGTGAGCGAAAGCTCTGATGCTGTGGTTGCTATAGTCAGCGAGGAGACCGGCTCCATATCCATCGCAATGGACGGTATGCTTAAGCGGCATCTTACTCCGGATACCTTTGGCAAAATACTCCGCAGTGAGCTCATGCCGGATGACGAGAATAAGCCAAAGCGGCGCGGTATAGCAGGACTTATCGACTCTGCCAAGAGCCTCAAGGTGAAGAAAAATGACAAAGAAGAGAGCAAGTAAGCTGTTCAACAACAACATATTCTGGGCTATAATCTCTCTGTTGGCGGCTCTGTGCATCTGGGTTTACACCACCGGAACCCAGCAGGAGGAGATAAGAGTCGAACTCAACGGCGTCGAGGTCGTTTTCACTGGTGAGGAAGCATTGCAGTCACAGCGCGGCCTCGTTGTGACCGACGCCAGCACACAGACAGTTGACGTTACGATTTCCGGTACGAGGCTCAACATAGGGCGACTCGATGTCAGCGACGTGCAGGCTGTAGTAGACGTTTCCCGCTATACCAGCGCAGGGTCATACAACGTCACCTACACGCTCACTTATCCGAGCAACGTGGATGCCAATGCCGTGAGCATAGTGCAAAGCTCCGTGAGCACTATAAGCTTCCAGGTGACCCGCGTTGATACGGTAACAGTGCCTGTTGAGGCCGCGTTCACTGGCAGCGTCGCCGAAGGATATCTGCTTGGCGACCTGGAATACGAGCCCACGAGCATACAGGTAAGCGGTCCGCAGAATGTGATTGAAAATATAGACCACGTATATGCCGAGGTCTCAATAGACGAGCTCAACGAGACCCGTACTGTTGACGCCACCAACTTTGTTCTGCTCGATGCGGAAGGTAACGAGATAGACAAGACCGGACTTGAGTTCAATGTAGAAGCTATCTCAATAACCATTCCGGTCAGCGTAATCAAGACTGTGCCCATCTACTTCACACTCAATGAGGGCGCAGGGGCAACACGAGCCAATACCATAATAACCTCCGACGTAACCGAGATAACCATTGCAGGCGACGCTGAGATAATTGATGGTATTAACACAATCGAGGTCGGGCCTATAGACCTCACGAGCTTTGAGCTTACGACTGAGCTCACGCTGCCCATCTTGTTGACCAACGGCGTGGAGAACGTATCCGGCATTGAGGAGGTCAACGTGACGGTTGAAGTTTCGGGGCTGGAGGTTCGTGACTTCACCATAACCAACATAAGCTACACAGGCTTGCCAGAGGAGTACACAGCCGAGTTGGTGACCCATTCGCTGACAGTAACCCTGCGCGGCACACCGGAGGCGCTCGACAGTATAAGCAGCAACACAAGCAGCGTTAACCTCAGGGCTGTGGCCAACCTGTCTAATACAACAGCGACAGGCACAATGGACACATCCAGCGTCCAGATTTACGTGGATGGTGTGACCGATGTGGGCGCTGTAGGTACGTACAGACTTACGTTCAACATAGCCAGAGCATAGAAACAGGAGGATATCATGACTCAGTTTGCCATTATAAAAAAGCTCAAAGGTCCTGATAAGGCAGAAGTGGAAGTTCTGCGCGGTACAGCCTGCGGCGACGACTGCGAGAGTTGTGGTGTTTGCCATTACGCCAGCAAGATTCGTGTCGAGGCTCAGAACGATATAGGCGCCCAGGTCGGTGACCGGGTGGAAATAGAGGCCCGCACATCCAGAGTACTCGGGGCTGCCGTGCTTGTATATGTTGTGCCCTTTGTTCTCTTCTTTATCGGATACGCGATATCGGCGGCCATGAATATGACTGAAGCAATGAGCGTGCTGTTCAGCTTTGTAGCTTTTGCCATAGGGCTGGGTGTCGTCGTGCTGGTAGGGCGCAGCCACAAGAAAAACCCTATTACGTATAATATAATCAGTATTATTGGACACGAGGCGGCGTGAAATGATTAAAAGCATGACAGGCTACGGCTCTGCCAAAGGGACCGCAGCGGGGCTTCAGCTTAGTGTGGAGCTTAAGAGTGTTAATAATCGTTACTTGGACGTTTCTGTGAAGCTGCCGCGCAGCTTGATGTTTGCCGAAGAGCCGATACGCAAGGCTGTTGCCGGACACATTACTCGCGGTAAGGTGGACGTATATGTCTCTGCGGACGCTACGGAAGCTGACGTGACGGAAGTGCGCGTAAACGAGCCGCTTCTGCGCGGCTATATTGCCGCGCTGACACAGATTCACAACAAGTACTATCTGACAGACGACATGAGCCTGATGAACCTGTGTCGCCTTCCGGATGTGCTAAGTACGGAAAGGCGTGAGCTGGATTCGGACGAGCTCACCCGTGGACTGCTGGAAATACTGGAACAGGCTCTCTCAGGCTATGATGCCATGCGCGAACGCGAGGGTGAAAAGCTTAGGGCCGACGTACTGGGCCGCCTGACAGAAATAGAGCGCCTGACTGGCATAGTTGAAGAGCGCGCACCGCTCACTGTGGCAGAATACCGCTCGCGTCTGGAGCAGAAGCTGCGTGAGACGCTGGAGGGCATGGCTGTGGACGATTCGCGCATCCTGACCGAGTGCGCTATCTTTGCCGACCGCATCGCTGTGGATGAGGAGACTGTTCGCCTGCGCAGCCACATAGCGCAGCTCAGGGCCATGGCCGAAGGAGAGTCGCCCATTGGCCGCAAGATGGATTTCCTGATACAGGAGCTCAACCGTGAATCCAACACCATAGGTTCAAAGTGCCAGAACGCAGAAATTGCCCGCGTAGTTGTAGACCTCAAGGCCGAGATAGAGAAAATACGCGAGCAGATACAGAACGTGGAGTGAACTATGGCGCTGGTGAGCATAGGTTTTGGAAGCTTTGTTTCGGCCGAGCGGCTTGTGGGGGTCCTGAGTCCGGAGTCAGCGCCGATAAAGCGCATGATACAGGACGCAAGGGAACGCGGCAGCCTGATTGACGCAAGTTACGGCCGTAAAACCAAAAGCGTCTTGGTAACGGACGGTGGATACCTGATACTCTCGGCGCTCACTGCCGAGACCGTTGCCGAGCGCCTGGGATATAAAATATCGCAGGGGGATTTTGTGGATGAGCTCTCTTGAAAAGGGAAAATTGCTGGTGATATCCGGCCCGTCAGGAGCGGGGAAGAGCACTGTTATTGGCAAATTGATGGAGAAACGGGACGATGTCTGTTTTTCCGTGTCAGTTACAACCCGCCCTATGCGTCCCGGCGAGGTGGACGGGAAGGATTATTTCTTCGTATCGCCGCAACATTTCCAGGAGTTGGCCGAGGGCGGCTATCTCCTCGAGTGCGCTGAGTACGTAGGAAACCGTTATGGTACGCCGCGTGGATATGTCGAACAGAGACAGATGGAAGGCAAAAGCGTTATACTCGACATCGAGGTACAGGGCGCCAGCCAGATAGTCCGCAACTGCCCTGATGCGGTAACTGTTTTCATATTGCCGCCGTCGGGCGAAGAGCTCGAGCGCCGGCTAAGGCACAGAAATACTGATTCAGACGAAAAAATACGCGAACGTCTGCTCCAGGCCAAGCGTGAATGCGCTGAGGCCGGTAAATACGGATATATTGTTGTAAACGACGACCCGGACGCCGCCGCTGGGGAAGTCGATGCCATACTAACTGCGGAAAAATGCAGGGCGGCAGACAGAATAAATCTTGTTACAGAGGTGCTTATATCATGATGCTCTATCCCCCTATGGCCGAACTCGTAAATAAGGTCGGCAGCCGGTATTTGCTTGTCAACCTTGTCGCGCGCCGCGCGAGGGATATTTCTCAGAAGGCTGAAGAAAACGGAGATATACTCGAACGCAAGCCCATTTCCATGGCAATAGACGAGGTCTATACCGGTAAGCTGAAGATCAAGGAGGAGCAGTGACGGCTCGGCCGCCACTGCCCTTTTGCGCGTTTGGGAGCGCCGGATGAGCGAGATGAAAGTCGCCAAAGTGGCTGTTTCAGGTGTACCTTTTCGTCTGGACAAGCCATTTGATTACAGTATACCGGAGTCTATGGCCGGACGCATTTCCCCGGGAATGCGCGTCGAGGTGCCGTTTACAAACGCGAACCGCAGTACAGAAGGCATAGTTCTCGCGCTCGCGCAGTCGAGCGCGTTTGAAAAACTCAAGCCCGTTTCGTCCGCTCTCGATGAGCAGCCGGTGCTGGACGAAAAACTGCTCGGCCTCGCTATGTGGATGCACGAGCGCTTTTTTTGCACAGTTTATGAAGCTGTGAAGGCCATGCTCCCGGCGGGGCTGTGGTTTAAAAATGGCAGGCAGCGTATCAGCGAGAAGTATGTTACAATGGCCGCCCTGGCCGTACCGGGCGAAGAAGCTATGGAGGCCGCATCACGCAAACGCAGGCGTGCGCCTCAGCAGGCTGAACTGCTATCGACACTCTGCTCTGTCGGCCGGGTACCGGCGCGCGAGCTGTTGGAGTTCACAGGCGCCTCGAGAGTCAGCCTCAATGCGCTGTGTAAGGCGGGGTTTGTCACGCTCGAAGACGAGGAAGTGTTCCGTCGCCCTGAGGTAGACGTAGAGCACGCAGAGCTGCCACAGCTCAATGAAAGCCAGCAGATGGCCTTTGAGGGTATATCCAAGCTTGCACAGGGCAAAAAGGCCGGGGCAGCGCTGCTCTTTGGTGTGACCGGCTCTGGCAAGACCACGATATACATCAGGCTCATAGCCGAACAGCGTGCCAGAGGAAAAAGCTGCATACTGTTGGTACCGGAGATTGCGCTCACTCCGCAGATGCTGCGTACCTTTACCTCGCACTTCGGTGACGACATCGCCGTACTCCACTCCAGCCTGTCCGCAGGCGAGAGGTACGACGAGTGGCGACGCATCAAAAACGGAGAAGCGGGAGTAGTCATTGGCACGCGCAGCGCGGTTTTCGCACCAGTGAGTGAACTGGGCCTCGTCATAATAGACGAGGAGCAAGAGGACACGTATAAGAGCGAAAACGCCCCGCGTTACCATGCGCGCGATGTGGCCAAGTACCGCTGCGCCCGGGATAAGGCTCTGCTGCTGCTCGGCAGCGCCACGCCGGATGTGGAGAGCAGGTACTTCGCCGATATTGGCCGGTATGGCTTTTTCAAGCTAAATATGCGCTATAATGAGCGCGAACTGCCCGAAGTAGAAATAGTTGACCTAAAACGTGAGCTCAGGAGAGGCAACGGCGGCTCCATAAGCGGGAGACTGCGCGAGGAGCTGCAGGGAAATATAGACCGCGGTGAGCAGAGCATACTGTTCATCAACCGGCGCGGTGCGAACAAGCTTGTGACCTGCGTCGAGTGCGGCTTCACTTACCACTGTCCCAACTGCTCTGTCAGCCTGACCTTCCACAGCTATGGGCGCAAACTCATGTGCCACCACTGTGGCTATACACAGCCACTGGACGAGTGCTGCCCGGACTGCGGCGGTACATTCAAATACGTCGGAGCCGGTACGCAGAAGGTGGAAGAAGAGCTCCATGAGCTTTTCCCGGACACTGAAATACTGCGTATGGATACGGACACTGTCGCGGGCGCCGGAGGGCACGATAAACTCCTTGAGCGTTTCAGAAAAGAGCGCATACCTATCATGGTCGGCACTCAGATGGTGACCAAAGGCCTCAACTTTGAAAATGTCACGCTGGTAGGAGTCATATGTGCGGACCAAGGACTGTACGCGGGCGATTACCAGGCCAGTGAGAGAACTTTTTCGCTCATAACCCAGGTGATCGGCCGCTCTGGGCGCTTTGAGAAACCGGGTAGGGCGATTATCCAGACCTATACCCCGGACAACGAGACCATAGTTCAGGCCTCGAACCAGGACTACGAGAGCTTTTACCGCTCGGAGATAGAGCTTCGCAGGTTGCAGTTGCTACCGCCGTTTACCGAGTTGCTGAGCATAACGCTCTCAGGCCAGGATGAGTCGCTGGTGCTCGACTGTGCCTCACACCTGCGCTTTGAACTCACACAGGCGGCGAGGGGCTGCGATTCGGCCAGGGTGCTGGGACCGGCGCCACTGTCTGTTTTAAAAGTAAACAACAACTACAGATATCGCGTGACGCTCTGTGCCCCGCCGGGCAGCGGGATGCGCAGGCTGGTGGCCGATACAGTGATCAGGTTTTCGGCTGACAAATGCTACCGGGGCGTGTCGGTATACGCTGATACGAACCCGTCTGACTAGGAGGAAATGCTATGGCACACCGTAAAATAATCGAAGAAGGGGACAGCGTACTGCACAAGCACTGCCGCCCTGTTACCAATTTTGATTCCAGACTCCACGAGCTCATCGACGACATGCGCGAGACTTTGCTCGAAGCTGACGGAGCGGGTCTCGCCGCTCCACAGGTTGGCGTGCTGCGCCGTGTGGTGCTCGTGCTCGAGACCAACGTGCCCGAGGGAGAAGAGCCATATATTATAGAGCTCGTCAACCCCGAAATCGTCTCCACCGAGGGTGAGCAGAACGGCCCTGAGGGCTGCCTGTCCCTGCCGGGACGTTTTGGCCTTGTAAAGCGCCCCATGGACGTCACCGTAAGGGCACAGGACCGCAACGGCAACAGCTTTGAAATATCCGGACACGAGCTCACCGCTCGTGCCTTCTGCCACGAGCTTGACCACCTTGAAGGGAAGCTTTTTACCCAGTGTGCCACCAGGATGCTCACCCCCAATGAGGTTGAAAACGGTAGCTGGAACGACGGACTGGAGGTCTGAGCGCATGCGCGTTGTATTTATGGGCACGCCGGATTTCGCGGCCGAGAGCCTGAAAGCAGTGCTCGACGCGGGTTACGAAGTGGTGGGCGTTTTTACCCAGCCGGACAAGCCGCGTGGACGCGGAATGAAGCTCGCCGAGTGCGAGACAAAGAAACTCGCCCTCGAGCGCGGACTTGACATCTATCAGCCGGCGAGCGTGCGCACGCCGGAAGCGCTGGAGCTTATGAAGTCCCTCGCCCCGGATATACTCTGCGTCGTAGCCTATGGCAAAATACTGCCCGACGAGCTGCTTGCCGTGCCCAAATACGGCGCGATAAACGTCCACGGTTCACTGCTTCCGCGCTATCGCGGCGCGGCTCCCATACAGTGGTCAGTGCTCAACGGCGACGAGTACGCGGGAGTTACTACCATGTATCTGGCCCACGACATGGATGCGGGCGATATAATCTTCCGTGAGGCCGTGACTGTGGGCGAGTACGAGACGGCAGGAGAGCTCTTTGACCGGCTCGCCGCGCTCGGTGCCAAGCTGCTGGTGAGGACGCTCCACGCCATTGAGGACGGCAGCGCCCCGCGTGAGGCCCAAAACAGCGCTGAGGCGACCTACGTCGGTCAGCTTGACAAGAGCATTTGCCCCATTGATTGGAGCAAGAGCCCGCGCGAAGTTGTAAAGCACATCTGCGGCCTCAACCCCTGGCCCGTTGCCACTATGGAACTGAACGGGGAGACGTTGAAGGTCTATATGGCCAAGTATACGGACACGGTCACGGATAAACTCCCCGGCAGCATAGTCAGCGCCGGCAAGGAGGGGTTGGAAATTGCCTGTGGCTCCGGCAGGACCGTCATGATAACTGAACTGCAGGCGCCCGGTAAAAAGCACATGAGTGCGCGTGACTACCTCATAGGCCACCCGGTGGACGTGTCATGAGCGGCGCACGCAGTTCGGCTCTGGATGCGATGCACGCGCTCAGGCGCGGCACCTTTTCCTCCGAAGCTCTTGATGCAAGTATCCGCGCCTCGAAGCTCGACGCGCGCGACGCCGCGCTCTGCGAGCGCATAGTGAGGGCGACCGTGCAGAACCTCAGCTATATCGACTATGTGATTGGCCTTTGGTGCAATACGCCGGTGAAAAAGCTCGAGGTACAGGTGCTGGACATATTGCGTATATCTGTATGCCAGTTGCTCTTCCTCGACCGTGTGCCACCCAGCGCGGCGGTAAACGAGGCGGTTGAGCTCTGCCGGGAGCGTGGCAAGGCTCGTGCCTGCGCGCTTGTGAACGGCGTGCTGAGGCGGGTTTCAGAGCACCGAGAGTCTATCCCCGAGGTGCCGGGAAAGGGCAGCGCGGAGTATCTGAGTGTGAGATACAGCCACCCGCTCTGGCTGGTGCAGGAGTTTATCTCCCGGCGTGGATATGATGGCGCCGAGTCGCTTTTGGCGGCAAATAACGCCGAGCCTCCCGTGACAATACAGACAAACACCTTGCGAACAACGCCTGACGCGATGCAAAAAGCCCTGGATAGCACCGGTATAGCGTTTACACCCGGGCAGTGTGAGGGTTCCTTTGACCTCAGCTCTGCCGGAGCTGTTGAAAGGATACCCGGCTACAGTGAGGGACTTTTCTATGTGCAGGATTCCGCGGCGCGTCTGGCCGTAGAGAGTGTGGGGCTGAAGCCTGGCATGCGCGTGCTGGACGCATGCAGCGCTCCCGGAGGCAAGAGCTTTGCTGCGGCCATGCTTATGCACGGCGAGGGCGAGATCCTCGCCTGTGACCTGAAAGAGAAGCGCTTGAAGCGCGTCTCAGAGGGAGCGCAGAGGCTGGGCATAGATATGATAACGACTCACGCCATGGACGCTCGCGAGCCGTTCGAGGAACTTCACACTGCCTTCGACGTCGTAATAGCGGATGTGCCGTGCTCGGGCTTCGGCGTAATACGCCGCAAGCCCGAGATAAGGTTCAAGACCGTAGAGGAGACAGCGTCCCTGCCTGAGATACAGTTGGCCATACTCAGCTCCCTCTCTCGCTGCGTAAAGCCCGGTGGAGTGCTGCTCTATTCGACATGTACTCTGCTCGAACGTGAGAACGAGAACGTAATAAGAGCCTTTTTGGGGACAAATCCCGGCTTTGCTTCCACAAAAGAGAGTACGCTTTGGCCGGATATAAATAAAACGGACGGATTTTTCATATGCAGGATGGTAAAATCAACTTAAGAGCGCTGCTTCCGGAGGAGATAGCCGCCGAACTCAAGGCCATGGGCCAGCCCGCATACAGGGCCAAACAGGTCTTTGAGTGGGCGACGCGCGGTGTCTCCGGCTGGGATGAGATGACAAATCTGCCCAAGCAGTTGCGAACCGCGCTTGCAGAGCGCTTTTACCTCGGCGCTCCGAAGGTAATGCGCAAGCAGGTCTCTGCTGAGGACGGGACGATAAAATATCTTTGGGGCCTTCGTGACGGAAACGCAGTCGAGACCGTGGTGATGCGCTATCACTATGGGAACAGCGTGTGCATATCCACTCAGGTGGGTTGCCGCCAGGGCTGCGCTTTTTGCGCCTCGACCATAGGCGGGCTCGTGCGCAACTTGGACGCGGGCGAGATGCTTGAGGAAGTCATGTTCTCCGAGAAGGAGTCCGGATTGAAGATCGGACACATAGTGCTCATGGGAATAGGTGAGCCTCTGGACAACTTCGACAACGTAATGAAGTTTTTGCAGCTTGTCAATCACAGCGACGGCATGAATATCGGCATGCGGCACATTTCGCTTTCCACCTGCGGAATCACAGAAAAGTTTGACAAACTGGCCGAATATAATTTACAATTAACTTTATCGGTATCCCTGCATGCGCCGGACGACGAGACCCGCTCGAAGATAATGCCGGCGAACCGTGGCAGGGGAGTGGAAAAACTCATGGACGAGTGCGAGGCCTATTTCAACAGGACGGGCCGGCGCATTTCCTTTGAGTACGCCATGATAGACGGGGTGAACGATTCTCCGGCTCAAGCCGCGCTGTTGGCCAAGCACGCCAGGCGCGTTAGCGCGCATGTGAATCTCATCCCTCTTAACCACGTGGACGAGCGCTCGTTCCGGCCCACACCGCCGGAGCGTATAAAGGAGTTCAAAAAAGCTCTTGAGCGCGAGGGGGTCAATGTTACGGTACGCCGCAGGCTTGGCAGCGATATAGACGCCTCCTGTGGACAGCTCAGAAAGAAGACCGCGGATGCGATGTCCGCAGGAACGGGGAGCTCATGAACAGCTTTGGCATCACTGACAGGGGAGCTGTGCGGCGGGATAACCAGGACAGCTTTCTTATAGAGAGGTTAGACGATAAAGAGTGCGTCATAGCCGTTCTCTGTGACGGAATGGGCGGCGAAAAGGCGGGCAACATAGCCAGTGACCTTGCTACAAAAACTTACGCCTCAGACCTGAGAGACAGGATAACGGCGAACAAAAAGCGCAAGCCTGATATTAAAGCTATGATGGAGCAGGCATGCAACAAGGCAAACCGCATGATCTACTCCTATTCATGCTTTGACACTGACTACACCGGCATGGGTACGACCATGGTGTCTGCTGTTATTTGCAGAGACGCTGCATACGTGCTCAACGTGGGGGACAGCCGTTGCTATAAGATTACTCGTAAACGCATGGAACAGATTACCCGCGACCATTCGCTCGTGCAGGACATGGTGGACAGAGGCGAGATAAGCCCTGAACAGGCCAGAACTCACCCCAGGCGCAATGTCATAACGCGCGCCCTCGGCGTCAACGAGCTGGTGCCCTGTGACATATTTACGCCTAAGCTGCAGCGCGGCGACATGCTGCTGCTCTGTTCAGACGGTTTGACGAATATGCTTGAGGACAAGGAGATATTTGCTCTCTCGCGGAAGAACCCGGATCCGCTTTCACTTGGACGGGCCCTCATGGCAGAGGCGCTCAGGCGCGAAGCGCGTGACAACGTGACAATCGTCATCATTTCCAAATAACCCCGCAGCACTTGGAGGTAGCCATGGATACCAATATGGACAAGTATTTAGGTACAACCCTGGATGACAGGTATGAAATATTGGAAGTTATCGGCACCGGCGGTATGGCTGTCGTCTACAAGGCGGTAGACCAGAGGCTGAACCGCTTTGTTGCCGTAAAAATACTCAGAGATGAGCTCGCGCGCGACGAGGAATTCAGAGCGCGGTTCCAGATAGAGGCGCAAGCCGTTGCCATGCTCTCACACCCCAACATCGTCTCAGTCTACGATGTCAGCCACACTGAGGACGTGGAATACATCGTGATGGAGCTCATAGAAGGCGTAACCCTGATGCAGTACATGCAAAAGCGTGGCGCACTTGGCTGGAAAGAGGCGCTCCACTTCTCTGTGCAGATAACGAAGGCGCTAGAGCACGCGCATGACAAGGGCATAGTCCACCGCGATATAAAGCCGCAGAACATCATGATACTGCGCGACGGCACTATAAAGGTTGCCGACTTTGGCATAGCTGCGCTTGAGAGCACTCAGGAGCAGCGCAGTGATCAGACAGTGGGCTCCGTACACTATATCGCCCCCGAGCAGGCCCGCGGCGAGACCCCGGATACGCGCAGCGATATATATTCGCTCGGCGTGGTCATGTATGAGATGCTCACAGGTAAAATGCCCTATGACGGCGAAACGGCCGAGCAGATAGCGCTCAAGCACATAGCGGGTATAGCCGTGCCGCCTCAGGAGATAAATCCTGATATCCCAGACGAGCTGGCTCGCATAACGCTCAAGGCGATGAACGCCGATATTAAGAAGCGCTACCAGACTGCGGCCAAGCTCTTGGAAGACCTGGAGGAGTTCCGCAAGCAGCAGGCGGCCGCCGGCCGGGCCTCCAGCGAGGAGTACGCAGAGGAGTATGAACTTGTAACTCCGGATGTGCGGCCTATAGGCACGACTGGAGAGATGAGTGCGGCCAAATACGCCAGGCGCAGGAAACGTTCACGCAAGGTAAGTATCATGAGCGGCGCCGTCGGCGTGCTCGTGTTCATGGTTGCGGTCTTTGTCTTTCTATGGAACTACTGGCTGCGTGACATTTTCAGTGCCGCCGAGCGTATAGACTTGCCCAACTTCGTGGGCGCTGACTATGAAGATGTAGTCAACAACAGTTCCTACCGTGAGCTCTATAAGTTTACTGTGACGTACACAATAGACCCGACTATACCGGAGGGCGAAATTATTTCTCAGGATCCGGAGGCCGGGCGCAGCCTGATGATTGTCCCGGAGGGTATAGAAGTAACTCTCACCGTGAGCACAGGTGTGCGCGAGTCTACCGTGCCAGATGTCCTCAACCACTCCCGTTCTGAGGCTATCTCAGAGCTCCAGGCGGCGGGTTTTGACTACGAGATAGTAGAAGCGGCCAGCGACACTATCACGCAAAACTATGTCATCTCTACCGACCCTGCACCGGGCGAGCCGCTTGCGGAGGGTTCCACGGTCATAGTAACCATCAGCGCCGGGCCGGTTGAACGCACAGTCACCATGCCCAACCTCGTCGGATATACGGAAAGCGAGGCCATCAACATCCTCCACAACAACAACCTGACATATGCGGACACGACGTATATTGAAAGTGAGCAGGATGAGGGCACGGTTATACGTCAGAGTATAGACGCATATGAATCTGTCGCTGAACACACCAGAATATATCTGTGGGTATCTACAGGTCCGGCAGAGACGCCGGAGCCCACAGAGTCTCCTGAGCCGGAAGAAACTACACCCATAACGGGTGTTGAGGAGGAATGACATGCCTGAGGGCGTGATAATTAAAGCTTTAAGCGGATTTTACTACGTCCGAACAGACAGCGAAACGGTCGAGTGCAGAGCACGCGGCCGTTTTCGGCTGGATGGAACCAGCCCGCTTGTGGGCGACAGGGTGATAATTTCCCTGGATGCGCAGGGAAGGGGACGCGTAGATAAAGTTCTCGAGCGCAAGAATTTCTTCATTCGCCCGGCTGTGGCCAACATTGACCTCCTGGTGGCCGTGGCCAGCGAAGTTGAGCCGGTGACGGACCCCTTCCTCATTGACCGCGTTACCACCACGGCTGAACACAACGGCTGTGAAGTGCTTATTTGTGTAAACAAGTCCGACGCCACAACCTCGCACCGCCTGCGCGACATTTACGCCGCAACGCCCTATATGCTAATTGAGACGAGCGCCGTCACGGGTGAGGGTATAGAGTGTCTGGCCCAGTATATCAAGGGAAAGGTCTGTGCCTTTTCGGGCAATTCGGGAGTGGGCAAGAGCAGTATATTGAACGCTCTCGAGCCCGAACTGAGACTCAAGACCGGGGAAGTGAGCGAAAAGCTCGGACGTGGCAAACACACTACGAGGCACGTTGAGATTTTCCCAGTGGCTGGGGGCTATTGTGCCGATACGCCGGGTTTTGCTTCCTTTGACGTGGAGCAGATGCCTCCAATACCCAAGGATGAGCTACAATTTGCCTTCCCCGAATTCGAGCCCTACATAGGCAGCTGCCGCTTTGACGACTGTGCTCACATAAAAGAGCCGGATTGCGCCGTGCGTGAAGCTTTGGCAAATGGATCTATATCCGTGAGCCGGTATGAAAGCTATTGCCGCCTCTATGAGATCAGCGCGCAGTACAAGGACTGGGCGCAGAAGTAAACGCCGCCCCGGGGATTTTCCCCGGGGCGTTTTTTGCGCGTTGGTTCACCACCGCCACCGTCTCAGCATATAATATCCCATGCGGGAGGTGTGAAGCATGGGCAGAAGGCGGCGAAGGCGCGGCCCTTCAATTGGCTGGCTGGTTATATTGGCAGGGGTCATAATCATACTGGCGCTCATCCTGCCGGCGGGATTCTGGTGGTTCGCACTTGCCGTGGGCCTGATTGTGGCCGGAATCTGGTTGCTGAGAAGCTGTAATTAGGAGGGTGTGTAATGAGAGTTCTTGTAATCAAACTGCCGGCCTTTCTGTCAAGGCTGATACTAAAATTGCAGGGCAAGTCTGGCGCCGAGTAATAAGAGCGCACCGCCCCTCATACTCTTTAAAGAAACTTCTTACGAGGGGAGATAACATGGACTTGACTGTTAAGCGCAGCGGTATATCCTGCTGCGAAAAGGTTTTCGAGTACTCCATGCCTGTAGAGGCGGCGGCAGAAACCGTCGTCCCGGACACTATGCCGGACGTGGGATACATACTCTGTGCCGATGGCGTGGCCATTATACGCAGTAAGGACGTTACTGACGGTCACGTCAGCGTCGCGGCAAACGTCAAGGCGATTGTGCTCTATGTACCCGATGAGGACGAGGGCGTTTGCAAACTGGAAGTGACTATACCGGTGAGCGTGGAGCTGGAAGCTCCCGGCGTGACAAGCGGCAGTCAGGCCGTCAGTATGCTGAAAGTTACAAGCGTCGAGGCTACGGCCATAAATCCACGCAAGCTGCTTGTGCGCGCTGTAGTGAACGTGGACGTGGAGTGCTACGACCCCTGCGAGCTCTATGTGACCTCCGGGCTCGACGGGGAGGGCTGCGAGAGTGTGGAGACGCTTATAGAGCCGGTGACCATCAGCCCGGTTGTGTGCGTGAAAGAGAAGACTTTTGTCGTCTCGGACGAGTACCGCCTGCAACCCGGGCTGCTGCCGATAGGCTCCCTGTTGTGGTATGGCACGGAGATACTGCCCGGCAGCGTGCGCAGTGTGGGTTCCAAGCTCATATTCAACGGCACGGTGCGCCTGTCTGTCCTTTATGAGGCAGCCGGCAGCGGGGAGCTGTGCTCGGCGAGTTTTGAGACGGAGTTTTCGCAGATGCTCGACGCGGATACAGACCTCGCGGGACCGGATTGTAGCGTCTATTCCATGCTTACCGCACAGTATGTAGAGCCCGTCACACTGGCGGGAGGGGAGAAGGGGATCTCAGCCGAGTTCCACCTTGTGAGCCAGTGCGTCTGCACGGACAGCGTGCGGGTACAGTGCATGACCGATTGCTACAGCAACGCCTGTGAGCTGGAAATAGGGCGCACTCAGAGCGAGCTCGGATGTGTGCAGCGCCGCAGCACAGTGCGGGCCTCGGTACACGACACAGTGGCCGTCAGCCCGGGGCCTGTAAACATCTGCCGGGTCATATGCCGCACGGGAGTTGCCGAGTGCGACGCCGGTACACTGCGCTGCCCGGTGACGCTCACAGCCATATATACGGCTTCCGACGGCAAAGTGTATTCCGCTGCGCGCCGGCTGAACTGTGAGACGCCATCTGAGCTGGCACAGGGCGAGTACGCCGCCAGTGTGAACGCGAACTGCACAGAGTGTGGGGCAACTATAGCCCAGGGTGGCATCGACCTGCGCGTGGTTGTTGACTTTGAACTGGTGAGCGAGCGTAAGGTGCAGTTTACGCAAATAGACTCTGTGGCTCCTACGGCCGATGGGGAAGAGCTAGACATACCCTCTGTAAGCGTGGTGCGTGCCTCCGCGGAGGACACATTGTGGTCGCTGGGCAAACGCTATCACTCGACAGCGGCGCTCATCACCGAGCTGAACGCCATCGAGGATACAGATAAATTGGCGGGAATTGTACTGCTAATCCCGAGAGCAGGAAAGTAAAACAAACGAATATCCGCACTGTTTACCGGCCAAAATCGCGGTAAACAGCGCGGGTATTTTAGCAATATTGCTCCTGCAAATACAAATTGTACATAACTATTCAAGAGGGATATTTGTCAAAAAAGTTAATTAGTAAAGCCTGGGCTTATCGCCCAGGCTTTACTAATTAGTCCTGTATGCCGCTCTTACTGAGCGCTGCGGACATGGTCTTCACATGGCGCTTGAGTGCGTCGAAGGTCTCATTGGATATGACGTGCTCTATGCGGCAGGCGTCCTCGGCCGCGATTTCCGGGTCCACGCCCATTGTTGTCAACCACTCAGACAGCAGAGTGTGGCGCTCGTATATCTTTTCCGCTATCTCGCGGCCCTTGTCGAGCAGCATGATGCTGCCGTCGTCATCGACCTTGATGTAGCCTCCCAGACGTAAATTCTTCATAGCCACGCTCACGCTCGGCTTGGAGAAGTTCATCTCGTTTGCTATGTCAATAGAGCGCACTACGCCCTTACGCTTGTGCAGGACAAGTATTGTCTCCAGATAGTTTTCTGCGGATTCCTGTATCTTCATGTGCGGAGCCTCACTTGATGTTATTGAATCTTATTCTAGCACATTAACCCGGCGAGTGCAAGCTTATGTACTGAAAAGTGCCGGCAGTTTGGAGTCTTGTACGGCTATGCGAGGCGTGATATAATGCAAACACCCTGTCGAAAGGAAGAGCTGCATGACCTCTTTCACGCTGAAAGTAATTGCCATCGTGAGCATGACGATAGACCATGCAGGAAAAGTGCTGGGTCATGCGATTCTATTGGAGCTATTGCCTGACACTCTTACTGGAACATTTACTACTGTAAAAATATGTACAGTTTTAGGCCGTATGGCATTTCCTCTATTTGCCTTCATGCTTGCCGAGGGCTGCTCCAGGACGCGAAGTATGCCGCGGTATTTGGGGAGACTCGCGCTTTTCACGGTCATATCGGAACCTGTTTTCAGTGCCGCGCTCATCGGGTTTGACCTGAATGACACATGGCAATCTATACGTTGCCTCGTATTCAGAAACGTATTTTTCACACTTTTTCTCGCAGCTTTGAGCATATTTTTAAGCCAGAAACTTACTTGCAAATATGGTGCAAAAGGACAGATAGTATCCATTGCACTCACGTGCTGCCTTGCATTTGCAGCAAGTTACTTCGGCACTGACTACGGCGCTATGGGCGTGCTGCTGATACATGCGCTCTATCTGCTGCGTGGAAACAGGGTCCGGCAATGCGCCGCGATTGTCATCTGGGCTTTTGCGCTGTATGTGGCAGGAAACTGGACGGCATTTTTGTACATGGATGCGACAATCTACGTTTTCTATGCGCTGGGCGCGAGCCTCGCCTGCATACCCATACTCCTATATAACGGCAAACGCGGCAGGCCGATGAAATGGACGTTCTACGTCTACTATCCGGCTCATCTGCTCGCGCTGGTACTCATAAGAGAGGCTCTCGGCGTTTGAAGCGGGATTGACAAGCGGCGTTAAACATATTAAACTTTAATTTACGACATATTCAAGGAGGAATGCCCTTGTTCAAGCTTATAAAGCAGGAGGGACGAGCCAGACGCGGCGAGTTTACCTGCCCGCACGGCACAGCACAGACGCCGGTCTTTATGAACGTCGGCACTCAGGGCGCTATAAAGGGCGCGCTCTCAGCGCGAGACCTAAAGGAGATAGGCTGCCAGATTGAACTTTCAAACACCTATCACCTGCATGTGAGGCCGGGCGACGAGCTCATAAAGTCCCTCGGAGGCCTGCACAAATTCATGACCTGGGACAGGCCTATACTCACGGACAGCGGTGGGTTCCAGATCTTTTCCCTTGCCGAGCTGCGCAAGATAGGGGAGGACGGGGTGCGCTTTAACTCGCACGTCGACGGCCGCCACATCTTTATGGGCCCCGAGGAGAGTATGCGCATCCAGTCAAATCTCGGCAGCGACATAGCAATGGCCTTTGACGAGTGCATAAAAATACCCTCGCCATATGATTACGTCAAAGCCTCGACCGAGCGCACTGCTCGCTGGCTGGTGCGGTGTAAGGCTGCGCTGGAGCAGTACAACTCCGAGCCCGACGCCGTAAATCCCGGCCAGGTGCTCTTCGGCATAAACCAGGGCGCAGTGTTCCACGATATACGCATAGAGCACATGAAACGCATAGCCGAGCTGGACCTCGCTGGCTACGCCATCGGCGGCCTGGCCGTCGGCGAGACGGCGCAGGAGATGTACGACACTATCGAGGCAGTCGAGGAGTATATGCCTAAAGACAGGCCCCGCTATCTCATGGGTGTCGGAACTCCGGGTAATATCATCGAGAGTGTGGCGCGCGGCGTGGACTTCTTCGACTGCGTCATGCCGGCCCGCAACGGCCGCCACGGGCACCTCTTCACCTGGAAGGGCATCATAAATATAAAGAACGCCAAATATGAGCGCGACGAGAGCCCCATAGACCCGGAGTGCTCTTGCCCTGTGTGCCAGCGTTACTCCAAGGCATACCTGAGGCACCTCTTCAAAGCCGAGGAAATGCTTGCCATGCGCTTTGCCGTGACGCACAATCTGTGGTTCTACAACAACCTCATGCAGCGCATACGCGATGCGCTGGACGAAGGCAGGTTTGAGGATTTCCGCAGGCAGTATTCAACCGTGCTCGACACAAGAATATAAAAGTCCTTGCAATTTTGAAAATATCGGGTTATAATCTACACACTGTATCTTTTGGCTGGAGGTAAGCAAACAAATGTTCCAAAACATACTCAGCGGTACTGCCGCTGCCGGGAGCGGGATGTCATCCATCATCTTCCTGGTAATCATTTTTGTCGTCTTCTACTTCTTCCTTATCCGTCCCGAGAATAAGCGCAAGAAGAAACTCACTGAGATGCGTAACAGCATTTCCCTCGGCGACGAAATTGTGACCATCGGCGGCATTATGGGAAAAGTCGTACAGGTCACTGAAGACACCATCACCTTCGAGACCGGCGAGGACCGCGTGCGTCTCCAGGTCACCAAGTGGGCCATCTCTTCCAACGTCCGTGAAGAGAAGGAGCGTGCCGCTCAGGAAGCCGCTGCCCGCGCCGCTAAGGCCAACAAGAAGAAGGCCAAGACCTCCGGCGAGGAAAACAGCGTCGATTCCAGCTCTGACAACAAGGAATGAGCTAATTTAATAAGCATTAAAATCCCTCCGACGTAATAGGATGTACAAACATCTACGTCGGGGGGATTTTAATGACTGTCCAAGCCGAACGCCGCACGAAGCGCAGGAGCAAACTCGCCTGGTACATACTCGGACCGGCCGTTTGCCTTATAAGCCTGCCGGCGGCTCTCTACATTTGCGCCCTGCTGCTGGCTAAAGGCGTACTGAGCTTCGAGCTCACAGAAGAACTGGTTATTGCCAGCGTATTCCTTTGCACTACCCTGGGAGGTATTGCCGGATGCGCCGCAAGGGGAGGGAAGGTTATGCAGACCGGGCTTTCGGTAGGCGCGATCTTCGCCCTGATAATCGTTGTGATATGCCTTGCCGCGCCCGGTGAAGGGGCCTTTAACGCCACCAGCCTGAGGCATGTGATAGCTGCTGTGACCGGAGGCGCATTCGGCGGCGCCCTCTGCATAAAACGCGGAAACAAGAACTCCAGACATAAGAGACGCAAGAAATAATACAAAATGTATTATCCGGAACAAGTATACATAATTTTTTGCTATAACCCATATAGCCGATTTGCATTACATATTGATTACGAAATGTTGCAAAATTTTGCTGCAAACAGCGCCTATTTCACATAGAAGTTCACATAGTTGACATAACATTGTTTACATAAAACATTGTCATAATTCACAAACTTGAGCTTATTTTGATAAAGGACTTGATTACCGATGGATTTTGTATTATATTGTCCCTACTTGAGTTATGTAAATTGGACTGTTGCGCCACCGCGTTGTGAGCGGGTGCGCGGCCGTGTGTGTTGAACGCCGCGGCTAGGTTTGTACGTATAGATACGACGCGGCTTATACGCCGCGCGGGCGGCGCTGCCGCTCTGTTGATCATTTCTGCTTTCTTTCTGATAGGCGCAATTACGGGCGCCGTGGCCGGATGTGGCCACCCAGTGGCCGGTGAGCAGCTACTGTTAGATGATGGCAACGTGTATGGATATGACACATATGCGCTTTTGCTGTTTGACTGCTCAAAGTACCACCTTCTTGTTTTGCTTTTTTCCACCTCGTTATTCGGGGTGCTGCTTATTCCTGCGACGCTGGCCCTGCGGGGCTTTGCGCTTGCCTGTTCTGCGGCATGGATCGCTTCTACTTATACGGATAACGGAACGGCTCTGGCGCTTGTGGTGCTTGGGCTCCCGGCGCTGTTTACGGTGCCGGCACTCTTCGTGGCGTCGCAATGGGGGATGATGTTTTCGTCGAGACTTCTGGCCGGCTTTATGAGACGGCCTCTGCCGGTGTACAGAACCAGAGGCGAAAACAGGCTGTTGGCTGTATGTGTGATGCTTTTTGCAGCCGCCGCAGTGGAATATTTTTTGGTGCCGCCGATTGTGCGGTTGCTTATCTAGAAGCAAAACGGAAGGGGGATGAGTTGGTGCTGGACTCTACCGCGCTGGAAAGGTTCAACGACTTTCTCAAAAATGAGCGCAAATCTTCGGACAACACAATAGCCAGCTATATGCGCGATATGCGCCAACTCAGCGAGTACCTGGAAGAGCATTCTATGCCCAACCTGCTCGATGCAGGAGAAAAAGAGCTTGGAATATATCTCGACTATCTGCGCCGCAGCGGAAAGAGTCCCGCGACCGTGTCGCGCTGTATTGCAACTCTGAAGTGCTTTTACAAGCACTTCTTTGCGATAGGTGAGATAGTGCAGAATCCGGCCGCCTCCCTCATGTCTGAGAAGATGGAGAAAAAGCTGCCTCAGATTCTCACCAGCAAGGAAGTCGAGCTGTTGCTCGAACAGCCCGAGTGTACCGACGCAAAGGGCTACCGCGATAGGGCCATGCTTGAGCTGCTGTACGCCACGGGCATACGTGTTACGGAGCTGATATCACTCGACGTGGGGGACGTAAACCTGCCGGTCGGCGTGCTCCGCTGCCATAGTCACGACAAAGAAAGGATTATACCACTTTACCCGAAGGCTGTCAAGGCTTTGGCCGAATATGTAGAATTTGTACGTCCGAACATGATAGCGGTCGAAACCGAGCAGGCTCTGTTTGTCAACGTGAACGGAACCCGCATGACGCGTCAGGGCTTCTGGAAGATTGTGAAGTACTATCAGGCCAAGGCCAAGATAGACAAGGACATAACCCCGCACACTCTGCGCCACTCCTTTGCGGCACATCTGCTGGAAAACGGCGCCGACCTGCACTCCATACAGGAGATGCTCGGCCACTCTGACCTGTCCAGCACTCAGATATACGCTCACATAGTAAAGAAGCAGATTAAAGACGTGTATAACAAAGCCCATCCAAGGGCATGAGAAGGGGAGACCCCCGACGCTAATAAGCGCCGGGGGTGATTTCATATCTTGCACGCATGTGGGCTTCATGGTAAAATACTCAGGATGGGAGGCGAAAAAATGCGCAAGCCCGAGATGATATTTTTCGACTACGGACACACGCTCTGCTACGAGCCGGTACAGGACTACCCGGCGGGCTGGGCTGCCGTGTTGGACCACGCCGTTGATAACCCTGGTCACATTACTGCCGCTCAGCTGAGTGCTTTGTGTACTGAGACATATGACAGTCTCTTTGCGCAGATGCGGCCTTTGGAGCTGGAGACGGATGGATTCAAGCTCGACAGCGTCATATACGACTCCCTCGGCCTCAAATTTGACGTGCCGCTTGAGGAGCTTGAGTACATACGCTGGTGCGCCACCGAGCCCATAGAGCCCATGAATGGCATTGAGGATTTCTTGGAGCTGTGCCGGGAAATGAAAATTCGCACTGCGGTGATAAGCAACCTCTCATATTCGGGTG
Organism: uncultured Clostridia bacterium; assembly: GCA_930990965.1. Lineage (GTDB taxonomy): Bacteria > Bacillota > Clostridia > Oscillospirales > Oscillospiraceae > Scatomorpha > Scatomorpha merdigallinarum. The sequence goes on from CAKNRQ010000001.1 coordinate 45,519, forward strand.
CGGTACTCAAACGCAGGATAGATGAGACGCTGCCTTTCCACAGCTTCGAGTTTATCGTTGCCTCCAGCGAATGCGTGTTCAGGAAGCCGTCTGAATGGATATTCCGGCGCGCGACCGGCCTGGCGGGATTAGAGCCTGCCGAGTGCTGGTTTATAGGCGACGACGTGCGCTGTGACATAGAGGGGGCGGCCCGGGCGGGGCTCTGGCCGGTCTGGTTCAAGTGCCCGCTCAAGTGTACATATAAGCCAGAGTACAAAGACCCGCCTCGCTGTGAGCACACCAGAGTAGAGAGCTGGGATGAGCTGGGCGCAGTTTTGCGCGGCTTGATTTAGCTAACATCCTATGTTAAAATCAGAATTTGAAAGCGAGGCGGGATTTTGCGCATACTGGGTATCGACCCCGGGATTGCAACAGTCGGGTTCGGAGTAATTGACACCGAGCGAGGAAAGCAGCATTTCGTCAGCTGCGGAGTTATAACCACGCCCGCCGGCACCCCGCTGTCGAGCCGCCTGGACCGTATATATTCCGATCTAGGTGAACTCATCTCCACTTTCAATCCCGACGCCACGGCAGTCGAGGAGCTGTTTTTCAATACGAATATTACAACCGGTATCTCAGTGGCTGAGGGCAGGGGAGTGGTACTCCTGGCCTGCCATCACGCGGGAGTGCCGATTTACGAGTATACGCCGCTGCAAGTGAAGCAGGCAGTCGTTGGCTATGGACGTGCCGAGAAGCGCCAGGTCATAGACATGGTCAAGCGCATATTGAACCTCAAGAGCGCACCCAAGCCGGATGACGCGGCAGACGCGGTGGCCATAGCGCTGTGCCATGCGCGAAGCGTGACTTCACAGCTTTTGCGGCAAGGAGGAAACGGATGTATTACTATATAGACGGTACGGTCGTAGAACTGCTCAGTGGCGCAGCAGTGCTTGACTGCTCGGGAGTGGGTTACGAACTTAACGTCAGCTTGAATACGATGTCACAACTGAAACTGGGCGAGAGAGCCAAGCTCTATGTCAGTGAGTCTGTGAAGGAGGACGCCTTCGACCTCTATGGTTTTTGTACAAAGAGTGAGAAACACGCTTTCCAACTGCTGATAGGCGTCTCCGGTGTGGGACCAAAGGCGGCGCTCAGCATACTCTCTTCCTCCACCCCCGAAAACCTTGCCACGGCCATATTGTCCGGCGATGAGAAGGCCCTGACTGTGGCTCCGGGAATCGGCAAGAAGATAGCCCAGAGAGTGATATATGAGCTCAAGGACAAAATAGCCAAAGAGGCAAATGCCGCCCTGCCGTTTATACCCTCAGCCGTGAAGGGCAGCGGCCCGGACACGGACAAGCTAGCGGACGCCGCGGCGGCCCTCGGCGTACTTGGTTACAGTACGTCCGAGATAAGCGCTGCTCTCAACGGTGTGGACATATCGTCTTTGAACACAGAGGGAGTAATAAAAGCTGCGCTCAGGAACATGATGAAGTGAGGTGTAGGGCATGAGCATAAGCTTTTCTCAGGACAACGACGAGCGTATTATCACCTCAACTTCAATATTGCCCGAGGACGCGGGAGAAGTTTCTCTCCGTCCGCGCACCCTGGACGAGTATATAGGCCAGGAGAAGGCCAAGGAGAACCTCAGGATCTTCATCCAAGCGGCCAAAATGCGCGGCGAATCGCTGGACCACGTGCTGCTGCACGGCCCTCCGGGCCTCGGCAAAACCACGCTGGCCGGAATAATCGCCAATGAAATGGGCGTCAATCTGCGCATCACCTCCGGCCCCTCTATAGAGAAGGCCGGGGATTTGGCCGCGCTGCTCACAAACCTCCAGGAGAATGACATACTGTTCGTTGATGAGATACACCGCCTCGACCGTGCCGTGGAGGAGATACTGTATCCGGCCATGGAGGACTTTGCAATAGACATCATTATCGGCAAGGGCCCATCTGCGAACTCAATTCGCCTGGACCTGCCCCATTTCACCCTCATAGGCGCCACGACGCGCTCAGGGCAGCTCACAGCACCTCTGCGTGACAGGTTTGGCGTCACGCTCAGGCTGGAACTCTACACTCCTGAGGAGCTCTCAAAGATCGTCACACGCAGCGCCGGCATACTCGGTATATCCATAGAGCCCGACGGAGCTATAGAAATAGCCTCGCGTTCCCGTGGAACGCCGCGTATAGCGAACCGCATGCTGCGCCGGGTGCGAGACTTCGCCCAGGTGCGCGCCGACGGCGTCATAACCCGTGAAGTGGCTTCGGAGGCCCTTTTGAGGCTCGAAGTGGACGAGCACGGCCTCGACGCCGTTGACCGGCGCATGCTTCAAAGCATCATAGACTTTTACGGCGGCGGCCCCGTCGGACTGGACACTCTCGCCGCCACGATAAACGAAGAAGCCGTGACGCTTGAGGATGTATACGAGCCCTATCTAATGCAGCAGGGTTACCTGACGCGCACGCCGAGAGGCCGGTGTGTAACACGCAAAGCCTATGAACATTTGGGGCTGAAGTACACAGGTAACGAACAAATGGAGCTCTAGCTGACATATAATGGATTGTATTTTGCTGGTTAGACAAAAAATCGACATTTATATTGATATAATTTGATAATTTCACTTGACTTTCCATAAGCTTGTAATATAATTTATTTAGTATGATTTGGTCGTGCTATGACGGACTACTCTTTTTTGTCAGAATTGAATGACGAAGAGCTCTGGCGCATTGCTTCATCGGGGGACACCAGAGCTGAGGAAGAGCTCATTGAGCGCTACACGAGGCAGGTGCGCATATGTGCAAGGCCTTATTTCCTGGCAGGGGGAGACAGCGAAGATCTGATCCAAGAGGGCTTTTTGGGCTTGCTTAACGCCATAAGGAGTTATAATCCTGAATCCGGCGTCAAGTTCAAACCATATGCAGAGGTCTGCATACGCAACCGCATACTAGAAGCCGTAAGATCCGCATCCAGAAAAAAACACGAGCCGCTCAACGGCGGCGTGTCATTGGAATATGTAATCCTCTCAGAAGAAGACCGGCAGTCATCGGATATCAAGCCGGAGGTATTCAGCCGTTCGCCCGAAGAACAGGTTTTAGCCAGAGAGAGCGAAAAAGAGTTTTATTCCACTTTTTCACGGTGCCTTTCGTCCTTTGAAACAGAAGTACTTTTTTACTTCCTGGAGGGGCTCACATACAGGCAAATTGCCTCTGAAGTGGGCAAGACGGAAAAGGCCGTGGATAACGCTGTACAGCGGATTCGCCGAAAACTGGCGAGGCAACCATTCTTCTATGGCGACATCAGCAGAAGCTGAAACGCATAAAACCGAAAAAAGAGAGGGTAAAACATGTTTGAAGACAAAGTGCTAGTGTGCAAGGAATGCGGCAAGGAGTTCGTGTTTACCGCCGGCGAGCAGGAATTCTACGCTGAACGCGGCTTCCAGAACGAGCCGCAGCGCTGCAAGCCCTGCCGCGACGCCCGCAAAAACGCTGCCCGCGGTCCGCGCGAGTATTTCACTGCGGTTTGCGCCATGTGCGGCGGCGAAGCTCGCGTGCCCTTCGAACCCAAAAGCGATCGCCCGGTTTACTGCAGCGAATGCTTTGCGAAGATACGTGAGCAGCAGAATAACGCCTGAGTTGACTAGAGCCGTAAGCAGCGGCTGGGCCGCCGTCGGGCAGCCCAGCCGTTCTTATATTTCGTATTACTACCACGGAGGTATATTCTATGCTTGACATCAAGCGCGACACTATGATAGCCGATATTATCGAGCAGGCCCCGCAGGCCATGCCCGCCTTCCAGGCCATTGGCATGCACTGCATGGGCTGCGCCCTTGCCAGCGGCGAGACCCTTGAGCAGGCCTGCTATGCTCACGAGGTCGATCCGGACGCCTTCCTCGAGAAGCTGAAGGCCTACCTGGCCACCGTGTGAAAATAAGGCCGGCCGAAAAGGCCGGCTTTATTTTTTACTGCCATGATACAAAAGTACGAGTTGACGCCGCGCCTTGAAATGTGCGCGCGGTTTGCCGAGGGCTCAAAGCTCCTAGCCGACGTCGGCACCGATCACGCATACCTGCCCATAAATCTGCTTATGCGCGGCAAAATAGGCTTCGCCGTGGCGGCCGATCTGAGGCAGGGGCCGCTTCAGAGCGCGCGCCGCCATGCTATGGAGGCCGGTTGTGCGGACAAAATACGTTTTGAACTCGCCGACGGTCTCGATTTCCCTGGCGCCGTGGACTGTGACGCCGTGGTTTGCGCCGGTATGGGCGGCGAGACGATCGCAGGCATTTTGGAGCGCGCGCCCTGGACTCTTTCTGACACAAAGCTCATATTGCAGCCGCAGAGCAAGCTTGACGAGCTCTGCCTTTGGCTGTGCAATAATGGGTACGGAATACATACGGCGTCTCTTGCCGCAGAGGGGGAGCGCATGTATGTCTGCCTTGAAGTGTACGGCGGCGCAGCGGGTTTCCTGTACGCCGAGGACGCCCTCGCGGCGGCACAGGACAAACTGCTCGGCGCGTGGATTGAGAGCCGCACGCGGCGAATAGAACGCGCCATTGAGGGTATGCTGCGCGGTTCAGATACGGCCGGCGAAGCGCAGGCGGCGCGCGAAACGCTTTTACGCCTTTCAAAATACGCAGGAGGTAAACATGACAACTGTTAAAGACGTGCTAGCTTTCCTGGACGGGAAAGCCCCGCTTGATACCCAGCTCAGTTTTGATAACGCAGGTTTCCTGTGCGGTAGGGAGGACGCGCCGGTTACGCGAGTACTGGTGTCGCTCGATATCACTGACGCTGTGATAGCAGAAGCTGCCGAATACGGCGCCGGGCTCATTGTGTCGCACCACCCGGTATGCTTCACACCCATGAAGAGCGTGACAACCGGTGATATCACCGGCCGCAAGTTTGTGGCCATGCTTGAGCACGGCCTCTCGGCAATATGCATGCACACCAACCTCGACGCGGCCCAGGACGGCGTCAACGACGCCCTGTGCGCTGCGCTGGGCGCTGAGAATTTGGGCCTGCTGGACCCTGAAAACGACGGCATAAGCCGCCTCTGCCGCCTGAGCGAGCCTGAGGACTTCACAGCTTTTCTTGCCCGTGTAAAGTCCGCGCTAGGCGCCAACGGCCTGCGCTACGCCGGACCTGAGAAACAGGTGCAGCTTTTTGGGATCTGCGGCGGCTCGGGCGCTGATTCGCTTATGGCAGCCAGGGCCCGCGGCTGCGACGCCTTTGTCACCGCGGACGTGAAGCACCACCAGTTTATTTGGGCCGGCGAGCTCGATATAGACCTAGTCGACGCCGGACACTTCTCTACCGAGAACGTAATCGTTCCCGTATTGGCCGGCTGGCTGCGCGAGCGCTTCCCCGACGTAGAGGTCAAGGTCGCGGAGAGCTACACGCAGCCCGAAAAGTTTTACGTGTAAAGAGTTAAAGTTTTGGTCGCGCTCCACGGAGCGCGAAATTCCCCATTAAGTGTAAGAATATGAAAAGGTATATTGCATTTTTGCGCGGTATCAATATAAGCGGTAAAAACAAAGTGCCGATGGCTGAATTAAGGCAGGGCTTTGAGACGCTTGATTGTGCAGAGGTCAAGACCTATTTAAACAGCGGCAATGTAATTTTTTCGAGTGATGAAGCTGATACAATCATGCTGACCAATCGGATTGAGGAAATGATTAAAAATCGGTTTAGCTTAGATATCCCTGCTTTTGTCACATCAAAGGAAGCCCTTGAGGGTGTTTTGCGTCATGCGCCCGACTGGTGGGGAGACGAAAGCAAGGAAATCTATGATAATCTAATTTTCATCATGCCGCCCGCTACATTCAAAGATGTATATAACGAAATCGGTGAGCCCAGAGAGGGACTGGAAAAGATAGAGGAATACAGAGAAACTGTATTTTGGTCTTTCAGCCGAAAAGATTATCAAAAACAAACTGGTGGTCTAAGACAGCAAGCGCAAATATCAGCAGTAAATTGACGATAAGAACGGCGAATACAGTTAGAAAAGTAGCTGGAATGTAGTTGCATGCGTTTGCGAATTTTTGCTTTGGAACAATGTTAATAAAACCTTAAACTCCCGGCCACTTTTTTCTTAAACCGGGCCCGGCGTATAATATCCACGAGGTGAAGGATATGGCAAGGATACTCATTTGCGACGACGATGACGACATAGTTGCCGCGCTCAAGATTTATCTTGCGAGCGAGGACTATGAACTCTATACCGCTTCAAACGGCATGGAAGCCTTAGAGTGCATAAGGCAAAACAACATAGACCTCGTGCTCATGGATATCATGATGCCCGGCCTGGACGGCATCGCCGCCACAGTCAAACTGCGCGAGGAGTACAACATTCCGGTTATCTTCCTCACAGCTAAGAGCGAGATGAGCGACAAGGTGCTCGGACTGAACGTGGGTGCGGACGACTATGTCACGAAGCCCTTTGACCCCGTGGAAGTGCAGGCGCGCGTGCGCAGCCACCTGCGGCGCTACATGAGGCTGGGCGGGCAGGCAAAGCCGGAGCCGGTCAGGGACGTGCTGAGTATCGGCGGTATAGAGCTCAACGACGCCGAGAAATCAGTGACAGTGGACGGGGAGCTGGTGTATTTGACGCCCATCGAGTACAACATCCTGCATCTGCTCATGCGAAATCCGAACCGAGTGTTCTCATCGAGCGAGATATATGAGCGGGTCTGGAACGAGAACGCCATCGGCAGCGAGGGCAGCGTCGCCGTACACATCCGTCACCTCCGTGAGAAAATCGAAATTAATCCCAGCGACCCGAGGTATCTGAAGGTTGTCTGGGGCCAGGGCTACAAAATGGAGGCACGGAAATGAATGAAGAGCTCGAAAAAGTAGATGCCCCGGAGTCCGGGCCGATAAGGCCGGAGGGGAAGGCTAGGGAAAAACCAGAGCGCAAAAGCCTGGGATTGAAACATTCGCTGGCCGCCAAGATAGCTGCCTTTGTGCTGCTGGGCGCGTTTATATTCTTACTCGCATTTGCGGTTTTGGAAGGCGCCATACTGTATACGTCCTCGTGGCAGTTCGACGATGTAAACGAGTTCCTGCAGCGGCTATTGACCGATTCGTACGAATACGATTATATGACCCAGGCCGACAGGCTCTATGCGCGTGGATTGCTCACCGCGCTTTACGACATGAGCTCCTGGTGGCTGGTAATGGGACTGCTTGGTTTGGCCGGCATCCTGGCCTGCGTGCTGTTTCTAATCTCTGCCGCTGGACACAGGCGCGGCCAGGAAGGCGTGCAGCTCAATGCACTCGACCGCATTCCCCTGGACCTGTACGCCGTGATATGCGTCACTGTGACGGTCTTAGGAGTTTTTCTGTTCGCTTGGCTGCTTGGACCGGGTAATTTTACGCCGGTACTCTTCACGCCGGAGTTCACTTCATTTGTGGTGTTCATTGTAGTCATGTGCCTGCTTGGGTTCTATATCTGCTTTGCACCGTTCCTGTCGCTTGCGACTCGCGTGAAGATGGGCGGCGGTATCTGGTGGCGCAATACGGTAATATACCGCGTGCTCAAACTCTGCTGGAGAGTTGTCAAGTGGTGCTGGCGTCTGGTCAAGCGCTTTTGCAGTTGTGTATGGTACATGATACGCAAAATTCCCATCGTACCCCGCACGGCGCTGATTACGATTACAGCCATTATCTTTGAGGCCTTCTTTTGCGCACTGTCTTTTAGTTTCGGTTATACAGACGGATTTGCAGTCTTCATGATGCTTGTTTACAACGCGGCGCTTTTTGTGGCGATTTGCTTCGGCGCGTGGCAGATGAAGTCGCTAAAAGCGGCGGGCGAGCGCATGGCTCAGGGTGAGATCGACGAGAAGATTGACACCAAGCAAATGTACTGGGAGTTCAAAAAGCACGCCGAAAACCTCAATTCTATAGGCGACGGCATGGCCGCGGCGGTGGAGCAGCGCATGAAGTCCGAGCGGCTCAAGACCGAGCTCATAACCAACGTCTCGCACGATATCAAGACCCCGCTAACCAGCATCGTGAACTACGTCGACCTCCTCCAGCGGCCGCACACCCCCGAGCAGGAGCAGGAATACCTCGAAGTCCTCGACCGTCAGAGCAAGCGGCTCAAGAAGCTCACCGAGGACCTTGTCGAGGCGAGCAAGGCGTCCACGGGCAACATGAACGTGAACCTTGAGCGCACCAACACGCGAGAGATAATCGAGCAGAGCCTCGCCGAGTACGGCCGCCGCATGGAGCAGGGGAATCTCACGGTGATCGTGAACATCCCCGAGGACGCGCCCCGCGCCATGGCCGACGGAAGGCTGCTCTGGCGCGTGCTGGATAACCTTTTCAACAACGTCTGCAAATACGCCCTCGCCGGTACGCGCGTCTACATTGACTCTGTCATAGACAGCGGCGAGGCTGTTATCTCCGTGAAGAACATCTCGCGTGACCCACTCAATATCAGCGCCGACGAGCTCATGGAGCGCTTCGTGCGCGGGGACTCATCCCGCCACACCGAGGGCAGCGGCCTGGGCCTCAACATAGCTCAGAGCCTTGTAGGCCTCATGCACGGCAAGTTCTCCATCGGCGTAGACGGAGACTTGTTCAAGGCTGAGATAAGGCTGCCGGCGGCAAGATGAAATGTTAATACTAAAGAGGAGGGCTGCGGCCCTCCTCTTTAGTATTTCACCAGTAGCGGCGCTAATCCATACACCGTACAGTAATATTTCCGTTCTCGTCCTCATATCGTGAAGCATGAACTCAACGGGAAAAGAGGGCGAACATGACAAACACTTCAATATATCATGACATAGCCACCCGCACCGGCGGCGACATCTACCTGGGCCTGGTCGGCCCGGTGCGCACCGGCAAGAGCACCTTTATTAAGCGCTTCATGGAGACGCTGGTCATTCCGAATATAGAGGACGTCTACGCCCGCGAGCGCGCGAAGGATGAACTGCCGCAGTCCGGCTCTGGCCGCACCATTATGACGGCTGAGCCCAAGTTCGTGCCCGAAGACGCCGTGGCCGTCACCCTTGACGGTGGCGTGAACTTTTCCGTGCGGCTCATTGACTGCGTCGGATACATGGTTGACGGTGCGTCCGGGCAGTTCGAGGACGGGGTAGAGCGCATGGTGGCCACGCCGTGGTTTGACGAGGAAGTGCCCATGAGCCGCGCGGCCGAGGAGGGTACGCGCCGCGTCATCACCGATCACTCCACCATCGGCATCGTCATGACCACTGACGGGAGCGTCTGCGGCATAGAGCGTGAGAGCTATATCCCGGCCGAGGAGCGCGTGGTGAACGAACTGCGCGAGATAGGCAAACCCTTCGTGCTGGTGCTAAATAGCGCCAACCCTCAGAGCGAAGAGGCCCAGGCGCTTAGAAGCGAGCTGGAAGAGAAGTACTCTGTGGCCTGTATTTGCGTAAACTGCCTTACACTGGACTCCGACGACATAGACGCCATACTCAAAATGGCGCTGTACGAGTTCCCCATATCTGAGCTGGGTATATACCTCCCCAGCTGGCTGGATGCGCTGGGCACGGACTCCGATCTGCGCTCCGGCATGATGGAAGCCATAGCCGGGGCTGTGCAGGACATAAGCCGTGTACGCGACGCCTTCGGCGTCATGGATGCCATATCCGAGAGGGAAGAGGTGGCCTCTGCCGGCGTCACGGCGATAGACATGGGCACCGGCCGCGTCACCGCCGAAATAGAACTGCCGCGTTCGCTCTATTACGACACCATAAGCGAGCAGTGCGGCTTTGAGATACGCGACGACGGCGACCTCATGAGCCTGCTCACGCACATCCGGGATATCAAAGCCGACTACGACCACATCTCCGGTGCGCTCAAGGACGTCCGTGAGAAGGGTTACGGCGTGGTAATGCCGCTCCCGGGTGAGCTGCACTTGGAAGAGCCGCAAATTGTGCGCCAGGGAGGGCGCTACAGTGTGAGGCTGAAGGCCAGTGCGCCGAGTATACACATGATGATGACGAACATAGAGACCGAAGTCACGCCAGCGCTCGGCGGCGAAAAGGCCAGCGAAGAGATTATGGGTTTCCTGCTCCAGGGCTTTGACGGCGACGTCAGCCGCATTTGGGAGAGCAACATCTTCGGTAAAAGTCTCTACGACATAGCCGAGGAGGGACTGGAGGCCAAGATAAAGCGCATGCCGCCCAGCGTGCAAGCAAAGCTGCGCAACACCATGCAGCGCATAGTAAACGAGGGCAGCGGCGGGCTAATATGCATAATACTGTGATTAAAAGGGCCGGATAACCGGCTCTTTTAATTGCTTTAGCTTGACTAAGTAACCTCATCATGTATAATTGAAATAGGAGATGGGGTGGAAATATGAAAAGGGCCGCAGTTATCCTGCTTGCTGTGCTGTTACTCGCCCTCGGCGGGTGTACGGAGTACGACGTTTTCGGAGAGGTCATTGCCGAGTACGGGGACTATCTCGTGGTCAGAGACAGCTCCGGCGAGCTCTCCGCACTGCGTCTGAACGATACAATCAGGGCCGCCAGGCCCGAGGGTGGATACACCGGCACGCTCCTGAGCTGGCACGGCGCCGAAGAGGCCGGCACGGTGGAGTATGATGACCGGAGTATCAGCGCCTACAGCGTAAGCAGCGTATTGGTCGAAGGGCAGCTTGAAAAGTCCATCATGACCCTGCCGGACGGCGAATCCGTAGACCTCATGCGCTCCGCGCTCTTCGGCAGTATCTACCGCCTGAGTGACGGCACGGCGCTGCTGAACGCGGATGTAAACATACCGGACACTGTGCCGGACTGGTTTGCGGTGAACTTACCCTATGATCTCGAGGACATAGTGGAGCGCGCATACGCTGACTTGCTGGCTGCCGGAGACGGCTTCGAGGTCTGGAAACTGAGGTATGAAGTCTCCGAAAGCACCGAATCTGAGCATGTGGATTACTTTGCCGCGGAGTTTAACTTGTCTCAGGGTGAGCAAGAAAACCAAAAGACAGTGCGCTGTTATCCTTTCGACCGTGAAACTGGTGAAAGGCTCGAGCTGTGGAATCTTTTCGCAGTGCCGGAGAGCGAAGCGCTGGAGACGCTCCTTGCGCTGTCGCAAAGCGTGCACTCACCTGACTCGGAGAGTGAAGCCGGTCCCGTTGACCCCGACAGCATACGCTTTACCCCGGCGGGGATAGAGCTGCAGTGTCAGGGCGTACCGGGCTGGATTGCCATAGGCGCAAGTGCAGAGCTGGAATCCATAGTGCAGAGTTGGGCCGTACCGCAAGAGTGGCACGCTGAAAATGAAAATTAAAACACACCGGGGCCGGGAACAATCCCGGTCCCTTGACTTTACAAGCATTTAACTGGACGAAAAATCTGGCGGCAGATATAATTGGCATATAAAGACTGTGGGGGAGAGGACATGAAAAAAGCGCTTGCCGCCTTTATAGCCATACTGCTGCTTGCACTTGCCGGTTGCGGCGAGGAGAGTCTCAGGGGAGAAGTCATAGATGAATCTGACGGCTGCCTTGTACTGACGGGTGAAGACGAGATTTTCGCGCTGCGCCTGAACGGCACGATATTGGCTTTCACTCCCGACACGGGAACGTTTATCGGCGCGCAGTTGGATATTCCGGACGCCCGACGCGACGGCTCGATGGAATATGAGGGCGAAAATATAAAAGTCTACGCGGCTGACGGCGCGCTAATTAGCGGCGAACTCGAGAGCAACGTTATGCGCCTTGCCGGCGGCACGGAGATAGACGTCATGCGCACAACGATCTTCGGCGACTACTACCGGCTGAACGACGGCACAGAGCTTCTGCGCGAAGCTTTTTCCGTTGGAGGGAGCAACAGCGTGCCCGAAGAGGCCGCGCAGGCGATTGAAGCATATTTGTCATTGCACAAGCCGTACGACCTTAGCGCGCTGCTGGAAGCGGCGTATGCGGAATACAGTGCCAATCCGGAGGAGTTTGCCTATCACTCTGTAAGCTTCGACGTCATGCCCAGTACTGTCTCCGAGGACGTGGCTTATTACCGTGCCACGGTCTCGATTGCAAACGTTGTCGTCTCCGACAACGTGCGTACCGGCTCATACGCTGAGTATGGCTATGCCTTCGACCGCGAGACAGGAGAAATAATAGACAACCGTGAGCTCTTCACCTTGCCCTGGGACGAGGCGCGCGAGGCGCTCATTGCGGCTGCGCAGCCGTCTGACGCAGAGAGAGCACAGCTCATGGCCGAAAAGCTGACGCCGGATGGCGTCTGCATTACTGACAGCGGTATATCGCTCAACTACCCCGAGGGCGTAATAGACGAGCTGAGCCTGGGTGCGCATATAGACTTTGCGAGCATACCCGCTGGGTTGCTTTACGCCTGGGCCGCGCCGGAGGCGTGGAACACTGGAGAATGAAGGTCTCACGGCTTCAAATGCCTTTTCAATTGTGATATACTGTCATTGCAAAGATAAAAACGCAACGTGCGCCTGTAGGCGCGCCAGAGCCGGTAGGTAGCCCGGCCGTCCCGGCATCTGCCGGGGTAAGTAACCTGCCCCTCCGGGTTGTCCGTTCTTTGTTCATATATCTCTAGGAGGGAAAACTATGGACAAAGTAACGCTGACAGTCTACTTCGACGACCCGTTCTGGGTGGGAGTGTTCGAGCGGGTGGAAAACGGTAAGCTCTCTGCCTGCAAGGTCACATTCGGCGCGGAGCCTAGAGACGTTGAGGTCCTGGAATTTGTCCAAAACTGCTACGCAAAACTCCGTTTCAGCCCAACTGTTGATGTTCAGATCAAGTGCCAGCCGTCCAACCCCAAACGCATGCAGCGCGAGGCGCGTCGCCAAACGCTCGACAGCGGCGCCGGAACGAAGGCACAGCAGGCGCTGCAACTACAGCGTGAGGCCATGAAAACGGAGCGCAAGGTTTTAAGCCGCGAGCAAAAGCTCTCAGAGCAAAAACGTAAATATGAGCTTAAACGTGAAAAACGCAGGCAAAAACACCGCGGTAAGTAGCGCAAAACGTCCCGGCAGGTATCTGCCGGGACGTTTTGTAACTGCACAACTGTCCTTTGACGTATATTTAAACTTGAGTTATACTATTTTATAACGGCCAGCGGCCGTGGAAATGAGGTTATATTTTGCAATTACGTAAGGTAAGCAGCACATCGAAAGAGCTGCCTGAGCTTGTTGAACTATACGAACGAGCCTTCCCGGCAAAGGAACGCTGGGGCATGAACATGGTCTTAAAAGATACAACCGGCATCAGCGAGCTCTACAGTTTTATGGAAGGCGCTACCTTTCTTGGCTTTGTCATCATGCTCAACTATGGGGAGCTGACGCACATCATCTATTTTGCCGTGGATGACAGGCAGCGCAGCCGCGGCATCGGCAGCGAAGCTCTCAGGCAGATCCGTGTCCTGAAGCCGGAGCAGACTATATTGGTGGACATAGAGCGGGAAGTGCCGGAAGCTGATAACAACGACCAGCGCCGCCGGCGCAAAGCTTTCTATGAGCGCAATGGTTATGAAGAGGCAAAAGTCTACTACAGTTGGAACGGCGAGAGCTACGAGATAATGATACTCGGCGGCAAGATAACAAGCCGGGAGTATTTCCGGTTTTGGCACAGTATAGACGAAAACAGCTCCATATTTGAGAATTGAGGGAGATAGTATGTAATAATAGCTGTAAATGGCAGCTCAGTGGGAATGCCGCACAGCTTCTGAAGTCAGCGCTCGACGGTGGGCGCGAGACCGTGGCAGGCGGCTGATTACAGCTCAAGCGCGTCTATTCTGCCCGACTGAATGTCCTGAATGTGGCCCCTGATTTTCTCCTCAGGCCAGTCCCACCAGCGCAGGCGCTCAATGATGGCTATCGTATCATCATCGTAGCGGCGGCGTATGGGCCTTGCCGGCGCGCCCGCGACTATGGTGTACGGCGGCACGTCTCTGGTGACTACAGACCTGGCACCTACTATCGCGCCGTCGCCTATATGGACGCCGGAGAGTATTACGGCTTCAAAGCCTATCCAGACGTCGTTGCCGAGAACAATATCTCCCTTGTTGTCCCAAGCGTCGGTTACATTGGCCGGGTCCAGCTCCCACTCATCATAGAAGATAGGAAAGGGATAGGTTGAGAGCGAAGAAAGTTTGTGGTTGGCGCTGTTGAAGATGAACTTCGCACCGCAGGCAATGGAGCAGTATTTGCCTATGATGAGCCTATCGTGGTTTACATAATAGTGATACAGCACGTTGTTAAACGCAAACTCGCGCGGGTCACGGACAAAGTCGTTGTACATAGTGTAGTCTCCGACAATAATGGACGGGTCGTTGACCACGTTTTTTAGGTACACTGTTTCGCGGTCTCCGACACGTGGGTAAATGAGATTTGGATTCATATTCACACGTCCTTTCGCGCCCAGAGTATCACATGCCGGGCGCGCGATCCAGACACTGGACGGTGCCGAAACAAAGAGTATAAAAGCGGAGCCGCATGCTGCGGCTCCGCTTCATTATTTCGTATAAATTATCTTCCGTATGGCGTGCGGGCTCAAATGATAGCATCCGGCGAGAGTGTCAACGCTGACGCCTGCTTGATAGGCGAGCCGGATTTCACGGTTCCGCTCGGCCAGCTCACAGCGGTAGCCGGAGACCTCACCCCACTGTTTACGCTCTCCCGTGGCGGGTACATAGATGTAACCGCCCTGTACATAGAGCTGGAGTTCGCGCACAAGCGCCTCGGGAAGCAATTTTTTGGCGTTGTAGTATTTCACACCGGCTTCCTCCTTTGCTCTTATCGGGAGCCAAGCCGGCAGGAGCGGCAATATCACTCCATGCAAAGGCCGCTCACACCGGCTTTGCATGGAGGAAAACTTCGTTGCGCTTCATTGTTTTCCACTTCTTTCTCACCGCCAGACTTTGGGCAGCCTTTTGCCCATCCGGCTGAGTACTTCGTTGGTTATTGTTCCGCATTTGGCGGCAAATTCCTCGCATGTGATGCTCTCGTTACCGTCGCTGCCTATAAAGGTGGCGATATCCCCGCGCGTTACGCCCGGTACGTCTGTCACGTCGAGGCAGAGCTGGTCCATACAGATGCGGGCGACTATTGGGCAGCGTACGCCGCGCACTATGGCCTCGGCCCCTCCATGCATGGCGCAGCGGAATACGCCGTCGCCGTATCCTATAGGCAAAACGGCCAGCTTTGAGGGCCGGGACGCTGTGAACTCGCGGCCGTAACCCACCGTGTCACCGGCAGGGACCTCTCTCACGAGTCCGATGCGGGCCTTGAGCGAGAGGGCAGGGCGCAGATCAGGCCATTCGCGCACTCCGTCGTGCTCGTCGCTCTTTACACCGTAAAGGGCGACGCCCGCGCGGCCGTATGCGCAGCGTCCATCGGGGTAGTTGGTTATGCCGTAGCTGCTCTGAGTGTGCAGCGCCCCCGGTTCTATTCCGCGCCTTTTGAGTTCCTCGGCCAGAGAGAAGAAACGCTCAAGCTGCTGCTTGGAGAAGTCCACGTCGGAGCTTTCAAGCGAGTCTGACACGCACAGGTGCGTAAACATGCCGGTCACGCGCAGATGTGGCAGTGAGTAGCATGCGGCTATCTCATCTACGTGGTCCCAGGCCTCTCCGAGCCTGTGCATGCCGGTATCGACTTTGACATGCACCAAAACCGGACGTTTGGCCGCCTGAGAGAGCTCACGGGCGTATGAGGCGTCAGTGGCGCACTGCGTAAGTTTGTAGCGGGACAATGCCCTCCACTCTTTCACGTCTGTGTAGCCCAGTATTAAGATGAGGCCTTTGACGCCTGCACGCCTGAGTTCCACGCCCTCAGCGCAGCAGGCGACGGCAAAGTTCTCAACGCCTATTCTGTTGAGCTCGAGCGCGGAGCGGACTGCGCCGTGGCCGTAGGCGTCGGCTTTTAGCACGGCCATGAGGTGTGTGCTCTCAGGCATGAAGTTTTCGAGCGTTTGAGCGTTGTGTATAAGCGCCGCGCGGTCCACTTCAGCCCAGGCGCGGGAGGTGTCGGAAACTTTTTGGGGTTTTATGAAGCTCCAAATCCAGAGCAGTACGGCGCTGGCCGCGGCACTGCAGAGGCAGACGGCGATGTAGTGTCCCAGACTGTTTTCAACGAATATGTCCCACAGCCCCAGAACTCTGGCCGCGCCGCGAACGACAATAATAACGGCGGGGTGAATGATGTAAACGAGCAAAGAGAAGTTGCCGAGCGGCAGTCGCACAGTGCCTTTATATCTGGCAAGCAGTGCAAAGAGAAAGTACATGACCACCGGCAGCATCACGTACATGCTGTCGTGCCTCTGCCAGCCCTGCGCGCGTGCCAGCAGGGCCTCTGCCAGCATCAGTGCAACGCTCAAAGCAAGCCCGAGCGCATCGGCAGCGGCCGAACGTGGTTTAACATCCTTCAGGCTGGCGCCGAGCAGCATGAACATGGGTGCAAAGAAAAGGCCGTTGCGTGTGTAGCCCATGACTGCAAATATTGCGTTGTATACGCTGCTGACAACCGGTACGCCGGATATAAGCCCCCAGTAGCTGTCACCGAGCAGGCCGAGTATGTACAGCACACCGACAACGGCGAAGCAAGTGCCACGAGAGCATTTGCGCATCAAAAACGCCGTAAGCCATGCACCGAGTATTGCCGCCGGGAGATACCAGAGGTGGTAGAACGTGCCCTCGAATAGGACCTGCTGAACCAAATCCAGCATGCCCCAGCCCTGCAGATGGCCGGCGTAGACATTTATGGGCAGGTAGAGCGCGGCACTTGCGGCGTAGATCATGGCGGTTTTCTTCAGAAAACGGCGTATGTCCGTGCCCTTTGAGAGCACGAAGTAGCCGGTTACCATGAAGAAAAACGGCACCGCCACACGCGCTATAACACGCGTGAAGATGAAATCTGCCGTATCAGAGTAGGAGGCCAGCGGGGAAGTGTGTATGGCTACGACCAAAAAAGCGGCCACTACTCTGAATATTTCTATACCTTTATAGTTTCTCCCTCTGTTCATTTGGAACCCTCCGGGAAGTTAGTATTAGCCCTCCGGCGTTGCTGTCTTCTATCACGCCGTCTATTTCAGGCGCTATCTGTCCATCAGGCACGAAATACGCTTCGCCAACTTGTACGCCAGGGTACGAGGCCAATTCGGCTATGTATTCTTCTAGCGCAAGCCCGTGCGCGGCTATATACTTTGCGTGCGCCGTTCCAACATAGCGGAAGTGCCAGGGCTCTGCGGATATACCGGTTACCTGTTCCTTGCCAGACATGTAGCGCTCGATAAAACCGTATTCGGCTGCAAGAGCCCGCATGGCAGTACAGACTCCGTCGTAGGGAAAGTACGGGCGAATGAAGTCGATCTCTTCCCCCGTGTCCAGGGCCAGGTCTATGGCAAGGCCGGTCTCGTGTTCGCTGCAACCGGGCAGAGCGACATACTGCCGAGTGAAATCATCACCGTGAGTTGCAAGCGTTTCACGCCAGAGTGCAGCCTGTTCTGCGTGTGGGCGGTAACCGCTCACCGGAACTATGCTGCCCAAGCCGCCCGATGCAGCGATGAGCGCCTGAAGAGCCTTGGCACACTCTGCTTCCAGCATTACGCTGCTGTCCGGTAGGGCAGGAGCTAACTCTTTAGGCACGTATCCGTCAGGCAGCGGGTGTGAGGCGTTTACGAGAAAGACGCTGCCTTTCACAGTGAAAAGGTGTAGTCAATGAGACTGTCGAGCAGGGCCGGGAATTCGAGGCCGATGCCGCGCATCATGTTCGGGAACCGACTGTGCGGGGTGAAGCCCGGTATGGTGTTGACCTCATTGAACACAATCCTGCCCTCCGGCGTGAGGAACATGTCCACACGTGCCATTACGCGGCAATCCAGGGCGCGATAAATTTTGGCCGCCGCGGCGCGTATGCGCTCTTCGGTCTCGGCGCTTATACGAGCGGGCATATGTATCTTGGCGGTTTTGAGAGTGTACTTCTCCTCATAGTCGAAGATGTCGCCGTAGATCTCTATCTCATCGACGCGGCCTATGACCAACTCGTCGTTGCCCATTACCGCGCAGCCCACTTCAAAGCCGGATATAGCCTCCTCGATTATGACCTCGCGGTCAAACTGAAAGGCAAAGTGCACGGCGTCCATGAGAGCCGCCGGAGAGGAGACTTTGGTCACACCGAAGGAGGAGCCGGCGCGCACGGGCTTTACAAACACCGGGTAGCCGAGTCCTGCAACGCGACTTGCTATGCTCTCTTCGTTGTCGGCGCTCGTGAGCACCATCGCCGCTGGCACGTCTACCCCGGCAAGGGCTACAAGTTTGTGGGCGCGGTCCTTGTCCATGCACAGTGCGCTGGAGAGTGTGCCGCAGCCCACAACAGGGATGCCGGCCATTTCGCAAAGGCCCTGAATCGTACCGTCCTCGCCGTTTTGGCCGTGCATGACGGGGAAGGCCGCGTCGATGCGTGTTTTCGTCACGCCGTCAGGGCCGAACTCCACGACGCCGTGTACTTCTCTGTCCGGGGATATGAAGGCGGGGACACAGTGCCCCTTATACCAGGTATCGTCTTCAATGGCCTCAACGCCGCCGTAGTAGCGGTACCACTCGCCGCCTTTGGTTATGCCGAGCAGGACGAGGTCATATTTCTCGGCGTCCATGTTAGATATAACGGCGTGCGACCCTTCGAGGGAAACGGGGTATTCGGGCGAACAGCCGCCGAAAATGATAGCTATAGTTCTCTTGTCCATAAAGGTTAATGCCTCCTTGGCCTAAAGCCGCTGTGTAAGTGCCATTTTAGCACTTTATGTACCAATATGAAAGACGAAATTTATTTAACTTTGTTTTAATGCATGGAGAAAAAACGTTAAAATTGCCAAAGCGGCTTCACTGTGGTAAAATGTTCGGCGAAACGGAGTTGAAACAATGAACGCCTTTATACTCATGCTGCCATTTTTCTTCATACGCCTGATAGTGCTGCCTGCACGCAATCGCAAGGCCTCGGGCCGTGCGGCCGAATCTGCGCCCATGTACACTGACGGCGAGAAATTTGCGGGAAACA
Source organism: uncultured Clostridia bacterium (assembly GCA_930990965.1). Lineage (GTDB taxonomy): Bacteria > Bacillota > Clostridia > Oscillospirales > Oscillospiraceae > Scatomorpha > Scatomorpha merdigallinarum. Next base: position 64,495 of record CAKNRQ010000001.1, read on the forward strand.
TATATCAGCTCACAAGCGTGGCCATCTTCATCTATCCGGTGTTCATGCGCGTGGAGTTCGACTTCTCCTGGATGTTCTGGGTTGGAGCCGTGATATATGTGTTGGGCATCGTGTTGCTCGGTGCATCTGTCATCGCGTTCGCAGCCCCTGATGAGCAGGGTCTTGCCACGGGAGGCGTGTATAAGTTCTCCCGCAACCCTATGTACATCAGCTACTTCCTGACATATCTCGGCATAACGGTCCTGACAAAGAGCCCGCTGCTGTTCAGTCTCGTAGTGGTCAATCAGCTTACGGCGCACTGGGTCATACTCGCGGAGGAGCGCATGTGCCAGCACGAGTTTGGCGATAAGTACACAGAGTATATGAAGCGGGTCAGACGCTATATTTGACGCTCATTACACAAAAGGAGGCCGGACATGGAACGAATGGACAACGGGATGCCCTTCCTGCTCAAATATGAGAACGTAGCATGGTACGACAGCGGAAAGGTGCGTATCCTCGACCGCCGCGTTTTCCCCGAGCGGTGCTTTGTGGAGTGCGAGACATATCAGGAGGTTCGTCAGGCCGTGGCAGACATGGTCACACAGAGTACCGGCCCGTACGCCGCGGTGGCCATGGGCATGGTGCTCGCAGCGCGGCAGTCTTCCGGACTTGGCACCGGTGGGCGTGAGGCCAATCTGAAAAAGGCTGCGGATGAGCTTGCCCACGCAAGGCCCACAACCTCCAACCGCTACGCCCTCATCACAAACAAGTGTGCCAATGCGGGCATAGCTGCTCTTGAGTCAGGACAAGACCCTGAACAGGCAATATTCGACTGCGCTGTCGGCACCATGAACGAGCGCTACGCCCGTATGCAGCTGGTGGGAGACGAACTGTTGAAGCTTATCCCGGAGGGTGGTGCGATACTAACTCAGTGTTACGGAGAGACGATAATTGGCACGCTCATACGCGCAGCTCTGCGTGAAAACAGGCATTTTCGCGTCTATTGCGCCGAAACGCGGCCCTATATGCAGGGGGCCAGGCTCACTTCGGCCTGCTTTGCCGAGATGGGCTTTGACACCACCGTTCTCACAGACAACATGATTGCCTATGCCATGCAGCACGAAGGCATAGACCTCTTCACTTCGGCGGCTGACTGCATCTCTCTGGATGGGCACGTGGCAAATAAGGTGGGCACCTTGCAGATCGCCATCCTCGCCAAGTACTTCGGCTTGCCGTACTACGTGACCGGCGCACCTGACGCGGATAAGTACACGGGTGACGAGATAGTTATCGAGATGCGCAGCCCCGAACAAGTGCTCAATTACCGTGGCATCCGCACAACCATAGACGGCGTGAAGGCCATATATCCCGCCTTTGACATCACCCCACCGCACCTCATCTCCGGTGTGGTCACGGATAAGGGCGTATATGTGCCCTATGTGCTGGAAAGCTACTTCGACAGTGAGCACAACCGAGACAGTTTTCTGGTCTGAGAGGAGTGAATCCATGCTTATGCGCGAAGCGCGCGAGGCGCTTGTAGAATACGGCAAAAAGCTCAGTGCAGCGCGGCTGTGTCCTGGCACAAGCGGGAATTTGAGTATATACGATCCTGACAGCGGTCTCATGGCAATCACTCCCTCAGGAATAGGCTACTACGAGATACGTCCGGAGGATATCGTTATCACCGACCTAAACGGAAACAGGATGGACGGTGAACGCAAGCCGTCGAGCGAACTTAATCTACATGCGGCATTCTATAAGCGCAAACCGGAAATCTGTGCCGTCGTACATACGCACAGTGTGTTCTGCACCACGCTCGGCATACTTGGCGAGCCGATACGTGCCGTACACTTTATGATAGGCGCGGCCAATATCAACGAAGTACCACTTGCGCCGTATGTCACCTTTGGTACGGAGAAACTCGCGGAAGTAGCGGTTAACTTCTGCGGTGACAGCAAAGCGGTACTGCTCGCAAATCACGGCGTTGTCACCTGCGGAGTAAACATGCAGGAAGCCTTCAGCCTCGCCGAGACTCTGGAATACGTCGCCGAGCTGCAATACCGCGCCCGCTGCGCGGGCAGCCCTAACGTGCTGACCGACGAAGAGGTCAACGCGGCCATTGAGCGCTTTGGTTCATACGGACAGCCTAAAACTTAAAAAAGAGCGGCACTTGGTGCCGCTTTTATTTTTCGCTATTCTCATCATTTCTTTTGAACGTAAATCCAGAGGCCGCGTATACCAGTCCGAAAAGCGCCAAGAGTACGGCAGCTACCGGATAGTATAAAAAAAGATTGTTCCAGATACAGTTATAAATTACGAAGATGAGCAGGCCTAAACCAAAGATTATACTGCGGAGCCGCTTTACCCTGATCCTGTGCTTTCGCGGCTTGGCGCTCTTCTTGCCGTTATCCAGCCGGTTTAACGACACAGTCTGAGCGATAATGGCGGCGAGCTGCATGGTCCAAACTCCGAAGTAGAAATATGCTATAGGCTCAATTTTCAGCATGAAGTACCCTATTATTAAGAGTACACCTAAATTGTGCGACAGCACCATTATGAAGTCGAAGGCCCTGGCCTTGGACTCGTATGCGAGCTGGACGGAGCGTTCGTCAATCAGTTCCGAGTTTTCTTCCAGCGAAGCCTCGTGCGACAGGCTGCTGTAGATTAAGAACCCACCCGAAATCAAAGAGAGTACGCCCATTATTACGGTAATTATGCCGTTGTCCATGAAAATGGCGAAGGCGAAAAGAACAAGCGCGCAGGCTATGCCTATGATTCCACCGATCAGGGAACTGTATCCGTGTATTTTCGCTTTATGTAACTTCATTTTTCACACCTTACCCCGTAACACAAAACCAGATTAACATCGACACTCCAATTGCAAGACAGACCAAACCAACATATAAATATGGCTTCTCATGGTATGCGCTATACTTGTATATAAGCCCGGCAGCACAGCCGAAAAAGAGAAGTGAAAGGCTGCCTTTCCAAGCGCTGTTGCCCTTAATTGCACACATTATGGTCAGGATTTGAGTTGCGCAAATCATAAGTTCGAGCGACCAGTTTTTCGCGTCTCGGTCTATCATCTCATCCCGCTCATCATGCAAAGGACGCTCTTTGGGAGGGTTCGTCAACGGTTTATTTCACACCTTTCCATTGCAGTAGTTTTATGTGTTCTTGTCTAACTTTTGCAGTACCACAAGCTCCGTGACGGTCAGTACTATGTTTGAGAAACATATTCCGGTCAGAATGTAGATCACGGCGTCGGTGTCTATGTCATCACCGGCAATCAGATATAAAAGTATCACGGCACAGGCAACGCCAATGATGAGCTCGCGTGTGAAGATATCATATGCCATAGCCTTAGCTTTGCAGCGCAGCATCTCCGAGCGCTCGTCTATGAGGTCTGTACCGCGCTTGAGCGAGGCTTCGTAGGAGAATGCGCGCAGAAAATACACAGCGGCAGTAAAAAACCATATGACGCCTATTACAATTCTCGGCGTGTCCTGAGCGCCGGAAATGAGCATCACTACTCCAGACGCTGCCGCACATAATCCTGTAGTAAAAGTGCTTCTGTCATATAACTTCACTTACGTCACCCCTTGTTCTCGTAGTGTATTCCCACAAACAACTCTATAACAAACAATAGCCCGAGGGTGAAACCCGCGACTATTACGCCCATTACCCACATTTCATCGTGAGTAAAACCGTACCCGATCATGGAACCGATGGTCCAGAGTAAGAGCAGCGCTTCCGCTACTTTGAACATGGTCGAGCCGGTCTTGAGCTTTATAAACCGGTTGCGCTCGTCCCGCTCCTCCACCATGTCCTCGCGCGTGGCCGTTTGGGAGAATGCCCTGACTATCTGGCGTATACTGAAAAGCAGCAGCAGGGAGAAGAGCACGATGTCGCGGATGTGCACCGCCATGTTATTACCAGGTTTGACTAACTCCAAAATTAGCCCGCTTACACCTACAAGGAACCAGAACAAGCCTAAAAGCAGGCCTTTTTTGTTGTACAGTTTCATAGTTTCTCCTTCTACAGATTCCGCTCATAGAAGATGAGCAGTGCGGCTTTGATAAGCAGTGCGACAGAGAGTATGCCGTACACTGCCACCATTACAATGGCGTGCGTTCCGGAGTCGACTGCGTCAAACATTCCCACCAAAGGTGGAACTATCATCATAATCCAGGTCACTATGTCAAAGCTCCAGGCTTTGGCACGCATGCGTATGTCAATAGAGCGCTCATCGGGCGGGTGCTTCTTGTCGTTGTTCACGGCCTCGTATGAAAAGCTGCCGAGCAGCTGCGAGACGCCGACCAGCACTACTTCAATCCCGAGCAAGGTGCGCAGAGCTCCCTGCGTGCCATAGTCGCGCCAAAAGAGCATTATCACGCCAACTATCATAAAGACGAGGCCGCAAATAAAGGCTCCGACACTTTTGATCTTCTTCATTGCTGTACCCTTTCAGCTCCGCTTGTCAAAGTAAATGAGCATGACGGCGTAGACGAGCCATATAAGAGCGAATACGCCAAAGAGCGTTACCTGAATGTACTGCGAAATATCTCCTTCGATGATGCGGTCTACAAGTATGGCCAGTACGTGGATGACAATGCTAACTGCGTATAGCGTTGAATGACCGGCTTTCATGCGTATTAGTTGAGAGCGTTCATCCGGCTGATTATATATATCGCGCGTGGCCTCATACGACATGCTTATGACAATTAGAGACGCTCCAAACAGGAATAGCTCTACCAGAGTCGCCAGCCCCAGGCCAACGTCTCCCCGCATAAGCAAATATACCGAGCCCCCCAGGCTTCCCGCTGCACAAACGCAGCCGAGTACGAATACCCACTTCTTGTATATCTTCACAAACCGCCCTCCATTTCCAGATTCTCTTCCAGGCAGCACAGTTCTTCCACACTGACACCAAAAACCTTGGCCATGCGGTATGCGAGCATTATAGACGGGTTGTACTGCCCCTTTTCTATCGAGATAATCGTGCGCGAAGAGACGCCGACCATGTCGGCAAGCTGCTGTTGGGTCATGCCGTGTTCTGCGCGCAGCTCTTTAACCTTTGTCTTCATCTCTCAACGCCTTTCTATATGAAGTATACTTCATGAAGCTAACTTCATGTTAGCACAGCTATATACACGTGTCAATATGGAATGTGAAGTTTGCTTCATATTCGTCGAAGTGCAAGGATGCAGCTCTGAATTTTGAAGATGTTTTACAATACCTGTGGCGAGAGTGGTGATATCATAGCCTGAGGTGAGGAGGTTAGGAATGAACAGAGAAGTGAAGACCGTGGTTTACGACAGTGAGCTGCATATAGAGGCATATCGCTTTGAAGGCGTCGAGCAGCCGTTCCCTAATCACTTCCACGAGTACTATGTCATAGGCTTCATGGAAGGCGGCCGGCGGCGCCTTTCGTGCCGGAATCGTGAGTACACTATTGCCAAAGGCGACATTGTCATTTTCAACCCCGGAGACAATCACGCCTGTGTCCAGACAGACGGCGGGGCATTGGATTACCGCGGCTTCAACATAACAAAGGAAGTCATGCTCGAATTGGCGGCAGAGGTCACAGGAAGAAGGGCATTGCCCGGATTTACCCGGACTGTGGTGAGTGACGAGGACGTCACCGGCTGCCTGCGGCCGCTGCATGAGCTTATCATGAACAGCTCACTCGAATTTGACAGGGAAGAGCGATTGCTATTGTTGATTTCGCTGCTTATCCAGCGGTACGGACAACCCTTTGAGGAATGTGTGCCCGAGTGCCGCGAGGAGATAGAGAGAGCCTGCGCGTATATGGAGGAGCACTACACCGAGCGCATCTGACTAGAGCAGATTTGCCGCCAGGCCGGGCTGAGCAAATCCACTCTCCTGCGAGCTTTTACTGCGGAAAAGGGTATTACGCCGTACTGCTATCTGGAGAACATTTGCATCGGAAAGGCCAGAAAGCCGTTGGAGCATAGTGTAACGCCCGTCGAAGCGGCTCTGTCTACCGGTTTTTCAGACCAGAGCCACTTCACAAATTACTTCACCCGCTTTATCGGATTGTCTCCGGGAGTATATAGGGAAATATTTTTGAACAGAGGATGAGAACATGGATTTGCTGAATGAAAAGTGCGTCATGGTTATTGACGAAAAACTGCCGCTGGGGCTGATTGCAAACACTGCGGCTATCATGGGCATAACGCTGGGCAAGGAGATGCCTGGGATAGTCGGCGCAAATGTGGTTGACCAGAGTGGCCACCTGCACCTGGGAATTATCGAATTTCCCGTCCCAATCCTGAAGGGCTCTACGGAGAAGCTGAAAGAAATACGTAAAACGCTCTATCAACCGGAATTTCAGGACTTGTCGGTGGTAGACTTTTCAGATTTGGCGCAGAGCTGCAAAACATACACAGAGTTTGTAGAAAAAATGGCCGAAGCACCGGCGTGCTCGCTAAGGTATTTCGGCCTTGCGATATGCGGCCCGAAGAAAAAAGTAAACAAGCTGACCGGCAGCATGCCGCTGCTGCGTTAGGCAGAGCCAGCTGTGTTCACGCTGCCAGCAAGCTTCGGCTGTTGAGCGGTTGATATTGCATTACGGCGCGAATCGCTATATAATATTAAGGCAAAAATCAACCGCTTAGGGGAGATACAAGATGAAAGAGCTTTCCAAGATAGCACTGAAGGTCAACCCTTCCACCACTTTGGCGATAGATTCTCTGGCCAAGCAGATGAAGGCCGACGGCCTGGACGTAATTGGCTTCGGCACCGGCGAGCCTGACTTCATGACTCCGGACAACATATCTGAGGCCGGAATTGCCGCCATACACGAGGGCAAAACCAAGTACACCCCCGCCGCCGGCATCGTGCAGCTTCGCAAGGCGGCTGCTGAGCGCCTGAAGGCCGACTGCGGCCTGGACTACGACTACACGCAGATAGTCATCGCTTCCGGCGCCAAGCACAATGTGTACATAGCACTACGCGCTTTGGTCAACCCCGGCGACGAGGTCATAGTCCCTGCACCGTATTGGGTCAGTTACTGTGAAATGGTCAGCATGTGCGGCGGCATGCCCGTAGTCGTGGAGACGACCGAGGCTGCCAACTTTAAGATGACTCCGGCACAGCTCGAAGCAGCCATCACTCCCAAAACGAAAGCGCTTATGCTCAACAACCCATCCAACCCCACCGGTATGGTCTACACTAAGGACGAGCTCCAGGCTCTGGCCGACGTGTGCATGAAGCACGACCTCTATGTCATAGCCGACGAGATATACTACAAGCTGATGTATGACGGAAAGCCCTTCACCAGCTTCGCCAGTCTGGGCGAAGACGTAAAGGAACACACCATACTCGTAAACGGAGTCTCCAAGTCCTACGCCATGACCGGCTGGCGCATCGGCTACGCCGCGGCGAACAAGCAGATAGCAAAAATCATGAGCAACTATCTGAGCCACTCCACTGGCGCTCCGTCCACTATAAGCCAGTGGGCCGCCGTCGAAGCTCTCACCGGCCAGCAGGATACTATAGAGGACATGCGCAAGGTGTTTGAGGAGAGGCGCAACTACTTTGTCAAGCGCATGAATTCCATCCCCGGTGTGAGCTGCATCATGCCTGAGGGTGCGTTCTACATCATGATGAACATTGAAAAGCTCATCGGACGCACGATTGGCGGCGTCGAGATAACCGACGACGATGTGTTTGCCGAAGCTTTCCTCAAGCAGGGACTCGTAGCCGTTGTGCCCTGCTCCGGCTTTGGAATCAAGAATTTTATCCGCTGGACCTACGCCACCAGTATGGAAAACATCAAAGAGGGCCTTGACAGGCTTGAAAAGTTCCTCGGCGAATAATTAAAACTGCCCGTCCCGCATAGTATCAAGCAAGGAGGGACGGGCATGTTTTTGACTTTTAAGTTTCGAGACGCGGCTCCGCTGTGTATAGCGCTGACCTTGATACTTGTGGTGTTCCTTTTGCCGGAGTATCCGGTGCCTGACACAGCGGAAGCTGTGAGCGTGTTCTCGGAGAATGAGCCTGTGCTCATCATAGATGCTGGGCACGGCGGCGCGGACGGAGGCGCTGTCGCGGCCGACGGAAGCGTGGAAAGTGTCATAAACCTATCTATTGCCGGGCGGTTAGAGGCGATGGCGGGGTTGTTTGGCGTAGAGACACTCATGACCCGCGAAAGTGAGGATATAGACTACCCGGATGACGCGGATACGATTTCCAAGATGAAGCGCGCAGACCAGAACGCGCGCATTCAGCTTATAAACTCTGTGCCAAACGGCGTGTTAATAAGCATACATCAGAACTTTTACCCGGACTCACGTCCCAGCGGAGCGCAGGTGCTGTATGCCACAACTGACGGCAGCAGCGAGCTGGGCGAAATTGCGCACACGGCGATAACAGAGTCCCTGTGTCCTGACAGCAGGCGCGTGGCCGCCCCTATCTCGCGCGACATATACCTGATGCGAAACGTACACTGCCCGGCCATTTTGGTCGAGTGCGGGTTCATTTCAAACGCCGCAGAGCTGCAAAAGCTGCAAAGCGGCCCATACCAGACGAAACTTGCGGCTCTACTGCTCACCTCCTATTTGCAGTACGAAGGCGCGTCGGAGACGATGTTAGCATGAAACAAAAGACGATTTTTTATTGTACACAGTGCGGAAACGAAACCGCCCGCTGGTCGGGCCAGTGCCCGGCCTGCGGCGCATGGAATACGCTCACCGAGGCGCCGGTCAGGCCCAAGAGTGAAAACAAGGCAACTGTAGCTGCTCATCGTGCGCGGCAGGCCCCGGAAAGGCTTTCGGAACTCGATACCGAGGAGGAAATCCGCTTTTCAACCGGTGTTGGTGAGCTGGACAGAGTACTCGGCGGCGGCGCTGTGCGCGGCAGCGTAGTACTGGTTGGCGGCGCACCCGGTGTTGGCAAATCCACGCTGCTGTTGCAGCTCTGCGGGCTCATAGGCAGAAGTGAGCGCGTGCTGTATGTTTCGGGTGAGGAGAGCCGCAGGCAGATCAAAATGCGCGCCCAAAGGCTGGGTGTCTCCGAGGGTGACATTTATGTGCTCGCGGAAACTCAGGTCAGCGAGATTCTGGCCGCAGCCGAAGACCTCAAACCCACAGTTGTAATTATAGACTCCATACAGACCATGTTTGACGCCGAAGTCAGTGCCACGCCCGGCAGCGTGAGCCAGGTGCGTGAGAGCACTATGGCGATAATGCGCCGCGCTAAATCTGACGGCTTTACCGCCTTCGTCGTAGGCCACATCAACAAGGAGGGTAACATAGCCGGACCCAAAGTGCTCGAGCACATGGTTGACTGTGTGCTGTACTTTGAGGGCGAACAGTCCATGAGCTACCGCATATTGCGCGCGGCAAAGAATCGCTTTGGCTCTACCAACGAGATAGGCGTGTTTGAAATGGCCGATACCGGCCTCAAAGAAGTTCCAAACCCGTCTGAGACCCTGCTCTCAGGCCGTCCTGTAAACACTCCCGGTACCTGCGTCACCTGCGTCATGGAGGGCACGCGGCCAATACTGGCTGAGATACAGGCGCTGGTGGCTCAGTCCGGCTACGGCTCTGCCCGCCGCAACTCAAACGGCATAGACTATAACCGCGCCATGCTGCTCCTGGCCGTGCTGGAAAAACGCGGCGGCATGAGTGTTTCAGGCTGCGATGCATATATAAATGTCGTAGGTGGATTGCAGTTGGACGAGACGGCGGCCGATCTGGCTACGCTCCTGGCCGTCGCAAGCAGTTACCGCGATATACCGATAAGCTCCGAAGTAGCCGCAGTTGGGGAGGTCGGTCTCTCTGGCGAGGTGCGCTCGGTACAGCAATTGAATCTGCGTCTGAGCGAAATAGCCAGGCTAGGCTTCGAACGCTGCATCATACCGGCCCATATCAAAGGCGACATATCCCAGCCTGCCGGGCTCGAGTTGATCCGTGTTAAGAACATCCGTGAGGCGATAAAGGCGGTTCTGTAATGAGCAAATGCGTAAATGTGCCCCACCTTCCGGAAGGGAAGGTGGGGCTGATAGCAATAGGGGAGAAGTACCGTGAGCGTTTGGGCCGGGCCCTGGATGCGCGAGGGATTGAAGTTATTTGGCTGCCGGATGCGCGGGACGTTGATGTTCGCCTTGCAGGTCACGCTGATTTGAGCCTGCTCCACCTCGGCGGCAACCGGCTTGTGTCGGCGTGCGGTGATGCTGCATCTGATGCGCTCTCGTCGCTTGGATTCGAACTGCTGCGCGTTTTAGCGCCGGGGCGGGCATACCCAGACGACTGCGTTCTAAACGCCTGCATAGTGGGGAACCGGTTTATCCACCGGCTGGATATAACTGAACCGGCTGTGCTCCGCGCTCTTGATGGCTTTGAGCTTGTCAATGTCGCGCAAGGGTATACAAAATGCTGCACCTGCGTAGTAGACGAGAACTCCGTCATCACCTCGGACCACGGCATAGCCCTATCTGCGCACCGAGCGGGTTTGGACGTACTTGAAATATTACCTGGCTACATAGAACTCGAAGGTTTCGACTACGGTTTCATTGGTGGCGCAACATTTAAGCTCTCAAACAGCGAACTGGCCTTTACCGGCCGGATTGACAGGCACCCGGATTTCGGCAGGATAATCGGGTTCCTGTCCGAGAGAAAAATCGAGGCCGTCTATTTGACAGACGGCCCCGCTTTCGATATTGGCTCTGCCGTGCTGCTCAAAGAGTGCTAGACGGCAGGGAGAGTTTGCCCATTATTACGGCGTGGGCTGCGCCTGTGACGGACGGAAGGGTATTGGGTAGTCCGGCCATGTAGCGGTCTCCCATGAGCGCAAAGGCTATGGCCTCTTTGGCGTCACTGCTCCAGCCCAGGTCCTCCTGAGTGCGTACACGCACGCCAAAACGCTCAAACTGGCGTGCAAGAGCTGCCATGAGCGTAGCGTTGTAGCTGCCGCCGCCTCCGGCTATGAGCTCAGAAGCGCTGCATTTGGGCAGCACATAGCGTTCGTAGGCGTCGGCTATGGACCAGGCCGTGAGCTCTGTAGCCGTTGCGGCCAGGTCGTCGAAGGACAGGCCGTGCGCTTTGCCAAAGTCCAGCAGCTTGTGGGCGTACTGTGCCCCAAAGCGCTCACGGCCCGTGGTTTTTGGCAGGGGGGCGCGGTAGTACTCATCGTTTTGCAGTATGGCCAGCAGCTCGGTGCTCACTTTGCCGCGGGCTGCGGCCTGGCCGCCTCGGTCAAAGCTCTCGCGCCCGTTGGTGGCTGCGGAGATCACCGCGTCGATTATCATGTTGCCCGGGCCGGTATCGAAGGCGTATACCTGCTCGGGTTTCGCTCCGGCCGGCAGCACGGTCATGTTGCCTATGCCGCCAATGTTTTGCAGCAGAATAGTCTCATTTTCGCGGCGGTAAAGCAGATACTCCGTAAACGGCACAAGCGGAGCACCCTGGCCGCCTGCTGCCATGTCCGCTACTCGGAAGTCTGAAATAGTTGGTATGCCGGTCTGCTCGGCTATGACGGCGCCTTCGGCTATCTGCACAGTGTAGCGGATCGGGAAGCCGTCATCGCTCTCAGCCTCGGGCGCGTGCCAGATAGTCTGCCCGTGTGAGGCTATGAAATCCACGTCATGCTTGGGAACTCCCGCGGCGTCGATGACAGCCAGGGCGGCTTTGGCAAAATATTCTCCCAGGAGGAAATTCATATACCCCAGCTTGTCTACGCTCGTGTTTTCCGGTGTAAACAGCGCGAATATTTTTTTGCGCACATTTTCCGGATAGGGCAGGTTTTCAAAGGCCAGCAGTTCCACTTGCGGTTCCGCACTGCTGCCGCTGATTCGTACCAGAGCTGCGTCTATGCCGTCAACGGACGTCCCGGACATGAGACCAACAGCCAAACGCTCTGGCTTCTGTGCCAGTTTTTCAAACATGCATGTCACCCCTTATACGATATGACTTAACGTATTGCTTAAAATCGCGGTCGCTTTTCTGACTAGGTTGCACAATTGCTATAATCGCAACGTCATGTTATAATGTTTTCAAATTTAGTGAATCTATGATACAATATTTCTTAGCAAATGAAAAGAGGTTTTTTCATTGAGCGTGATTGACCCAATCATGCGTCAGGCGGTGGAAGATGGAATCTTCCCGTACGGCGAATGGGCCTTGTTTGACCGCTCTGGTATAGTAGAAACCGGCGCGACGGCAGGGGAGGGCGGCCGTTGGTTCGACCTCGCCTCACTCACAAAACCTCACACCGCCACCGCATTGCTCAATCTTGCGGATAAAATGGGTATAGAGTTGGAGCAGGACGTCACAGAGCTGTTGGGCGATATACCGATGGCAGCCTGCGAGCGCCTGGCTGGGATTAGCCTTCGTAAGCTTTTGACTCATACTGCGCGCTTGCCTGCATGGTATCCGTTTTACGCTGACGGGCGTGAGTTTTACGATATTGTCGCAGGGCTGCCGGTAGGCGAAGACGGAATGGTGTACAGCGACATAGGCTACATGTTGTTGCGTGCTGTGCTGTGTGCCGTAAGCGGGCTTAAATATGAGGAAGTTATACGACGCTACGTCTCTGAGCCGTTGGGAATAGATGAGCTGTGTTTTAACCCATCCCTGGACCTGCCTCTGGTACCTTCCTCGAGAGACAATGCAGTTGAGGAAAACATGTGCCGGGAGCGTGGAATGCAATTTGAAGCTTTCCGCGCACATAAAACGGACATAATAGGCCACCCCAACGACGGCAATGCCTATTACTATTTTAATGGTGTAAGCGGTCACGCCGGACTCTTTGGTACGGCGCACGCGGTCGCAAAGCTCGGAATGTTCTACTTGAACACACAGGACCCGGCGTATTTGGGTGCAGTTACAGAGCAGCCCGGATGTTCCGGACGGTGCCTTGCCTTCCACACGGGTGGGGCTTTCCCAACGGGGTGTGGCCACACCGGATTTACAGGTACCAGCCTGTGGATAGACAGGCAAGTGGGCATTGGACTGGCACTGCTCACTAACAGGCTTTACTACGATCATCTCCCGCAAGCAGACATGAACGCTTTTCGACGCAGCGTACATGAAGCAATCTTACTGAAAATACAATAAGGAAGCGAGTAGATTTCCTGATGACTCAGTTTGACAAGCTGCCTACAGAGCAGCGCAATCCCAACACAGAGAATATTGACCGGCTGTCTACCATAGACATGGTCCGGCGCATCAACGACGAGGACAAGAAAGTTGCCTTTGCCGTGGAGCGCGAGCTTGACAGCATCGCACTGGCCGTAGACGCCATAGCCGAAGCGCTTGCCGGAGGAGGCAGGCTCATATACTGTGGCTGCGGCACTTCCGGTCGTCTCGGAGTCCTGGATGCGGCAGAATGCCCTCCGACATACTCCACAGATCCGGAGATGGTCAAGGGTGTCATGGCCGGAGGCGAGAGCGCCATGTTCAGAGCGGCCGAGGGCGCAGAGGATAACGCCGAAGCCGGGCGCAAAGATATGGAAGAGCTCGGCCTGAGCGGCAAAGACGTACTTGTCGGCATAGCTGCCAGCGGGCGCACTCCATATGTGCTTAGTTCCATGAAGTATGCCTCGGAACTGGGGGCCAAAACTGTGGCCGTGACCTGCAATAAGTCCTCGCAGATGAACCAGGTTGCCGACATATCTATAGGCGTGGAGCCGGGACCGGAAGTTATCACCGGTTCTACCAGGATGAAGTGCGGCACTGCTGAAAAAATGGTTCTCAACATGCTGTCCACCGGCGCCATGATAAAACTCGGGAAGGTATACGGCAATCTCATGGTTGACGTCATGCCTACGAACGAGAAGCTGGTTCGCCGTGCAGTATCTATTGTGTCAACTGCGGCGAATGTAGACGAAGAACTGGCAAAATCAACGCTTGAAGAGTGCGGATTTTCCGTCAAGACAGCCATTGTAATGCTCATCTGTAGCCTCAATACCGACGAAGCAAAGGCCGAGCTGGACAAGAACGGCGGCGTGATTGCTAGAGTTATTGGGGAGGCCTGAAGTTGGATACTGCGTATGCAATAGGGCAGAGGCTCATGGTTGGCTTTCCGGGGACGGAAATAGATCCGGAGTTTGAAGCTCTTGTTAGGGAGTTCAAGATTGGCAACGTTATCCTGTTTAGGCGCAACGTCGAAAATAAAGAGCAGCTGGCAAAATTGTGCTCCGAGCTCAGGGAGCTCATACTCCGGGAGACAGGAGCTGAACCGCTGATCGCTATAGATCAGGAGGGGGGAGTTGTGACCAGGCTCTCCGATGACATGGTGAACACTCCGGGAGCTATGGCCTTGGCCGCTGCGGGAGGCGATTCGGCTCACATTGCAGGCCGGATTACGGCCAAAGAACTGCGCGAGGTTGGGATCAACTTCAACCTGGCCCCGGTGCTTGACGTTAATTCCAATGCAGATAACCCAGTTATAGGTGTAAGAAGCTTTGGAGACACACCGGAGCGCGCTAGTGCCCTGGCCCTAGAGTTCATGCGTGCAACGCTGGAAGAAGGCGTGCTCGCCTGCGGAAAGCATTTCCCGGGACACGGCGACACTGCGGTTGACTCTCATATCGGCCTGCCGCTGGTTGAGAAGAGCAGGGAAGAGCTTGAAGCCTGCGAACTTCTGCCGTTCAGACTGGCCATATCAGCCGGCATCCCGGCCATAATGACAAGCCATGTGCTTTTTCCGGCGCTTGAAAATGAAAAAATTCCGGCGACCATGTCTCGCAAGATACTCACCGGGCTATTGCGCAATGAGCTGGGGTTTGACGGACTAATAATTAGCGACTGCATGGAGATGCAGGCTATAGCGACCTATTACGGCACAGTCAACGGTGTGGATGCCGCACTGGCGGCAGGGGCTGATATGGCATGTATATCCCATACAGCATCCTTCGCACGTGAAGCAGCTCAAAGGCTGCGTCAAGAGCTAGAAAGTGGCATTCTTAATGCGGATGAGTTCGCCGCATCGGTTGCCCGTGTAGAGCAAATTAAACGCCGCCTTTCTGAGATTCACCCCACTGACAGCGTGAGTTATGACGCTGATGTACTGGCACGCGAACTCATGGAGCGTTCTTTCGTGCGTATAGGTGCATCGCTCCCAGCGCTGGGGGAAAAGCCGTTTTTCACCGGATGCCCTCCGATGCGCGCCAGCCTGGTATCAAGCCGCGTCCGTGCTACACCGGCCTTCCCGGACTACATGGCAGGGAAGCTTGGGGGCACCGAGCTGGTAACGTCCGAAGACCCGGACGATGAAGAAATATCGCAGGCAATTGCAGCCGCCGGTGATTGCGCGTGTATAGTGCTGGGCACTTGCAACGCCCATTTGCGGCCTAGCCAGCTTGAGCTTATGCGACGCCTTGGCGAGCTGGGAAAGCCAATGATAGTTGTGGCGCTGCGAAATCCCTATGACTTGCGCTATCTGCCTGAGCATGTGTGCGGCATAGCGGCCTGGGAGTATACCTCGCGCTCTCTTGAGGCGTTAATTCCGTTTTTGTCTGGTAGTAAAAACTTTTCTGGCAAAATGCCTCTTAATAATTTCTAGTTTGGATAGTATTTGAAATATAATAGCACAATTTTTTCTGAAATAGAAATTTTATTTCTTTACACATCTGTAACACGATGTTATAATGTTCTTAATAGGGGCGCAAGCATGCGTCCGTTAAGTAAATAGTTAAAAATGATAAGGAGGACCACATGAAGAAAGCACTTGCAATTATCCTAGCGGCTATAATGTGCGTCGGCCTGCTGGCCGGCTGCGGCAGCGAGCCCGCACCCACCACCAGCGGCGGCGATACTGCCAGCGGCGACCCTGTCGAGCTGACCCTTTGGCTGCCCATCTACCAATTCGGCGACGGCATCAGCGACGAAGACTTCTGGAATGGCAAGCTGGACGCCTTTGAAGAGGCCAACAACTGCGTCGTCAACCTCGAGATACTCTCCTGGAGCGACTACGCCACCCAGATCTACACCGGCCTGCTCTCCGATGAGGGCCCCGATGTTGTCTACGTCACAGAGACCTATGATCTCATCGACGCCGGCCTGCTCGCTCCTCTGGACGAGTACCTGACCGAAGAGGACTATGAGAAGTACATCTATCTCGACCAGGGCGCCTACAATTCCGAAGGCCAGCTCTGCACTTTCCCGATGATGGCTGGCAACCCCTGCGTCATCTTCTACAACATGGACATGCTCGAGGCTGCTGGCATCACCGAGCTGCCCACCACCTGGGATGAGTTCATGGATGTCTGCCTCACTCTCAAGGAGGCCAATCCCGACGTATGGCCCTTCATCTCTTCCTGGGGCGCCACTAACGGCGTGTCCGCTATGCTGGCTGGCTTCTGGCCCTTCTTCTTCCAGGCCGGCGGCACTGTCCTTGACGAAGAGGGTAACCTCAATCTCGACAGCGATGCCACTCTCGAGGCCCTGACCTACATCAACAGCTTCAAGGAGAACGGCATCTTTGACGACAGCATCGTCAGCATGGACGATCCGAACGGTAAGTTCGTCAATGGTGAGGCCGCC
Source organism: uncultured Clostridia bacterium (assembly GCA_930990965.1). Lineage (GTDB taxonomy): Bacteria > Bacillota > Clostridia > Oscillospirales > Oscillospiraceae > Scatomorpha > Scatomorpha merdigallinarum. The sequence goes on from CAKNRQ010000001.1 coordinate 80,988, forward strand.
ATCATCATCAACGGCACCGGCAACGCCTCCACTTTCACCGAGGCCGGTATCAACTGGCAGTGCCAGCTCGGCCTTGAGGGCCCTGCGGGTTTGGCCACCAACATGTCCGTTGACTCCCTGGCTATTTCTTCCTACTGCGAAGAGAAGGAGCTTGCCGCTGAGCTCATTAAGTACATCACCAGCGCCGAGTGCATGGATGATTACCACACTGAGATCTACGGCATGCCTAGCCTGACTACAGATGCCACTTACACTGAGCCCGAGCCGTTCCAGAGCATGTACGACGATTACGCCGACGTTATGTACGCCGTTCCTTCTTATGAGGGCAGCGCCTCCTTCGCCGACGTATTCCAGCAGAACGTCCAGGGTATGCTCATGGGCGAAATGACTCCTGAGGAAGTTATTTCCGAGTCCATGGCCTATTACTACGATCAGATAGTTGCCTAATTAAGCGTACTTCCGAAACCGGGCATGGCCGGAAACCGACAATGCCCGGTTTCTTCTATTTAAGGACATGGTGATGAATGTATGAACAAGACGAGAGGCCGAAAGGGAATGTCCCCGCTGCTTAGGCGTCAGGCTGGCTACGGCGTAGCGTACATAACTCCGGGTATGCTTATACTGCTGGTGTTTTGTATTGCTCCAATCTTTATGACGCTATACTACAGCTTTACGGAATACAATCTGGCTCAGCCACCTGACTGGCTGAGTCTGGAAAACTACGAGAAAGTCTTCACCAATTCCCAGCTGCGCAAAGCTGTTGTTAATACGGTGATCTATGTTATCATCACCGTGCCTATACAAACACTGTTGGCGATGTTTGTCGCTAACTTCCTGGCTGAATATCTGAACAACAGGTATGGCCGTTTCCTGCGCAGTATAATTTTTATTCCCACCCTTGCTTCTTACGTCGCAGCCGCTACGGTGTGGAAGGTCATTCTCGCCTCCAGGGGTGGACTTCTCAACGAAGTGCTCGGCATATTTGGCATCGGGCCCATTAACTGGCTCGGCGAACCAACGTTGGCGCTAATATGTGTATCGCTTGTTGCGGTATGGAAGAGCGTTGGCTACTTTACAATAATCTTTTATGCAGGTATTATGAATATCTCTGTAGACGTGCGTGAGGCAGCGCTTGTGGACGGAGCTACTCCCAGACAGCGTTTTTGGAAGATAACCGTTCCACAGCTCAAGCCTATTATTTACCTCAATGTAACGCTGGGTATTATCTGGTCATTCCAGGCCTTTGACATAGTCTATAAGCTTACAGGCGGTGGGCCGCACAACGGCACAACGACTATAGCCTATATTATATACACCTACGCATTCCAGGATTTCCGCATCGGCTATGCCAGTGCCGTTGCCATACTGTTGCTGCTGGTAATTTTGGTCGTACACCTCATACAGCAGCACTTCTTCGAGGGAGATGATTGAGTATGATTAGACATGAACGTCGCAGTGTGCGCTTTATAGTCGGTTTGATACTTGTCACACTTTTCGCTCTGATGTGTGTCATACCTCTAATATACATGATACTCGTCTCCTTTGCAGACACTTCAACCATGTACATACAGTGGGACGATATTCATCTCTTTGATTTCTCGAACTACATTTATCTGTTCCAGAACCGAGATTTTGCGCGTCCCATACTCAACAGCCTTATAGTGGTGGTCATCAGCGTCATTCTTGTTGACCTGGTTAGCTGCACTATGGCCTACGGCTTTGAAAAGAAGCCTATTCCCGGCAAAAAGCCGCTTTTCAACATGGTGCTGGCTACCATGATGATTCCCACACAGGTCGTATTCATCTCCCTGTATGTCATGATGCGCAAGTGGGGTCTGCTCAACACCTACATAGCGCTTGTAATACCGCTTGTAGGTGCATTCGGCGTGTTTATGATGCGTCAGTTTATGCAGAGCGTTCCCAATGACTTCATAGAAGCCGCCCAAATTGACGGATGCAGTGAAATACATATTTACACTCGCATAGTTCTTCCTATGGTCAAGCCCGCTCGAATCACTCTGGCGGTTTTCACATTCAATTCAGCCTGGAACGCCCTCCTTTGGCCTCTGATTGCTGCTACCAAAGATGAAATGAACACACTGACTGTCGCCACCAGCTCTTTGACCAGCTATTTTGCGACAAACTATGGTCCTGAAATGGCTGCTGCAACGCTCAGCTTCATTGTCCCGTTTGTGCTCTACTGCTTTATGCAGAAGCAATTCGTCGAAGGTATTGCCCTCGGTGGCGTCAAGGGCTGATATGTCCGATATAGTTCTGGAGCAGGCCGGAGCTGGCCGCATATCTGAGTGCATAGAAGTTTTCAAGGGCAGTTCCATATGGGAACACTACTTTTCTGAGGACGACAGGCTGCTGCGCTCTCTGACCAAAGCAGCAGAGCGTGGAGAGCTCTGGTGTGCTGTCAATACAGACGGCTCCATAGCCGGCGCAATGCGCGTTGTTCCACGCGGTTTTTGCGGTCTGTATCACTATCTGTCCCTCATTGGCACATCTGCTTCAGCCAGAGGAGCCGGAGTAGGCCGCTTTATGATGAGCGAGTTTGAGAAAATGGCGGCTGATGACGGGTGTACTAAGGTCAGCCTTATGGTAAGTGATTTTAACATCTCTGCCATCAACTTTTATCGCTCATTGGGGTATTGGGAATTAGGCGTAATTCCCGACGCAGCGAAGGCCGGCATATCTGAACACGTTATGATGAAGAATCTAACGCATTCGGGGGCGTTAAAATGATCTTGACCGGTACCGATATCCGAAACCTTCTCTCTCAGTGGGACTATGCTCCTGAGGCAATTGAAACTTACAGCCGCGCCGCAGAATCTGCGGCGCGGCACGCGGAAACCGCTTCTCTGCTGGAGTCAGTGCGCACGGACTACGAAAGCGGTGCTTCTATAGAAATACGTGATGTGCTGTCGAGGCTGGACGCATTAGCTCCTTTGTGTGGCGAAAGCCTGTATACGATGCGAATGCTCCCTTATTTCTATATGCTTGACGGCGCCAGATCCAGGTACAAAGACGCTGGTATAAGCTGCGAAATATATCACGATTCTTTCGCAGATCTGCTGTGGAAAACTCGTGAGTGCCACCGGATTTATGGAGTTTGGGGTTCCTTCGTTGCGCCGTGGTTTTACAGGTTCTTTGAGCTGAAATGCTTCGCACTCGGCAGGCTGCAATTTGAGTTTGCATCGTTTGCCGCAGATGAGCCGCTGGTTCGTGGCAGCAGAGTTATTAACGTGCACATCCCGTCCAGTGGGGCGCTGATACGTGAAGAATACGAGGAGTCATATGCCCGCGCTGTAGAGTTCTTCGGATATGGCAATAATGAAGCGGCGCCGTTCGTATGTGACTCGTGGCTGCTTCATCCTCTATGTGCACAACTGGACTCGGGTTCCGGTATACGCCGCTTTGCTTCAGATTACGAATTGCTGTATGTAATCGATGACCCAAACTACATGGATATGTGGATAGTTTTCGGGGAACCATGGCGTGGAAGCGCTGTGAGCTTGCCCGAGAAAACTAAACTTCAGCATATATTCCGGCAGCATCTGCTTTCCGGAGGGAAAGTAGGCCGTGGATATGGTCTGTATTTACGGGAAGTTTAATACTGATCGCACAGAGGGGATACTTTTTTGCGGTATCCCCTTTTTGATAGTGTCAAGAGGTGTATAATGACTGATATTGAAATCAAAACACGGAGTATATATGACTCGTTGAGCCCGGCTGAGCAGAAGGTAGCCAGATATTTTTTGCAAAACCTTGGCTCCGTATTTGACGACCCTATATCTGTCCTGGCCGAAAAAAGCGGTGTGAGCCAGGTAGTCTGGGTACGCTTTTGCAAGTCATTGGGCTATTCTGGGCTCAAAGACATGAAGAAACACATGATATCCCTGCTGCGTGAGACAAGTGCAGAGTCTGCTGCGCCGAGCAGCATGGACTTCCTGGACACCAGGGTGTACTCGAGCACTGATGATATAATTCGTGGCGTTGAAGCTGGCGCACTGGATGCACTTAGGAGCACCGCAAAAATTCAGGATGCAGGCATTCTGGAAAATGTGGCGTCCAAGATTGCCGGGGCAGAAAGTGTAAGGCTCTTTGGAGTGGGAGCTTCGGGTTTGGTTGCGGAAGACCTTTACTATAAGCTTTTGCGTATAGACCTGAACGTGTTTTTCTGTACGGACCTGCATGTTCAGCTCACGTATATTACTACGCTGAAACCTGGCGACGTGGCAATTTTCTTTTCAAATTCCGGCAATACCACCGAAGTTCTCGAACTGGCCAGGGCTGCTCGTGAACGCAATGCCTGTATAGTTGCCATTACAAAACTTGGTCCTAACCCGCTGTCTGAACTGGCTGACTATGTTCTGCCCACCTCATCTCCTGAGCTGGAGTTTCGCAGCGGTGCCATGAGCAGCCGCCTGTCAGCGCTTTTTGTCGTGGATATACTCTTTACTACACTGTGCAACAAAAACTACGACACTGTATCCAAGCCCCTGTCAGAGAGCTATTCACAGTGCAGCAAGCACCATCTATAAACTGGAGGGCCATATGAAAATCGTAGGAATGAAACTCGGACTGCTGTCCGCTCCACTGCGCGTGCCATTCAGGACAGCACTGCGTGAAGTCAAATACGTTGATGACATAGTTGTAGAATTCTATGCCTCTGACGGAACGGTGGGGAGGGGGGAGGCGCCCCCTACGGCAGCAGTTACAGGCGAAACCCTCGGCTCAATACAAGCCGCGCTGCAAGGTCACATTTTTCCCTCGCTGTGTGATAAAGAGGCTTCGCTTGAGTCGCTTTGCGCTATCGTCGAACACAGCATAGTAGGGAACCACAGTGCCAAAGCCGCGGCAGAAATAGCGCTCTGGGACATATATGCCCAGCATTGCTCGCTTCCACTGTACAAGTTGCTGGGCGGTGAGGACCACACAATTGTGACTGATTTAACAATTAGCGTCAATGAACCTGACATTATGGCTAAAGACACTGTAGATGCCATAGGCAGAGGTTTTGAGACGCTCAAGATAAAAGTCGGAGAAAACCCGGAGCTGGACATTGAGCGCCTGCGGGCTGTTAGAAGCGCAGCGCCTGATGCAGTGCTCAGAATTGATGCAAACCAGGCATGGACACCGCGTCAGGCTGTACGTATTCTGGAACGCATGGACGCCGAAGGCCTCAATATCGAGCTCGTTGAGCAGCCGGTCAAGGCGCGTGATTTGAACGGCCTGAAATTTGTCACTGATAACTCGCCGGTGCCGGTTATGGCTGACGAGAGCATGTTTTCTCCGGAGGACGCGCTGAATATAATGCAGCGCCACGCAGCCGATTACGTCAATATCAAGCTCATGAAGTGCGGCGGCATATCAAACGCACTGCGCATAGCTTCAGCGGCCGAGGTCTACGGAGTCGAGTGCATGATAGGCTGTATGCTGGAAGCCAAAGTCAGCGTAACAGCCGCAGTGCATTTGGCCTGCGCCAAGAACATTATAACTAGAATAGATTTGGACGGTCCTGCGCTGTGCAGCGAGGATCCCGTTGTGGGTGGCGCAACATTCGACGGTAAATACATAACGGCGAACCAAGCACCCGGACTCGGTATTACTGAGATACACGGCCTTCGGTATATCTGATATCTAATATTATGATAAGCGGCCCCTGCTTGGGGCTGTTTATCTCCCCCACATTGAACAAAATTTTTATTTTGTTGAATGTGTTATGTAAATCTTCCCCGTCCACCTCACACAATAAATACGTTCCGTAGTCCGTTTCTATGGCTTTTTGATACCTCGCAGAATTGTATATCTCACCGAATTCAACAAAAGACATCTCGAAGTATTGTTATTCAGGCCGTGCAAGCGACCGGCTTGTCCAATATCGTTTTTTGCCCTTTGGCACAGGATATATCCTTAGTAAGATACTTTGCCAAATACGTCGATGCGCGGGCTTTATCTGTAATGTACGTCGCTGTAGTGTATCCATAATCAAAGTCACGTAAATTATATATCTTCTTACCCTGCTTATCTTTGAGAAATATTCCAGTATTTATGCTGCTAAGGCATTATCAGCTACGATTTACATCTTGCCTTTTCTCCTCTCTTCCTATAAAATATATTGGTTCTGGAGGTGAGAGTTTTGGATTACCGCAGTGAGACTCCTCAGATTCTGCGTGAGTTTTTAACTTATCACGAGACCATAAAGGGACATTCTAAAGCTACTGTAGACGAATATTATTTGGACTTGAGGAACTTTTTCCGCTTCCTCAAGATTGAGCGCAACCTTGTGCCGCGCAGCACTGAGCTTGATGAGATATCCATTTCTGATGTAGATTTAAATTTTGTTGGTTCAGTTACGACCAGCGAGGTTTACGACTATCTCTCCTTTCTCGCCAGGGATAAAATAAAAAACGAGCAGAGCCGATCTCCTGAGTATGGGCTTAATGCGGCCAGCAGGGCCAGAAAAATTTCTACGCTGAGAAGTTTTTACAAATATTTGACTGTGAAAACCAAGCAGCTCGACACGGACCCAGTTGCCGACCTGGACTCGCCCAAAATCAATAAAACCCTTCCACGCTACCTGACGCTTGAGGAATCAGAACTGCTTCTTACGGCCGTGGATGGCATCAATAAGGAGAGAGATTACTGTATATTGTGCCTGTTCCTTAACTGTGGATTGCGAATTTCTGAACTTATTGGCCTGAATGATAGCGACGTCAGAGACGACAACGTGCGAGTATTCGGCAAAGGTGGCAAAGAGCGAATTGTGTATCTCAACGACGCCTGCAAAGACGCCATTGCGGCGTACAGGCCGGTACGGCAACTGATGGCAGGGCCGAGTTGCAAGGCTTTTTTTGTTTCCACGCGCCGCGACAGGATGAGCAGAGCAAGTGTACATTCTATGGTTAAGAAGACACTGCTAAGGGCCGGCCTTGACGCTGACCTCTATTCTGCGCACAAGCTTCGCCATACCGCGGCTACTCTAATGATACAAAACGGTGTAGATGTGAGGACAGTGCAGGAGGTTCTTGGCCACACGAATCTCAACACTACGCAGATCTACACGCATGTAGATAACTCCGAACTACACATAGCTGCAGATGCAAATCCGCTGTCTCGCTTCAAGCCTGATGTGAGTTCTCGCGATAGCGTATCAGACGAAGAGAAAATCGAAAAATAAAATTTGATATCCCGCGAACATTTTCTGTTTGCAAACGTCAAATTAATTCCGCGCCGCGGTTTTCATGTCGGCGTAAAAGTGTATACTTATAGAGCAAGGAGAAAAAGTAATGAACAAGCATTTGAGAATCACCGCCATGGCTTTGTCTTTGGTGATGCTTCTGACTCTTGCTGCATGCGGCAGCAAGGCAGAGGATGAAGGGAACCACGGTGAACCTATAGGAGACGTGTCCTCTACATACACGCCGACACCTACAAGCACACCTACCCCGTCTCCCACTCCAACACCTACACCTACACCCACTCCAACCCCTACTCCTACCAGCACTCCCACCCCTCCGGTAGTCACCGCTGAGCCCACGCCTAGCGAGACGCCCGAAGCTAGCACGGAGCCATCTCCCGATGAGACGCCGGATGAAAGCACCTCACCTACACCCGCACCCACCCCCTCTCCTTCCGGAGTTGACCTGACTGCTTTTTACAACACTCTGACATCCAGCTATGACTTCGCCAGCATGATGTCTATGGACAGCACTATACTTGATAACTTCTACTCCGGTTTGACTGCCATATCCACGAAGCAGCTCGTCGCTCAGATGGCCATGATAACTGCTTCTGCCAATGAGATAGTGCTTGTCGAGTGCGCCAACTCCGAAGATGTTGCAGCGGTGCAGGCCATATTTGAGGCCCGCAAGCAGACTCAGATGGACGGCGGCGCATGGTATCCTGAAACGATTGCACAATGGGGCGAAGCTCAGATCTGCGTAAGCGGCAACTTCGTCATGTTGGTCTGCCACGCCAACGCAGCAGACATAGCAGCCAGTTTTTACGCTCTGTTTGCCTAAATAAAAATTGGTTTACCGGAGGAAACGCCTATGGTTTTTTCCAGCATACTCTTTATGTTCATATATTTGCCGGTGGTGCTTTTTCTGTACTACATTTCACCGGTGAAGTGGAGAAATCCAATTCTTTTTGTCGTCAACATGATATTCTATGGCTGGGGAGAACCGGTCTATATACTGTTGATGATAGTATCTATAACCATCAACTATATAAACGGTATACTCATAGGCAAGTGGCGTCACGTAGATGACAAGAAAGCCAAGGCAGTGCTTGTCGTTAATGTGGTACTCAACCTTGCGCTGCTAGGTTTCTTTAAATACTACAACCTGATAGCCGATACGCTTAACATAGTACCGTTTATCAATTTGCCGGAGCTCAATGTCACGCTGCCTATAGGTATTTCTTTCTATACGTTCCAGACGATGAGCTATCCCATCGACGTTTACCGCGGCGACGCAGACGTGCAGAAAAACTATATCAGTTTTGGCACCTTTGTTGCCCTCTTCCCTCAGCTCATCGCAGGTCCCATTGTCCGGTATAAGGACGTGGCTGACCAGCTCGGTTTCAGGGCCAGCAGCATAGACCAGTTTTCGTCCGGCGTTGAGCGCTTTATGATTGGCGTCGGCAAGAAGGTGCTTATCGCTAACAACATTGGCGCACTCTGGGATGTGTACGCAGCTTCGTGCGGCGACCTCACCTTTGTTGGCTCCTGGATAGGAGCCCTGGCCTTTTCTCTGCAGATATATTTTGACTTTGCGGGCTATTCAGATATGGCGATTGGCCTTGGCCGCATGATAGGCTTTGAGTTCCTCGAAAACTTCAACTATCCGTATATCTCAAAGAGCATAACGGAATTCTGGCGGCGCTGGCACATGTCACTGGGCACATGGTTCCGCGACTATCTGTATATTCCTTTGGGCGGCAATCGCTGCGGAAAAGCCAGGCAGATTCTGAACATTACGATAGTTTGGGCAGCCACCGGCATCTGGCACGGTGCTAACTGGACCTTCCTAATATGGGGTCTCTACTACGCTTTCTGGCTGCTGCTTGAGAAGACTTTCTTGTTAAAGTATTTGGAGAAGTCAAAGGTCATAGGTCACGTTTACACCATCTTCGTAGTTGTACTTGTTTGGCCGCTCTTCCAACTCAACGATATCGGACTCGCCGGACAGTACACAAGCGCAATGCTTGGATTTGGTGCAAACGGTTTCATACGCAGCGACGACATATACTACCTGCTGACTTACGGCGTGACCTTTGTGATTGCCATAGTTGCCTGCACGCCCGCCGGGGCCAAGCTCTGGCACAAGCTTCCCAAGGGCTTTGTACGTGTAGCGGCGCCTGTCATCATACTGCTGGCGCTCATAATTTCCACTGCTTATCTTGTGGATGCCACGTATAACCCCTTCCTGTATTTCAACTTCTGAGGAGGGATGCACATGAGCAAAAAAGCTATGTGGGTTGAAACCCTTATCTTTCTCCTGTTCATAGGTGCGTTCTTCGTTATAAACCTGATCGCTCCTGACAAAGAGTTTTCCGAGCAGGAAAACAGGTATTTGCAGACAGCGCCTAAGTTCACCTTTGAGCGGCTGTTCAACAAGGAATTTACAAGCGAGTTCGAGAGTTATACCACCGATCAGTTTATACTGCGTGACGAGTGGATAACTCTGAAAGCTGCCAGCGAACTGGCGCTCGGCAAGCAGGAGAACAACAATGTTTCCTACGGCAAAGACCAGACGCTTATAGAGGCTTTTGACGCACCTGAGCAGAGTGTTCTGGACAACAATATGAGCTACGTCAACTCCCTTGTAGAAAACACCGACGCCAACGTTTACTTTGCCCTCATTCCAGGCAAGAGTGAGATATGGTCCGATATGCTGCCCAATCTGACGCCCAACGACAGCGAAGCAGAACTTATCGACTATTGCTATGGTTTGTCAAATGCAAACAATGTGGATGTGCTCGGCGCTCTGAGAGAGCACGCGGACGAGTATATTTACTATCGCACCGACCACCACTGGACAAGCCTTGGCGCTTACTACGGTTTCACTGCCCTGGGCGAGGCTATGGGCTTGGACGTTCCGGCTCTTGACAACTACACTGACCGTCACACGGTCTCTGACAGTTTCTATGGTACGACCTGGTCGTCCAGCGGTTTTAGCTGGGTGTGTCCGGACAGCATGGAAGTCTTTGTGAACGCCCCTGAAGGCCTCAAAATAACCAGCTATCCCCAGGGATCTCCGGTGGAAGGCCAGCTCTACGACGAGAGTTACCTCTCCGTCAAGGACAAGTATTCGATGTTCATGGGCGGCAACTGCCCGCTTCACGAGATAGTCACGGGCAACGAAGGCCCTTCCCTGCTGATAATCCGTGATTCGTATACGGACAGCCTTATCCCTTTCCTGCTCGACGACTTCTCCGAGATCCACGTCCTCGACCTGCGTTATTATCGCATGAGTGTAGCCGACTACATTGCCGAGCACGACTTTGACAACGTGCTTGTGGCTTATAGCGTGGATACTTTCAGCACTGACACTAACCTGTTCCTAATGGGCAGGTAAACAAAAACCCCGGCGTCCAAAAAGGCGTCGGGGTTTTTGTTATTTGGCATGTTGTACGCTGGAAATGAGCTCTTCAATTCTCGCTAGCTCTACATCAGATAGAGTGATGTCAGGCGCTGCCGCGTTTTCTTTAAGCCTTGCGCTACTCCTCATGCCGGGTATCGGTACTATATATGGCTTGCGATACAGTATCCAAGCCAGTGAGAGCTGGCTGGGAGTGGCATTTTTGGTTTCACCCAGCTCTGACAAATACTCAAGCAGTGATGAGTAGCGATCAAGGTTTTCGTCTGTGACCAACCTTCCCCTCCAGTCGTCCCGGGAAAAATGCGTGCCCGTGTGGAAGGTGCCTGTAAGCAGCCCTTTAAACATTGGTCCGTGTGCTATCCAGCCTTTATTATTGGCCTCCAGGAACGGGATGATGTCTTCGTGCTCGCGGCGCAGCATGTTGTATGAGTTCTCTACGGCAGTTACCGGGCAGACGGCGTGTGCGCGGCTTAGGTATTCCTCTCCCACTTCGGATGTGCCCCAGTGCAGTATTTTGCCCTCTTTAATCAGTTTGGACATAGTCTCTGCCACTTCTTCCGGTTCTACCTTAGGGTCAATACGCGCTTGGAAGTATATATCAATGTGGTCCGTGTTCAGGCGTTTCAAGGACCCTTCAACCGCCGTGCGTATGGCCTTCCGGCTGGAATCGTAGAGTAGCGGCGGTACTTCGGCATCCACATCGTAGTCAAAATCCACGCCGCATTTAGTGGAGATCTTTACTTTATCCCTCAAACCCTCCAGCGCTTTGCCAATAAGTTTCTCATTGTGGCTTGGATCTTCCTTAAAACCATAGTTTTTAGCAGTATCAAAGAGAGTATAGCCCATATCCACGGCTTCGCGTATGACATTTATGGCTTCGCGTTCATCCATAGGCTTCCCCGCTGCGTGCGACATTCCCATGCATCCCACGCCTATTGAGGAAACTTCAAGGCCTCCGAGATTGCGTGTCCTCATATTTTTCCTCCTCCTATAAAAGCAAAATTGAGGCGCCGTTTTTTTACGGCGCCTCAATTATAAAACCGGATAATACTTATTACAAATACTTATTAATCATATAATTTATTGCCTGTTAAGCATTAATATGTTCTCGCCGGAGCTCTTCTTTTAAGTAATCAATAAACTTCTCAGTTGCAATTCCAAATGTGTGCCTGCGGCTCCAGGCCACAACGCAGCCACTTTCAAGCTTGGGAGAAAGCGGCCTGTATACCACTTTTGCGTTGTCCCAAAACGAAATTGACCCTTTGATAATAAGCGAGCAAGCTAGTCCGCAACTAACTAGAACGGAACTGCCAGATGGCAGATTGCTGATACAGAACACATTGATGTTCTTGTACCTCTCTCCAAACCAGTTGGCAAGCTCACTTTGAACACCTGGCCGATGCGTCAGGATAAGTGGGCGTGAAGCTAAGTCGTCAGCCGTCACACTGTCTTTACCGGCCAGCTCGTCTGCGACCGGAATCACGGCCACCCACTCTTCGCGTTTAGCGAGCCTGATAAAACTAAACTTGTCAACGCTCACAGGCTCGAGAAGCAGTCCGATATCGGTGATCCCTCGCTCCAGACGTTCACTTATGATATCCGCTGTAGCAGTATACAGCTCGAAATTGACTGCCGGATAACGAGCCCGGAATTTTCCCATAAGTTCTGCTATAACTTGAACTGAGAATAGGTCGCCACAGCCTATTGATATCGTTCCCTCTATGTTGCGCTCTGTCAATTCAAATTCTGTTTTGTCCACTAATTCAATTATTTCTTCGGCTCTTCTCCTTAGGAAAATTCCCTCTTCAGTGAGTTCGATTTTGCGTGTACTACGCTTGAACAGCTTCACACCCACTTCATATTCTAGTAACGCTATTTGGCGGCTGAGTGTGGGCTGAGTTATATGCAATACCTCGGCCGCGTGCGTTATGCTTTCCTCTTGTGCCACTGCCAGAAAGTACTTTAGTAGCCTGAGCTCCATGAATGAACCTCCGGTGAAATATTATTAGATTTATGTTCTATACGCATATTATAGCACTAATATAGAATATATGAATAGGTGAAGGTATAAAAAACCCCGTACGCAGATGTACGGGGTATATTTTACTTATATAGCTCGCCACTAAAAGCGAGAATGGACACAAGTGCGGCAGCAACTGCGGCAATCGCGTCTATAAAAACGGTGAACCAGAGTGTGCTTGCGCCAAATGCAGCCAGTATAAGCAGTATAACTTTGACCAGGGCAGCGCCGGCCGCGGTGAGATACGAAAGCATACGGCCATAGCGGGCAATGCCAATAGCGTTTGCTATCTTTGAAACCTTGCCACCCAGTACCGTCACATCACAGCTCCTGGGCATTGTCAACGCATCTGCGCCAGCCATTGCAACATCCACGTCAGCAGCGGTATGCGAGCCACCAAAGTCCTCTCCCCTGCCCACGTATATCAACGTACGTCCTGGCGCACAACCCTGTTTAAGCGACGAGATAGATGTACGCAGCTTATCGCGGGAGCATTCTGAATAGTACTCTGTGATTCCCATTTCGCTGGCCAGTTTTGCGGCACGGTCCCTGGAATCGGAACTAAACATTACCACGTTCTCAACTCCGCTGTGACGCAGCTCTTCGATACCGTTTGCTGCATCTTCGCGTACGCTGTCGCTGAACACTATGCAGCCCGCGTATTCATTGCTGATGGCCACATACATACTGGTCTCTCCGTCATCGGAAAACAGGTCGCTGTCAGGTATCTCAACGTGACCAATGCGCATGAGTTCTCTGGTACCTACGCGAATTGGTATGCCATCCACGTAGACCTCGACACCGTAGCCAGGAGCCTCGTTGAAATTTTCTATGAGGTCTATGTATATCTGGCCACCATAAGCTTCAATTACTGACCGCGACAACGGTGTATTTGAGTAAGAGAGTGCGTGTGCAGCAATCTTGAGCAAGGTTTCCTTGTCCATACGGCTGGCGCTTACGGAAACTACACGGGGCTTTCCTACTGTGAGGGTTCCCGTCTCGTTGAACGACACCGTGGCTGCACTTGCCATGCCATCCATAGCTGCACAGCTGTCGTAGAGTACGCCAGTACGGGCGGCTCCACAAGCTGAACAGAGCCTTATAACAGGTATAGCCGCAAACATTGAGAGCGGAGAGGCTATAATGAGGAACATCATAGCACGCCTTATGCTCTCAGTTACCCCGATGTCCAGGAAAATCGGCAACAGAGCAGCAATCAGAACTGCCAGTGCTGTGATAAGCGCCGGGAAGTATTTTTGCAGCCCGAGCATAGCCTCAGGTATCACTTCACCCCTGCCCGGAGCCTCATTTACAAGGTTATACAGCTTGGAAGCAGTAGACTCACTCTGAGCCGAAGACACCTCGCAGTGTATTTCATCGCCGAGGTTGACGCAGCCTGAAAACAGCTCGTCGCCCTCTTTGACATTCATGATTCCGGACTCGTCTCCCAAAGGCGCCGGGTCCACGCGGGAGCTGCCCTCAAGTATTATGCAGTCACAGGGAATGGTTTCACCAGAGCGGATTACAATATGATCGCCAGGCTGGAGCGAAGCTGCTGACACGGTTACCTCTTTGCCGTCTTCGCCTATTAAGTTGGCATAAGCTGTGTCGCAATACACAGTTTCAAGCACCGAACGGCGAGTGCGCTCCACGGCATAGTCTATAAAGATGCTCGTAATCTGGCAGAGCAGTACCAGTGCCGTAGCTTCAATCTGAGCTCCGGTGACGAAAGCCAGAATAACTGCGAGGGTCACGAGTACGCCGCGGTTCAAGTAGTCGCCCCGTAATATCCCGAGGACTGCTCCTGCTGCTATGTCATAGCCGCCCGCAATGATGCAGAGGATAAAAATGATGGTCTTCCACACAGGTGAGATAGAATCGACCAGCAGCGCCACTGCAAAGGCTATGCAGCATACTGCAATACGCGCGACAAATATTATGGCGGGCGTCAAAGCGCCGGACGCAAGCCGTCCCCCGACAGCTGTATTACCGCCGGCCACCTTTTCAAGTATTTCAGTGAGGTTCATTGCACCCCTCCTCTGTCTGGCTCGGGTGTATAAAATATGTAGTATGGGTATGCTTGATTGGCTGTGACAGGAAATCTGTCTGAGCCAACCAAGCATATGCCCGTTTTTCGTCAATCGGCCTTGCCGTCGCAGCCGAGAACGTCAACAATCTTGTGAGCAACCATCTGCTTAATGGCCTCACGGGCAGGCTTCAGGTACTGCCTGGGATCGAAGTCAGCCGGGTGCTCGGCAAAGTACTTACGGATGGTGGCAGTCATGGCGAGACGCAGGTCAGAGTCGATGTTGATTTTGCAGACAGCGCTCTTGGCAGCCTGACGGAGCTGATCCTCGGGCACACCGATGGCGCCGGGCATGTTGCCACCGTACTTGTTGATTTCATCCACGAACTGCTGGGGAACGCTGGAGGAACCGTGCAGGACTATCGGGAATCCGGGCAGGTTCTTTTCAACGGCCTCTAGCACGTCAAAGCGGAGCTGGGGCTTCGTGCCGGGCTTGAACTTGTACGCACCGTGGCTGGTGCCGATAGCGATGGCCAGGCTGTCGCAGCCAGTGCGCTCGACAAATTCCTGAACCTCTTCGGGGCGGGTGTAGCTGGCTTCGCCGGCCTCGACCTTTACCTCGTCCTCTATGCCGGCCAAAGTGCCAAGCTCAGCCTCAACAACAACACCGTGGTCATGCGCATATTCAACGACCTGTTTGGTAATGGCTACGTTCTCTTCAAAGGGCTTGCTGGAGGCGTCTATCATGACGGAAGTGAAGCCGCCGTCGATGCAGCTCTTGCACAGCTCAAAGCTGTCGCCATGGTCCAGATGCAGGGCTATCGGCAGGCCGGTCTCGAGAACAGCGGCCTCGACCAGCTTCATCAGATAGGTGTGGCTGGCATAGGCGCGGGCGCCCTTGGAAACCTGCAGTATCAGAGGAGCGCGCAGCTCGTCCGCGGCCATAGTGATGCCCTGGACGATCTCCATGTTGTTGACGTTGAACGCGCCAATAGCATAGCCGCCCTCGTAGGCTTTCTTAAACATCTCTTTTGTTGTTACCAGAGCCATAAAAATTATCTCCTTTGCCAAGGTAAATTTATGCTTATGCGTCTTTATTATATCGCAACCTTGTGTTATAATCAATAACGCATTCACACAACACTTCATTTTTTGGAGGCGTCAACCATGGAAAAAGCACTCATAGGCTCCTGCATCATTGGCCAGTCAGGCGGCCCCACCTCAGTAATCAACTCCAGCGCATATGGCGTAATCCGCACTGCGCTCGACAGCGACAGCATCACCCGTGTTTTTGGTGCCGCTCACGGCATCAAGGGCGTGCTCGATGACAAGCTCTACGACATGGCCGAAGAAGATGCCAGGGAACTGGAGCTGCTTATGAACACTCCGTCTTCCGAGCTGGGCTCCTGCCGCTACAAGATGGCCGATCCCGACGTGGACGACACGGATTATAAGCGTATTCTCGAGATATTCAAGAAATACAATGTGCGCTATTTCTTCTACAACGGCGGCAACGACTCTATGGACACCTGCGACAAGATCAGCCGCTTCATGGAGAAGAGCGGCTACGAATGCCGTGTAATGGGCGTGCCCAAGACCATAGACAACGACCTTTACAACACTGACCACTGCCCCGGCTTTGCCAGTGCCGCCAAGTATATCGCCACGAGCTGCGCGGAGATATACAAGGATGCCCACGTCTATGACACCGGCATGGTCTGCATCATTGAAATTATGGGCCGTCACGCCGGATGGCTCACGGCAAGTGCTGCGCTTGCAGGCCTTGCCGGCTGCGCCCCGGATCTCATATACCTCCCTGAAACCGACTTCGACATGGAGAAGTTTGTCGAGTCCGTTGAGCGTATATACCGCGAAAAGGGTAATTGCATTGTCGCTGTGAGCGAAGGCGTGCACTACGCCGACGGCAGCTTTGTCTCCGAGGCCAAGACCAGCGCCACCGACGGCTTTGGACATGCCCAGCTCGGCGGCCTTGCCGGACTGCTTGCCGCTGTTGTCAAAGAACGTACCGGCGCCAAGGTTCGCGGCATTGAGCTCAGCCTGCTACAGCGCTGCGCCGCTCACAGCGCCTCCGCTGTCGATGTGGAAGAGGCTTTTATGGCCGGCAAGATAGCTGTTGAGAGCGCCGTCGCCGGTGAGACTGGCAAGATGGTCGCCTTCAAGCGCGCCGAAGGCGTAGACGGCTACAAGTGCGAGTATGTGCTCGTTCCTCTGACCAGCGTGGCCAACTATGAGAAGAAGGTCCCCGCCGAGTGGATTACCCCCGACGGCACCGGCGTAACTCAGGACTTCATCGACTATGCTCTACCTCTCATTCAAGGCACCGTCGAGCGTCCGACCGAAAACGGCATGCCTCGCTATGCCAGGCTCAAGAAGGTCCTTGCGAAGTAATCAACTACCAAAACAAAATAGGGCTCTGCAATAGCAGAGCCCTATTTTTATATTGTATAATGCAGTCGAAGCTTATCTGTCGAACGCCGGGTTGATCGCATAAATGTTCTTCTGGTCCAGCTTCTCACTGGCCAGACGCAGCGCCTCTCCGAAACGCTGATAGTGCACAATTTCGCGCTCGCGTAGGAAGCGTATTACGTCACTGACATCCGGATCGTCGGAGAGCCGCAGGATGTTATCGTACGTTACCCTGGCCTTTTGTTCTGCCGCCATATCCTCGCTCAAGTCTGCTATCACGTCGCCTTTCACAGCAAAGCAGGCGGCGTTGAACGGGGCTCCAGAGGCAGCAGTTGCATATACGCCTGCGGTGTGGTCGACGAAGTAGTCAGCAAAACCGCCGTCCTTTATTTGTTCAATCGTCATGTTGCGGGTTAGCTGGTGCACAATGGCGCCTATCATCTCGAGGTGGCCCAGCTCTTCGGTGCCAATATCGGTCAATAGTCCCTTGAGCTCGGGATACGGCATGGAAAAGCGCTGGCTGAGATACCTCAGGCTTGCACCCAACTCTCCGTCGGGGCCTCCGTACTGAGTTATTATCGCCTTTGCAAGGGCCGGGTTCGGATTTTTAATGCGCACGGGGTATTGAAGTTTCTTCTGATACATGAACATAGCTCAGCCCTCCTTGACGTAATCCCACGGCCACGGCTCGTTAAGCCAGTTGAAATTGGGAGCATAGGCCATATCACTGCGTTGCATCGGGCCGTATTTTGAGGCATATGTGTTGCGGCCTTCCTCGTAGAGCTTGAGCATGGACTGGTAGGTCTCAAAGGCCTCTGTGTCGTCGGCATGGGTGTCAAGATACAGCGCCAGTTCGTTGCATACGAAATCCAGCGCCATGAGCTCACGCAGAGGCGTGGTACTCGCCGGCATCTTGTTGACTATATTCATAAACGGCAGGTCGAGGCCGGGAAAAAGCGTGCCGCGCGAAAGCGCCTCACCGCTCTCATAGGCCGGCTGGCTGGAAGCCTGCGCCGGAGTTACCGCAAGCCCCAGCGCCGAGCAGCCTGGCAGAGAGCCCTGCTTATAGGTGCACTCGGTGTTGTTCGTATCCAATATTTCTGCCTCCCATTTGGAATAGAGGGCTGCAGCGCCCTCAAGGCATAATATGCTCGCACACCACCGGAGGTCAATAGAACGCCCCGGTCCATAGACCGGGGCAAAAAATCACTTTTTGGGGCCAAAAACTTGCATTCGCAGGCGTTCACCCGTCGGCGTTGCAGCCAGGCCACCCTTGGCTGTCTCCCTGAGCGCACAGGGGATGGAATTGCCAACCTCTCTCATGGCGTCTATACACTCGTCGGCCGGTATTTTACTTTCAATACCAGCCAGGGCCATTTCTGCCGAACTGAAAGCTATAGCTACGCCCGAGACGTTGCGCTTGATGCAGGGTATCTCTACTAATCCGGCAACCGGGTCGCAGACCAACCCCAACTGGTTCTTTATTGCCATGGCGCAGGCATGGGCGCACTGCTCCGGCGTTCCTCCCATCAGTTCCACGATAGCAGCTGCGGCCATGGCGCTTGCGCTTCCGCACTCGGCCTGGCAGCCGCCCTCGGCTCCGGACAGGCTGGCTTTTGCCGCTATCACCATGCCGAACGCTCCGGCAGTAAAGAGCGACATGACTGCCTCACGCCTAGTACATCTGCCCTCGGATGCTAGGGATACCACAGTCCCCGGCAGTATGCCGCAGGAGCCAGCCGTCGGAGCCGCGACCACCTTGCCCATAGCCGCATTGTTCTCGCTCACAGCCAAGGCTCTGGCCATAGCTCGGTTTACAAAGCCGCCGCATACACCGCCAGATGAGGCATATGCCCACATTTTGGCCGCGTCGCCGCCCGTCAAATTTGATGTGGAACGGAGTTCCGGATTCATACCGGCTTTGACGGCGCTCTCCATAACCGCAAAGCGTTCTTCCATTCTGCGATAGAGCTCTTCACGCGGCAACTCCATGCTCTCAGCCTGGTCGTCCAACACGAGCTCAGACAATTTGCAATTTTTCGCGTGCGCCGCCCGGCAGAGCTCTTCTATGGATTTGTATTCAAGCATATCCTCACCCCTCACATTGCTCGTATCAGTATGGCTCTCTGTACGGGCGCAAGCGAGCGCAGCTCGTCCATGAGCTCATCTGAAACGTCGCCGTCGACTTCGATAGTCATAAGCGCCTCGCCGCCCCGGTGCTCCCGTGAAAGCCGGAAATTGCCGATGTTGACTCCTGATCCGGCCATGAACTGAGTGACTGCGGCTATAGCTCCGGGCTTGTCCAAATGGCGCACCAGAACAGTGTTATACTGTCCTGTAAAGGATACAGACATGTCATTTATACCCGTTACAAGTATATTGCCGCCACCAACTGACGCGCCCTGTACCACGACATGTTCGCCGCTTTTACCCGTCAGAGTAATTCGTGTGGTGTTTGGGTGGGCGCCGGGTATCTCTGTCTCTACAAATGTGATTTCAAGCCCTGATTCGGCGGCCAGTTCCAGTGAGCGGCGTATACGCTCATCATCTGAATCCATGCCCATGATGCCGGCTGTGATAGCCTTGTCAGTGCCGTGGCCTCGGTACGTCTGTGCAAAAGAGCCGGACAGTTCCACCTGCGCGCGAGCGGCGTCTTCGCCTAGCAGCTTCCTGGCTATGCGCCCGAGCCTCACCGCTCCGGCCGTGTGTGAGCTAGACGGCCCTATCATAATCGGGCCTATTATATCAAATACGTTCATATTTCCTCCCATGCACACACTGTTGCTTTTTAGTTTAGCATACCAGAAACAAGGCTATTCGTCGAGTGCAAATTAAAGCGTAGGCAAAACTGCATTCTCGCATTTGCAAACGCTAAAAAGGCTCAAATTGCAATGGTCTGTCTTTACTGTACAAAGCACGAAAACGGCAGCTTTGATTTTTCAAAGCCGCCGTTTTGCTGCTCCCGGGGTAACAGTTTCAGTTTGGATAACTGTATGAGTCATCCGGCCTGGGGATATTCAACGTCCTCAAAACGTATCCAGCCACTCCAGCCACCAAAAGTCCCTGCGACGTGGACGAGCCCATGTTCATTCGGAGCTTTATCGTACAGTCTGTATGTGTTTGCCGTACTCAGTTGCCACGGGGCTGCATTGCCGTTTTCGTCGTACACCTGAGTGCCATCGCGCGGTATAAACGGGCCGGATATCTGAGCTTTATTCTCCTCGGTATAGGCGCTGCAAGCAGAACTGGGCACCCAGCCAACGTTTCGACCGGCTTTACTGATTGTAAACCTTATGAGCAGCCAATCTCCGTGTGTATCCAATACTGTACAAAGCTCTTTTTCAATGGGCCAGCTTATAACATGTCCCTCCGAGTTCGGATCGCTAAGCGCACCGCTGTAATTTACAATAACCTGCGTGGATGCGCTATCTGGACTGCTGTCCAGTTCCTGTAGCGACCAGTCTAATCCTGCGTATATCGGAGACCACACAAATATATAACTATGTCTGTCGCCGTCGGTATCCGTGTATGAGAAGCCGCGAGACCAGAGCATTGAGCCTTCAAACCGGTTCAGCAGCGAGGAGTGAGCAAAGCTCACGTATACGTCGCTGCCGGCAAAGTTAGTGCCTTAATCACGCGGTATTGTTTGAATATCCAGCGCACCGCCTGGGGTCATGTCCGAAGTATTCAGGTAATATCGGTACGGGTTGCCGTCTGAGCCGACGAATATGAAGCCGAAGCCGCCGTGCGTGCTCAAATCTGTGCGTATAGTGACGGACTGTCCGGCGTCAAGCCTCTGTGCTGAATACAGCCTGTCACCCTCATATGGTTCAATGTAACCGCTGGAGTAGTCCAGGGCAACTATGTAGAGGCTATTTATACTCTCTCGGGCGCAGAGCGAAATATCTGTGCTGCCGCCGGCGTCTATTGTGGCTACATTGCCGTAGGCAGCGGCGGTTGAGCTGTATGCGTAATCCAGCAGCAGCCCATGCCCGGTGTTCGCAGCAGTATTGGAATCGGTATCGTAGCCAAGTCCGGTTGGCGTAACCGTCAAACGCCCGTCGATGATATCCAGCCTATAGGCATATTCGTTGTAGTCGCTGTTATGTGTGCGTATGCCCGTATCGGAATGTCCCTCTTCGTCCAAGGAGAGTTCTATGAGCACAGCGGCGTTCGGAACATATGTTAAGTGGTGATCTATTCTGACGTCCTCAGGAGCTAACCAGGCTATGTCATCCTCTATGTCAAACACTCCGCATAAATCCAACTTGTTCTCCACATAGAGCAGCACTGTGTTCTCACCTATTTCTCCTCCTGCCTCAAAACCTTTGCTGGTCAAAGTAAGGGTATCCCAGAACTGCGCCAGGAGCTCGTCAGTGGCCAGAGCCACATGGACGCCGCCGGGCAGGTCGATAAACTCACTGCTTCCGCTCCACGGCTCCGGTATGTGCCAGTTGCCTTCAACATGCTCATTATTGACAGTCTCAAGGCCATTCGGCGTGGTATACACAAATTCTACACCGCTTTCTGTGACAACCGGTGTGCTGGCTGTGTATGACCCATCAATTTCGCCGTTGTCAGGAGTGAAATGAAAGCCGTAAAGTGGGGTTGTGACATTGGTATTCCAAGTGAAATAGCTGCTTCCGTTACTCCTGCTTACTGCGGCGTAGGCCGTACCTGTTGGAGAAACGGCGAATCCGGTAATTATCCCCTCATCTCCTGTCTCGCCCAGGCGCATATACACCTCAGGCACTTCCGTCCAGCTCTTGCCCCCGTCTTCTGTCAGCCAGACGCGTACTGTTTGTGAAGTCGTTTCACTGCTGGCCCAAAGTATCCAGCCGTTGTTGGCCGTGGAAAAGCCCGTGAGCGTGTAGCCGCCATCTGGCAGCAGTATAGATGCGACTTCGGTACGGGCATACCAGTCCTCTCCCCTATTGCGGCTAACCCATGACTGGATTGTACCTCCATCCATAAAGCTCAGTGCTACAACCGTGTCGCTCATAAATACTCCCGGGTGTCCATTCACTGGCAAGCCGACACTCACAGTCTGGGTATCTTTGTAGTGAAATACCAGCGTGCCATCACTGTCTATACTGTAGAAGTTACCAGTATCATTGCTGACAATCTCTCCGTTTGACATGCGGGCAAAGGCAGTTGGATCTTTGAGGTAGGCATTCGGATCAGTCACCAGGTTTTTGTCCCTGGCTCCGGTAAATGTACAGATTACAGCTACCAAAACCAGTACGACGGCCGCAAAGACTGCTGCAACCCGGGTCTTAGGTGCTTTGGCTATGCGTTTGACACGCTCTTGTATGGCACGCTTACCACCGGACATGGTAGTGGCAGCCCGAAACATCCCGGCATGCCCTGTCCGACTGTCGAGCATATCTACGAGCGCCCTGCCGTAATCCAACCTCCGGTCATCTCCCAGTGCCTTCACGCAGCTTTCATCACAGGCAAGTTCAGCATCTGAACGTGACAAATACGCCGCTATCCAGACAAAGAGGTTGAACCAGTAGACACACAGCAACACGCACCTCAGTAGGGTCCAGATGTGGTCTCCGTGCCTATAGTGCATCTGCTCATGCAACACAACCATCCGCGTTCGTTCTTCGTCTTCAAGTGCTGCTGTGCTTATGTATATGCTCGGGCGAAACAGTCCGAACAGGCACGGAGACGGCAACGTATCTACTAGATAAACACGCAGCTCCACCCCCACTATCTCCACACAGCGCCTCTCGCCGCGCAGCTTTAGGTACATGCGGCCGTTGACTGCGAGCAGATATACGGCCATAACAGCCGTGCCCAGCAGCCAAATTGCTCTCAGCAGCATTTGCGCATCTGGTCTATGTCCCGTATTTCCCGGGGAATGCACTGCTCCACTGCCACCCTGCTGGGTTTCAGTATCCACGGACCCAACGCCGGATGCGCCATGCAAACCGACCTCCGGAGTGGCGGGAAGCACAATCTCACTTTCCGGCGGCTCTAACCGAAGAGCGGGAGTTTCCTCAATATTTGCCCTGGGAACAACATTCATAACGCTCATGGCGCTCGGTGCAAGCTCCAGCGGAAGAAGCAGCCTCAGTGCGGCGAGCAGCCACAGGGAATATATAAAGACTGCGCTCACGCGGTTTTTAAGCAGTGCCCGAAGCAGTATTATTATGCAGATGAGTACGCTTGAAGTTATCAGGACCTCTGACACGTTCAGTCCCCCTTCGCTCGTTCCAGGATTTCACGCAGCTCTTCTATCTCGCTCTGTGAAAACTCACCTCCCTCAACAAAACTTACAAACAACTTCGCAAGCCCACCGCCGTAGACTTTCTCTGCCAGCTTTTTTGCGGCGGCTGAACCGTACTCTTCCCGTGTCACAGTCGGCTCGTAGTAGTATACCTTTATTCTGGTCTGTACCAGTTCTCCCTTTTTTACAAGCCGTGTCACAAGAGTTTTGATAGTAGACGGGTCCCAGCCGGTATATGCCAGCGCCTCTCGGATTTCCCCCATATTCATGGCTCTGCCTGCTGACCAGAGCGCGCGCATGATTTCCAGTTCAGATGCGGATATTCCCTTTTCTTCACGTGACATGGTTTCACCTCTCTGGTAAGCTACACTTGTAACCTTGTTTTCACTATACCAGTCAAAGCTACATTTGTCAACCATGTATGTAACTTTAGCGCTTTAGTTGCTGCTTGACAAGCGGCAATCGAATAGTTATCATATGCTACGTAAATCCCGATGCTGTAGCCTGGGTAAAGGAGGATATGTTATGCTTGAAATCAGAAAAACAGCGGAGTTGGCAGCGAGGAATATACCGATTGGGTTTGTAGAAGTGCGCTATCCGGAACGTGATGCCTGGCACACAGACGAATTTCGTGAACTAGCAAAGCGTGAGCTCAATGAGACCCGTGAAAAGTATAAGGACTATGATCGCAAAGCCGTTTTTGGGGAAAACCCCTATTTCCGCTTTTTCAGGAAGTTCAAGAAGACCTATCCTGTAATGCTTCAGTTCGAATCCATAATCATAAAAGGCCAGGACTTTCCTTTCGATGAGCCCGTGACAGAGGTTCCATACCTGCTGGAACTCACCACCTGTGTTCTGTCCGGCACACATGATGTGGATCGCGTTGAAGGCGCCCTGGAGCTATATTCCGGGACGGACAAGACCCCGTTTGTTGGTATGCACGGCCGTGACCAGCACACATATCCAGGAGACCTGGTCGGCCGCGACGAGCTTGGTATAATACTCAGCGAAATTGCGGGAGCCGATGACCGCACCTGTGCCCGTCCGGAAAGCCGTCATGTTTTCTATCCCGTGTTTGGCACTCCTGACATGCCCGTGGATGTCATAAACGCTGCCATAGAGAAGCTGTGCGGATATATCAGCGTCCTTGCACCGGACGCTCAGGTTGAAACTATTGTTCTCTGAGCCTAATTCAAAAGCGGACCGCCGGTAAAAGGCAGTCCGCTTTTATTCATCGCTATTGCATAATAATTATATCAAAGCTTGATGCTGACTTCTCCTGAGTCGAGATGTATATGCTCTGCTCCGCGCTCAACCACAAGTCTGAATCTCTCGTCTATGGCCACAGCCCTGGCTTGGTAAATGTCACCTGCGCAGTTTACCATCACCGTGCGCCCAAGTACTGCGCTGCGGCGCACATATTCGGAGTGAGTGTCGAAGTTGCGCGCGAACAGGCTGTTCAATATGGCCGCAGCCAGTTTTTCCCTGGCGTGTTCATGAGGGTTTTCAAAGAGCGCCCCGGCAATGTCTCGCAGTCCTTCCGGGAATCCACCCTCCGGCTGCGTCACATTAACACCTATACCCAAAACTACGTTCAAGCGCTCGCCCTGCACCGCCTCTGCCAGAATGCCGCAGACCTTTTTGCCATCAATAAGTATGTCATTCACCCATTTAATGCCCGGGTTGAGGCCAAATTGCTCTTCAATCGCGCGTGCCACAGCAACTGCGGCCAGAGGTGTTATCCCAAGCGCCTCTGCCACGCTCTGAGGATGCAACATGACACTCATGTAAAGGCCACCCTCTGGAGATGCAAATGCGCGAGAATTCCTGCCGCGCCCGGCGCTTTGAGCGCCGGC
Organism: uncultured Clostridia bacterium; assembly: GCA_930990965.1. Taxonomy (GTDB): domain Bacteria; phylum Bacillota; class Clostridia; order Oscillospirales; family Oscillospiraceae; genus Scatomorpha; species Scatomorpha merdigallinarum. Next base: position 106,168 of record CAKNRQ010000001.1, read on the forward strand.
AATCAGGACAGTGCCCTCAGGGACGCCAGGGATCGCTAGCAGGTCAGCATTGGTCGAACCTGTTTCCGGAACATATTCAATCGTCAGTCCATTAATCGCCAAGCGGCTCTTTAGCACTTCAAGTTCAAAGGCCATAAAATCACCCCGGTCACTTTATCACAAGGGGCCGGGGCAGTCAAGATGCAGTGAATATTTATTACAACTTTTTCACAAACAAGGCGCGTATGGCGTTGAGCACAGCCAGTATCATCACGCCCACGTCCGCAAATATGGCCAGCCACATGTTGGCCAAGCCGAAGGCAACCAGTATAAGGCAGGCCAGTTTCACGCCTATTGCAAAGACGATGTTTTCATAGACGATGCGCAGGCATTTGCGCGATATCTTTATGGCCTTGGAGATTTTCATGGGGTCATCGTCCATTAGCACAACGTCCGCGGCCTCGATCGCGGCGTCGGAGCCCATGGCGCCCATGGCTATACCTATATCTGCACGTGAAAGCACGGGCGCGTCGTTAATTCCGTCGCCAACAAAGGCTAGCTTGGACTTGGTGTCCTTAGTAGCTATAATTTCCTCAACTTTTTCTACTTTACTGGCAGGCAAAAGCTCGCTGTAGACCTTGTCTATTCCCAGATCAGCTGCCACCGATTCTGCCACGCGCTTGCTGTCACCTGTCAACATGATGGTCTGATTAACCCCAGCGCGTTTCAGCGACAGCACAGCTTCGCGTGCATTGGGTTTTTCTACATCGGATATCACGATGTGGCCGGCGTATTCACCGTCGATCGACATGTGGATAATGGTGCCTACGTTGTGGCACTCTATGTACTTTACGTCAAGCGCGTCCATAAGTTTATCGTTGCCAGCTGCAACTCTGTGGCCGTCAACCAGAGCCTCAACGCCCTGCCCGCTGATTTCTTTTATGTCAGAGACACGGCTGCGGTCAATCTCTTTGCCGTAAGCTGCCTGCAGGCTCTTGCTTATCGGGTGCGAGCTGGCGCTCTCGGCCAGCGCCGCATATTCTACGAGCGTTGCGTCGTCATATGGGCTGTGATGAATGCCATTGACCTCGAAGACACCTTTTGTTAGCGTGCCTGTTTTGTCAAACACCACGATACGTGTCTGTGACAGCGTTTCCAGGTAGTTGGAGCCTTTTACAAGTACGCCTGCATTGCTGGCGCCGCCAATTCCCGCGAAGAAAGTCAGCGGTATGCTTATAACTAGAGCGCATGGGCAGCTTGCCACCAGGAAAGTTAGGGCCCTGTAGATCCAGGTATCCCAGTCACCGGGCAGATCCATGCCGAAAATCCGTATCAACGGCGGCACAACCGCGAGCAAAAGTGCACTTCCACACACAGCGGGTGTGTAAACACGGGCAAAGCGGCTGATGAATGCCTCGCTGCGGCTCTTGCGAGAGGATGCATTCTCCACCAGGTCCAGTATCTTGCTGACTGTACTCTCGCCAAATTCCTTAGTCGTGCGGATTCGTAGTACGCCTGTCATATTTATACATCCGGAAATTATCTCATCGCCGGCTTTTGCGTCGCGCGGCAAACTCTCGCCGGTGAGGGCGGCAGTGTTCAGGCTGCTTTCACCTTCGACTATGACTCCGTCAATTGGTACCTTTTCACCAGGCTGAACAACGATTATTGTGCCGATTTCCACCTCGTCCGGATCAACTTTTTCCAGCTTGCCATCAGACTCAATGTTTGCGTAATCAGGTCTGATATCCATTAGTTCACTTATATTCCGGCGTGACTTACCGACAGCGTAGCTCTGGAACCATTCGCCAATCTGGTAAAACAGCATGACCGCAATGGCCTCGGTGTAGTCGCCGCTGCCCTCGTAGATGGCAAGCGCTATCGCGCCTATAGTCGCCACAGCCATGAGGAAGTTTTCGTCAGTTATCTGGCGATGGGCTATTCCCTTGCCTGCCTTTAAAAGTATATCGTAACCTATAATGAGATACGGCGCCATGTAGCAAACAAAGCGCAGCCATCCCTTCACAGGAATAAAATTCAAAGCTATAAGCAGTGCAGCGGAAATTAGTATCCGCGCAAGCATTTTTTTCTGTTTGCGGTTCATATACCGCATCTCCCCTCAGATTGCATTATGCCGTATGCAGCACTTTCGTGCATGCTTTCCAACCAATTCATCACAGATATATCTCGCAGTCATCCTCCACGCGCTTGCAGTTTTTGTATACATCCTGCATAACAGCTTTGTGGTCGGCGCCATCTTCAAATTCGACATTCATTTTCAGCGTCATGAAGTTTACAACGGCATCCTTTACTCCGGGAGTGCCCTTGGCAGCTATCTCCATCTTGTTGGCGCAGTTTGCGCAGTCCACATCAATCTTATAGCTTTTTTTCATTTTGAACATCTCCTTGTTGCCATTAATATTAAACGATTGTTTAATCGTCTAATTGAAGTATAGCACAATATATGCATTTGTCAAGGGCAGATGTGAAAAACCCTGGGCGCATTTTTGCGTCCAGGGTTTTTCTATGTGTCCCACTGTGTATTGTCACTCAAAAGAACTTCTCGTCGGCATCGACTATCCAGTAATACGTGCTCTCCTGGGCCAGCTTATCAGCACTGCTGGTATCCCGGTTGTTAATGGCGTCCAGTATGAGACGGTGTGTCTTTTCGGCCGCGACAGGCCAGTTCCTTCTATGTGAGCTGATAAGTGACGGGCGTATATACTCCATGGCTACGTTATATACACGCGCTACCATCCTGTTCTTGGTAGCTTCGCCCAGCAAACGATGAAACTCCAAGTCAACTTCCACGGACTTCTCGGGGTCACTTTCCATATCCGGCATATTCTCGTAGTTGGCAGTCAGGGCATCTATATCATCTTGCGTGGCATTCTTTATCGCAAGCTCAAAGACAATGCGCTCCATACTTGCACGAAACTCCATCTGTTCCCGCTTGGTGGGCTGAACAATAAGGAAACTGAAAATAGTGGAGTCCTCGCTAACCCTGGTGCTTTCCTCGCATATGAAAGTGCCCTTACCGCGGCGTATTTCTACAACACCATAAGCCATAAGCACTCGCATAGCTTCCCTGACAGTACTGCGTGAAACTTCAAGCTGTGCTGCCAGCTCAGTTTCCGATGGCAGCTGGTCGCCGGGTTTCAGACGCTTGTTCAGCAACTCATCTCTTATAACACTTATAACGTAGTCAGAAGCGGACGTTTTTTGCCTTTGGTAGTCCTGTGTAAACCTATTATTCATACGGCTATCCCCTAAATATGCTAATCATGGTTATTTTATTACACAAAATCGACGATTGCAACTGTGCATTGCGCATAAACCTATGGTCTGTTTATCAGCAGTATTAACGAATTAATCATGTCAGGTACATAAATTTTGTTCTTGTTGTTGACATTTGAAAATTTGCATGTAAGAATAGCTATAACCTGACGTCAGACGTCTGATTCATTTTGGAGGTAAGTGCAATGAAACGAGTCCTTGTAGCGCTACCAACTCTGAACGAAAACCAAAAGGAAAAGCTCCGCTCGGCTTGTCCTGGATGCGAAATTAGTTTTATCAACGAGAAAGAGATTACTCCCTCAAATATAGACGGTGTAGAAATAATAATAGGCAGCGTACCTCCCGCAATGCTGCACTCCCCCGAATCCCTCGAGTTCCTTCAGGTCGGTTCTTCCGGCGCAGACGCCTACGTCCGCGAAGGCGTACTCAAACCGGGCACCGTTTTGACAACATGCACGGGGGCCTATTCACAGACCGTCGCCGAGCAGGCAATTACAGCTACGATGATGATGCTTAAAAAGATGCACCTCTACCGCGACGCACAGAACCGTCACGAGTGGACGGATTTAGGCACGGTTGGTTCCCTTGACGGAGCGGTTGTTCTGGTAATGGGTCTCGGTGAGATTGGTAAATATTATTCCCGCCTGGCCAAAGCGCTGGGGGCGTATGTGATCGGCGTTAAGCGCCGCGCTTCCGATAAGCCCGACTGTGTGGACGAGATGTACCTCACTGATGAGTTTGACGAGGTGTGCCCGCGTGCTGACGTCATAGTCTCCTTCCTGCCGGGCAGTGCGGCCACTACCCACTTCTACACTGCCGAACGCTTCCGCGCCATGAAAAGCAGCTGCGTTTTTGTTAACTACGGACGCGGCGTTGCCGTGGCCGCGGACGTACTGGAAGAAGCCCTGCGCAATGGTGAAATCGCTGCAGCCGCAGTTGACGTCTTTGAGACGGAGCCGCTGCCCGCCGACTCTCCGCTTTGGGATCTCGAAAATCTGGTTATAACACCACACTCATCCGGTTTCTATCATCTGCCCGCCACTCTTGAGCGTGTCGTTGACATTTGTGCCAAGAACCTGAGTGCATATCTCAACGGCGGCGAGCTGATGAACGTAGTGGACTTTAAAACTGGATATAAAAAATAAAGCTGTCAAAAAATAATAGAGTTTGTTTACAAAGCGAATCAAAGGCGCGGCCACGCCTTTGCCGTTACTTAAGTAACGGCGTTTGATTGATTTTCAGTTATATTTTAATATAGGAGGAGAGAAAATGAAAGCCGCATATCTCGAAGAGATAGGTAAAATGGGCATCCGTGATATACCCATTCCCGAAATCGGACCTGACGATGTACTTGTGAAGATGAAGGCCGCCGGTGTTTGTGGCAGCGATCTGCACGCATACCTCGGCAAACACCAGTTCCGTTTCCCGCCGGTACTGCTCGGGCATGAAGGCGCGGGCGTCGTCTACAAGGTCGGCGAAAACGTGAAGAACGTCAAAGTCGGCGACCGCGTGACCGTTGACCCCACAGAGCCGTGCATGCATTGCCACAGCTGCCTTGAGGGCAACACAAACATGTGCCCGGACAGGATAGCTCCCGGTACCGCCGGATGGTTCGGCGGCATGGGTACCTGGGCTGAATATTTCCCCATCAGAGGCGATCACGTCTACAAAATAAACGATGACGTTTCCTTCGCACGTGCTGCCTTGGCCGAACCAATGGCCAACAGCATGCACATACTGACCCAGGTGCAGGGTGAGAAGCACGACTCCATCTGCGTTATCGGCTGTGGCACCATCGGGCTCTTTGCTCTTCTCCTTGCCAAGCAGCAGGGATATAAGACCGTAATTGGCAGCGACCCTGTTGCTTTCAACCGCGAAGTTGCCCTGAAGGTGGGTGCAGATATAGCGATTGACCCATACAATCAGGACATTGAGGCCGAAATCATGAAGGCCACCGGTGGTCTCGGCGTAGACGTCTGCGTTGTAAGCGCCGATTTCCCGGGAATATTTGACCAGGCCGCGTCCATCACACGCCGCAATGGCGAGATAATGCTCATCTCCATGATTACCGAGGCATCCTATCTGCACAGCTGGACTTATCTGTCCAAGCAGCTCAGCCTGCGCGGCTCATGCCTGTACAACACGCCCGACTTTGTCAAGTCTCTGGAGATAGTCAATGACCTGAGCGTTGACCTCTCCCCGTTCATGACCCACTCAATGCCCGTTGATGACGCCGGCAAGGCACTCGATCTGCTGGAGAAAAAATACGAAAATGTAATTAAAATAACGCTCACGTTCGACGACTGAGTGATGTTATCCGATCAAGGGAGGGTTGATAACGTGATAACAAAGAAAGAAATCAACGAGCTGAAAAAGATGGCGTGCACCATGAGAATGGACGTCGTACATATGGGCCCCCGTTCCGGGAACGTTCCCCATGTCGGCCCTGCATTCTCCTGTGCAGACATTGTATCGGCGCTTTATTTTCACTTCATGAATGTCCGTCCTGAAGACCCACACTGGGAGGACAGGGACCGCTTCGTGATCTCCAAGGGGCACGGCGCGCTCTGTGTCTACTCTGCTCTGGCTCACCGCGGCTTCTTCTCCGTCGATGAGCTGTGGAAAATAAAGCAAGTCGGAGCCATACTTCAGGGCCACCCAGACATGAAGAAAATCCCCGGTATTGACGCTACTACTGGCTCTCTCGGCAACGGCATGTCCTTTGCTCTCGGTATTGCCGCCGCCATGAATCTCGGCAAGAAGAGCGGCAAGGTCTACTGCCTGCTCGGAGACGGCGAGGCCCAGGAGGGTATAGTCTGGGAAGCCGCTATGTATGCCGGCGCCAAGAAGCTCGACAACTTCATCACCATACTCGACTACAACCACCAGCAGGGCAGCGGCGTCGTGGACGACATCATAGACATGGAGCCGCTTAAGGATTGCTGGAAGAAGTTCGGCTGGCGTGTCCTCGAGATAAATGGCAACTGCATGGAGGAGGTATGCAGCGCTCTGGAAATGGCTCAGGTATTCCACGGCGGTCCCACCCTGATAGTAGCCCACACCATCAAGGGCAAGGGCGTCTCCTTCATGGAGGACAATAACGACTGGCACTCCAAGATGGTGAACGAAGAGGAGTACAAGACCGCCATCGCCGAGCTGGAAGCCCAGTATAAGAGCCTTGAAGAAGAAGCTGTATAAGGGGGTGTGATACGATGAAATTTGAACTTGAAAAGCGTACTTCGCGTGATATTTACGGCGACCTCATGCTGGACTTGGCGCGTGAAGACGAGAAGGTTGTCGGTGTTACCGGCGACAGCCAGATGATGATGCGCATGACCAAAATGGCCAAGGAGTTCCCAAACCGCGTATTTAACGTAGGTATCGCCGAGCAAAACGCTATGAACATGGCAGCCGGCATGGCCGCCACCGGATACAAGCCCTTCGTGGCCGGTTTCGCTCCGTTCATGACCATGCGTGCCTGTGAGCAGCTGCGTACATTCATCTGCTATCCCAACCTCAATGTCAACGTAATCGGCGGCATGGGTGGCCTGTCTGCCTCTACCGAAGGCGTCACCCACATGGGCCTTGAAGACATCGGCATCACTCGCAGCTTCCCCAACATGATCGTCACGGCTCCCGCCGACGGCGAAAGCGCCTACGTCATAGGCCGCGCGCTCTATGAGCACGTGGGGCCCACGTACATGAAGATCTTCAAGGGTGCAGTCTACAAGGTGTTTGACCGCAATACCTATAAGTTTGAAATAGGCAAGGCCAATCTGATGCGCGAGGGCACCGATGTGACCATCATTGCCAACGGCCCCATGGTTGCACTTTCCCTGGAAGCCTGCGATATACTCGCCGGCCAGGGCGTCAACGCCAGGCTGCTCGAAATGCCCTGCGTCAAGCCGATAGACCGTGAAGCCATCATCGCCGCGGCCAAAGAGACCGGCCTGATTGTTACAGCCGAGGACCACCAGATTTACTGCGGCCTGGGCAGTGCGGTAACCGAAGTCGTGTGCGACGAGTACCCTGTACGCGTCGTGCGCATGGGTGTCAAGGACACCTTCGCCGAGTCCGGAGACCATTATGAGCTCCTTGAGAAGTACGGCCTCGGCACTGACAGTATCGTTAAGACCGTTCTGGACGCGGTCCAAAATAAAAAGTAAGTCCAAAAAAGAGAAAGAGAAAAAGGAAAGTAAGGAGGAAAACAAATGAAGAAGTTCCTGGCACTCCTGCTCGCGCTCGTGATGGTATTTGCGCTCGCAGCCTGCGGAGAAAGCAACGAACCCAGCCCCGCCACCTCTGGAGGAGATACCGCCAGCGGCGAACCCACCTACGTTTGGAAACTTGCTCACCCGTATAACGAAGGCAGCTCCAACTATGAGGCCTGTGAGCTTTTCGCTGAGACCATCAACGAAATCTCCGGCGGCGCCATACAGGTAGACGTCTTCCCCAGCAACACCCTCGGCACCACTGAAGAAGTTGAGGAAGGCCTGGCATACGGCACCACTGATATAGTTTATGAGTCCATTGCCTCCCTGGGCAACTGGTCTGAATTGGCCAATATTGACGCTTATCCCTATCTTTACAGCAGCCTTGATCACTTCCTTGCCGTCTGGCAGAGCGATTTCGGTGAGCAGCTGCGTGAAGAAATAGGTGAGCAGGGCGGTTTCAAGATGGTCGGTACTCTCTACCGCGGTACCCGCGTTGTCACCAGCACCAAGCCCATCAACTCCATTGACGACTTCAATGGCTTTAAGATCCGCACCCCGACTCAGCAGATGTACATTAAGACTTGGGAGCGTCTGGGCGCTACTTCTACTCCCTTGGCTTCTGCCGATATTTTCACCGCTATTCAGCAGGGCACCGTCGATGGTCAGGAAAATCCGATAGTCGACTCCTGGAACTTCGGTCTCTACGACGTTTGCGATTATGTTATAAAGACCAATCACGTCTATTCTCAGTGCACCTTCATCTTCGACCGCAGCAAATACGAAGCCTTCCCTGAAGAAGTCAAGGGTTGGATTGACGAGGCTGTAAAAGTTGTTGAAGACTACAAGAACGACTTTACTGTTGAAGAGGAGCAGGAATACTATCAGCGCTGGGAGGATTACGGCGCAACTATCATCGAAGTTGACATGCAGGAATACATGGACGCCTTTGCGACTTTCGCTGAGGATGAATTCCCCGAGTTCGTAGATTATATTGAACAGATCAGGGCCATGGACCCCGCCCTGTCCTCCGCGGCCTGATTAAGAAAAACTCCACAACGCGCGTTTAGATTTCCCTGGCAAAAGGGCGCCGCTTTCGGCGCCCTTACAGGGGGAATAGGGGTGATAATTTGAAAATTTACAAAAAAATCCTTGATATAATAGAGAAGATTTTAACTGTACTCATAGCAATAGTCTTCGCCGTTATGCTAGTTGCTATAGTCTATCTGGTATTCACCAGATATGTCCTTCACCATGCTCCATCCTGGTGTGAAGAGTTGGCCAGATTCGGCTTTTTGTACCTGGTATTTTTGACCTGCCCAATTGCGGTCCGCAAGGGTACTCATCTTCAGGTCGACTTTATCTCGTCACAGTACCCACCTAAAGTTCATCACGTCGTTTCTATAATAAGCAGTCTGGTAACTATAGGTGTTCTGGCTTTTCTCTTTTATCAGGCCGGCACACTTGCCCTTGAGGTGACAACTCTGTCCGGCGCAATGCAGCTGCCGTATAAGTATCTCTACGGTATAATGCCTGTTGGGTGCTTCTTCATGGCACTTTACAGCATTGAGGTTATACTTGACGACATTATGGCTCTTGCCGGACGCGGTACTGGTGAGGAGGTGGCCAAATGAGCGCTGGTGTGCTGCTGTTTATAATAATGCTAATACTGGCCTTCATAGGCTTCCCAATTTATGTGGCTCTTGGCGTTGGCGTAATAGTCGCACTGAATGCAGCTGACCTGCCAATGGTCACGATTCCGCAGAGAATCTTCACAGGCATCAACAGTACTTCCCTGCTGGCCATTCCCTTCTTCATGCTGGCCGGCAACCTGATGGCGAAAGGCATCACCAAAAAGTTAATTGACATAGCGAACGCCTTTTGCGGGCATGTCAAAGGCAGCCTTGCAGTTATCACCGTCGTCGCTTCTGCGTTCTTCGGCGCTATAACCGGCTCTGCCGTTGCCACCTGCTCCGCAATCGGCGGCATTACCGCAGTGGCCATGCGCGAAGAGGGCTATCCCCGTCCCTTCATCTCCGCGATGATTTCCATGTCTTCCATACTCGGCCCGCTGGTCCCACCGAGCATACTGCTCATAGTATTCGCCAGCCTGACCGACACCAACGTCACCCAGCTTTTCCTTGCCACCATACCCGCGGCCGTCGTATTCACCATCTTCCTCATCGGCTACGCACTGTACTACGGCAAGAAGCACAATCTGCCCTCTCACGAGAAGGCCCCCTGGTCTGTGCGCTGGAAGACCCTCAAGGACGGCATCTGGGCTCTCCTTATGCCTGTCATCATCCTCGGCGGTATCTTCGGCGGCATTTTCACCGCCACTGAGGCCGCAGCTGTTTCCGCAGCTTACGCTCTGATTGTCGGTCTGTTTGTCTACAAGACCATCAAGCTCAAGGACATTATCCCGTCCTTCCTCGAAGCCAGCCTCTCCACCGCCGTTATACTCATACTCATAGCCTTCTCCAACGCATCCGGCTATGTCATCGTGGCAACCCAGCTTCCCAATCAGATCATGGAGTTCATCACCTCCATCACGGAGAACAAGTATCTGATACTCCTCATGATCAACATTCTGCTGCTCATCGTAGGCTGCCTCATCGAGGCCAACGCCGCCGAGGTCATGCTTGTCCCGCTGATGCTGCCTCTGTTCCAGAGCATGGGTGTAAGCATGTTCCAGTTTGCGATGATTTTCTGCTTCAACATGTACCTCGGCCTAATCACGCCGCCTGTCGGCACCGCTATGCTCCTTGGCAAGCAGATAGCCGGAGCTAGCGTATCTGAAACGTTGAAAGCAGCAGTACCAATGTTTTTGTTTGGCCTAGTGTTGTTGGTTGTAATAACGTATTTCCCGGCGTTTACAGATTTCTTACCAAGTTTAGCTCAAGCGGGAGGATAACTTGAACCTGATTTTGCAGTTTTTCGCAGGTTTCTTGAGCTGCAAACTGCTTCTTTCCCCGCAGCGGCCCAGTGCACTGATGTGCACTGGGCCGTTTGTCTGTGTAAAAATATTTGTGTCAGCTACACATAGCGTGATATAATAAACTAAATATTAGTTATTTAGGAGGACCAACCTTGCCTTACGAAAATTTACCGCATGACCACGGTGGTGACGTAGCGCACATAATGGAGCACATGCCAACTGACGCTGCCCTTCAGACCGTAGCAGATGTTTTTAAACTTATGGCCGACACCAGCCGTATACGTATATTCTGGCTGCTGTGCCACTGCGAAGAGTGTGTAATAAACATCTCCGCGCTGGTGGAGATGTCCTCCCCCGCCGTTTCGCACCACCTGCGTCAACTTAAAACCGGCGGGCTGATTGTCTCCCGCAGAGTTGGCAAAGAAGTCTACTATAAGGCTTCGGACAAGCCTCAGGCAAGGCTGCTACATCACGTTATAGAAGAGCTAGTGGAAATAACTTGCCCCGATTGCGCAGAGGCTCACACTCATGGAGCTAAGAAACTTGATAAATAGCTTCGTTATAGAAGATGCGCAGTCACTTGAGCATGCAGTGCAAAACTGTGGCCTGCTGCCATTTTTCCGCTGCGATGTGCCCGGCTTCTCGGTTGAGGAGCTCACACCTATAGAATACTGGTTTGTCTCTGACACAGACGGGCCATGGGAGTGGCGCATGGATTTGGCGGCGCAAGGAAATGTGGCCTACGGCAAGCTCTTCGCCGGAAAGGCAGGCTTTTGCTCGCTGGACTACTATCCCGACCTCGTCAACTACCGGCGCGACGGCTACGACTTCGACGCACGCTGGGAGGATGGGCTGGCAAACTACCGCGACAAGCAGATAATAGACGCGCTCACCAAGTTTGGTCCCATGCTCACCCGGGAACTGCGTGCAGCCTCCGGCGTTGACAAGGGCTTTGAGACCTGCCTCACACGTTTGCAAATGCAGACCTACATAACGGTGGCGGGTTTCGAATACCTGCACGACAAGCATGGAGTACCATACGGCTGGGGCGTGGCCCGCTATGCTCTCAGCGAGAGTGTATTTGGTGAAGCGTTGACACGTTCAGCGTACATGCGCCCGCCGGCCGAGTCACATAGCCGGCTGATGGACCGGCTGAGAGAACTATGTCCCGGATCCGACAGCAAAGCGCTGCTCAAACTCATAAAATAAAACATCCCGGACGGCTCAAACCGTCCGGGATATTATTATAATTATAATGTATGTAACTCAGTCCAGCGGCACAGAAAGCGAGAGAATAGTCTGCTGATCGTCCTCTCCAAAGGCCGAGAGAGCCTGCTCAAATGCACTCTCATCACTCTGCCTCTGGCTGGCAAGTATTTCAGTCAACCATTCGCTGTAAGCTCCATCGGAAGCCAGCGCTGTGTACATGACATATATGTCCCTGATGCACTGGTCGTTAGAGCGATCGGTACCGGTCAGCCCGGAGATAGATGCCGTCTCCAAAGCTTCGAGCAGTGCCTCCCAGCTGTCGTCCGAGGCCTCGCCGAGTTCCGAGTAGTTAACCTGGGAAATAAGCGACTCAGGGCTGATGCCACTTTGCGAGAGCTCGTAGACGTAGTTTTCATAGTCGTCCCTGCTTATCTGAGCCATATAACCCCAGAGGTCCGGGCGATCAGTGCTGGCCGAGGTGCACTCCCAGTAGTCGCCGCGGTGCTCAAGTACAACGTAGCGGTCCAGCGAGACCAGTATTTCCTCCGTTACAGCATTGATAATAGCTCCCACCTGTCCGAATGTCTTTATGAAGGCATCCTCGTCGCGCGGCGTGCAGCCCACCTGCATATAAGCTATCACACGCTCCGGCTGCGTCATGGCAGCGGCAACAAGAGAAATTTCCTCTATGCTGACACCGGAGCAACTGGCCGGGTCATCCTCGGCCAAGCCCATGACGAGATTCGAAGCATATGCCCTCACCCATGTGTTCACCACATCGGAGTAAGACTCCGTGTCCGAATAGACCGTGCGGAACCCTACAATATCAGAGCCCTGGTTTTCGGGCATTGCCGGTGTAGGCGAAGATGTAGCTACGGGGTCTAGAGCCGCGCCATCCGACGGGAAGATCACAGTGAAGCATATGTACTCGTCGTCCGCTTCTTCCAACTCGGTTATGTACTCCGGGTTCTTGAAGAAGTTGAGGCTGTTCGCGCCCGTCCCTCCCCTGACGCCGTTAAACATATATAAAGGCACTTCTTCGTCCAGAGCTACATCGACCGGGTCGCTCATCCATACTGCTCCCCAGGATTCAATATCCGGCGCTCTATCTCCGAGATTCAGGTTCTCGCGCTCATATGAGCTGCCGTCGTCAAATGTCAGGCCGAACGCTAAGGTTTCAGCGGTCGGGTCAAAGTCGCAGACAAGCTGCCCGCCTGTACTGCCGTTCATGGCTGTACTGCTGCTTATAAACGCCTCCCACGCCCCGTCTTTGAGCTGATATGCACGTATATACACACTGTCGGCGCCCTCGGGTGCTGTGAAGTTGAAGACGTTCTCGCCGTTTTGACCCTCTGCCGGGACTATCGACGCCGCAGTAGACGCCGGAGTAGGGCTACTGGTACTTTCACCGCCGGTGAAACTGCAGGCCGTGGCTGTCATGGCAAGCAGTGCGGCGAGCAATATGGCTATAAAGCTGCGCTTTTTCTTTGTCAGCATTGCTATCCTCTCCCTTAGTTCTTTAGGTTTGGCGCACATCGTCGTGGCCACAGCCGCGCCGCGTGCGTTTTCACAGGTCAACCTTATGAGCGAGCGGCCGTAGTTTGCACGCTCAGCCTCTCCCAGCCTCTTGACCGTGCGCTCGTCGCAGGCGAGCTCACAGTCGCGCTTTGAGAGATTCGCCACCCACCAGACCAGCGGGTTATACCAGTGCAACGCAAGGCACATGCAGCGAAGGGCGCACCAGATATGGTCGCGCTGGGCATAATGCGAGGTCTCATGCGCCAAAGCGTGCCTCAGCAGGCCCTCATCGCCTGCCACAGCAGGCGTTACGTAGATAACCGGACGGAACAAACCAAATAGACAGGGGCTGTCTACGGCATCAGTCAAATACACCGGCAGCGTCGAATTCGCGTTTATAAGCCTTTCACGTGAGCGGCGTACTTCGCCCGAAAATTTCAGTCCGGCGCCTATAAAAGTCAGGCCCAGCCCCACGGCCCCCATCATCCAAAGCGGAATGAGCAGCTTTTGTATACTCAGCAGCGCTGACATAAAGTTAAACTGTGCCTCGCTGGCATTCTCAGCCACTACCGTGCTTTGGACTGCGCCGTCATAATACGCTTCAACGTCTCCGGAAGGCGTAAGTTCCAGGCTGTCAGCGCCGTTTATACGCTCCGAGAGCTGTACAACCGGTGAGCGCTCAACAACCGTCGCCACGCTGGCGCCGCTTGTTCCGATACTAAATGGTAGCAACAGCCTGAGCATGACCAAGGCCCACACAGCATATTGCACTCGTGCCGTGAGCTTGCCGCGCAAGGCAAATCGAATTGCCGCTACTGCCAAAATGAGGGCGCTTGAACTGATAATCCATTTAAGCATTGCTCTCTCCCTCCATTCGCCTCAGCATGGCGTACAGCTCGTCAATCTCATTCTTAGGAAGTGACTGATTGCGCGTAAACGTACTCACAAGCTGGCTTAAACTGCCGCGATAGACGCGGTCAATGAGGTTTGCAGTCTCACTCATGGCGGCTTCTTCACGCTCTATGGCCGGATAATAAGCTTTTGCCCTGGCCCTGTCTTCCGTGTGCAGCGCACCCTTTTCTTCTAACCTCCTTAGCAGAGTCAAAGTAGTGCTCCGGCTCCACCCACGGCTCTTGGAGAGCGAGTCAACGCACTCACGCGCAAGCAGACCCGGCTTGCTCCAAACCAACTCCATGACGGCCCACTCGGCCTCCGTTATTGTCAAACTGCCCGCCCCCTTTGTCTACTCTTGTAAACACAGTATATCACGTCTGTCTACACATGTCAACATTAAAATATGTGAAAACGCGCCGCCAGAAGCTAGGTCCACTCTTGGCGGCGCGTTATTTTAGATTTTAAACGGTCAGTACGCCATACACGTTTGTCCCGACTGCTAAAGTACCGGCGGCATAGTGCCCTACTGCGACGCAGCCCGCGGCGGCGTATCCAGCAGCAACAACCCCGGCAGAAGCTACGCCCAAAGCCAGAGCGCCGGCAGCGAGAAGTCCGACCGCTACAGGGCCTATTGCTATCAGTCCCAACGCGCACGGCCCCACAGCTATGGCGCCGGTGGCCGCCGTGCCGATTGCCACTACGCCTCTGGCTCGGAACATACCTCGCCCTATATTTATATGTATAAGCGGCAGACCGAAGAGCGTCCTGCGGCTTTTGTACTCAAAGTGCCAGCGCCATGGAGCGCATCCCGCCACTTCTTCTGTTTCTGTCTTCTGCCCCTCGCTTTTAGAGTCAAGCCCAACCAGCTCGTCCAGCGAGATCTCAAACACACCCGCAAGCTCTACCAGCCTGTCCAAGTCAGGCGTCGATTCGTCCCGCTCCCACTTGCTGACGGTCTGGCGTGTGACGTCTATCATACTGCCCAGCTCTTCCTGCGAGAGGCCGCGCGACTTTCTCAAATCCATAAGGCGTTCGCCGAATGTCATGAACACACCTCCATTTCGCCCCAATCATAGCACATGGCGCAACAGCGCGTCTACCAATCAGCGCAAACAGTGTGTCAACGGAAGTTAACATCGGTGAGTTTTGCCGTAATTTTAAGTCTTAACGTGTATCAGACTCCACACAAAAAATTTTGGAGACAGCTTTTGACTGTCCCCAAAATTTCAACCATCCGGTATCATGCCGGGTATGGAGCTGGCAATGTGACTCGAACACACGACCTGCTGATTACGAATCAGCTGCTCTACCGACTGAGCTATGCCAGCATTGTGTGCCCAAGTATTGTAGCACAAGCCGCTTTTCAAGTCAATCTTTTTGTTTACATGAGTTTTCGAGATTATTACAAATTGTAATTACGCGTGAATATTATTTACGAATATGTGACAAACTGTGACAATCCTCTCGATTATTCGCCATTTTTCGCAACTGATTTTGTATAACAAGTTCTATTAACACATCTATTAGCGCTGTGATTTTGTGTTTTTTGACATCAAACGTAAAATATTCAGCTTTACATAAATCGGATTCAGAACTTGATTCCAGTGAGTTATACACATTTTCAACAGGTTTATCAACAGCGGAGAAATGCCCGTATTTCAGTTGTTTTAGGCTTAATATACATTTATTGTCAAACCCGCAAACTCACTTATTTGTGGTTTACTTTTTTACTGTTGATTAACATAACAACACAAATATTCATCTTCGGCGCTCACACCCCAACTTGCTCAACGAAAAGCGCGCGTGTCTTTAGATCTGCACGCATGGAGTGAAACTGGTCTCCCATCACTATTATGTGGTCTACAAATCTTATGCCGACCTCATTTAGGAGATTCGAGAGTTCACGTGTAAGTTTTATGTCTGCTTCAGATGGATATATGCTGCTGCGCACATGGTTGTGGCATAGCGCAATGGCCGAGGCGTTGCTTTTGATGGCGGCGTCTATTATGAGTTTCTTGCTGATCGGAGTGCGCGTTGAAGTACCGCGGCTTATCTCCGAAACAGATATAGGACGAAGCATGCTGTCAAGACAAACCACCCTGGCTATTTCCACCCTCTCGTACATGTAGAGTGAAACAAAGTAGCTGCCCAGCTTGCCGACGTCGTCCAACGACTTTCCGTCTATTTCGTTGCAGGAGAGCATATAGCGTTTAGCCATATCTGCTACCAGCTTTATCAGCAATGCCGAGGACTCGCCCATGCCTTTGACGCCGGCCAAATCCTGTATGCTGGCTTCCAATACCTCACGGAAGCTGCCGAACCGTTCCAAAAGGCTGTGGGCTATGACATTTGTGTCGCGCCTCGGTATGGCATAGCACAAGAGCAACTCAAGGGCGTTGATATCGTTGAAGTTCTCCAGTCCGTGTTCGGCATAGCGCTGCTTTAAACGCATACGGTGTCCACTGTGGATATTGGCGTCCGGTTTTGACGCCTTGTTATCGCCGCCCTTTGTGCTCATTCTACACCTCCAAAGTTGCGAATGCGTTGAGTTCTGCACCCGCAGTGTTACCCGCCAGGTACTCATAATAGGCCTGAGAGCCTATCATCGCCGCGTTGTCGCCGCACAATTTGAGTGGAGGTATGTAAAGCTTTGCCCCGGCGGCCTGTGCCGCCTCGGTGAAGTCACGGCGAATGCGCGAATTGGCGGCAACGCCTCCAGCCACCGCCAGCTTGTCGTAGCCAAGCATCTTTAGTGCCGACATAGTGCGCGGAACCAGGCTCTCACTTACAGCCCTGGTAAAGCTTGCGGCCAGGGAAGGTCTGTCCAGCTCCTCGCCGCGCTGCTCAGCGCTGTGCGCCAGGTTTATCACAGCGGTCTTCAAACCGGAAAAGCTCATATCCAGCGGGTTCCCTTCCACGTGCGAGACGGGCATGTGGTATTTTGTATCGTCCCCAGTCTGGGAGAGGTCATCGAGCGGCTTCCCTCCCGGGTACGGCAAGCCCAGCACTCGGGCCGTCTTATCGAAGCACTCCCCCGCCGCGTCATCCCTCGTGGAGCCCAGGACGCGGATGTCCGTGTAGTCTCTCACGTCGGCTATGAGCGTGTTGCCTCCGGAAATAGCGAGGCACAAAAACGGCGGTTCAAGTTCCGGAAAGGCCAGATAGTTTGCCGCAATGTGGCCGCGTATATGGTGTACCGGTATCAGCGGCACGCCCAGGCCGTAGGCCAGACTCTTGGCAAAGTTTACGCCCACCAGCAGCGCGCCGATGAGTCCGGGTGCATAAGTCACGGCCACGGCGTCTATGTCTTTGCGTGTCAAGCCTGTCACTGCCAGCGCACGGTCGGCGAGCTGGTATATGACCTCTATGTGGCTGCGGGAAGCTATTTCCGGCACTACGCCGCCATAAACAGCGTGCAGGTCGGCCTGCGAAAAGACCTGATCCGTGAGCACCTCGCGTCCGTCGCGCACCAGCGCTACGGCAGTCTCATCGCAAGAAGATTCAACGGAAAGTATAATCATCTCTCTACCTCTTTTAAATACAGTGTCATTATCACGGCGTCCTCTGCCGGTTTTTCGTAGTAACCCGGCCGGACACCCACATCGTTAAAACCCATTTTCGCATAGACTGAATGGGCCGCTGCGTTTGACGCTCTGACTTCCAGGGTAATAAAACTCAAATCCAGCTCCCGCGCTCTCTCGGTAACCGAATTAATAAGCGCCGAAGCCACACCGCGCCGGCGGTACTCTGCCGAGGTGCAGACGTTCGTGACATAGCCCTCGTCAAGCACCCAGTATAAGCCCATGTACCCAGCTGGTCGCCCGTCAAGCTGTGCCACCAGCAGCAGCTTGTTCTCTCCAGACATCTGCCCCTCAAGCTGTTCCCGAGTCCAAGGCAGGGAAAAGCTTTCCTCTTCCAGTTTACACAACCAGTCAAGATCGTCCGGCAGCGCTGGTCGTATTTCAATCATAGTCTTCATCCCCGCTCATCAGTTCTGTCACAAGCAGGTTAATATTCGTGGCCATGTTGTCGGCCAACCGGTTCCAGCCGCCCTGTGTATCTATTTTGGGGGCGCGCAGGTCCTCCTGCCCAAGACACATTATCTTTTCTGACAGATCCGGCCAACGTGCTGAGAGCGTATCGCACAACTCCAGTGTCATGCACATCACCACGTCATAGGCAGCACAAAGCTCGCGCGAAACCTCGAGCGGCGCACCGTGTACCGTCATTTCCACGTCATATCGTGCCGTCGCCCTGGCGGCTTTAATGTTTAGAGCTCCTACTCTCATGCTGGCGCAGGCAGAAGACATATCGTCAAGTCTGTTGTCCTTTGCCGCTGACAGAAACATGCAGCTAGCCATCTCGGCGAGCCCGGAGCCATCTTCGTCTACGAAGAGTATATTGCTGACTTCCAGGGGTTCCTCCCCGGAGTCCAGGCCGGAGAGCAGCTCCGCAACATGCTGCTCGTCCCACTTTTCCAGGCTCCTGTCCAAGGCCAGGCTCTCTATGTGGTGGGTGAGCTCGTGCTTAAGCGTGCGTATCAGCTCGTCGCGGCACTTCTCATATGAGGCGTTGGGGTATTTGCGCCGAAAAGAGCCGTAATATATCTCCACATACCGGCCCATCTGATTTACGTTGTACGTCCCCATAATGAGCAGGCCGTGCTCATCGGTACGGCTCTGTCTCAGCAGGTTTACACCACCATTGAGCTTGTCAAATATCTCTTCCGGCAGCGCGTCCACCGCTTCGTCAAGCACGCGCCCGGCTTCGTCATAACTTATCATATCAGTGTGCCTCCGACCAAGAGTGTCCGGTTTTGGCCTCTGCCGTCAGCGGTACAGAGAGGCTGACAGCGCCCTCCATCTCCTCTTCCAGCAGTTTGGCCACACGCCCGGCCTCTTCCTCCGGGCACTCGGCTATGAGCTCGTCGTGTACCTGGAGTATCAGCCGTGCCGGCAGTCCCTCAGCTTTCAACCTGCGGTAGACGTTTACCATTGCCAGCTTCATTATATCCGCGGCCGTGCCCTGAATCGGCATATTTCTCGCCACACGCTCGCCAAAATTGCGAGTATTCCGGTTTGAGCTCTTGAGCTCCGGCATTGGCCGGCGGCGCCCAAAGAGAGTGGAAACATAGCCGTTTTCTTTCGCCTCGGCTATGACCCGCTCCATGTACTCGCGCACTCCGTGGTATTTTTCCAGGTATGCGTCGATGTAGGCCTGCGCCTCGCGCGGGCGCACACCGATATCCTGAGCCAGCGAGAAGGCCGAGATGCCGTATACTATGCCGAAGTTGACGGCCTTGGCATGGCTGCGCATCTGCGGCGTGACCTCGTCGAGAGGTATGCCGAACACCTGCGAGGCTGTGACAGCGTGTATGTCTTCCCCTGTGAGGAAGGCATTTTTCATAGTCTCATCCCCGGAGATGTGAGCGAGCAGACGGAGTTCAATTTGGCTGTAATCCGCGTCTACCAGGACGTGTCCCGGAGCAGCCACAAACATCTTGCGTATCTCACTGCCCAGCTCACGCCGCACGGGAATATTCTGCAGGTTGGGCTCAGTCGATGAGAGTCTGCCCGTAGCTGTGACGGTCATCTTGAAGTTCGTGTGAATGCGCCCGTCAGGGGAAATGACCTTCATGAGCCCGTCGGCGTAAGTGCTCTTGAGCTTGGTCAGCATGCGGTAGTCGAGTATATCCGTGATTATGGGGTGTTTACCGATAAGCTTTTCGAGCACATCGGCGTTGGTGCTCCACCCCGTCTTGGTCTTTTTCCCGGCAGGGAGCATCAGTTCCTCGAAGAGCACTTCACCGAGCTGCTTGGGCGAGTTGATGTTGAATTTGTGCCCGGCCAGGCGCCATATTTCCTCCTGCAATGCGTCTATCCCGCTCACAAGGCTCTCACCATAGGCCGCCAGAGCAGCTTTGTCTACCAGGAACCCCGTGCGCTCCATGTCTGCAAGCACTTCGCAGAGCGGCAGCTCTACCTTATAATAGAGCTCTTTGGAACCTATCTCCGCAAGTTTGGCGTCCAGCACCGGGTAGAGCTCATACATGGCCTGCACATCCGGCATAGTTGTACCCAAATGGCGCATAGCCAGCCTCTCCACGGGGTACGAGCTCTCAGTTGAGTCTAGCAGGTATGCCGCAAGTTCAGTGTCAAAGACGAAGCCTTTTGGGCTTATGTTCTCCTTAAGTGCAAGGCCCATGAAATCCTTGACGCCGTAGGACACCTTCTTCACGCTCTCATCAAAGAGCACGTCGATTACGTCGTCCCAGTCCTCACCCACCGTGAGCCTGTCCAGCTTGAAGATTGCCTCTCCGTCGCAAAGCGTGAGCTCGCCCATATCTTCGCCGTGCAGCAACGCGAGGTACTCCGCGCCCTTTATGCGCGCCGTCATCTCCTCTGCCCCCAGCTCGAGCTCCGGCAGCTCCGCGCCTACCGTTTGCACATCCGCGGTTACATCCGTGGAACTGCTCAGGCCCCACTTCTCTATAAAGCGGTTAAAGCCCAGCTTTTTGAGCTCCTCATAGAGCTCCGGGGTGCTCTCCAAATGCCAGATTGCGTCGTCCGGCGAGAGTTCTATGGGCGCCTCGCGGCTTATGGTGGCGAGCTCGTAGCTCATTCGGGCACTTTCCTCACCGGCGGCCAGCTTTTTGCGCACACTCTCGCGTATGTCGAGCTCGTCGAGCTTGGCATAAATGTTTTCAATCGTCCCATAGTTGCGCACCAGTTCCAGGGCCGTCTTCTCTCCCACTCCCGGCACGCCGGGAATATTGTCCGAAGTGTCGCCCATAAGCGCCTTCAGGTCTACCATCAGAGGGGGCTCAAACCCGTACTCCTCCCTGAAGAGCGCCAGGTTATAGTCTATCGTCTCGGTCTTTCCCTTTGCGGTTTTGATGTGTATAACATCGGTTTTATCCGTTATGAGCTGGAAGCTGTCACGGTCACCTGTGACGATGTCGCAATTCCAGCCCTCGCGCTCACAGATTGCGGCCACGGTGCCGAGCACGTCATCTGCTTCCCAGCCCTCGGCTGAAAGCTGCTTTATGCCCATCGCGGCGAGCAGCTCTTTGAGCACCGGCATCTGTACCGCCAGGTCGTCGGGCATGGGTTTGCGCTGGGCCTTGTATAGCTCATACTGCTTGTGCCGGAAAGTCGGTGCGGGCAGGTCAAAAGCCACGCACAATGCATCCGGCGCGCTGTTGTCCAGCAGGCGCTGCAATATGGCTAAAAAGCCGTAGACCGCGTTAGTAGGCGTCCCGTCAGGCGCATTGAGCTGCCTGACGCCGTAGTAGGCGCGGTTCACGATGCTGTTGCCGTCCAATATCATCAGCTTCATCAAGCTGCCATCCTTTCGTCGTTAGGTATGCTGACCTCTCCAAATATGCGCTCGCAATCCTCCAGTGCCTGCTGTAACCGCGAATAAACGTACGGAGTTATAGCTCCTCCGCGGTCGTCGCCGCTCTCGTAATCTGCCATAGCCGCGCGTATATCCCAGAGCTGCCGTGCACAGTTCACAGATGACGCCGGTACGCCGTAGTTTGCGAAGTACATCATTATCATGGGCACGTACTCGCAGCCCGTAATCTCGGTCTCGCCGCTAACCGGGTCCTTGGTAAGCTCAAGCTGCACCATAGCTGTGAGGTCGGTGTACTGCCTGGTCTGACATGAGAGCAGGTTGCCCAGGCAATAGCACAAAAATCCCCGCCGCGTCGTGCCGTCCGGATTCTCTATTTCCCGTATTTCCATCGGTTGCGGCACATGTGGATGCCCTCCTATTACGAGGTCTGCGCCTTGTTGAAAGAAGTAGTCGGCAAGTTCACGCTGATAGGCGTTCGCACTGGTCATGTACTCTGCTCCCCAGTGGACGCTCACCGCTATGACATCCGTATTCAGCGCTCTGGCCGCTGCCATGTCGGCGTTGAGCTTATCGTAGTTCACATCGACAAGCGTGGTCATATAGTCGTGGTTATATACATTCACCGCGTATGAGTACTCGTCAATTGGTATGCCGTTCGTTCCATATGTGTAGTCCAGGAAAGCAAAGCTTATGCCGTTTATCTCCTTGACAAGGATGCCGTTGTTGGCGTCGCGCTCCTGCGGCGTGCGATATGTACCCACATGGTCCAGTCCGGCCGCGTCCAGCACGTCCAGTGTACGTTTCAGTCCAGGCAGGAAGGCATCGACGCTGTGGTTGTTGGCCGTGTTTATGAGGTCAAAGCCCACGTCCTTGAGCGAGTAGGCCAGATCGTCCGGCGAACTGAAGAGCGGATATCCGGTCCAGGGCGGCGTGCCCGTCAGCGGCGACTCAAGGCAGCACAGGGCGTAGTCTGCCTCCGAAATATAGTGTTCTACGTCCTCAAAGAGCAGCGTGTAGTCGTAGCTGCCGTCAGCCTGCTCTACTGCGCTGTTGAGTGGTGTGTGCATAACGAGATCCCCGGCGAGCGTGAGCTTTACCACGCTAGGTTCGGGCTCCGGCGTGGGCTCCGCAGTATGAGCCGGAGCAATGCTCGGAGCCACCGGCTCCGGCAGTCCGGCGCTTTGCATCTCGCCGCAAGCCGCCAGCGCCATGATAAGCGCGAGGCACACAAGCAGCGAAAGCATGCGTTTCATCACTTTTCACCTCTAAGCTTTATGAGCTGGTCGCGCAGTACGGCTGCATATTCGAATTCAAGCATTTTGGC
Organism: uncultured Clostridia bacterium; assembly: GCA_930990965.1. GTDB lineage: Bacteria > Bacillota > Clostridia > Oscillospirales > Oscillospiraceae > Scatomorpha > Scatomorpha merdigallinarum. Next base: position 128,897 of record CAKNRQ010000001.1, read on the forward strand.
CGCCTCGCGCATCTTCTTTTCCAGCTTTGCTATTTCCTCGCGCCGCTCCGATTCGGTCATGCGCACGCCGTCACGGCGGCGGCCCGACTTCTCCTGCTCCGGACTCAGCTCGATTATATCACGCACGTCCTTCTTGATGGTACGCGGCACTATACCGTGCGCCTTGTTGAAGGCGTCCTGCTTTTTGCGGCGCCGCTCAGTCTCGTCTATGGCCGCCTGCATACTCGGTGTGATAGTGTCCGCATACATGATGACTTTGCCTTCGGCGTTGCGCGCGGCGCGGCCTATGGTCTGGATAAGGCTGGTTTCGCTTCTCAGGAAGCCCTCCTTGTCCGCGTCCAATATGGCGACCAGGCTTACTTCCGGCAAGTCCAGGCCCTCACGCAGAAGGTTGATGCCAACCAGCACGTCAAATTCGCCGAGGCGCAGATCGCGTATTATCTCCATGCGCTCTATGGTGCCGATATCGTGGTGCATGTACCGGCACTTTATTCCCGCCCCCGTGAGATAGGCCGACAGGTCCTCGGCCATCTTTTTGGTGAGCGTCGTCACCAGAGTGCGCTCGTTTTTGGCTATCCTGGCCTTCACCTCGTCCATGAGGTCGTCAATCTGCCCCTCAACGGGCCGGACGGAGATCTCTGGGTCAAGCAGGCCCGTGGGACGTATAATCTGCTCGACAATCTGCCCCGAGCGAGTGCGCTCATATTCACCCGGTGTGGCCGATACATAAACCACCTGGCCGATACGCTCCTGAAACTCCTCGAACTTTAGCGGACGGTTGTCAAAGGCCGAGGGCAGACGGAAACCGTACTCCACCAGCGTCTCTTTCCTCGCCCGGTCACCACGGTACATGGCGCGCACCTGAGGGAGCGTGACATGGCTCTCGTCTATGAACAGTACGAAGTCCTTCGGGAAGTAGTCCAGCAGTGTCATGGGCGCGCTGCCTGGCGCACGGCCGGAAATGATGCGGCTGTAGTTCTCGATGCCTGAGCAGTAGCCCAGTTCGTTTATCATCTCAATGTCGAAGTTGGTGCGCTGCTCTATGCGCTGAGCCTCCAGAAGCTTGTCCTGGCTCTTGAAAAAGGCCACGCGCTCGTCGCACTCGCGGCGTATCTCTTTGACCGCACGTTGAAGTTTCTCCTTAGGAGTTATATAGTGGCTGGCCGGGAAAATAGGTATGTTCGTGAGCCTGCGTATAACGGAGCCCGTGACGGGATTGAACTCGCTCACGCGGTCTATCTCGTCACCAAAGAACTCGATGCGTATGGCACTGTCCTTATAATACGCCGGCCAGACCTCGACCGTGTCTCCGCGCACTCGTATCATGTTGCGCTCGAACGCTATATCGTTGCGCTCATAGCGTATCTCAATGAGTCGCCGTATGAGCTCGTCACGCGGTATCTCGAGTCCAACGCGAATCGGAACCATCATGGCCTCAAAGTCCTCCGGCTCGCCCAGGCCGTATATGCAGCTCACCGAGGACACGACTATGACGTCGCGCCGCTCAATAAGCGAAGCCGTGGCCGACAGGCGCAGACGGTCTATCTCCTCATTCGTGGCAGAGTCCTTTTCTATATACGTATCCGTCGTGGGTATATACGCTTCCGGCTGATAGTAGTCGTAATAGGAGACGAAGTACTCTACGGCATTGTCAGGGAAAAACTCTCTAAACTCGCTACAAAGCTGCGCCGCCAGGGTCTTGTTGTGCGCGAGGACAAGCGTAGGCCGCTGCACCCGTTCAATCACTTTGGCCATGGTGTATGTCTTGCCGGAACCGGTAACGCCCAGCAGCGTCTGTTCATCTATGCCCGCCTCCAGACCCGAGGCAAGGGCGTCAATCGCTTCCGGCTGATCGCCGGAGGGTGAATATTCGCTTACAACGTGAAATTCGGGCATGGCTTCTCCTTCGTTTTCAGACAATTTTACAGTTTATTTTACCACACGAAGGTATAAATGAAAAGACCCAAAGGGTGCAAAAATCCCCCGGTACGAGCCGGGGGACAAACTTTAGCCCAGGTCTTGGGCGTCCATTTTACGCCTGGCGCGGGACACGCCAGTGCGTCTGCGGGACACGAAATATATTGCAAGCATCACCGCCGTGGGTATGTTAGCCGCAAGCCACGAAAATATAGCCGCAATTATCGCCTCGGTGAGGTCTCCAAAGTTGACGGCGCTCAACGGGTAGATGAAAGAAAACAGGAAAAACATAAACGGCAGAACCAGGCCCGGCCAGCGGCTGGGCTTTTTAGCCAGATATATCTCAAGCAGCACAGTGCCAACTGTCAAAATAATAAGTAACAGTATAGAAATCATCGCTCTAAGCATAGTATTAATCCTCCTTGAGCTTTTTATATTCGTTTATAAGCAGTTTCGCCGCGTCTATGTCTATGCGCTCATCTACCGCGAGCCGGCGTATCAGCGCAATATACGGCTCCTGCGCGCTTTGTTCTCCGAGCTTTATCTTCTCTATGAGCCTGTCCAGACGCAGGCGCACAGTCGGATATGTAACTCCGTACTGCTTGGCCACCTCTTTGAGCGATCCGGACGCAAGTACAAATCGGCGTATAAACGCTGCGTCTTCGTCCTCGAGATTTGCCATCCATTCTGGCAACACTTCCAGTGGCAAGTAATCGCCTCCTTTAACAATGTTAAATATAGCATTTAATATTATTCAAGTCAATAGCTTTTTTCATTTTCTCTTGACTCGCAGATTTTTTAGCTTTAGAATAAAGTAGTAATGTTGTAGGCTCAATGGAGGTCATAAGTTTGAAACGCAAGAAAAAAAGCAAAAGCTGGGCCAACGTGCTGCCCATTTATATATTTGTACTGGCTTGGCTGGTCTGTGCTTTCATCTTCCCCATGTATACGATGTGGGGGCTGGTGGCCAGCTTCTTGATATCCGCAGCGGCCTGTGGAGTCAGCACGGTGCTGCTGCCAAAGCTCATCAAGGAAAAGGAGCTGTCTCCGGAGGTGGAGTTCGAAGAGCAGCCCCGTAAGAAGGCAAAGGCTGAACCTCAAAAGCCGGAAAAGCCGCTCGACCCCGAGGTGGCCGCTGTTGTGGAAGAGGGGCACACCGCTATCAAGGAGATGGGCCGTCTCTACAGCTCCATACAGTCGAGCGAGGTCCGCGAGCGTATAAACGAGCTCATGCGGATTTCGGATAAGATAATACAGGATGCCATAGACGACCCCTCAGACGTGCCGGAAATACGCAAGTTTTTGGACTACTACCTCCCCACCACAATCAAACTGCTGCATGCGTATGACCGTATGAGCGGTCAGGGTATTGAAGGCGAAAACCTCTCGAAAAGCATGCACAGCATTGAAGAAATGCTCGACACCGCCGTCGATGCGTTTAAGAAGCAGCTCGACTCTCTCTTTGAGGATCAGGCTCTGGACATTGAGACGGATATATCCGTTATGAACCGCATGCTCGAGCGTGAAGGACTTACGGGAGACGACGAGCAGGATACTATAATCAAGGCCGCCAGGGCCAATCAGACGCAAACACAGGAGAATTGACCTGAGAAAGGAATTGGACAAAATGGACGAAAACAAGGAGTTCATACCCTCCCTCACCCTCGACCCGAATGCCGCGGCCGTACAGACCGCGCCGGATCTTACTTTTGAAGAGCCTGCCGTTGAAGTTCCGGCCAAGAAGGAGGAAGTACCTCCCGAGAAGCTGGAGTTTGAGCGCCTCTCTGCCGGCGAGCAGGCGGCCGTACGCGAGTTTGCCGGTCAGATAGACGTGACCAACAGCGAGCAGATACTCAACTATGGTTCGGCTGCGCAGAAAAACATAGCTGATTTCTCCGGCGCCGCTCTGGGCAAAGTCCGCACCAAAGACATGGGCGAAATAGGCCAGGAGCTCTCTGATCTCGTCGTTGAGCTGCAGGGCCTGGACTTCGACGAGGGCGAGAAGAAAGGCTTCCTGGGCTTCTTTAAGAAACAGAGGCAGAGTATTGCCGCGCTTAAGGCTCAGTACGACAAGGCTGAGGACAACGTCGATAAGATAACGGCCGAGCTGGAAAAGCACGAAGTCACGCTCATGAAGGACATCGCCATGATGGACAAGATGTACGAGAAGAACCAGCAGTACTACAAAGAGCTGACTATGTACATCCTGGCCGGTAAGCTCAAGTGCAAGGAGCTGCGTGAGAAGGAATTGCCCGAGCTGCAGGAGAAGGCCAGGCAGTCGGGAAAGGCTGAGGACGCCCAAGCCGCCAACGACTTTGCCAACATGATAGGCCGCTTTGAAAAGAAGCTCTACGATCTCGAGCTCACACGCACCATATCCATACAGATGGCTCCGCAGATCCGCATGATACAGTCAAACGACTCCGTCATGGCCGAGAAGATCCGCTCCTCCATAGTTAACACCATACCGCTCTGGAAGAGCCAGATGGTTATGGCCCTCACCCTGCATCATTCGCAGCAGGCCATGGAGGCCCAGCGCAACGTAAATGAGGTTACGAACCGCCTGCTTCAGCAAAACGCCGAGAAGCTCCATCAGGGCAGCGTAGAGATAGCGCGTGAGTCCGAGCGCGGTATCGTTGATATAGAGACTCTGCAAAAGACCAATCAGGAGCTCATCTCTACGCTGGAAGAGGTACGTCAAATTCAGGCTGACGGCGCAGCCAAGCGGGCCGAAGCTGAGGTGGAACTTGGCCGTATAGAGGGAGAGCTCAAGCAGAAGCTCCTTGAACTGAGAGGTTGAAAACACTAAATGAATTTCTTTAAAAAACCCACAGTTGCCGTTATCCTGGCGGTCATTCTCTGCTCGGGCATTCTGGTGTTCAACACCCAAACCAAGCTCGGCAATGAAATAGACGCCGTCGAGGACGCCTTCTTTGAAAACGTAGACGGCCAGCGCAGCATATATACCCGCCTGCTGGAAAAGCTCCAGGCCACTAATGGCGTTTGGACCATACTTGCACGGTACGACGAGCAGGCGGCACAGGATCTGGCCAACGAGCAGGATTACCTGCAGTGGGCCTGCGACAGTGCCAGCATAAGCTCCATGTATTACGCAAACGACGATCTGACTGCTGAATTCAATCAAGCTCTGCGAACACTGGACACTTATGAGCTGACTGAGGACGAGCAGGCAGACCTTGACAGCTACGTTGAAGCTTTCAACGGCGCACAGAAAATGATTGATGAAAACAGCTACAACAGTCAGGTGCTCGACTTTGTGCGCTCAACCTACAACAAGTTCCCAACCAAGGATCTCGCCGAGTTTGCCGGGGTATATCCTCCTGACACTTTTAGTTAAACGTATGAAAAAATACTTCTCCGCGCTCTTTGCGCTATTATTGATTTTTACCCTCTCTTGCGGCGCGTTAGCTTCCAGCGAAGTTATGCAGCCGAGTGACGACTTCTATGTCACTGACAACGCCGGAACTTTGTCTCAAAGCACCAAAGATCTCATCGATAACGCCTCCGGCCCGCTTGAGCAGGAGTGCGACGGTGCGCAAATCGTCGTTGTCACCATCAATTATCTGCCCAATGGCTACGACAGCGAGCAGTATGCCTGGCTACTCTTCAACGAGTGGGGCATTGGCAGCGAGACGGCCAACAACGGCATGTTGCTGCTTCACGTCGTACAGGAAGACCGCGGCTGGCTTGCCATAGGTCAGGGCCTCACCAACCGGATAAGTACCGACGAGATAAACTCCCTCATGGACGAGTATTTCTGGCCATATTCTGATGCCAGAGATTACGATGAGGCGGTGGCCACTCTCTTCCCCCACCTCATTGACATCTATGAGGAAATATACTCGGTAGATCTCTATGGCGGCACCTCTGACGGCGTAGTGGACAATGGGCAAGGCTCCGGTGGCTACTACGATGACGGTTACGGGTACTATGAAGACGGATATGGCTACTATGACAGGGGCCCTTCCCTCTTTAGCATTGCAATCACCCTTATCGTCGTGTTCATTTTCATCGGCATATTTGCCGGAGGTATGAGTTCTCGCAGGCGCCGCGGTTACGGTGCCGTGCCAATGTTCTTCTTCTGCGGCGGTCCCCGCGGACCCAGGGGCCCGAGAGGCCCGCGTCCCCCATACGGCCCGGGACCTCGCCCGCCCTATGGCGGTGGCGGTGGTTTCCGGGGCGGCGGCTTCGGCGGCGGTGGCAGCAGTGGCGGCTTCCGAGGCGGTGGTTTCGGTGGCGGTGGCCGCGCTGGTGGAGGCGGCGGCAGACGATAACAGCATCAAAACACCCGGCGTCAGTTGACGCCGGGTGTTCTTATTTTGAGAAGTACCGTTCTATATCTGCTCTGGAAGCCTTGCATGTCCCCTGTATCATGGCGCTGGAACCGCCTCCGCGTCCGGATATGGCCGTGTTTATATCTCGCGCAGCCGCCCGTAAGTCTACGCTCTTGCTGCCGATGATGTATTTGTAGTCGCCGTCTGCTCCCGTAAATGCTGCGCATATACCGCCGCAGCGTTCCACCGCCGCGTTTACTAGTTCCCTCAGCGTGACAGTGTCCATGTCGGGCTCGAAGAGGCACAGGTTTCCCTCAGTTACCGGCAGGGCATCTGTTTTAAGAGCGAGTATTTCGCGCTTGAGCCGGGTTATCTCGGCGTGTTTAGCCTCACTCTCACGCATTACGCGAGCCACGTACTCGTCCGTCTCCAGCCTGGGAGCCGACAGGGACGACGAAATATGTGCATTCACCTTATGCAGAAGCGCGTAGTCCCGGTACGCCGCATCACCGCAAGCCAAAATAATGCGTGTACCTCCTCTGTGCCGCATTGAATCCAGCACTTTGACGAGACCGATTTCGCCCGTCCTGTGCAGGTGCGGCGCACAGCAGGCGCAGGTGTCTGCGCCCGGTATTTCAACAATACGCACGCGGCCCGTGAGTTCCTTCTTGCTGCGGTACTCCATGTGCTCAAGCTGTTCTGGCGACGGGAGAAGTGAATTTATGGGCTCATCACTCCATACCAGGCGGTTTGCTTCCAGTTCGCACTCTGCTATATCCTCGGCAGAAAGCTCGACGGAGAAATCGAGCGTCATGTACTGTTCTCCCATATGGAAACCCACGTTCTCACCGCCAAACAGGCGGTGTACGGTGCCGGAGAATATGTGCTCGCCGCTGTGCCCCTGCATTCTGGGAAAGCGCAGAGCCCAGTCTACCTCCCCGCTCACCTCGCTGCCGAGCTCTATGGGTGCTGGAACTATATGAAAAACCGTTTCATCGGCCTCGCGCATACCTATTATTCTCTGCCCCGCCAGTATTCCTGAATCTGCCTCCTGGCCTCCACCACCCGGAAAAACAGCGGTGCGGTCCAGAACAACTTCCCACGCGCCTTTGCACTCTTCACAAGAGAGTACGCGCGCGGTAAAAGTGCGGATTTCACCATCGACATAATATAACTTTTCGGTCACGATATCACCTCTTGTGGGGTTTTATGCGTATAATCATACCACATTTACGGTATGTTAACAACCGGCGTCTTGACGATAACATGAAAAATATTATATAATTTTACCGAAACAAAACCAAGCGTAATGACAAAGGGGGCAATCTATGCAGACAAAAACCGTATTAGGAGAAAAACTGCGTGAATCTGTGGCTTCGGTAGTGCCAATAGCGCTCATCGTTGCGCTGCTGTGCCTTTTCTTCGTGCCCATCTCCACTGACCTAATGCTGGCTTTTGTAATAGCAGTACTTTTCTTGATTGTTGGTATGGGCCTGTTCACTCTGGGCACCGAGGCGTCCATGACGCCAATTGGCAACTACCTCGGTTCACGTATGACTAAGACAAGGAACCTGGCGCTTATAATCATATTAAGCTTTGTGCTGGGCGTGGCCATAACGATAGCCGAGCCGGACTTGCAGGTCCTTGCCATCAATGTTCCGCATATAAATACATACGTGCTGATGCTGACCGTGTCAGTTGGAGTCGGCTTTTTCCTTGTAGTCAGCATGATACGTATTCTTTTGGGTGTTGACCTCAAATGGCTGCTGATAGTATTTTATGCCATTGTCTTTGCCGTTGCGGCTTTCTCTGACAGGGATTTTCTCAGCGTCGCCTTCGACTCCGGCGGCGTAACTACAGGGCCTATGACAGTCCCGTTCATCATGGCACTGGGTGTTGGCGTGGCCAGTATCCGCAGCGACAAAAATGCTGAAAGCGACAGTTTCGGCCTGGTGGGCCTTTGCTCTATAGGTCCGATAATAGCCGTCCTCATCCTTGGCTTTGTCTATGAAAGCGACTCATCTGATATCAGCGCTCAAGCTGTAACCAGCTGGGCCAACACGGTGGAGCTCGGCGTCAGCTACCTAGAGGCTATACCTGAGTACATGCTTGAAGTCGCTATGGCACTCTCGCCCATAGTTGTTATATTCCTCATCTTCCAGGTTGTCTCGCTCAAGCTGCGCAGAATACCTTTTTTGAAGATAGTCATAGGCATACTCTACACTTATGTCGGCCTTGTACTCTTCCTGACCGGCGTAAACGTCGGCTTTAGCTCGCTCGGTACTCTGCTCGGCCAGGAAATCGCTTCAAGCGAGTACAAGTGGCTTCTGGTCCCGGTAGCGATGCTCATGGGCTGGTTCATTATCCGGGCCGAACCCGCCGTACATGTATTGAACCGTCAGGTTGAAGAGATGAGTGCCGGCGCTGTGAGCGAAAAAGCTATGGGCATAAGTCTGTCGGCCGCCATAGCAGTGGCAAACGGCCTCGCGCTTGTGCGAGTGCTCACGGGCATTAACATACTTTGGTTCCTGGTTCCGGGCTACGTGCTGGCTCTAGCTCTGAGCTTTTTCGTTCCCAAAATGTTTACCGCTATCGCATTTGACTCTGGCGGCGTGGCCAGCGGCCCGATGACGGCCACGTTCATGCTGCCTCTGGCAATGGGCGCGGCCGAAGCGGTCGGCGGCAATGTCATGACGGACGCCTTTGGTCTTGTTGCCATGGTGGCCATGACGCCGCTTATAACGGTGCAGATAATGGGCGCAATATACAAAGCCAAGTCCCACCGCGAAAATCTCGCGCGCGAGGCCGTCGCCGAGGCCGTGGAGGCTGCCGGCAACGACGTAATAGAGCTGTGGGGGTGATTGCATGATACTTGATCTAGTTGCAGCAATAGTTGACCGTGACAAGGCCAAAAAAATGTCCGAACTCTTCGAGGGTCACAAACTGCCCCTGGTGCTGGCAATGCTCGCACGAGGCACGGCTACCAGTGAAACGCTGGACCTATACGGCCTGGAGGCCACTGAAAAGGCGCTGCTGATCACCGTAGCCGGAGGTGACATGGCGAAGCAAATTATGCGTGCAGCTAAACGCAAACTTTTCATAGACGTACCCGGCAACGGGATTATGCTTGCAATACCTATAAAAAGTGTAGGAGGAGGTCGCACCTTGGCATTCTTATCCGGCGGCGCGGCGCCCGACAAGACGGCGCCCGAGCTTACGTTTGAACATGAACTTATAATGGCAGTGGCAAATGAGGGCCACACTGACACTGTTATGGACGCTGCGCGCAGCGCTGGAGCTGCTGGCGGCACGGTGCTGCACGCTAAGGGCACCGGCGGCAAGCTCAGTGAAAAGTTCCTGGGCGTCTCCCTGGCAGACGAAAAAGAGGTCGTCCTCATAGTCTCCAAAGCAGCAGAAAAGGCGGCAATCATGAACGCCATCGCGCAGCAGGCCGGAGTTGATACTGCAGCAGGTGCCATAGCCTTCTCGCTTCCGATATCCTCTGTTGCCGGCCTTCGTGTGCTTGACGACGATTGAATGGAGGGCTGAATTTTGAGACAGTGCATGGACTCAGAAAACCTGCACAGGCGGCTCAAACGCATAATTGGGCAGGTGCAGGCCATAGACAGGATGATAGACGAAGACATACCCTGCGAAGATATTCTGTCGCAAATCAACGCGGCCAAAAGCGCCCTGCACAAGTGCGGTCAGGTGGTCCTGGAAGGCCACATCAAACACTGCGTGCGTGACGGCATAGAAAACGGCGACGCCGACAAGACCATAGAGAGCTTTACAAAAGCTGTCGAGCGCTTTGCAAACTACTGAAAAACGAAAAAGCTATCCGGGATTTTCCCGGATAGCTTTTCTTATTTATACACTTGCGAATTGGCTCATATACAGCGCTTCGTATTTGCCATGCAGGGCCATGAGTTCTTCGTGGTTTCCGCACTCTTTGATGTCTCCGTTTTCCATGTAGAGTATCATGTCCGCATCGCGTATTGTGGATAGCCTGTGAGCTATTACAAAGCTGGTACGGCCGTGCATAAGCTTGGCCATGGCCTTCTGTATAAGTTGCTCTGTGTGAGTATCCACATTGCTCGTGGCCTCGTCGAGTATCATTATCTCGGGATCCGAGGCCATGGCTCGCGCAATGGTCAGTAGCTGGCGCTGGCCCTGTGAGATATTCTCAGCGCCGCTGGACAGGGTAAATTCGTATCCACCCGGCAGTGTCCTTACGAAGCTGTCAACGCTTGCAGAGCGCGCAGCGTCAACTATCTTCTCCTCGGGCATACCGTCTTCGGCGTAAGCTATATTGTCGCCTATCGTGCCTTCAAACAGCCAGGCGTCCTGAAGTACCATGCCGAAGCGGTCACGCAGCTCGCTGCGTTTCATCTCGCGTGTGTCCACGCCGTCAACGTATATCGCCCCGGAGTCCACATCGTAAAACCGCATCAACAGGTTTATGAGCGTGGTCTTACCGGCTCCGGTGGGACCGACTATCGCCACCTTCTGGCCGGGTTTGACGCTTATATTCACGTCGTGCATGAGCTGACGGTCGGGCGTGTAGCCAAAGGCCACATGCTTAAATTCAACCGCACCGTCCGAGCGCTCCGGCACCGCTCCCGGTTCCGGGTCGGGCGTCTCCTCTTCGGCGTCAAGCAGGTCAAATATGCGCCCGGCCGCGGCCGCAGCCGCTCCGAAGCTGCCCGCCATACCGGCGATGCTGGTGAAAGGCTGACTGAACTGCCTGGTGTATTGCAGCATGGACTGAACCTCACCAACCAGCATACCGCCGCGAAGCACGGACATGCAGCCAAGCACAGCGCTCAACACATAGCCCAGGTTGTTCACAAGGTCAGTTATAGGCGTAACCTTGCCCGAGGCCGTCTCAGCGCTCTCCGCACTCTTCTGCAGCCTGTCGTTTATTTCATCGAAGCGGGCTTTGGCCCTGTCAGTGTAGTTGTAGACGCTGACAAGCTCCTGTCCGTTGTACACCTCTTCTATATAGCCGTTGAGCTCTCCCAGCAGTTGCTGCTGCTTGGCGTAGTGCTTGGCTCCGGTGCGCATTACACCCATGCTTGAAAGCAGCGCCACAGGTACCATCACCACTGCAATGATGGCCAGCGGCGGGCTGATGTTCAGCATCATTATAAGTATACCTATTGCAGTCACCACCTGGGTGACAATCTGCGTCAAGTTCTGGCTTATTGCGCTGTTGACTGTGTCCACGTCATTTGTTATGGTGCTCAGGATCTCGCCGTGGGTGTGAGTGTCGTAGTAGTTGAGCTTCAGCGCGTGCATCTTCTTGTCTATATCCGAGCGCAGCGACTGCATGACGCGCGCGGTGAGCCTGGTCATGCCGAAGCCCTGAAGTACTGCAAAGAGCTGGGCAATCAAATACAGTGCTACCAGTATTGCAAGCAGCCACAGTATAGCATCCCAGTCAAATTCACCCTGTGCCACTCCGGCGTAGAGCTCAGAGGTAATGCCGCCCATTACAGCCGGCGCCAGGACTGAGAAAACAGTACTCAGCACAGCTGCAAGCATGACCAATATGAGTCTGAGCTTGTACTTGCCCAGGTATTTAAAAAGGCGCTTAATGGCGTGCAATTTCATTGGCTACCTCCTCTTCTCCCAGCTGGAGTTCGGCTATCTCTCGGTAAAGCTGGCAGCTTTGCAGCAGTTCATAGTGGGTTCCACTGCCTACGAGCTTACCGTCCTCCATCACAAGTATCCTGTCAGCGTCTATAATTGAACTCACGCGCTGGGCCACCACTATCATGGTCGCGTCCCCGATGCTCTCTCTGAGCCTTTCACGGAGCTTGCGGTCTGTCTTCATGTCAAGAGCGGAAAAGCTGTCGTCAAAGAGGTACACCTCAGGCTGCCTGACCACTGCCCTTGCGATTGCCATGCGCTGCCGCTGTCCACCTGAGAGGTTCGTACCTCCCTGCGCGATGTCCGCGTGATACGCTCCGGGCTTTTGCTCTATAAATTCGTCAGCGCAGGCTATGTGCGCGGCGCGGCGCCAGTCGTCCTCAGTGCTCTGTTCGTCGCCAAAACTCAGATTAGAGGCCACGTCGCCGGAAAATAGCACGTTTTTCTGTGGAATATAACCTATGAGGGAGCGCAGCTCCTCCAGCTTGTACTTCTTTACGTCTATTCCATCTACATATACATGCCCGACCACAGTGTCATACAGCCTGGGCACGAGTTTGAGCACACTAGACTTACCGCAGCCGGTACGGCCAATTATTGCCGTCATCTCGCCCGAGTGGCTCTCAAAGCTTATGTCTTGCAGTACCGGTTCGTCTGCGCCCGGGTAGGAGAAGGTCACATGGTCGAACACTACGCTTGCGCGCTCTGTGCCCTGCTGCGCCGTATATGTGCCACCCTTAACGCTGCTCTCGGTGTTGAGCACTTCGGCGATGCGCTTGGCACAGGCGTAGCTCATTGGGAAGAGCATGATAACCAGCGCAAGCATCATTATCGCAGCCAGGATCATACTAATATACTGGCTATTCGCCACAAGGGCTCCGACGTCCATCTCGCCCGTCGAGACATACCATGAACCCATGCCCATGACAGCCGCCGTTGTCACGCCGAATATCACCTGGATGACCGGGACAAGCAGGGATGAAACGCGGCCTGAACGTATACTCACAGAGGCCAAATCCTCATTTGCCTCGTCAAAGCGGCCCATTTCCCTGTCCTGACGGTTGAAGGCTCGAATAACACGGGCTCCCTCAAGCGTTTCCAAAAACAGCTTATTAAGCCTGTCTATGCGCGTTCTCAGTGCAACTGAATAGCGGGACACAAAAATCACTATTACTCCGGCGCCTATTATCAGCGCCGGTATAGCAACAGTCAGTACGGAACTGAGCTCACCGCCCGTCAGAGATGAGAGGACTAAGCCGGCTACAGCCATCAGCGGCGCAGTCACACCCAGGCGCAGCAGCAGCGAAAGGAACAACTGCACGTTCATAACGTCCGATGTGCTGCGTGTGACCAGGCTGGCAGTGCCGAATTTGTCCATTTCGGCAGCCGAAAACTCCTGAACGCTTGCAAAAATCTCCCGCCTCAAATCCGCTGCAAACTTCGTAGATACTTTTGCCGATAATACGGTTGCCAATATGTTAAATACGCAGCCGAGTATGGACAGTACTGCCATGACGATCGCAATTGCAACTATAGCGTTCACACTGTTATCTGCCACACCTACATCTATCATGTTTGCAAGCAGTGTAGGCAGCATCATCGATGCCACTGCGGCCAGCAGCATCAGTATAATTAGCAGTACAACCCGTTTACCGCTCAACTTCACACGAGAAAATATTGTAGTCATAGTACCCTCTTTCCTATTATGTTCATATTTGTACTTGACAGAGCTGTTTTGAGATGATAGTATTTATGAGACGTTAGTTTCATTGACGCAATAGTATCACAGAAATTTGCATTGTCAATAGTTTTAATGAAACTGAAATATAAGCGCACCATAGTTCCAATGATACTACTTCCGAGGTGATGTTTCATATGCGCAGATCAAGCGCCACAACAGAGTATCTCAAAGAGTGCATGGGCACAGCCTTACTCGAACTCATGCGCGAGAAGCCCATGGAAAAAATAACTATTGAGGAGATGACCGCCAGGGCTGACGTGGGCCGCTCAACCTACTTCCGGTATTTCAAAAGCAAGGAAGAAGTACTGAGCTTTAAGATTTGCTGCCTTTGGAAGCGCTTTGATGAGCAATATCACATTGGCCAGCATGCGGAGATGGACGCGCCTGTTGCAACAAGGCTGTTTCTGGAGTTTTGCCTCTCAATGCGCGACATAAGCGACCTCTTGTACTCAACCGGACACCAGAAGTGCATACTTGATGCCTATTTGCAGATACTCAGTCCTGAGTCTGATGAGAACGACGTTATCAAATACTATCAGAGCAACATGACCGCTTACGCGCTTTTCGGGCTTGTTAACGCCTGGATACAGCGCGGATATAAAGAGACGCCTGAAGATATGCAGGAACTCATACGTAATAGCAGCGTTACGCAGGGGGACAGCAAATGACACAGCCAAGTACACGCACAATTGTAAAGGTTGCAATAGCGCTCTTCGCGCTCTTTCTGGGCATATACTATTGGCCTGCCGCGGCACAATTTCTCGGCCTGCTGCTGGCAGCCTTTGTCCCGCTGTTGCTGGGGTTGTGTCTGGCCTACCCGCTCAATATACTTATGAATTTCTATGAGCGGCATTTTTTCCCCAACAGCAGTAAAAATGCTGTGCTCAAATTACGACCCGGCTTGTGCCTTATATTATCAATACTGACGCTTATCGGAATAGCTGCACTGGTGCTCTGGCTGGTAATACCGCAGCTGGCCAACTGCTTCCGACTGCTCATCGCCGAGATACCTATCGCAGCTCAACAATTCATAGATTGGCTTTCCAGGAGCGGCATCATTACGCCGGAACTCATAAACTATGTAACTGAATGGGCAGCTTCGCTTGATTGGCAGTCCAGACTGGAAGACATAGTGTCCGCTGTGTTGGGCGGCGCTACCGATGTTGTCGGCGCTGTGGCCGGTGTAGTGAGTACCGCAGTTTCCGGCACCACCACCGCTGTGCTCGCCTTCATCTTCGCTGTGTATGTGCTTCTGGGCAAACGGCGTCTCGGCTCTCAGTGCACAAGGCTGATGGAGCGCTATCTGAGCGAAAAAATCCGTATCAAGGTCAGATACGTAATAGGTATATTTGACGACTGCTTTCACCGTTTCATAGTTGGGCAGTGCACCGAGGCAGTGCTGCTCGGGATTCTCTGTACCCTTGGTATGCTCGTGCTTGGACTGCCGCACGCAACCATGATTGGCGCTCTCACTGCCTTCACTGCGCTCATACCCATTGTCGGCGCATTCATAGGAGGCGGCATAGGAGCTTTCCTGATACTGATGGAATCCCCCATTCAGGCTCTCATATTCCTCGTATTTATCGTTGTTCTGCAGCAGCTGGAGGGCGACCTCATATATCCGCACGTCGTTGGCTCTTCTATACAGCTCCCCGGCATCTGGGTTCTGGCAGCCGTCACTGTTGGCGGCAGTGTCCTGGGCGTTGTCGGTATGCTGATTGGCGTACCCCTTGCGGCCGGCTGCTATCGTCTTATCAAAAACGATGTCAACCGCGTAAACATCAATACTCCGACTGCGCAGGCGTCTTCCTGATCCAAGGCGCGCCGGCCTGACAATAATGCAGAAGCCCCGGAGGGCGCTGACTGTTCAGCAGCACCTTCCGGGGCGCACTTTTTTCTTGACATCTGAGTCACAGCAGTTTATCATATACCTATACCCCTATAGGTATATGAGGTGATGTAATGAGAGAGCTGAGGTACAAAATAGCCGGCGTCCTGGAAGCAATATGTGAATGGGGCGGCACCAGGCGCGAAATAGTCTTTCTGGCGATAGGGGGAGTTTCGCTTGTTATAAGCCTGTTCAACCTTGTGGACCTGCCTTTTGATGCCGCCTGGGCAGCTATCATACTCTGCGGCGTGCCTATCATACTGGAAGCAATAGTGGGACTGATAACCGTCTTTGACATTAAGGCAGACGTGCTCGTATCCCTGGCGCTCATAGCCTCCGTAGCCACCGGCGAGGACTTTGCTGCGGGAGAGGTAGCTTTTATCATGCAGCTGGGCGCGCTGCTGGAGGATTTGACCGTGGCCAAGGCCCGGGCAGGCATAGAGCGCTTGGTTCAGCTAACGCCGCAAACGGCGCGGCGCATTAAGGGCGGCAGTGAGGAGATAATACCGGCTCAGGAGGTCAGAGTCGGAGATATACTGCGCGTGCTCCCGGGTGAGAGCATACCGGTAGACGGCGTCATCATTGCTGGCGAGACCTCTGTCGATCAGGCGGTCATGACCGGCGAGAGCCTGCCTGTTGACAAAGCGGCAGGCGACGAAGTCAGCTCCGGCACGGTGAACCGCTTTGGCTCCTTTGATATGCGAGCCACCCGTGTCGGTGAGGACAGTTCTATACAGCGTATGATACGCCTTGTGCAGTCAGCTGACGCGGGCAAAGCCAAAATAGTGGGCCTGGCTGACCGTTGGGCTACATGGATAGTAGTAATTGCTCTGAGTGCAGCCGCAATCACCTGGGCCGTGACGGGTGAAATAATACGGGCCGTCACGATACTGGTTGTGTTTTGTCCCTGCGCCCTGGTGCTTGCCACACCGACAGCTATCATGGCGGCAATAGGAAATGCAACGAAGCATGGCTTCCTGGTGAGGGAGGGCGACGCGCTCGAGCGCCTTGCAGGAGTCAAAAACGTCTGCTTTGACAAGACGGGTACTCTCACACGAGGTGAAATGCGGGTATATGCCGTTAAAAGCTTCCTGCCCGGGCTTGACGACGAAGGGCTCTATTCCCTGGCCGGCGGGGCTGAGTCACGCAGTGAGCATCCCCTGGGCAGGGCTGTTTTAGAGTGCTGCAAGGAGTGTGAACTGGATATACCCCCCTGCTCCGACTTCACCATGCTGCCAGGCCGCGGCGTTTCTGCTGTCGTCGGTGGACGCTCAGTGCTGGCAGGGCGAGCTGAGCTGCTGAGCGACAACAACATCAAACTGCCTGAGAGCATCACGCAGGCGGCCGGAAAATACGCCGAAGAGGGCTGCACAACAATATATGTGGCCGTAGAGGGGACCGCAGCCGGATTCATAGCTTTGGCAGACACACTGCGCGATGACGCCGCAGCAATGGTGCGCGGTGTAAAAGCCGCAGGGGTGATCCCAATTCTGCTAACAGGTGACCATCCCGGAGCAGCCAATACAATAGCGGCGAGTGTCGGCATAGAGAGCGTACACGCCGAGTGCCTGCCTCAGGACAAAATACGTTTTGTTGACGAGTACAGTGCCCAGGGCGGCGTATGCATGATAGGAGACGGCATAAACGATGCCCCGGCCCTCAAGCGTGCCGACACCGGTATAGCTATGGGCGGCATTGGCAGCGACATCGCCATCGACGCGGCCGACATTGCCCTTGTGAACGACGACATAGCCGAGCTTCCACATCTGCTGCGGCTCAGCCGGAGAATGATGGCCACGATAAAGCTCAACATAGCTTTCTCCATGTGCCTCAACTTTCTGGCCATAGGTCTTGCAATACCCGGGTTGCTCGGCCCAGTCATCGGCGCCCTGGTACACAACGCCGGCAGCGTACTCGTCATAATAAATTCCTCTTTGCTACTGGGATGGAAGTCCAAAAACTGAGAAGTGCTCCCCCGGAGTTGCGGGGGAGCACTTCTCAGCGCATCTGTTCGAGAGTTTTCAGTATTTCAGAGGACCATCTCAGCAATCTCCGGCTTTGCTCTTCAAAGCTTCCAGAGAGCTTCGCGTCGATTATGTCCGCGTCCGTGCCACGCTCAGCCTTGAGCTTCTCCCGTGTACGAACCGCCCTGCCAGTCTCAAGGAAATGCACGGCTCTGAGGGTGAAGAACGCCGATTTGCATAGCTCATAAAGCATGGCTTCGCTCCTCTCGTGCAGGTAGTTGTGCACGCAGGCATGATAAACTCCACCGGCTCCGGTGAGCGCACCTTCCAGGACATCTTCACGTGTGACGCTCTTTGCGTAACTGTCAAGGCTGCCATATACAGCCTTTGTATCAAGGCAGAATTGAAAGAGTTCCGAGCGCGGCCAGGCCTCAAGTTCTGCTCGGCCCGAGATGAAGCCACAGAGTTTTTCGCGTTCCGGGAGCCGGGCCACACAGCTGCGGTAGCGCTCAAGATCCACTAGATCCAGTTCCTCCAATATAAGCACCACGTCTATATCACTGTCAGGGCGCGCCTCTTCCCTCGCCCGACTACCCTGTATGCCCATAAAGCACACCTTTTCCTCACCGAACTCACCTAAAACTGCATCTTTCCATTGCCTCAGCCACGAGCCCATATCCATCACAAAATACCTCCCGGATAAAATACGCCGCCCGGCCGGGCGGCGTTTATTTTTTAAGCTTTTTTCTTCATGTTGACCCAGGCCCTGCGATAAAAAGCCGCGTACATGATGAATGAGAAGAGCGTTATACCAAGCTGCACACAAATGAGCGTGATGCGCAGCCAGGCCGCCATCATTGGGACAATCAGCAAAAGGAACACTACGGCGTAAGTTACAGCTGTGCAGACCTTACCGTACCACATCGCCCCGTCCATTCTAAATCCACGGCGAAGCATCACGACGCCCATCACCGCCATAAAGCCTTCTTTAACCACATACAGAACGAATACAAGGCCCATTAGCGGAAACCTAAATGCCAGCGAGAGCGCCACAGAGGCCATTGTCAGCTTATCTGCTATAGGGTCTATGATTTTACCCCATTCAGTTATCATGTTGAAGTGACGTGCGATTTTGCCGTCCAGCATGTCCGTAAGGCCGGATATCACAATCACCAGTGCCGCCCAATAGTATCCGCGTTCGTCGTCAGCATTAAAGTATACAACCAGATATACTGGTATGAGTATAAGCCTGAAATAACTCAGAATATTCGGAATTGAAAAGTACTCTCGTAATGCGTCCTTTTTCACTTAATTTACCCCTAAACTACCCCTGAATTCGTTTAATAACTGCACTGCTTATGCGTTCTGCAGCCCCCTGCGGGAAATAACGTTCCATATTGGCCCGCATACTTTCAATCTTATCCGGGCTGAGCAACAACTCGTGCGCAAGTGCCGGTATCTCCTCCGTTGGAGCAGAAAGCGCACAGCCGCGCTGCGTGAGGTACTCGAGATTTTTGGTCTCACAGCCCGGTACGGCGTTTATTATTATCATAGGCAGACGCTTGGCCATAGTCTCCGAGCTTGTGGAACCGCCCGGCTTGGATATCATCAAGTCGGCAGCGTCCATCCACGTGCTTACGCGCTTCGTAAAGCCTACCGCGTACACATTTTTAAGTCCGCTTGTAGTTATCGCCTCTTGCAGCCTGGAGTTTGTGCCGCACAGCACCGCCAGCATAGCACCGTCAGGGAGCTGATGGCTTAGCTCCGCTGCAAGTTCTTCCATAGGTCCGCAGCCCATTGCGCCGCACATCAGCAGCACAAGCTGCCCCTCGCCCGGTAAGTTGAGGACCTCCCTTGCCAGCTGTCTGGGCATATGTTCTCCAAAGGACCTGGCCACAGGTATTCCAGTCTCCAAAATATGCTCCCGCTCGAGTCCGTAACTCTCAAACTCGTCTGCCAGCCCGTGCGGCACGAAGTTCATATCCAGATCGCACTCCGCGAAACCAGGGCTGCAGGTGTAGTCAGTGGCCACGTTTGCCGTTGGGACATTGAGCTTACCCTTCTCACGCAGCTTTGCCAGCATGAATGAGGCAAATATGTGGACGCTCACCACGGCATCGTATCCTCCGTCAGAGATATACATACCGAGCGATCTCGCGCCGCGGGAGCACTCCATTCTGAAAACGTTGGCACCCGAGCGCTGCTCGCGGCGGTATCCCACCCCGAACAGCGCCGGCAGATGCCGGTATACAAAGGTATGGCCATGGCTTATAACCTTGCCGTCAACCCCCGGTAAAAAGCGCAATGCGTCCACTATTCTGCACTCGGCGCCTGCCTCAGTGGCAGCCTGCGCTATCGCTTTTGCTGCGGAAGTGTGCCCACCGCCTGTACTACAGGTTAGTATAAGTAGCTTCATTCGGCCTCCATTATCTCTTTGCGGGGCTGTTTGAACGCCCTTTATTTCTATTCTAAACGTAAACCTGGAAGTTCAACAAACTTTCAACGCCTTCGCAAAAACTTACATTTTTCGCGGCAGAAGGGCCAGGTATCTTACGTCTTGCCAGCAGTGTGTAGATTATAAAACAATCTGCGAGTTTTATCAAGAGCAGTCGGATTAAGTTTATATTAATATAAAAATGCCGGGCGGTGTTGTGCCGCCCGGCATTTTTATATCGTCCAGTTTGCACTTTGCGTTTGCAGCGCACTCATACGGGCGAACTCACCGCCGGCACGCATAAGTTCTGCGGGAGTTCCTGATTCAGCCACGCATCCGTCCTTTAGCACAACTATCTTGTCCGCACTGGCCACAGTACGCATCCTATGCGCTATTACGAGCACGGTTTTGTTGCATATAAGCCTTGAGAGAGCCGACTGTATCAGGGTCTCGTTTTCCACATCGAGGCTTGCTGTGGCCTCGTCAAGCAGAATTATAGGCGCGTCTTTCAAGAAGGCCCTTGCGATGGATATTCTCTGTCTTTCGCCGCCGGAGAGAGTGCAGCCGTTCTCACCGATGTTGCTGTTCCAACCGTCCGGCAGCTTCATGGCGAACTCCTCACAGTTTGCCAGTTTTGCGGCTGCTATGACCTCGTCGTCACTCGCGTCCTTGCGTCCTATTCTGATGTTCTCCAAAATTGTGTTGTCAAAAAGCGTAACGTCCTGAAATACTATGGAGTACAGTGACAGCAAGGCTTCCGGGTCAGCTTTCGTTATGTCCATACCCCCTACGCTCACTTTGCCGCGTGTGGCATCCCAGAATCGCGCTGCCAGGCGCGATACCGTCGTCTTTCCTCCTCCAGACGGTCCGACGAGAGCAGTCACCTCTCCCTGTCTGGCGGTGAAACTCACATCATTCAGCACGGTTTCCCCGCTGTTATATTCAAACCCTACGTGATCGAAGACTATATCACAGCCGTCATTTGTAAGTTTATCTGAACCGGTTTGAACAGGGCAATCCAGAATTTCGTTCATACGTGCAATGCTTGTGCGCATTGAGATTATAGCCGCGAGGTTTTGCAGGGCGCTCTGCAGCGGGTCGTAAAGCCGAGAGACAACTAACAGATACATGAAGAAGGTCAACACGTCAAGCGAGCCATCTATCAGCAGTATACCGCCAACCAAGGCGCAGGTGGCTATGCCAAGCTTGAGTATCAGCGATGCCGACACGACGAAAACGGCGGTGCCAAATTCACTTATAACGGCTCTGTGTTCTACGGCTCGTATTTTCTCAGTCAGCCCCTCCAGGTATTTCTCCTCAGCGTTGCAGCTCTTCAGGTCGCGGACCGATTCTATGCACTCCTGTATGCCGTCGGCGCAGGCCAGTTTGGCGGCCATGGACTTTCTGGAAAACCCCTCCTGAACCTTTGCACTCAGCCAAACTATTGCAAATGACACCGGCAATACCCAGAGGCAGGCAAGCGCCATACGCCAGTCAAAGCAAAAGAGCCCCAGCGCCACGAGTATGGTAGAGACTATTGCACCGGCAAACTCTGGCACATAGTGTGAAAATACCTGCTCCAAACTTGTGGAATCGGCCATTATAGTGCTGGTCAAGTCAGCCAGATCACGCTCACCGAAGAAGCTGAGCGGAATACGCCTGAGCTTTTCAGCCAGAGTTATGCGCCTTACTCCACTCTCACGATAAGTGGCAAAGTAGGTGGCATTGTACTGGAACCAGGTGGTCAAAAAAATGAGGCCTACACACAAAATGCTGCCCGCTATGTATACAGCGGCATGTTCCCTGACTGTACCAGTCATCAGGTCTCCGACAAGAGTATAAAGCAGTGCTACGGGGAACATAAGCGATATATTCTGCACTGCACAGGCTATGCACCCAATTATCAGATCCTTCGCGCCCTGTTCAGACAGGGCATATTTGCGCTGCAGCTTAGCTATCATGTCGCACCTCCTTACCCTCG
This sequence comes from uncultured Clostridia bacterium, assembly GCA_930990965.1. Lineage (GTDB taxonomy): Bacteria > Bacillota > Clostridia > Oscillospirales > Oscillospiraceae > Scatomorpha > Scatomorpha merdigallinarum. Next base: position 150,772 of record CAKNRQ010000001.1, read on the forward strand.
GCTTCAACTTTCCAAAGTGCTGCACTCTTATAGTCGTTCCACATTTTTGCAAAGAGTCCGTTTGCAGAGATAAGTGAACTGAAATCCCCGCTCTCGGCGACTTTTCCTTCTTTCAGAACATAGATCCTGTCTGCTTTTGCTACTGTTGACAAGCGGTGAGCTATCATAATTATCGTGCGCCCACGGCTCATGGCAGTGAAAGCCGACTGTACCCTTGTCTCATTGTCCGGGTCAGCAAAAGCGGTGGCCTCATCCAGAATGACGACAGGAGAGTCCTTGAGCATTACCCGTGCTATTGCTATGCGCTGCTGTTCGCCGCCGGAGAGATATACTCCCTTCGCACCTATCACCGTGTCTACACCATGCGGCAGCTTGGCTATTATATCTGCGCACTGTGCCCGCTCAAGCGCATCCATCACCTCTTCGCGGCTTGCGGACGGCCGGGCCAGCCGCACGTTCTCCAATACGCTCGCCTTTATCAGACGGCTGTTCTGAAAAACAAACGACACCGTGTCCATAAGTTCTCGTTTGTCCATGTCCCTCACATCCGCGCCGCCTACAAGTATCCGGCCGGATTTCACATCCCAGAAGCGCGCAATCAGGCTTGCCAGCGTTGACTTGCCGCCGCCGCTCGGGCCTACCAGCGCTATCGTCTCTCCCGGACGGGCTGATATGCTCACGCCGCTGAGCGCATTTTTCTCTCCGTCATAGCTGAACGTCACGTCTTCCACTAACACAGAGCCATCTGCCGGGTGGCGGGTATGGGCGCTGCGTTCCAGCGGCCTGGCGTCCATAATCTGATCTATCCTCCGGAGCGCATCGTCAACTATCATGGCATTCTCACTTTGGAACATAATTCTCGTGAGCGTCACTGAAATTATAGGCGTGATGATGATATAAAAGAGCATATCCAGCAGGAATTCTGCGTCATATGTCCCTCGCGTAAAGAGCAGCGCACCAGCTATAAGAAAGACAAACACGCCGTTTACTGCCGCCGTATAGCACATCATTGGCATACGAAGCTGCTTAGTATATGCTATTACCCATACGCCGTAACGCTCTATTGATTCTTTGAAGCGCTTAAACGAAAACACCGTCTGGCCGAAAGTCTTTACTACGGCAATGCCACGCACATATTCGACAGCTTCATTTGACATGTCTTCAAGCGCGTTGGTGTACTCAGCCATTTTGCGCTGCATCTCTTTGCCCGTCATAGCCATCATGATGGCAAAGGCCAGCAGTACAGGTACCAAGCTGAGCAAACCAAGCCGCCAGTCAAAAATAAGCAAAAGCACAAGTAAACCGCACGGTGTAGCTATGGCCCCGGCTTTGTCCGGAAGCTGGTGCGCCAGGTATGTCTCCGTCGCCGCCGATGACTCGTTGACTATCTTGCGCAACCGCCCACTTCCGAACTCCTCAGCGAACCCCAGCGGCAGCTGTACAATGCGTTCCATAGTCCCGATGCGTATATTCGTGGCGACCCGGAAAGCTGCAATGTGCGAGCACATGAGTGCTGCAATGTATATTATCACACTGAGAACTGCAAACAGTACGGCCATCCACCCCATTTGCTCTATGCCCACGGCTGCGGAAAAGTCCGGCTGAACACGCAGAACTTCCCTTATAATTCTCCATATGTACCAAAAAGGCACAAGCGCCACCAGAGCGCTAACTGCCGAGAGTATCCACGACAGTATAGTCAGGTATTTGTATCCTCCCGCGTATTCCATCAGCCGCGAGAGGTTCGACGGCTTTTTCACGTTTTTCCCTCCTGTTATAACAAATTAGTTAGTTGTTACTAACTTTAATATATGAAAATATGGGCTCAAAGGCCCATAATTTTCAACCAGCCTGCGGTGAAAAATTCTCGTAACTGACGCGAGTACTCATATGCCTGTTCCCTGCTCATGTCGTGCAGCGCAATTTCCATGAATCCGGTGAACATTGAGCTGACCATAATGTGTTCCAGCATAGGAGATACGCTGCCATGTCCCTCCTCCATCCCGTCCAGGACGGACATAAACTCGTCTGTGGCCTGCACTTCTATAGCCGCCATTTTGTCAATTATATGGTCAAAGCGTGTACCATCGCTGCATTGCAGGATAAGTCTGAATTTGTCGCGCCTGTCAAGCATGTAATCCACTGCCCACTCCATATATTCACGGCTGGACACTCCCACATGATTCTTCTGCTGCTCTGGGGAAAGACGTTTGAAGGAATTCTGGGCTTCGTTAAAGTTTCCCATAAAGGTATCGTATGTCTCTCCTACCAGCTCTTCAAACATACCTTCCTTACCGCCAAAGCAGCCATAGACAGCACCCGTCGTCACTCCCGCCGCCGCAGCTATGCGTCTGAGTGAGGCGCCCCTGTATCCATGGAGCAGGAACTCTCTCTGGGCCGCATCCAGCAGCCGTTCTCTGGTACCGTACAAGAGCCATCGCCCCTTCATATAACACTGTTATATTGATACCACTGCAAGTGCCGCAAGTCAAGTCGGAATCGGACATTAATCTTGTATGGGCATATACCGGCGTCCTGGCGGCATATAATTCACCACGAAATGCCGGGAGTGGTGTAAATGAGGACAGACATAGCCGAGCGCGCCGTAAGACTTGCCGAGTACATAACGGAAAATCACGCGACGGTGCGCGCCGCTGCCAAGCGGTTTGGCGTCTCAAAGTCTACCGTACACAAAGACGTGACTGAACGGCTTGAAGAGGTCAGTCCGGAGCTCTATACAAAGGTTCGGGCCCTGCTTGAACTGAACAAAGCCGAGCGGCATATACGCGGCGGGATGGCAACAAGGGATAAGTTCAAAAAGCGCAAGGGGCCATAAGGCCTCTTGCGCTTTTGATTGCTTTATATGTTTGGTTCCTGTGGGAGCTCCTGACCGGGCTCCGTCGGCATATTTCCAACCGGCCCGCCAGGGGCATTATTCTGCTGCTCTATAAGCCCCTCAAGCCAGGTTCGTATTTCGTCCGGCACGTCGGTTGCGGTGCTCAGCCACTCCTCAAGGCCGCTGGGTATCTCCATCATCTGCATGTTTCCGCGTCCCATGTCTGGTGGAGCGCCGGCGCCTTCATCAGAGGTTTGGCACACTTCGCCGTTCACTGTGAGCGTATAGTCTCCGTCGCTGCTCAGGTCCTCAGAAGAAAGCAGCAGGCACTGCGCTGCCTTAGGCGCGGTGAAAGAAAAGAGTACGCTACCCTCAGCGTCTGTGAGTTTCACTTCACTGTCCTCAGATACGGCCGCGGCCTCAACCCGCAGTGCCAAATACCGCTGCTGTGACTCTTCGGATATAGCGTCGAGCATACTTCCTGTGCCAATAGCCGTACCACCGTTCAGAACTATGTCTAAAGTCGCATCCAGGCCGCTGTCACCGCTTGTGCTGTTGGCGCTTGCAAAGACGTAGCCGCCGTTTATGACCAGCCAGCCGTTCGAGTCTATGCCGTCGCCCTCGCTGCCCAGGCCGGCGTTAATATTGACTGTGCCGCCGTTTATCGTTGTGACCGAGACGTTGTCCTCGTTCGTATTGATGCCGTCGTTGCCGGACTCTATGTTTATCACACCGCCGTTTATGGTCAGGTGCATCTCTGTGTCCAGGCCCTCGTTGTCGCCAACAATATTCAGCACACCATCGCCCAGGGTTTCCCCAGAGATGTTCATGCTCATTTTGCTGTAGAAAGCGCCGTCATACTTGTGGAGTTTATCCGTAGTTCCCTCTTCGTAAATTCTTGCTACATACGAACCGGTGAAGTTGTTCTCGCTTCCGTCAGCGATTATGACATTTGCGCCTGCGGCAGAGGTGTCCACTTCCCAGGAGGCCGTCTCCTCATCGGCACTTGAGCACTCGTAGACGTTGTAGAATATGAGCGCCGGGGCCACTGTGCAGGTTACAGATACTCCGTCCAGTATAAGTGTGACTACAGCTTCCGGGTCGTCTTTGGCTTCTTCACCCAGATCTACGGCAAGCTGTCCCTGAGACAGTGTGCCGCTGACTCTGTATGTACCGGCTGTGCGTATGGTAACAACAGTGTGAGCCGCCGCTTCGCCTGCGCCGTGTTCATCATCGGCGCCGCCCTCGCCGTAGTCCGAACCCTGCCCGGCTTCGTAGTACACTATGTCGTGACTCACCGTCACGTCTCCGGGATCCTCTTCAGATATAGTTATCCTGTCCAGGCTAATCCCGTCGTCAGACAGGACAAGCTCATGCTCCTCCGCACTGTTCTGTATTGTCTCTGCTGTATCGGGCGTAGGCGTTGTTGTCGTGCTCTGTGTCCCGCATGCTGCCAGTGTCAACGCGAAGGCTGCCACAACGGCCAGAGATAGTCCGCGCTTTGCAGTGTTCATTCATATAGCTCCTTTGCTCCGGATGCGGATATTTTACGCTTGCGCGGCTCAATTTAGGTGAAAATTTATACTCTTATTTGTAAATATTGTGTAAATTGGTTGCTGCTGCATGTTTCAATCAATACACGCGCACAGTTGCACGCACCCGCCCTTTTCGTGTCTCTCCGGACTCCCCGTCGAACGCGAAGCGGCCATAACCGCGCACGGAGATGATGTCGCCCGCCTTCGCTGCCATAGACGGAGAGCGCGCGGGCAGGGAGTTTACCAGCACGAGTTCTTTCTCGAAGAGCTTCTGCGCCTCGCCGCGTGAGAGCTTGTACACGGCGGCCACCAGGGCGTCGAGCCGCGGCGACTGTACCGTCACGCTGCTCACACGGGGCTCTGGCGCGGCTACGACATTGCCGGCCTCGCAGGGGCGCACTTTTATTCTGGTGCGGCGCACTTCATTGAGTTGATCCGAAATATACGGAGCTATAGAGTCAAGGCAAAACAGGTATGCCTTTTTGCCGTCTATTACTATGTCGCCCGTAGTCTCGCGCTTAATGCCCAGTGCCATCAGCGCGCCGAGATAATCGCGGTACGTGAGCGTTTCAGCGAACTTCTCATTGGCCGGGACGAGCTCCAGGCACACCACTCTGCTCTCCCACTCGCAGCCGTCCCAGGGCAGGAACACTGCGCAGCGGCGCTCTGCCTCTGGATAGCCTCCGTCGAAGACTTGTGCGCCGAGACGCATGCGCGTAAGTTCAAGCTGTTCTGCCGGGGTCAGGAAGTCGCTCTCTACAGGTATACCGCGCCGCTCAGAGCGTTTTGCCAGCTCCATGAGGCGCTTTTTTGTGAGTTCGAGTTCATTTTCCATGCGCATAGTATAAGTCTTAACAGCATGTCAGTCAAGTTCCTGACGGCGGCGCATATAATCGCACGAGGGGGGTGTGCGCATGGAGGCATTGGAGCGCGTGGCATCAGAGGTGTGGGGTCCTGTGGCGCTGGCAGTTTTCTCGCTTGCAGGACTTTATATGACATACATGAGCGGCGGGATACAGTTTGTACGCTTTGGCCGCTGCATCGGAGGCACGCTCAAAAACATGACGCGCGGAGGCGGCCAGGGCGGCATGTCCGGCTTTCAAGCTCTCTCAACGGCGCTCGGCGGCACTGTCGGTACCGGCAATGTGGCGGGGGTGACACTGGCTCTGGCAATGGGAGGGCCCGGAGTGCTCTTTTGGATGTGGGTCTCGGCTTTCATCGGCATGGCTACCAAGTATTCGGAAGTACTTCTCGCCGTCAAATTCCGCGTCCGCAACGCCGCCGGAGAGAGGGCAGGTGGACCTATGTACTACATAAGGGACGGTCTTAGCAAAGCCTGGAGGCCCCTGGCGTACATCTTCGCACTCGCCGGGGCGCTGGCGGCCTTTGGCATGGGCAGCGCCGTTCCGTCCGGCGAGATACGATCTGCGCTCTCCACGCTTTGCACCGAGGTCAACGTAAACGTTGGCGACGATTTTCCCCTGGCCATCGGGCTTGTGGTTGCCATCCTGTCCGCTGCGGTATTGCTGGGCGGCGCAAGCAGGCTGGGGTCTGTCACGGGACTTCTGGTGCCTTTCATGAGTCTGGCTTACATCGCAGCCTGCGTGGCCGTACTATGCGTCAACTGCGACAAGATACTGCTGTGCATTAAAGAGATCGTTACCTCTGCCCTTGAGCCCCGAGCAGCTCTCGGCGCCTGTGCCGCCTGGGGTTTCAGGCGGGGCACTTTCTCCAACGAGGCCGGGCTCGGCTCCTCGCCCATGGCCCACGCCGCCTCCACTGAGCGTGACTGCGTGCGTCAGGGCATGGCCGGTGTATTTGAGGTTTTCGCAGACACCATAGTCATATGCACGCTCACCGGCCTGACTTTGCTCGTCACGGACGTCATCGGCACCGGCGAACCCACAACGCAGTTAAACGTGGCCTCTTTTGCAGGCGTGTTCGGCGGTACAGCCAGCGCGGCTATTATCGCTGTGAGTATTGCGCTCTTTGCCTTCTCCTCGCTTTTGAGTTGGGGATTTTATGGGGCCTGCTGCTGCGAATTCTTATTCGGCGCCCGCTCGCTTACAGTGTACAGAGTTCTCTTCTGCTCTGCCGCCGTAATTGGAGCCGTGGCCAAGCTGGACGTGGTCTGGCTGCTGTCGGACGTATTGAACGCCTTCATGGCCGCGCCCAATCTGATTGCCCTCGTCGCGCTCTCAGGTACAGTACGCCGTGAAACGAGGCAGTATTTCAACAGTAAAAAGGGAGCCTGAACGGCTCCCTTTTACGTTTGCAAATATTCAGTCTTCCCTCTCGAATATGAAGTCCATCGCAGTTATCAGTCCGTAGTTGCTGAAATCGGTAGGCACCCAGCCCTTGTAGGTCCAACCGTCAAGGGACATTCGCCTTATGATGTCCCTGTAGTTCTCCCCTTCGTACTCCTTCCAGACATTTTCAAGCTTGTACTGTTTGAACTTCACGCTCACAAACTCGTACCTCAACTCGCACACCTCCCATGCATGTATGTTAACATGGGAAAGCATATAAAGCCAGAACTATTTTACCCTCTTGCAACTTCCGGATGTTAAATTCAATTTTTCTCTATCACGTACGACTGCAAGCCCTTCTTGCAACCGATACGCTCGTAAAACCCCTCCACTCCCTTTTGGGAGCCGAAGTAGAGCATCGTCGGTGTGTGCTCGCGGGCAAGGCGCAAAAGTTCGCTGCCGATGCCACGTTTTTGCCACTCGGGTGAGACCAGCATCTCGGTTATAGTTCCAAAGTAGTAGCCGTCGGTGAGTACGCGCAGGCAGCCCACGAGCTTTCCAGATTCGCGGGCGGTTATGTTTATGGTGCGATGCAGAGCCTCGCGTGTCTTATCGGTATCATAATCCCCGGGCCAGACTGTGTTGGCAAACTCTATAAACTCCTCCGCACTTAGCGCCCTGTCGTCTACAGTATATTTCATAACCGCTCCTTTGTAATTGAAAGCGCTTTTTTCAGGTCAGATACAAATAGGCTCTGCTGCTTTTTCAGGTATTGCTTTACAAACGGGCGCAGGCAGAACTTCTTGGCCGTAACGTACTCAGTAAAGCTCACGTACGTCTGGCTACACAGTTCTTCAAACACGCCCAGCCACCGGCCTGTCAGATTGGTATTCTCAATGCTGAACTCCCAGATATACGGTGCATGTGACTGAGTCACGGTAAAGTGCGTGGCATAGCCGTCGCGGCTATACTCTGAGAAGTGGAGCTCATCCGCTGCTTCCACCCTTTCCAAGTCGCTGCGCCATTCACAGTAGCGCGCCGTATCGGTTATAACTCTCCAAAAGGTATTTATATCGGCGTCTAGCGTCGCGTTGATTTGGGAAATGGTCACGCTCTTCCTCCTTATAAAGCAGTGCGGCAGTGCATCACTCCACTGTCACGCGAAAGCGGCAATTCTCCGCTCCGGTCAAGGCCGTGTGCAGCGTCTCCACTTCAATTTTGCTGCCGGGCAGCAGCTCTTCGAGCACGTACAGTACGCTCTGGCGTGAGCACTCGCAGAAGTTCGGGTCAGTTACAGGTGCATTCATGGCTTCGGGGCACACGCAGCGCGGGTAACCTACTATGTATACATGTCCTGACTCAACCACTTCACCGTGAAAAAATTCAGTGTCGCCATACTTGGCATACTGAGCGTCCAAACTGCGGCCGCACTCTTCAAATTGCCGATGCATCTCCGGCAGCACAGTGAACTGTACGCATTTTACCGCTTTGGCTCTGTAGTCCATAATACACCTCAAAAATAGGATTTCGTATCGTCATCATAGCATGATCCCGAGAGTATCGCAATAAAAACCGCCCGGCTTGTACCGGGCGGCTTAATTTGGTTTGGCGTTACGCTTCGAGAGCGTCGTAGCGCATGAATATTGTGGCGCACTGCGCACGGGTCGCGGTGCTCTGAGGCTCAAGCGTGGTGGCAGTCATGCCCTCTACGATGCCGTTTTCAAGCGCCCAGCTCATGGCCTCTTCGGCCCAGTCAGACACGCTTGCGGCGTCGCTGTAGGCGCTGAGGCTGTAGCTGCTCTCAGGCTCACCGACGTAGCGCCAGAGCATGGTGACCATCTGCTCGCGTGTCACGAGCCCGCTCGCGTTCTCGCCGTCGCTGACTCCGTTTGTCACGGCCCACTCACGCGCGGCCTCAGCCCAGTTGGAGCCGGTTATGCTCGCGCCGTCTATGCGGCCCAGGACTGCCCAGAACATAGCGCGTGTCATCGTACCGTCCGGGTTGAAGGTGGTGGCGCTGTCACCCTCCATCATGCCGTTAAAATAGACGTAACTCACGGCGTCATAATACCACGCCCCGGCAGTAACGTCGGTGAAAGGCAGGGCTTCCTCGCCGGACACGAACTCGACTTCTACTTCGACATCTCCCTCGGGCATCTTAAAGGTGTAAGTCGTGGCATTCACACGAGTGACGTCCAAACGCCCGTCAGGACCCGTGACAACCACCCGGCCTACACTGTAGCCCTCGTCCGGCTCAGCGGTGATAGTGATAGTAGCACCAGCAGAGGCGTTAGTGAGGTTAGTGCTTACAGTGCCGTTATCCGTGTCAGCTATGGTGATGGGGTAAGTAGTATCCGGCACGTTGACCGCGTTCCACATGGCGGTGAGAGTCATGTCGGAGTAGACCGTAATAGCCTGCCCCGCCTCATATCTGTTCCCCTGCGTATCACGCCACCCAGCAAAGCGGTAGCCGGAACGGGAATCAGGTGTGGGAAGGATGAGTACAGATTGATCCCGCATAGAAATGACTATCTTATCCATATAACCATAGTCAATGGTTACCATGTGCATTACATCGGATGTTACCGAACTCAAATCAGTGATAATGTCCCCCGTCTGCGCTGCATTCTGTGCATCCTCTGTTGAACGGTAATAACTATACGGTGCTTCTGTATTGCTAACGCTATAAAGCTCAACAGTCAGATTGTCAGAAAGATAGTTAAGATCAACTGGCTCAGAGAAGTTACCTCCTGCTATAATTTGCTGTTCTTCACTGTTTACATATGCAAAATCTACATCACCGGCAGCGCCTACAAATGTACCATCCGTGATTTCAACTTCCACTATCTGAGTAATCTGAGTGGCATTAGCCAAGTTGCAGTCAAAGTATCGAACGCCATAATTGCTTCCGCTCTGGAACCTGCCGCCATTTATTACAACGTTAAGTGATGCGGTATCGTACCCGCTACCACGACGTCCAATTACAGTTATTGCGTCGCCTATGCCAGCGCTTCCGGAGTGTCCACGGTATCCCTGTAGTAGATCGTCGTCTGTGCCGGTATATTCATAACCGCCGTATACTGTGCCACAATTTACTATCAGTTCACCGCTGCATATCTCGATGCCTGAGCCTTCATTTGCTGTTATGCTAACAGAAGCATCATTGCCTCCAGCTACACCAACAGTAAGCCTGCCAGCACTGGGCCAATATATAGCCGTGCCCTGTGTAGACGTGAAAGATCCGCTATTTATTGTTACATTACTTGGGCTGACTCCACCAGAATTCAGATTGTTTGTTGAAATGGCGTACACATCAGCAGTAACATCAACATTTGAAAGCGTGACCTCGGCCCCATCACTTGTGTTGTTATACTCAGAATTATATACAGTTAGGCCTGTCATGTACAGATTGCTTCCAGCGGAATCGGCCGCTTCTGCTGTTATATTGCCACCAGACAGGTTGAGGATACCACCATAAGTTGTAATGGCACCACCCCAACCTCTCGAATCGGTTGCCACAATATTAGATATGTCTGCGTAGCTGGTCAGGCTGCCATTTACATTGATAAGCGCCTCCCCAACTACATCTGCGACTATATCCACATCCGAAGTTAGAGTCAAATTTCCGGAGTTAACAATACCATTTCCGGCCTCTGTGCTATTATACATTTCAATGCGTCCATTTTCAATGCTTAACGTACCTACATTAAAAAGCATTGCATTGAACGAGCTGCTTCCGAACAGAGCACCAGTGTTGCTATACTGAGTAAGGTTAAGAGTATTTCCACCAAGATCCAGTGAAATGTCATTATCTTCGCTTACTTTAATTGTATCTTCCGTTGTACTTTGTAGTAGCGTTACTGTGTCACCGTCTTTAGCAGCGTTTATAGCATTGACAAGTGTATTATAGCCAATACCATTAACGGAGGCAACTACGTTAACAGCATCATTTAAAATAATGGTTCCCGAGTTATTCTGAATTATTGCAGCGCCGGTTGGTATATATTTCTCCACATCGCTCTTTCCTCCAGCCACTGTGAACGATCCACCAGTAACCTCAACGCTTTGATTAGTATTTCCAGTTGTAAATTGATCATATACAGCCGCTTGGGCATCAGAACTTTCAAAAATCCCGCCTTCGATATACAGCTCAATTGGACGTGAAGTGCTTCCGGCACTATATCCACCTTCGACATATATAGCTGCCCCAGTTGTTGGGAAATCAGTTCCCGGAGTTCCTCCATAAGGTGCGGACGGCACAATTCCGTCACCAGTAGCAGAAACTGTAGTATTTCCCCTTATTATTGTTGTGCCACCTTTTAAAACAATTCCATTATTAACACCCGTGATAGCTGAATCTTCAATGATCATGCTGCCACTTATCGGAGGAAAGTATACAGCCGTTCCCTCACACACAATAGTTGAATTATTAATTAAAAGATTATTATTAGTATTTAGTCCTTGTACGCCAAGACCTTGGTCAGTAGTATGCAGGTATACACTTTCGAGAGCAATAGTTACATTATTATTGGTTGAGTACACATAAATTCCATATGTGCCAGAATTCGGTCCTCTAAGAATGCCATCTCTTACTGTTAGACTAAGGTTGCCCGCTCTCACTTCTATTATGTCATCTTCGCTTGAAGTAAAGGTGTGATTTGCCAAATCTAATACATACTCACCACTTGAATCAAAAGTTACTTCTCCCGAATTGACATCTCGCAGCAAGACGATTGTTCCACCGCCAATACTTTCAGCTGCATCAATTGCAGCTTGCAGAGTACCGTACTCTGTTCCATTCACGGAAGCAACAGGCTCATCATCCGCAAACGCCGCTATGGTCCCTAGTGCCATTACCAATATTACTGCTAACAACACTGTCAACAAACGTTTTTTCATACCTTTATCCTCCTCGTGTGTCAAAGGTCTTTCGCTCTTTTTCAAAAAGAGCGACGGCAGATATCTGCCGTGGTTTATGGACACATAAATTATATAGTGGCTGCTATTAAATGTCAAGGAGCGCGTGCGCATTCACTTTATCATGTCGTTAAACTTGGCTTCATCTATTATTTTCACGCCTAGCTCTTGGGCTTTTGTGAGTTTGCTGCCTGCGGCTTCGCCGGCCAGGACATAGGCCGTCTTTTTGCTCACGCTGCCTGAAACCTTGCCGCCGAAAGACTCAATAATCTGCGCGGCCTGGTCGCGGGTATAGGTTGGCAAAGTGCCCGTGAGCACAAACGTCAGTCCACGGAAACGCTCGTCCTGCACGCTCTGCGCACTTTCAAAGCTCACGCCGGCATCTCGCAAAAGGCGTATCTGGTGCTGAGACTGCTCGCTGTCGAACCATTCGCGTATGCTTCTGGCCGTGATGGCTCCGATGTCCTGGATATTTTGTAGCTCCTCCTCACTGGCAGCCATGAGCTTGTCCAGCGTACCGAAGTGTCCAGCCAGGACTTTTCCCGCCTTGGAACCCACCTGGCGTATGCCAAACGCACACAGCAGACGCTCAAGTCCGGCGCTCTTGCTGTTGTTTATGGCGTTTATTAGGTTCTCCGCGGACTTTTTGCCCATGCGGTCAAGCTTGGCTATGTCTTTGGCCTGCAGGTAGTATATGCCCGCCGGAGTCGTAAGCAGGCCCGCGCCTATCAGGCTCTCGGCCACGCTCTCGCCCAGGCCCTCTATGTCCATGGCCTCACGCGAGGCGAAGTGTACAATGTTGCGCAGCCTCTGCGCCGGGCACTCAGCGCCGGTGCAGCGCATGGCAACCCCGTCCTCGTCCCTCACTATGGGCGCGCCGCACTCCGGGCAGGTATCTGGCAGGTGATACGGCGCCGTGCCCTCCGGACGCTTGGCCTTTACAACTTCGAGCACCTCGGGTATGATCTCCCCCGCCTTGCGTACGCGCACTGTGTCGCCTATGCGCACGTCGAGCTTGTCTATAAAGTCCTGGTTGTGAAGCGTAGCGTTCGTCACAGTAGTTCCGGCCAGGCGCACCGGCTCTATCACGGCCTTCGGCGTGAGCACACCCGTGCGCCCCACCTGGCAGACGATGTCACGCACCACGCTCTCGCGCACTTCAGGCGGGTACTTGTATGCGGCGGCCCAGCGCGGGGCCTTGGCAGTGCTGCCGAGCGTTTCACGTTGAGCGAGCGAGTTAATCTTCACCACCGCACCGTCTATGTCATATGGGAACTGGTCACGGTTTTCCCCGATGTCGCTTATCTTTGCGCAGCATTCATCTATGCTGTGGCAGATAGTGTGGGGCACGGCGTAAAAGCCGTAGTTGGTGAGCACATCCAACGTCTCTCCGTGGGTACTGAAGGTTACGCCTTCGGCTTTTTGTATGTTGAACACGCATATGTCCAGCTTGCGCGAAGCGGCGACCTTCGGGTCCTGCTGACGCATGGAGCCCGCCGCAGCATTGCGTGGATTGGCGAGCAACTGCTCTCCTCTCTCGGCGCGTGCGGCATTCAACTCCTCGAACACTGCACGGGACATGTAGACCTCGCCGCGGACTATGAGTCTCGGCGGTGCGTTCTTGAGCGTCTTGGGGAGGTTGCGGACTGTGCGCAGGTTTTCCGTCACGTCCTCGCCTGTGATGCCGTCGCCGCGCGTTGCGCCGCGCACAAACACCCCGTTTTCGTACTCAAGTGACATGGACAGGCCGTCTATCTTGGGCTCCACACTGTACTCGCGCTCGCTCAGCGCCGCAACCATGCGCTCATCAAACGCCCGCAATTCGTCAAAAGAAAAGACGTCGTTCAAGCTCTCCAGCGGCACCTCATGCGTCACGGGCGCAAAACTGCTCTTTACAGTGCCGCCGACGTGCTGAGTGGGCGACTTGGGGTCGTAATACTCCGGGTGCGCCGCCTCGAGTTCTTCCAGACGGCGCATCATCGCATCGTACTCGAAGTCCGAAATTACTGGCGAGTCCTCGTCGTAATAATGGCGGTTGTGTTCTTCGAGCTCCTTGCGAAGAGCCTCTATCTCGCGTTTGATATCGTCCATGTTGTGACCTCTCAAGTTAAGAATTTCCCCAGTTGAGGTAGGTATCCGGCACATCGCCGAGTATGACCGTCTCAGCTATAAGTATTTCGCTTATCACCTGCGTGGAGACGGTGCGCCATGGCATTATAACGTCTATGTCTATGACCACGTCGAGCTTAATCTGATGTTTGGTCTGGTTTATTCCCGCGTCCGTGAGCTCATTGCGAAAGTCCACGTGGGAGCTGGAGAGCATAGTTATATCAACCGGTATCTCCGGTCCCTTCCCCAGCAGCAGGCTTGAGCCCAAAACGTTACCTACAGGGATTGACAGGGAGAGCTCGCCGCCGTCGGCAGCGTGTACGATGTCGCTCAAAAGCTCGCTGCTCAGGGAGTTTATACGGGCCATATTGGCGCGCACGGCCGATACGGAGCCGTCAGGCGCGTAGTCGAGCTCCACAAAGTAGTCGTAGCCATACTCGTCGCCCGAGAATTTTCTGCTTATTGCGTCGTTGATGCACAGTGTCATGAGGTCAATAGCGTCTGAAACAACCATTTGGCAGGAAAGTTCCCGAAAGTATGAGATACTCTTGGCTGTAAACGCCATCAGACCGGCAAGTACGATCACAAGTATTGCGGTCAGCTTACACTTTCGGCTCAGATTCGGCAGGTGCATGTCGAGGTAGAGCGGCCTTCGGCGCATACGTCTGGGCATAATTTGTCACCTCAGACAATCATATGCGCCTGGATTTGTCCAAAATCATTGTTCCAGCATCTCAGCTATGGCATTCATTACGCCGAGCTTGCCGCTCTCGTAGGTGAGGCCGCCCTGCAGGAAGGCAAAGTAGGGCTCACGCATCGGGCCGTCGCAGCTGAGCTCTATGGACGAGCCCTGCACAAAGGCGCCGGCGGCCATTATGACCTCGTCCTCGTATCCCGGCATGGCCCAGGGCTCGGGCGTGACATACGAGTCTACAGGCGAACCTGCCTGTATGCCACGACAGAAGCGCTTTAGGTTTTCGGGCGTTTCGAGCGTGATGGTCTGGATGATGTCACTGCGCTTCTCCATAGCGCCGGGCTCGGTTTTAAAGCCCAGCTCTTCGAGCATGGCGGCACAGAGCGCTGCGGTCTTTAGCGCCTGCGCAGTGGTGTGCGGCGCCATGAAAAGGCCCTGGAACAGCGCGCGGTTGTTGCCCAGCGTCGAGCCGCACTCCCCGCCTATGCCGGGAACCGTGAGCCTGAAGGCGGCGTTGTCTACAAGGTCCTCCCTGCCGGCTATGTAACCGCCGGTGGGCGCCAGACCGCCGCCCGGGTTCTTTATGAGCGAACCAGCTATGAGGTCTGCTCCGACCATCGTGGGCTCGACAATATCGGTAAATTCACCGTAGCAGTTGTCGACAATACAGGCTGTGCCGGGAGACACTGACTTGATTGTGCGTATAATCTCGCCTATCTCCTCAACTGTCAGGGCGCGGCGGGCATCGTAGCCGCGGGAGCGCTGTATGAGCGCGGCGGCAGGCTGCAAGCCGTCGGCGCAGCGGCGTATGCTGGCGTAGTCCGGGCCGCCGTCTATGGTGTCCACCTGGTGGTAGCCAACGCCGTAGAAGCGCAGGGAGCCGTGAGCGTCGCCGGATATGCCTATGGCCGTGCGCAAAGTGTCGTAGGGTGCTCCCATAGTGGACATGAGGGTATCGCCTGGACGGAGCGCGGCAAATATAGCGCTTGCAATGGCGTGGGTACCATTAACGAAGCCAATGCGCACCAGAGCCTTCTCCGCGCCGAACACCCTTGCCCAGACTTTGTCGAGCGTCTCGCGGCCAAGGTCGTCGTAGCCATATCCGGTCGTACCCGCAAAGCAGGAATCCGACACGCGGAACTCCTGAAAGGCCTCCATGACACGCTCGGTGCACTTCATGCTGACCTCGTCTATTTCGGCAAAGCGCGGCGCGAGGCGGCTTTCGCACTTCGCGGCGAGGTCTCTCACGCTTTGCGGTATCTCACTCGGTTTCATTGCCTTCAAACTCCAATACTATTTTTCTAAATGTGTCGCCGCGTTCGGCGAAGTTTTTGAACCGGTCGAAGCTCGAGCAGGCGGGGCTGAGTAGTATGACATCACCCGGTATCGAGTGCTCGCGCGCCTCAACCACGGCTGTCTTGAGGTCGGGCACAATGTGTATGGGAAGCCTCGACGGGTCGAAGAACACGCTCTTTCGCACTGCCTGAGCTATCTGCTCGGCGGTGTCGCCGGTCAGGTAGAGCGCCTTGACCCGCTCGGCAATCTCGTCTGCCAGCGCGTCGAAGCTCACGTGCTTGTCGTGCCCGCCTGCGATGAGGATGGGCTTTGTGCGCATGGCTCGCAGACCGGCTATTGTGCGCGTGGGGCTCGTGGCGATGGAGTCGTTGATATACGACACACCGTCGAGTTTTCTCACACGCTCGAGCCTGTGGCGCACGCCACCATAAGTGCGCGCGACTTTGCGGCACATTTCTGGCGAAACCAGGCCGTCTACAGCGCAGAAAGCCGCCATGTAGTTCTCAACGTTGTGCTCGCCGGGCAGCAAAATTTCCGTCTCAGGTATAATCGGCTCCACAGTCCAGTTGTGCGAGTAGTAAATCATGCCGTCACGGCAGAACACGCCGTCCTGCACGGTCTCGCGGTGTGAAAACTGAATCACGCGGCCGCAAGCCTCTTCACCGAAGCGCGCCGTGACAGCGTTGTCGCGGTTCACTACCAGCACATCACCGGCGTGTTGGTTCAAATAGATGCGGCGCTTCGCGTCTATATAGTCCTCGTAGCTCGGGTGCTTGTCAAGATGGTTGGGTGAAACATTGGTAACGACAGCCACATCCGGCCTTATGTTTATGCTGTGAAGCTGGAAGCTGGACAGCTCCAGAACCGCCACATCGTCCGGGTGAATGTCAGGTATCTCGGTGAGCAGCGGCTTGCCTATATTGCCGCCCAGGTGTACCCGCTTGCCGGCTGCGCGCAATAGTTCTGCTATGATGGAACTTGTTGTGGTCTTGCCGTCTGAGCCCGTTATGCCTATAGTCCGGCAGGGACAGAGCTGGAAGAATGCCTCCATCTCGCTTGTAATTACCGCCCCGTGTTCCCTGGCTGATATCAGGTGCTCATCTATCGGCAGCAGTCCGGGCGTGCGGAAAATGACGTCGAAGCCGTCAAGTCCGTCCAGATACCCCTCGCCCAACCTGAGCTCTGCTCCACGGGTCGAGAGTATTTCGGCTTCGTCCTCCATGGCCGCTGCGTCGCGTATGTCGCACACCGTAATCGGCAGTCCGTTATCCAGCAGCAGATCTATGAGCGGAGAGTTGCTCACACCTATTCCAAGGACAGCCACGCGCTTGCCGCGCAGGGCGTCAACATATTCTTGAAGCGTCATAAATATCACCTCGCGTCCACTAATTATATCCCGTGGCGGGCGCAAATACAATATTTTTGTTGACTACGTAAATTCAAAAGGGTAAAATACCGAAGAGCGGGCCGGACGGCCGCGGGCATAAGGCGAAAGCCTGTGCGTGAGGAAAGTCCGGGCTCCACAGGGCAAGGATAACGGGTAACACCCGCCAGGGGCGACCCTCGGACAAGTGCAACAGAGATATACCGCGTCGATCCTCCCCTCGCGGGCTGCGCTTAGCGGGGAAAGGAGGAGCAAGGGAGCGAGCGCAGTTTTCGGCAGGAGCCACAGGCTCATGCCGGAAACGAAGCCGAGCGGACTTTGCAACGACGTAAGGGTGGAAAGGCGAGGTAAGAGCTCACCCATCGCCTGGAGACAGGTGGATGCTGTAAACTCTATCCGGAGCAACACCGTGGATGGGAACTTTCGGCCGGCCCGGCCGTCCCAGAGGAGGTGGCTGAAGCCGTGCGGCAACGTACGGCGTAGATAGATGGCCGTCGATTACAGAACCCGGCTTACAGGCCCGCTCTTTTTGGATTGAACCGGTCGCTCAGGCGGTCATTTCTTTTTGATGCCATAAGGCATATGGAGAGTCATATTACACCTGGAGGTTTCCCATGCATCTAACCACAATGCGCGCTGTCTCACAGAGGTCTGTCTATGGAAAAGCTTGACGCACTGCGCAAAAAATACACTCTACCCGGTCTCATAATATGCGCACTGGGCCTTGTCGCTCTGGCTGCCATGTACGTGTACTGGCTTATGAGTACACACTACAGTCTCTGGGCCAATCTGGCCGCGTTCGCCAGCGTAACTATTTTCGCCGTACTGTGCCTGCGCTTTGTGCCGGGCTGGATGCGTTTCTGGACTCCCGGCGGCTGGATAGACGCCCCGAGAATTGAAAGCACTCCGGCGCATATGTCCTTGAAGCTCTTCGGCGTCGGCATGCTGTGGTGCCTCGCCGTGTTCATAATAAGCTACGTGGTATACCTCATGTGCGGCTTCAACGGCGCGTGGAGTTCATTCATGAATTTCTGGACGCTCACCGACAGCGGCCACTACTTGGATATAGCCCGTGACTGGTATCTTTCCGAGGGCATCATTGACCGACTTGTTCAGCTGGTCTTTTTGCCTGGCTATCCGATAGCGGTGCGGCTCATGCACTTAATTGTGCCGGACTGGGTCATGGCAGGGCTGCTTGTATCCTGGTTGAGCTTCTCCGGTGCGCTGAGTGTAGGCTATCACCTGCTGCGAATTGACTATGGGCACCGCGAGAGTCTCAGGGTGCTGAAATACCTTTGCATCATACCTGGCTCGTTCTTCTTCGTCTCGCCCATGAGCGAGAGCCTTTTCCTGTTTTTGAGCCTGGGCTGTGTTTACCTCGCCCGTACCCGGCGCCTGGCTCTGGGTTGCCTGGTCGGCGCCCTTGCGGCCTTCACACGCTCGCTGGGGCTGATGCTCTTTGTGCCGGTCTGTATGGAGCTGGTCCACGAGACAGTCAACGCCCCGCGCGGTGAGCGGCGGTACGCGCGTTTCCTGTGGCTCGTACTGATACCCGCGGGCTTCGGCGCCTACTGCGTCATCAACTACCAGGTGGCTGGAAACCCGTTTCAGTACATGGTATACCAGCGTGAGCACTGGGGGCAGGGCTTTGGATTCTTCTTCGCAACGGCCGCCTATCAGCTTGACAACGCCATAGGCTGCGTACCTGGAAACATGCACAACTTCTGGGGTCTGTGGCTGCCGAACCTGGTGTTTGACTTTGCCGGGCTCATCGCAGTGGCGCTCGCAGCCAGGAAAATGCGCCCCGGCTACGCGGCCTGGTTCATCGCCTACTACGTAATTGCAATAGGAGCGACCTGGCTTTTGAGCGCGCCGCGGTATATGATAAGCCTGCTGCCCTTCTTCATCGGTGTAGGTCAGTTGGCGTCAACCCCAAAGCGCGACGCAGTCATGACGGCTGTGTGCGTACCGCTGTGGATATATTACGAGTTCATGTTTGTCCTGCGCTGGCAGGTGTGGTAACAGAAAACCCGCCCTGATGGGGCGGGTTTTTTGTTTTGTATTGTTTAGGCGTTGGCTTCCTTGGCGGCGTGACCGATCTCCCAGCCGCGCCTAAAGGCGGCCTCGTTGATGGGGTTGAGCTCGGGGCGCTTGGCGCCGAGCTTCTTGAACGCTGTCTGAAGCACGTTCTCAGCTGGCAGGACTTCGGTGTAGCCGATAATCGCGCCGACTATGACGAGGTTCAGGCACTTGGGGTTGCCAAGCTCTATGGCTATAGAACCGGCATCGACCTTGACGACGTGGACATCGGGACGTGTCTCTTCAATGGTGACCACGGAGCTGTTCACAAAGATTGTTCCACCGGGAGCAACCGCGTCCTTGAACTTGGCCATGCTGGGGTCGTTGAGGCAAACAACGTAGTCGGCCTTATTGACCTTGGGAGCACCGACGGGGTCGTCAGAGATAACGACGTAGCAGTTGGCGGTGCCGCCGCGCATCTCTGCGCCGTAGCTGGGGAAGTAAGTGACGTACTTGTCGGTGGTTTCGCAGGCGGTGTAGCTAAGCAGCTGGCCGGCCACCATGACGCCCTGGCCGCCGAAACCGGCAATGATGAAAGATTTCTCCATGTTCTTGCCTCCCCTTCTCACTTCGCACGGAATTCCCCAAGCGGGAACTCCTTGAGCACTACGTTGTGGACGTGATCCAGGCTCTCCAGCGGGCTCATGCCCCAGTTGGTCGGGCAGTTGGAGACGAACTCGACGAAGCTGAAGCCCTTACCCTCGAGCTGATACTGGAAGGCCTTCTTGACGGCGGCCTTGGCCTTGCGGGCATTGGGCACATCGGCGGCGGTCACGCGGGCGATGTAGGCCGGAGCGTCGAGCTGGTTGAGCAGCTCGCACATGTGCATGGGAGCGCCATGCTCTTTCTCGTTACGTCCATCGGGAGTGGTGGTGGTCTTGGCGCCGAGCAGCGTGGTCGGAGCCATCTGGCCGCCGGTCATGCCGTAGATGCCGTTGTTGACAAAGATGACCGTGAAGTTCTCACCACGGTTGGCAGCGCTCATAGTCTCGGCGAGGCCGATGGCCGCAAGGTCGCCGTCGCCCTGGTAGGTGAACACCAGGGTCTCAGGGCTGCAGCGCTTGAAGGAGCTGGCGATGGCGCAGGCCCTGCCATGGGGAGCGGCTATGGTGTCCATATCGAAGTAAGTGACAGCGAGGCCGCAGCAGCCGACGCCCTGTACGTAGCAGGCGTTGTCGAGCTGACCCAGCTCGTCAAGAGCCTCGCAGACTATTTTGCACACGCTCGAGTGCATGCAGCCGGGGCAGAAACCCGTGACGGCGCCCTCGAATATACCCGCAGGGCGGGAATAGACTTTTTCCATCATATCACTCAGCCTCCTTACTTCATCAGACCACGGGCAGCGTCGAGAATAGTTGCGCGGTCGAGGACCTCGCCGCCGGAAGAGAGGGCGGTGACTATCTTGGTCCTGCCGTGCACGACACGCTCAACGTCGGTGGCGAACTGTGCGGGAATGCTCATCTCAGCGCTGACTATGCCACGCAGCTTCTCAAGAGGCAGCTTTTCGTAGGCGACATCCGGGAAGGGGTACACTTTCCTCGGGCGTATCAGGCCGGCCTTGATGCCCTCTTCGCGCAGAATCTTGACGGCACTCTTCGCTATACGGCCGGAGATGCCATAGGCGGTGATGATGACTTCGGCGTCCTCGGTGAGGTAGTCCTCGTAGTCTATCTCAGCGGTCTGCCAGGTCTTGTAGAGCTTGTCGTCCTCTATGTTCATGCCCATCTGGCTGATGCGGGTATCAAGGCCGGGGCCGCACATGACCTTGTGCTGTTCGGGAGCGCCGTGCTTGCCACGGGCTGCCCAGGTCTTGGTGGCGCGGATAGCTGCAACCTGCTCTTCGCTCAGGGGCTCGGGCAGTTCTACGGGCTCCATCATGGTGCCAGTGAAGCCGTCCATGAGCAGCAGCACGGGGCGGGAATACTTGTCTGCCAGCTCAAAGGCCTCCCAGGTCATGTCAACAGCTTCTTGCAGGTTGGAAGGACTGAGCACGAGCATGCGGAAGCCACCGTTGCCGGAAGCGTGAGTGGCCTGCATATAGTCCTGCTGTGCCGGCTGGATAGTGCCAATGCCGGGGCCGCCGCGCTGGAAGTTGGCAATGACAACGGGCAGGCGCGCGCCCGCCATCCAGGATATAGCCTCGCTCTTGAGGGATATACCACAGCTGGAGGAGCTGGTCATGCTGCGCACACCGGCAGCAGCAGCGCCGTAAGCCATGTTGGAGGAGGCAACCTCGCTCTCGCCCTGGATGAACACGCCGTTCACCTGAGGCATCCTGCGGGCGAAGTACTCGGGGACATCATTTTGCGGGGTGATGGGATAACCGGCAAAGAACCGGCAGCCAGCGCGAATGGCGGTCTCTGCGACAGCTTCGCACCCTTTCATGAAGATCTTCTCAGCCATCTCAGTTCGCCTCCCTGTAAACAGTTATCGCCGCGTCGGGGCATATGGTCGCGCACATGGCGCAGCCTATGCAGTCGTCGGGATTAACGGGCTGCGCGTACTGGTAGCCCTTAGAGTTCACTGCGTTGGTCGTGCCAAGCACATGCTTGGGACACGTGTTGACGCAGTAGAGGCAGCTCTTGCAGGCTTCAGTGTAAATTTCCACTCTGCCTTTGGCCATTTCTTACCACTCCAATCCTAGATTCTCTCCCATTTGGGGTTAAATGTCCCCGTCGGAACCTCCAAACCACTCCGGCAGGGTATTGAGACGCACGGGGAGTACTGGCTCTTCTATGCGCTCTTCCAATCTGGCACAGAGCTCATCAAGGGCGCAGACAAAGTCAGGCGTCTCACCCGGGAAGAGGTCTCTGAACCGTTTCAGCCCCTCGAGCACATCTTCCAATGTGGTCGAAGGACCTAGATTCGGGTTTGCCACGAGATGGAGATTGCGCAGCCTGGCGGCACCGGCGACACGCGCTACAGTGCCCTCAATGTCAGAAAGCGAGCGGGACCAGGGCCTGTACGGATTCACAATATAGAGCACCCGGGCATCATCCCTGTTGAGGATGTGCGAAAACTGCCCTATCATATGCGAGCCGTGGGAGCCGCCGCCCACGTCCATGAGCACCATGCTGTTCTCATCAAGCAGCGTCTCTATGACGCCTGAAGCCACAGTGGGTGCGTCCAGATACTGCCTTTGAAAATGAAAAATAATTCCTTCATTCTCCAACTCTGTTTCGCAGTCACGCGCTCGGAACAGGGGTTTGGTCTGGTCCATGTCAAAAAAATGTACACGGCGTGAGCTCTCACAGGCGAGCTTGCGAGCCAGATTTATGGACGTCTCGGTCTTCCCTGACCCTGCCTCGCCCAAAAACACCAGGTTCTTAGCGCCGTTTGTAAATTTTTCGTACGTTTCAGACATGTTCTCTTCCTCGCTTGGCAACTGACTGTGAGCTATGAAAACTCGAATTTATGATACCAGAGACTTGAATAAAATGCAAGTCCATTATTTAACGCGGTAAAGTGTGCTCTTCATAAAGTGCCAGCCATAATTTATGTTGCAAAGCATCGAGAAAAGTGCTAAAATAATTGGCGCAAATTAAACATGTAGGGGTTGAAACAATGTCCGGACATTCCAAGTGGCATAACATACAAAAGACCAAAGGCGCTCAAGACGCTAAAAGGGCTCAGGCTTTCACTAAGATCGCCCGCGAGATGATAGTCGCGGTCAAAGAGGGCGGCAGCGGCGACCCCGCCAACAACTCCCGCCTCGCAGCCGTCATAGCCAAGGCCAAGGCGGCCAACATGCCCAACGACAACATCAAGCGCACCATAGACAAGGCGCTCGGCAGCGGCAACACTGACAACTACGAGTCCGTCACCTATGAAGGCTACGGCCCGAGTGGCGTGGCCGTCATAGTAGAAGCCATGACTGACAACCGCAACAGGACAGCAAGTGATGTGCGCCACGCCTTCGATAAGAACGGCGGCAATATGGGCCAGACCGGCTGCGTGAGCTGGAGCTTTGACAAGAAGGGCGTCATAGTCGTCAACAACGAGGATGGAGACATTGACGAGGACAAGATGATGGAGGACGCTCTCGAAGCCGGCGCCGCCGACATGGAGCAGGATGGCGAGGTCTTCTCCGTCTACACCGACCCCGACGACGTGGCCGCCGTAGCCGAATACCTCACCGGCCACGGCTATGAACTGCTCAGTGCCCAGGCTGAAATGGTCCCCCAGACTTATATCACCCTCACTGACGAGGGAGACATCAAGAACATGCAGAAGATGATCGACATGTTCGAGGACAACGACGACGTGCAGAACGTCTGGCATAACTGGGAAAACGAATAAACTTGCAAATTTAAAGGACCCGCGCTTTACATATAGCGCGGGTCCTTTGCATTTAAATAAGCTCTCTGAACATTTGCAGCGTTTCAGGCGAGTTCACCGCCAGCACAGTGCTTTTTCTGTCGTGTGGCAACGTTTGCGCGTCAAGATTGTATATTGCGCCGCCAGCCTCTTCCAGTATAATTCTCGCCGCGTTATAGTCCCAGGGCTCGGCACGCACGGTGACAAATATGTCGGCCTCACCTGCGGCCAGTTCGCAGAGCTCAAGGGCTACTGAGCCCAGGCATCTCACAGCTCGGACAGACTTTGCCAGCTTCATCAACTGCTCGCGCCAAGGGTTATCTGCCATGAACGCTTGCCTGACCCCGGCAGTGGTGAGCAGCATGCTGCGCAGCTCTCCCCTGCTGCTGACGTGCAGCCTGGTTTGGTCTCTCCACGCACCCTCAGACTTTTTCGCCCAGTAGAGCGCGTCCCGCTCTACGTCGAGCACAAGCCCAAAAAGCGGTTCCGATTGCGCCCAGCACCCCACTGAAATGGCGTAGTTGCGGTGCTGGTTTACGAAGTTTGTGGTGCCGTCTATGGGGTCTATGTACCACACTACTCCGTCGCTTCCACCGGCCTCCGGATACTCCTCGCCAACTATGGCGTCTCCCGGAAAAGTCTCCAATATCTTTTGCCGCAGGAACTGCTCTGTGTGCTTATCCCAATACGTCACCAGGTCATGGTAACTGGATTTATAAGCTATATCTCCTTCTTCAATTTGACTGCGCCTCAACATAAGGCCAGCTTCCCTCACGCAGCGTTCTGCCAGTTCAAATCGTTCCATAAAGAAACCTCGCCGAATAGAAATTGCCCTTAAAATTAAGCCACAATTTCTGCTTCTAGTCAAGCGGCAGCTTTCGCATATAATCGAACCCTCCCTCCGGATTATGGCCCGGAGGGAGGGTCTGCACTTATATGTAGCTCAAGCCAAGGCCTTGCCCAGAGCCTCGCAGTTTGTCTCGGCCTCAGCGTCCGGAGCGTCGGCACAAATGACGCTCTCACAGGCCAAGTCCGCGCCAAAGCCCTTGGCTGTGGCCTCCCAGGTGCGCATCCACTCGCCGTCGCCCCAGCCGTAAGAGCCAAAGAGCGCTATACGCCTGCCGCGCAGCGCCTCTTTGCATCCGTTGAACATGGGCTCGAACTCGTCCTCTTCAAGCTGCTCGGAGCCCATAGCGGGGCAGCCAAAAGCTATGGCGTCATAGCCGGCAACTTTGCCTGCGTCAAACTGTGCGGCGGTGAATATGCTCACTTCGGCCCCTGCCGCCTTTGCACCATCGGCCACCTTGTTGGCCATGCTCTCAGTGTTGCCTGTTCCACTCCAGTATACAACTGCAATCTTGCTCATGCTTTTACCTCTTTTCGATAATAAGATGAATATGTAATGTCGAGAACACTCATGCCGCGACCGTCAGCTGCTGCAGACTGCGTCCGCTGTTCCAAAGCCGTCGGTATACTTCGCTGCATTTGCGATAACTCTTGAATCGCCTCTCAGCGTCCAACTCATCGCCGTACACCTGCCAGTATCCGGTGCACTTGCTGTTTTTGCCCGCGTTTTCAATAAAACCAATCACGTCTTCCAAAGGATAACCCAGAAAGAGTCCTATCTCATGGGGGAAATTCTCCGAACGGCACACCCGTTCCCGAAGTATTTCAAGCGCCTCCCCTTCGGTGCCTCCGTGATAGCCGTAACGCTTTAGCAGCTGCACCGCCCCTGGCCGTGATAGGTCCCGCCTGAGCTGAGAAATCCGGCCCAAATATATAAGCGCCCTGCCGCGGCGGCAGCGGAGTACCGTGAGTACAAGCCCCTTCGGCGCCAGCCTGGACTGCCAGTGTTCCACCTGCCTTGCCACTTCCTCACAGTCCTCTTCAATAACTCCAAAGAGCGCACCGGTTTTAAGTGATGCCAGCGTCGGGGCGCACTGTTCTACTAAATATCTTTCCAGGCACATATCTCACACCGCCTTCGCGTGCTCGAGCAGGGTGGCGCGCAGTGCAGAAGCGCTGCTGGTCATAACTCTTGCCACAGGCACTTCGTTCTTCTTGGCCTCCTGCGTGACGCTCAGGACCATTTTATGCGACACGGTGCTTATAAAAAGTATAAGCAAATCCGGAGTACCCAGCTTCTTTTTGAGCGAACCGTGTTCTTTAGTAAAAATCTTGGCCTTATATCCATGTTCCCGACAGATGCTCTCATACTGTCCCGCCATGCGTTCATTTCCACCTACTATAACAACGCTCATAGTCCCTTCCTTTCTGGTTTTGTCTTAGTTAGTTACTTCTAACTTTTGTTCAAAAAATTTCTGCCCTCAGGCAGCCGTGTTCTTAAGTGCCGAGTAACCTCGTATTGCGCTTAGTTAGTTAAAACTAATTCTATCTTGATTCTACTATAACTTTGCGTCTCAGTCAAGAGGTTTTATTCATTTGCGTCAAAAAGAGAAGGAGGCACTTATGAGATGCCTCCTTCTCTCCGGTTCATAGCCCTTTCGCCATGTTTTCCATAATCCTAACGTTCTTAGCAATGCGTTCATCCGTTGGTGACAGTTTAGCAGCTTCCTGTGCGGCTTGCAGGGCCTCGGAATACCTTTCCGTGTAAAACAGGCCCAGGCTCAGCAGGTCCCAGGGTAGGCTGCCCCAGGATGCAGCTTCTGTAATGTACGTTCTGGGGCGAGACCGAAGTTGAAGCGCCTCCTGGCAAAAGAGCACCACTCCATTCCAGTTTTCCTCATTGTAGAAGTGCTCGGCCAACTCGATATACGGCTCTCTCAGGTGCGGCGCCTCGGCCACGGCTCTGTAGAGCCAGCGGCGGGCTTCATCTTTGTCTCCCAGGGCTGCGTAACACCTTGAGATATAACGCATAGAGGCGCAGCGCTCGTCTGCCCAGGTAGCAGACGGCAAACTCAGGTGGTGCTTGAGAGTTATAATGGCTTCTTTCCATCGGCTGTGGAAATAGTACTCGCGCCCCAGATAGTGCATGTTTCTGTCATCCTCGGGAGACTCAAGGACTGACAGCTCAAGCAGCGGAAGGTACTGTGAACGCGGCTTGCTGTTGTCAGCATGATGGTCGAGCTGCATCCCCTCTACATAGACCATATTCCCCTCTTCGCCCGGGCCAATCCAGTCGAGTATCTCGTGTACGGGATGAGTCCAGTGGTAACCGTGGCGGGAATGTGCTTTCTCCGTCCAAAAGACGCAGCCTTCGCTGCCATCGGGGTTGAAGTTCCAGGTATAACGGTATGATGCACGTGTAGTTCCAGGCTTCCAGGCTGCTTCCAGAAGTGCCCTCCAACCCGGGTGCAGTACCTCATCCAAATCGGTACAGATACAGATATCAGCATCATCCGGTACCAAATCCAGCGACCTGTTTCTGGCCCTGTCAAATCGCCACGGCTGTATTTCTTCAACGTGCACATTCACTCCCAGGCTGGCAAGCAATTCCGGGGTGCCGTCAGTAGAACCGGTATCCAGCACGTACACACCATCGGCCTCACGCATGGACTCAACCCATCTTTCTACAAACTTGCTTTCGTTCTTACATATGGCATATACGCAGACCTTCACATACTCACCTCACTAAAAAGTGAGGACGGCTCTCGCCGTCCTCTTGTGTGCATATTAGGTTGCCAGCAGGCCAGCTGTTCTCATGTTCGCCAAAAGCTGGTTGAACTGAGTAACAATGTCGCCTGTGCCCGTAGCATCGTTAACTGCTGCGGCCGGAGTTATAGTGGCACTGGGTCCGGTCGGGCCGGTGGGGCCGGTCGGGCCTTCAGCGCCTGTTGCACCGGCTGCGCCGGCAGGGCCAGTCGGGCCAGTCGGGCCTTCAGCGCCTGTTGCACCGGCTGCGCCGGCAGGGCCAGTCGGGCCAGTCGGGCCTTCGGCGCCTGTTGCACCGGCTGCGCCGGCAGGGCCAGTGGGGCCGGTCGGGCCTTCAGCGCCTGTTGCACCGGCTGAGCCGGCAGGGCCAGTCGGACCAGTGGGGCCGGTAGCACCGGTCGGGCCTGAACCCGATGGGCCAGTCGCACCAGTCGGGCCTGTGGGGCCGGTTGGGCCGGTAGCGCCAGTCGGGCCTGAACCCGATGGGCCGGTAGCGCCGGCAGGACCAGTCGGGCCGGTTGGGCCAGTAGCACCAGTTGCGCCCACATTTCCTGCAATACCCGCAGGTCCGGTGGGACCAATCGGGCCGGTGGGCCCAGTAGGGCCAGTCGGGCCGGTCGGACCTAAAGCGCCAGTCGCACCCGTTGCGCCGGTTGGACCGGCAACAGTCACAAGGCTGAAATCCGGGCTTAGGCCGGGTATACCGGCAGGATCATTTACATCGGCAACATACAGGCCGCCATTGTAGAACACAAAGTCGCCCTGAGCGTACCGTGTGTCAGGCGTGAATTCCTGTACTGTCTCCAGTCCGGCTCCGGTGGGGCCAGTTGGACCGGTCGGGCCGGTGGGTCCGGTCGGACCGGTCGGACCGGTGGGTCCGGTAGCTCCTCCGGTCGGAAATATGGGACGGCACGGTGAGCATGGATTATCCCAGCAGCGTGTCACTTTCATCCCGCAGTCGCAGTCACAGCCGCATCTTCCGCTACCGTTATAACCGGAAGCGCTGCTCGAAGTACCTGTCGAGGTACTCGAAGAGCAGTTGCCGCCGCACTGATTATAGCATTTCGGCATGTGCTTACTCCCTTCGCCATGGTTTCAAGAGCCGCGGGCTGTTAGCCCGCGCCAATAACAGCATATGCCGCTCCCCGTCGCTTGACACTGAAGAAGAGCCGCCGTGCTAAAGCACAGCGGCTCTTCTTTACACATCTTATTCAGGGAGTTTGGTTACGTCCAACCACTCGAGAGCGTTTGAGTATTTCCAGAGTTCGTCAAGGTTCAGCTCTATGGCGCTGGACCCGCTGCCAACTGCCGGGAAGACGGTTTCAAAGCGCTTGAGGCTCTCGTCCAGATACACATCGACACCGTCGTTTATTCCAAACGGACAAACCCCGCCTACAGGGTGGCCTACCAGCTCAAGTACCTCGTCGGGTGTGAGCATCTTGGCCTTGTAGTGGAACTTCTCCTTAAACTTGTGGTTATCAATACGGGCATCGCCGGCGGCCAGGATGAGTATGGCGCCGCCATCGGAACGTTTGAAGCTCAAGGTTTTGGCTATTCTCGCGCCCTCAACGCCCAGTGCCTTAGCCGCGAGGTCAACCGTGGCACTCGAGACGTCGAATTCTATTACCCTGTCTTCCATGCCAAACTGCCGGAAGTATGCCCGTCCTCGTTCAATGGACATAGGTATCACCTGCTTTTCTAAGGATTCTTCGACATTATAATGCAAATTGGGCTTGTATGCAAGGGGAAATACACAGGCAATACCTATTTGCCTCACAATGAGTTTCGTGGCGCGCCGGTGTTGCTTATGACTGCGTTGCTTAGAATTCCGCACCTTCACACAGCCAAGAACCTCTAAGCCGGAGTATATGTTCACCCCCATTTGTCTGCACCCACAGCGCCGCGCCTTGCATTTTATCTGAGTTTGTGATATCATTCAAGTTGGTTAGCAATATCTAACTAAGGAGGCAGAGTCATGAAAAGAATCGTCGTTCGTGTAGATGGCATGATGTGCGGTATGTGCGAGAGCCATATCAATGACGCCATTCGCAGGGCTTTTAAGGTGAAAAAGGTCAGCTCCTCACATTCCAAGGGACGAGCTGAGATAGTGACACCGGAAGATATAGACGATGCAGAGCTCAAGCGTGTCATTAATGATACCGGTTACGATTTCGTCTCGGCTGAACATGGAGAATATGTCAAGCGCGGACTCTTTGGCTAAACCGGGCAAAAATGCGCCAGCCCGCAGGTGCCCCCTCAAAGGTGCAACGCAAAACTGTTTAAAAGCGCAGAAAGACGCCGCAGGCTCTGCAAGCCTGCGGCGTCTTTCTCACCTTATTCGTCCACGAAGCGTGTCATGCCAGCGCAATCATTGTCCGGCCCGAACGTCGTGCGCTCGGGCCATTGGCAATGTTCTCATTATGCCGCGCAGCCGTCCTGTTCATTACTGAGAAAACACGGTTGCATCCGGAACCTATATTGCAATCGCCTTTAAAGTTCGCTCCGCATATCGGTATAGAAACCGTACAGATCGCTTCTTGTATCATACCAGTTGCCATACACTTCTCCACGGGCATCGGACCACCAGCTGTAGGCGTCGCTGCGAGCGCCAGACCAATCGCTATATGGAAGGCTATCCCTGGCATCGTTGATGATTCCCTCATAATAGTAATCCTTTATTGCATTGAGAAGATCTTCGTAGATTTCGTCCTTGACGATTTCACAGGCATCTTCATAGATACAATCCTTAAAGTCCTCAAAAGCATTGTACATATCTTTTGCGGAGGCAGCAGACTGCAAAATCATTTCGGCATAGAATGCGCCATAGTCACAGATCAGAACGAAAATCTGCGAAGCGGCATCCTCGATATGTATGTGAAACTCTTCAATGGCCTCGGCATTATCCAAGTACTCGTCGAAGCTGTTAATATCCGTTGTATCCCTGCACCGAGTAATTCGCATAAGCCACGGCCCGCACGACCCCTTCATGATGGAAATAGTATAGGTGCTTTCTTGTGAGGCCGGTCAGGTCACACACTTCTTTGACCGTCTTATACTTGTTCATATCTGACATCCCTCGCCGTAAGTATATGGCGTTCCCTGAGAACGCTTTAAGGCGTGGGACGCCGGGTCCCGCCAGCCAAACGCGGCCAATCTGCGCCGCCTCCTGCAGCTTCTGCAACTCTTTTTGATTCATAGTTATCCTCCTGTTATGTAGTGGCTCATGAGCCCCGCAACAGGAGCTGTTTTTTTCGCGCATGAAAATGATCCCCTCACAGCCCAATGCCTTTGACTATAAGGGGATCAGAAAATGCCAATCGGCCCGCTGAAAAAGCGGAGCGTGTAGGTGCCGAGGCATTTCGAAATGTTTGATTAACAAAAACGCCGCCCGGAAACCCGGGCGGCGTCCACTTATGCTTTTACTTTACATTTTCCACGAACCGCATCAGCATTGCAGCGCACTGCGCTCTCGTCGCTGTGCCCTGCGGCTCCAGCGTGGCGTCGGTCACTCCGGTGAGGATCCCCTGACCCACAGACCAATTCATGGCCTGTACCGCGTAGCTGGAGATTGAACTATTGTCACTGAAACCGTTCAAATTCTCCTCAAGTGTCACGACGTCCATACCCTTATACTGAGCATAGCGGTAGAGAATCGCAGCGAACTGCTCCCGCGTCACGGGCGCATTGGGCGCAAACTCGGTGTCGCTCACACCCTCGACAATGCCCTCGCTGGCTGCCCAACGAACGGCTTCGGTGTACCACTCGCCGCTCTCCACATCAGTGAACGACAGCAGGTAATTCACAACCGGCTCACCATCCAGCCGCCAGAGTATTGTCACGAGCTGCGCACGGGTGACCTCTCCGTTCGGCTCGAACGTCGTATCGCTGACGCCGTCCATCAGGCCGTTTTCATACACGTACTCCACGCAGCCATAGAACCAGTCGCCCTCAGTCACGTCGGTGAACGGCAGGCCACTCTCGCCCACCGGACGGAAGGTGATCTCGATGGTCACCGCGCCCTCGGGCTGCGTGAAACTGTAGCTGCCGTCCGGGTTGCGCGTGACTTCCACGGCGTTCCCGTCCTCGTCCGTGACTATTATCTCGTCCACCTCGTAGCCCTCGTCAGGCTCCGGGTTGACCGTCACCGTGTCGCCCGCCTCCGGGCGCGTCGGGGTAGTCGTCACGCCGCCGTTCTCAGGCTCTTCCACTATCGGCTTGTACGTCGGATTGCCGGGGTTGGAGGTGCGGTCCCACGCCGCCGTCAGGGCGACGTCGTTGTCCGGCATGTTGAACGTAACCGTCTCCGCGTTCGCATCGGTGAGGGTGATGCCCTCAGCCGTCCAGCCGGCGAAGCGGTAGCCCGTGCGCTCACCCGCGCTGACGGTGACGCTTGCGCCCTCAAGATAGCTGCCCGCGCCGGTCACTTCGGCGTAGCTGCCGTTTACCCTGACCGTGTAGGTGGGCAGCGGCGTGACAGTGACCGTGCAGGTGGCGGTAAAGCTCCCGTCCTCTGTGGTCACAGTGATGGTGGCCGTGCCCTCGCCTATGGCGGTCACAAGGCCGCTTTCACTGACCGTGGCGACGGACGTGTCGCTGGAAGTCCAGGTGACGTTCTTGTTGTCGGCGTTTTCCGGTACAACTGTCGCTGTGAGGGCGTGCGTCTCACCCACTTGCAGCGCCAGGCTGTTCTCGTCGAGCGTCACGCCGGTGACGGGAACGGTGTCTGCTGCGAACCTCGCGGTCAGCGTTGTGTCCTCAGTGAACGCTGCGTCGTTTTCGTACTTTGTGCCACCACTATACCAGCCGTCAAAGACCTGGCCTTCCGGCGGCGTGGGGTTTTCGGGGGGGAAGGTCACTGTGCCGTTGTAATTGGTGTACTTTACGGCGTATGTGCCACTCTCACCGTTGACGTTGAAGGTGACAGACACAACCATTGCGTTCTGCTCGTCAGTCAGCACGGGGTAGCTGTCCTTGTTATCTCCGGACAACGTCTGACCCCAGACCTGACCGGAGCCCGTCTCCTGCCCGTACTGCAGCCGCCACGCCACCTCGCCGGAGGCAAACTGCTCGGTGGTTTTGCTCTCTACCTTTGTAGTAGCGGTGCCGATGCCTCCGAAGCCCTTACCAGCGCTGGTGTTGAGGTAATAGCAGTTGGTGACGTTGCCGGAGCTGTTGTTTCCCACGACGCCGCCAATATAGTCTGTATTGGATCCGGTGGCAGTGACAGTGCCGGTATTGTAGCAGTTACTGACGTAGCCAGTATTGTTCCCCACAACGCCGCCCGTAAACAGACCTTCTCTGACAGCGCCGGTGTTGTAGCAGTTGCTGACGGTGCCGCTGAAGTTGTCCCCCACGACGCCGCCCGTAGATAGACCTCCACTGACGGTGCCGGTGTTGTAGCAGTTCACGACGGTGCCATAGTCGTTTCTCCCCACGACGCCGCCGGTATAGGCGCTGTTGCCGGTTACGTTGACATTATTAGTGCAATTGCTAACTGTGCCGTTGTTCCGTCCCACTATGCCGCCGGTATAGTAGACTCTGCCGGTGACAGTGCCGCTAACGGTCAGGTTCTTCACCGTGCCATCCGCGCCGACATAGCCGAACAGGCCTACATAATCGCTGCTGCTATTGATTATACACAGCTCGCTTATCGTATACCTGTCACCGTCGAAGGTGCCGGTGAAGGCATGGTTGTAGTCGCTGCCAATCGGCGTCCACTGGG
Source organism: uncultured Clostridia bacterium (assembly GCA_930990965.1). GTDB lineage: Bacteria > Bacillota > Clostridia > Oscillospirales > Oscillospiraceae > Scatomorpha > Scatomorpha merdigallinarum. The sequence continues at coordinate 183,522 of CAKNRQ010000001.1, forward strand.
TATCCTCACTGCCGCCCAGCTCGATATTGGCGGTGAGCTTATAGTGCGCGCTGCGATATCCGCTATTGGCGTTTATCTTGTCGCGGTAATACTTAAGCGTATCCAGGCTGGGGATGAGATACGGGTCGTCTTCCGTGCCGGAGCCGCCGCCAGCCTCCATGTTCTCTTGGAGCATAGGCCGCGCAAAGTCATCCCCACCCGCGTTGAAAATAATCCAGGTGTCGTCATTGCCCCAGCCGGTAAACTTGTCTATGTAGCCAAAGTATTCTCTACACTGCGAAGTAGCGCCGGAATTAGTGCCGGTGCCGATGCCTTTATCTGCGCTGGAGTCAAGGTAATAGCAGTTCTCGACGGTACTCCCGTTTTCCCCAGCGACGCCGCCGGTATTGCCGCTGCCGCTGACGGTGCCGGTGTTGTAGCAATTCTTGACTGTGGCGGTATTGCTATCGTTGCTGCTGCTGCCGATGTTACGCCCCACGACGCCGCCGGTATTGCCGCTGCCTGTGACCGCGCCGGTGTTGTAGCAGTTGCTGACGGTGCCGATGTCGCCGGTTGATATGTTGTAGTTATACCCCACGACGCCGCCGGTAGTGCTGCCGCCAGTGACATCGCCGGTGTTGTAACAGTTGCTGATTGAGCTACTGTTGCTCCCCACGATGCCGCCGGTATATGTACTGCCAGTGACGGCACCAGTGTTGTAGCTGTTGGTGATGGCAACGCCGGTGTCGATATCGCTGGCGTTACACCCCGCTACGCCACCGGTGTGAACACCGGTGCCATCGACATTGCCGGTGTTGTAGCAACTCTCAATGGTGGCAATAGAGGCATTCATCCCCACGACGCCGCCGGCAGAGAAACCGCCTCCTCTTATGGCGCCGGTATTGTAGCAGTTGCTGACGGTACCGGTGTTGTAGCTGTTGGTGACGGTACTAGTGCTGCCGTAGTTGTACCCTACAACGCCACCGGCAAATCGACCGCCGTTGACAACGCCGGTGTTGTAGCAGTTGGTGACGGTACCCTTGGCGTTGAGTCCCACGACGCCGCCGGTGTCGTATTCGCTGCCGCTGACAGTGCCGGTGTTGTCGCAGTTGGTGACAGAGCCTTCGTTAAGCCCCACGACGCCGCCGGTACGGTTGCTGGAGCCGCTGACAGTGCCCGCGTTGGTGCAATCGCTGACGGTACTAGTGCTGCCGTAGTTGTACCCCACAACGCCGCCGGTATAGGTTGCAGCGCCACTGCCGTTGCCGGTTACGTTGACATTATTAGTGCAATTGCTAACTGTGCCGTTGTTCCATCCCACTATGCCGCCGGTATAGTTGCCGTTGCCGGTGACAGTGCCGCTAACGGTCAGGTTCTTCACCGTGCCGGCTCCACTGACATAGCCGAACAGGCCTGCGTATTCGCTGCTGCTGTCTATATACAGCCCGCTTATCGTATGGTTGCCGCCGTCGAAGGTGCCGGTGAAGGCATGGTTGTCGTCGCTGCCAATCGGCGTCCACGAATTATTATTCAGGTCGATGTTACCGCCCAATTTATAATGCGCGTTTAATTCATTTCCCACGGCGGCCAGTTCGTCCGCATCCATGATTATATACGGACTATCTGCCGTGCCGTTGCCTACGGCGAACGGGTTTGTGCCATCCCCGGCCGTTGCTCCCGCGCCGATGCACAGCAGAGCCATGCACAGCGCCAGCACGAATATAAAGGCCAGTTTCTTTTTCATATGTTCCTCCTTGGGGCTGCTGCCGGAAGCCTGGGGCTCACCGGCAAAAAATGCTTGCAAATATTTAAGCCCGGCTCCGGGCGGCTTGCGCCGCCCGGCAAGTGCCGGGAATATTTTTCATCAAACACGGCAAAAAACATCCGTATGGAGTTACTCCATACGGGAAAAGGGCTAGCCCTTTTCAATTAGTCTTGCTGTGCACATTTTTCTTCATTATACTCTAAAAAGCCAAGGATATCAACCACTTTTGTGCAAAGATGTTGAAGTTTCGCCGGACTGCGGAGCCAATTCTGTCCAGACTAGACATATTTGTATTCTCTATTTATCTCAGCTGTTCGCTGCTTATGTCCACAACCTCGTCCAACGCCACTCTCGTCCCATCATTGAACACCATCGTGCGCTCAACCTCGTCCACGCAGTTTACCCTGCGGCATATATAAATGCAGTCCGAAATCACGTCCGTGGCCATGCCGGGGCAAAGCGTTACACTATACCACGAAAAGTACATAAAGAACGGGCAGGCGCTGCTTATGCAATGCCTGCCTGCCATTAAAATTGTGAAATGTTATTGCGAGGTTTCCCACGTAAACCGGGGTTCTTATTATGCCATGTACTTCTTGAAGAAGCCGTCGAGTTTATCGAAGGGGATGGCGTTTTTGCCGCCGCCGTCGTATAGGTCGGTGTGCACGGCGTCGGGGATTATTAGCAGCTCTTTATTGCCGGCGTACTTGCTGTCGCGGGTCATATTCGCATAGGCGTCACGGCCCATGTAGCAGGAGTGCGCCTTTTCACCGTGCATGACGAGTACGGCTGAGCGTATCTCGTTGGAGTACGCAAGTATGGGCTGGTTGAGGAAGGACATGGTGCCGGTGACGTTCCAGCCACCGTTTGAGTTGAGGCTGCGCTTGTGATAGCCGCGCGGGGTCTTGTAGTAGTCGTAGTAGTCTTTCACGAAGAAGGGCGCGTCCTCGGGCAGAGGATCCACGACACCGCCACCCAGCTTGTACTCGCCGGCGCGATAGTCCTCGGTGCGCTGGGCATTGAGCGCCTCGCGCTGCGCGTGGCGGGCCTCTTCGCTGTCAAACTCATCAAAGTAGCCTTTAGCCGAAGTGCGGGACATGTCGTACATAGTGATGGCCGCAGTCGCTTTTATGCGAGTATCTAGTGCGGCAGTGTTCAGGGCGAGGCCGCCCCAGCCGCAGATGCCGATTATGCCGATGCGCTCGGGGTCCACGTCCCCGCGCGTGGAGAGATAGTCCACAGCCGCCTGGAAATCCTCGGTGTTGATGTCCGGTGAGGCCATGTATCGCGGCTGACCGCCGCTCTCGCCAGTGAAGGACGGGTCGAAGGCTATGGTGAGATATCCGCGCTCGGCCATAGTCTGAGCATACAGCCCGGCGCACTGCTCTTTGACGGCGCCAAAGGGGCCGCAGACGGCGAGGGCTGCAAAGGGTTCCTTCCCTTCGGCCGGGACGTACACGTCTGCCGCGAGGGTTATGCCGTAGCGGTTGTGGAAAGTGTCTTTGCTGTGTATCACCTTGTCACTTTTCGGGAAGGTCTTATCCCACTCCTGATTGAGTGTCAGCTTTTCAAACATGTAAATTCCTCCATTCACTTGAGTCTGTCTTTTTCGGGGTCGATTTCGCGCAACACCCTGGCCGGCGCGCCGCCAACTATGGTGTTTGCGGGCACGTCCTTAGTGACCACCGCCCCAGCCGCGACGACTGCGTTATCCCCTATCGTCACACCGCGCAGCACGGTACTGTTGGAACCTATCCAGACGTTTTTGCCTATAGTTATCCTGCCCGGCTTCAAATCGTGCCTTTCTTCGGGCAGCAGACCGTGATCGAGCGTGGCGAGCACCACGCCGTGGCCTATAAGAGCTCCGTCGCCTATTTCGATGCCGCCTTGGTCCTGGAAGTGGCAGCCGCTGTTTATGAACACATTGCTGCCCAGCTTGATATTCTTGCCACAGTCGGTGTAAAACGGCGGGAAAAGGCCGAAGCCCTTTTCCACGGGGCGGCCGGTGAGCTCGGCGAAGATCTCGCGTATCTCGCGCGGACTGTGGTAACTGCCGTTGAGCTCTGCCGTCAGGCGCAGCGCCTCCTGACTGAGCTCGTGCATCTTCATCGAGACGGGTGACCCGGCTCTCACCGGCTCGCCGCTGTCGAGGGCAGCCAGGAACTCCTCCAGTGATATTGTGCGCCTATCCCGCTCCAAGCTGCGGCCCATACGGCGCAATTTCTCCAGCACGGCCTCAAAGTCGCCGTGCTCCTCGTCATACGTGACTATGCCCTTGTCCTCCAAGCCCATGTAGTCCAGAAACGAACTGCGGTATTCATATATCGCTCCACCGTATACATCGGCGCTGCCGGACGAGAGTATAAGCGCAGAGCATTTGAGGCTTTTCGGTTTGTCAAGGGCGTATATGCGGTTTATGGCGCACTGTAGCTGTCCGCTGAATCCGTGGTAGTATATAGGCGAGGCCAGCACGAGCATTTCAGCGCGCTCCAACAGCGGATATATCTCATCCATGCCGTCGCGCTGCACGCACCTGCCCTGTCCTTCTCCGCGGCAGTAGTCACAGCCGAGACAGCCGGATATATGCATGCGGCACACATCGGCCACATGTACATCGTGTCCGGTTTCCCGCGCCGACTCTGCGAAGGCCGCAGCCATGGCCGCAGTGTGCCCTTTCGGCCTGGGGCTTCCGTTGAGTATGAGTATCTGCATAATCTTCACCTTTCAAGGGACTGCATTCCCGATGTACGTGTTTGTGTGCATATACTATAACTCAGCGGTTTAAGTATAGCAAATACTTATAAGTAATAGCTCTGCATACGCAAAAGCTATATTTAGCGCGTGCAAAAAGGCCCCGGTCGTTTGACCGGGGCCTTTGTAAATTATAGTGTCTTTAAGAACGCAGGTCGGTTATGCACACATTCAGGTCTACCCTGCCCTCTATGCCGTCCACTTGTCCGTTGGAGGTGTACTGCCACATGTCGTAGTGGTACGGGTAATCAGTGATGGCCAGGTCGCTGGTGTAGTGCGCAAGCCAGAAGGGGTAGTCGAGCAGGCGGTCTATGTACAAATCCTCGTTCACCGTATTGGGAGAACCGTAGGTCATAGCCGTGTAACCAGCCTCTTCAATCATCTCGCAGAAAGCTATGGCGCAGTCCGTCACGGTCACGGCGCTGGTGTTGGACGTGCGTGAGCTGGAATACGTTATGCGCTCCCAATCGAAGACTACGGGAAAGCTTATGTCGTAGCCCTCGATCCAGTCGAGTGTAGCCTCGGCTTCCTCTATGGCCTCTGCCACGTTCACGGCCTGAGAGAAGAAGTAAATGCCTACGTCTATGCCGTTTGCAAGTGCGCCCTCTATGTTGTCCTCGAAGAACTCGTCCTGGTACACCACGCCCTCGGAGTAGCCTCGATAGCCGACGCGGATAATGGCGAAGTCGATTCCGTCATCTGCGACAGCTTCCCAGTCTATCTCGCCCTGGTGATAGCTCACGTCTATGCCCACAAGGCTGTCGTCCCCGTATATCAGGTATCCATCCTCGGATATGGCAAACTCGTCATCATCGTATCTGTTCACAGGTATGGCGTCTATGTCCGGTGTGTACTCTGGCACGTCGGGCTCTTCAGGGGTGTCCGGTGTCTCCGGAGTCTCAGGCGTCTGCGTCACGCTGTCATAGCGCATGAAGATGGCTGCGCACTCCGCTCTGGTGGCCTCGCCCGAGGGGTCAAAGACGTTGCCGTCACGCCCGGAAACTATCCCAGTGGCGCTGGCCCAGCACACGGCGTCATATGCCCAATCGCTCACCGAAGCGGCATCGGCATATGTGATCGCGGCGCCCGGGATAGGGGAACCCTGATACCGGTAGAGCATGGTCACAAGCTGTTCACGGGTTATGTGCCCATCGGGTCCGAAGAGCGTATCCGCGATGCCCTGGGTGACGCCCTCGCTGCTCGCCCAGTACACGGCTTCGGCGTACCAGGCGTCGGCGGCAACATCGGTATACGTACTGCCAACGCTGGTCTCCGGCTCTCCGGCCAGGCGGTAGAGCATGGTCACAAACATGGCGCGAGTCACAGCTCCGTCGGGTTCGAATACGCCCTCGGCCACGCCGTCCATGATCCCGTTCTCCTGCGCCCAGCTCACAGCCTCGGCATACCAGGCGTCTCCCGGCACATCATTGAAGTCCGCAAGCGCTCCCGTGCAGAGCACGGTAAGCGCAAGAGCTGCCGCGATGATACTTTTTCGCATTTGTTCTCCTTTCTCAGTCGGGTAGTCTCTTTTCAGCACTTGACATGGGTGTTTGTGTTATTTCATCCGTTCCAGGCATATGTGGTTTCCGTGGCCTCGGGCACATAAGTTTCGTCCCAATAGTGGTGGGTTTCACGCATGAACTCGCTTGTCACGTTGAAGTACCTGTGTGCGAGGCTCGCCGACACGCTGCCCAAACCCGTAGGGTCGTCCCAAGTGACGTCCACACAGTACCAATCTCCGTCCAGCCTCACCATGTTCCAGGCGTGCTCCTCGCGGCTGAGGTTGCCTTCACCCTCTACGGTGATGCACTCAACTCCTATCAGGTCCATGAAGAGCTGGAATGTCGATGAATAGCCGCGGCACACGGCGCGTCCGTCAATGAGAGTGCCATAGGGGTTGGTATTATTCGGGTTCTCCTCAAAGAAGGGCAGCAGGCTGAGCGAATTTGAATCGTAGCTCGCGTTTTCTATTATGTAGTCGTGTATGGCAAGCTCACGCTCGTAGTCGCTCATGCCCTCCGGCGCAACAGTAGTCAGCACCTCGTCAACCACTTCCAGTATGGCCCTGTCATATTCGTGGAGCATTGTCCAGTCACCTGAGCGGTAAGCGTCAATAACGCGTTCCTCGTTGTATTCCCACTCCACAGGCTCCGTGCTTAGCGAAGGTGTTGCGCTCTCTGACGTTGGCTCCGGCGTGACCTCCGTTCCCGCAGACTGAGGAACATCCGTCCCGGTCACAGGCTCGGACTGGGGCGTAGTCTCCGGCGCCTGGCTTTCAAAGCAGTTGTCAAAGGCCTGTTCACCCGCCTGTGAGTCCGGCAGCACTATCATGGCGCACCAGGCTCCTCGCACCGTGACGGCGGCCTCCGATACCATCTCGGCCTGCACCGGCATATAGCCCTCAAAGTCGGCTTGGCGGGCGCTCAAATACTCTTCCAGCCTCCCGGCAGCAGTCCGGGCCACGTCCTCCGCAGTGAAGCGGAACACTGTCACCTCCTGAGCAGAATCTCCTCCGTCAACGAGCACTGCCCCATCCAATATTTCGTCAGTATTCAGGCCATAGTAGCCGCTCACATAATCTTCGTAAAGCTCGCCGCCGGGCACAATTTCTGTCATGTCTGCGTCTCCTCCGGCAGCAACTGCACGCGCTATTTGAAGGGCTGTCCACTCTGCCTCTGCGTCCTCTCCCGCCGTACATCCGGTCAGCAAAAACACAATGGCCAGAGAAAGCAGCCATGGTTTCAATTTCGACACGATGTCCCTCCTTTCACGCATATGCCGACATTTTACCACATTATCGTTCAAAATGAAATAGGAAATCAGTGCCGCGAAGATATCAGCCACACCCTTGACCCTCTACAGTAAAAGCAGTCTGCCCTGATGCACGAAACAAACCTGCATTAGTGGGTCTTGGTATTTGCGGGCAAAAGGGATGATGAAGTATTGTCACGAATCCGCTCGAAAAGAAGCCAACGAGATGATTGACCTTTATACCCACTTCTACAACCACAAGCGCATTCAGCTAAAGGCTGGAGAGGCGCCGCTCACGCGGCGCCTCTCCACTTAAAGCTTCATATTTCCCTACATACCTTTTGTGTTGTCTGCACACTTTGGGGAGCGTTAACAGTCCCGGGCGGCTTCAGCGCTTCATAAACTTCACACCGGCCCTGAAAGCGTCTGCGGCAGGTGCGCCAAGGGGCAGGTATTTGTTGTGGACAGGGTCAAAAGTCAGTGGCCTGAACTTTGCCGGGTCCGGCTTGCCGTTTTCGTCAAGTATGCTCTCATCGGCGCAGACATTAACGATTTCACCCACCAGCAGGCAGCTTTCCGGGTCGTAGCTTACGAGCTTGCACTCCACCGCAAGCGGCAGTTCGCTGATTAAAGGAGCGTTCACATGCGCTGCCGGCTCGGTGTGCAGCCCGCTGCGGGTGAGTTTGTCCACTGCGTCATGCGCCGAGACTATCCCCAGGTAATCGCACTCCGCGGCGAACTGCTCAGTGGCCATGCTGACGGTAAAGGCCCCGGCGCGCACGACGTTTTCTGCCGTCTTGTGCTCGTTGTCCACGCAGATAGATATCTGAGTGTCATAGGTAATGCCGCCCCAGGCGGTGCACATGGCGTCGGGGACGCCATTGGAATCATACGTTGCTATCACAAACACCGGCTGGGGATACAGCCAGGTTTTCACTCCAAAGTCTTTGCGCATAGTTTACCTCCTACTGCAAACTCATTGTAGGCATTACAGCTGGATTATATCACGGTCGTCAAGTATGGCGCACTGCCCGGCGGTAAACTATGACGGACACAAAAGCGCTTATCAGCTCGGTGATCCAAAAAGCGTGCCACACGCCCTCTGCTCCAAATGCAAGTGACAGCAGATAGGCCACCGGTATGATTACGACGACGTAGCGGCAGAGGGATATTACGAGTGACGGCACTCCCTTGCCCAGCCCCTCAAGCGCACCGGAGCTCGTCACGCTCACAGAGGAGACGATGAAACCCGCGCTTATGATGCGCAGGGCGCGCTCGCCGGCAGCTACGGCTTCGCTGCTCTCGGCAAACAGTCCGGTCAGCCAGCCGGGCACAGCCAGGAAGAGCACAGTGCCTGCCGCCATTATGGCCGCTGTCATTATAAGCACTGTTCTGTATATCTGCGCCACTCTTGCATACTCACGCGCGCCGTAATTGTAACCCACCAGCGGGCGCATGCCCTGGACTATGCCGTTGGCGGGCAGATAGAGGAAGGTCTGGAGCTTGTAGTAAATACCCAGCACAAGGACGTACACCTCGGAGTAAGCCGCGAGTATGGCGTTGAGCGCACTGGTCAGCAAGCTCGGCAGGGCCAGGTTCAGCACAGCGGGAATTCCCACGGAGTAGAGTCTTGCCAGCATGCGGCCTTCAGGCTTGAAGAGCTTGGGTGTAACGCGCACTCCTATGGGCCTCACGAAATAAACCACACAGTATATCACAAAGGAAAGCGTCTGTCCTATCCCCGTGGCCAGTGCCGCGCCCTCTATGCCCATTGCGGGCACCGGTCCCCAGCCGAAAATCATGATGGGGTCTAGAATGATATTGGCGATACAGCCTGCCATTAGGCTGATCATCGTGACCCTCATGAGTCCCACCGCCTGAAATACCTTCTCAAATCCGACGCCCAGCGAGACCATGACGCCAAACAGAAACACAATGGTGGAATAGCGTATGCCGAGATCTATGAGAGCCTCGTCCGTGGTGTACAATCCCAGGAAGGAGGGCATTATGGCTATGCAAACAGCAGATAGGACAATGCCGTGTATAGCCGAAAGCAGCATGCCCTGAGATGCGGCCTTGTCTGCATTCAATTGTTCTTTTGCCCCCAAATGTATTGAAATAACGGCGTTTATGCCTACACCGAAGCCAATTCCGACAGCGTTTACAAAGTTCTGCACCGGGTATACGAGTGAGAGCGCCGTCATGGCATCGTCGCTTATCTGTGACACGAAGTAGCTGTCCACTATGTTGTAGAGCGAGTTTACAAGCATGGACACAACCATAGGAAGCGCCATTGAAACTATAAGCGGCAGCACAGGCCGGTCCTTCATAAATGTCTGATCCATTTTACCTCCTTAGAACACGAAAACCGCGCAGCCATAAGGCTGCGCGGCGAAAAGTAGTCACTTGACTAGGAAAAATCCACGCGGTGTTTTAACGGAGAAAATATACCACAGCTCACGCTGACAGTCAATAGGCACTTAATCTATGCGCAGGAGCGTGCCTCCGGCCGACTCCACAGCGGCGCGTACATACTCTTCAGGCACGCCGTTAGGGCCGGTATAAAGCTCATAGAATCCCTCGTCCCTCCAGATAACTTCACTCACGCCCTTCAGGGCCTTCAGCACTTCCAGCAGAGCGCTCTTCTCAGCCCCCTCTGCATATACGGCCTGGTAGTCAAGCCGTTCAAGCTTGAATATGACCGGCCTCGTACCGTCGGAGCAGCAGGTTATCATGACGCGCTCATCATTCATCCAGCCACGCATTATGGCGCCGCCCTGCAGGGCCGTATAGATGTACCGGGATATTGCGTCCCAGGCCTCTGAGCAGTGTGGAACACCCCTGCTGCCGGCCATGCCGGCCTCGCCTTTTACCATAGTGCCCTCACCCATACGCCAGAAGTCGTCGCGCGCAGCATAGCGCTCAAAGATGTATTCGTCCCCCACGTTGTAGCAGGGACAGGCGCCGCTTTCCGGGTCTGCACAGTACAGCTTCTGCAGCTCCGGATACAGCTTTTTGTCCAAAACAGTAACTCTACACTTGTGTTGCATATTTGACCTCCGTGAAGTCTATGCCCTGATTATACCACGAAATACACAAAATGCAAAGGCAAGCCGGCCTGGACTAAGGCCGGCTTATGATGCTAGATTACCACGGCAGATATGCGTCCCCTGCCGTTGCCTTTTGAACTGTAGAGCGCGCCGTCGGCACTGGCGTAAAGATGCTCAAAACTGTCCGCTCCATACGCGGCAATACATGCGCCCATGCTGCACGTGACACCGATGAGATGCCCGTTCCATGCTATATCGGAGAGCTCTTCTGCGAGCCTCCTGGAAAACTCCGTAAGGTCCTCGTTATTAATGCTCTTCCGGAGCATTACCGTAAATTCGTCTCCTCCCATCCGTCCTATGCTGCACGCATCAGTGAACACAACTCCCAGCCCATGCGCAAATTCCCTCAGTACATAGTCGCCGCAGGGGTGGCCATATCTGTCGTTAACGCTCTTGAAATCGTCTATATCGGCAATTATCATGGTCAGAGGGCCATCCGGCTCCTCAGCCAGGGCTGTCTCCATGCTGCGCTTGAATGCGGCGCGGTTCATTACGCCAGTCAGCGAATCCCGCTGCAGCAGCTCATGGAGGCGCTGATTCATCTCGTTAATTTCCTTGTGCTGGGCTATCCTTATCACAGAACTGTGGCAATTGGTGACGCTGATTGCCAATGCCACAATAGTAGAAATTGTGCAGTTGAGCTTGTCTCCCGTGTCGAGAACGCCGTTCGTCAAAGCCATAAAAAGCCCCCAGGCAAAGGCGTACATCACTCCGGCATACACAGCCGGCATCTGTATGAAAATACCGAGTCCCAGCGCCGCAGTAAGGAAGATTGTTGTCGAAGCATCACTGTTGCGCGAGAGGTCATAGGCGTTTATACTGACGTGCCACAGGAACATAAACAGCACAGTCAAACATTGCAGCGCCCAGCGCCCGCGAGTAGACATGCTTTTCATTGTGTTTATCAGCATCATGTATATGGCCGCCACGAGAAAGAGTGAGCAATACATGGCGAAATATATCCTGTTATTCAAAGTGCCAAGTCCGGAGGCAGACATAAAAAGCACCCTGAAAATATTGTATAGCTCCATGCCGAAAATCATAATGCAGATTACCGACATGCTTATTCGGTTGCGCTGAACCGTATCCTCCCAGAACTCCGGTTTTATCTCCGGTGGCACTGTAATAAAACTCTTGATTTTCCCCACTTTTCTACCGCCTTTACTCCAAGAGTTTGATTTTCGCCGACATTGTGGCATAAATAGCGGAGTAATTATAGAACAATATATGCCTGATGTGTCGTATTGTGTAATATTTGCAAGCGAGAGCGAAAAATTTGACCCGGCGCTGTCCTGGTCCACGGCAATCAGATTGCATGACATACGCCCCCTCCACAAAGAGGGGGCGTATGTTCACGCTGTCTGTTTGATATTTCGCGGCAGTGCCTTCGCAACCAGCCATATGACTGTGAACTGCACCGGCGTCATGACAATGCACTGTATGGCGCGGTCGCTCACAAGCAGCGGCCAATACGGCGAGGAATACATGATGGATATCCACAGGGTGTTGAGCAGGAGACTCAGGACAAATTCCCGGATCAGCACGGCCACAAGTACACGCGGCGCGCTCTGCTTCTTGTGGAAGGCCAGGGAATAGACCACGCCTCCGAGGAAGGCGGTCAGCGTAAATCCCGGGAAAAACGGGCCGCTCGGAAAGAGCAGCGCGCCAATGAGATCGGCCGCAGCCGCAGTGAGGCCCGTAGTCAGAGGGCCGTAAAGCATTGCCGTCACGGCCACGGGCACAAAGGCGAAGCCGATCTTGTTGCTCCAAATATTGATGGACAGGAAGCGCGAAAGCACGACTTCCATCGCCACCAGTATTGCGAGCTGGGCAATAGTGCGGGTATTCAGTTTTTTCAAAATAAAACTCCTTTCGTGACAGTTGCCACGAAAGGAGCTGTAAACGCCTTGGGTGGCAGCGGATGCGGACTCAGCACCGCGGAGAGCTCTCCTCCCCTTCGTCCGTGGGCAACTTCCCATCCCACGGCACTTGACGCGCTGGACCTACTCTGTCGTTCTGGCGGCGGCGCCGGAGGCGCCATACCTTACAAAGCGGATTATACTTTGCCCTGCCTGGACTGTCAAGCCTCGTCCTTGAAAAGCGGCGCCATTTCGTCAAACAGCTTCTCAAAGTCAGCTATATCACCGCTGATCTTGTACTTATGCTCGGGCGCGGGGAAGCTGCCCTCCTTGACTTCCTTTATATAGTCGGCCATGCCCTTGGTGGCGATGGCGGCTATGTCGCAGTACTTCTTTGTGAACTTGGGCGTGAAGTTCTTGTACATGCCCAGAGCGTCAGCCGAAAGCAGCACCTGGCCGTCGCAGTCCGCGCCGGCGCCTATGCCGTAGACGGGGATGGGCAGCATCTTGTGGACATAGGCGCAGACCTCCTCTGGCACGCCCTCGAGCAGCAGCACGCGCGCTCCTGCCTTCCAGACAGCCAGAGCGTCCTCTATGACGGCCTTGGCGCTGTCAGTAGTGCGGCCCTGGGCCTTGAAGCCGCCCATGCTGGCGCTGGACTGCGGGGTGAGCCCGATGTGACCAAAGACGACCATGCCGGCCTTGGCAATCGCCTCTATCTTGTCGGCCACGGCCACGCCGCCCTCGAGCTTCACGGCATCGACGTCTGCCTCTTTATAGAAGCGCACCGCGTTGCGCACGGCGTCTTCCACGCTGGCGTGGTACGCGCCAAAGGGCAGGTCGCCAATCAGGTAGGTGTTGGGCGCGCCGCGGCGCACGCCCTGGCAATGGGCTATGCTCATATCCATCGTGACGGGCACAGTGCCCTCGTAGCCGTATACGATCATGCCCATGGAGTCGCCGCAGAGTATCATATCCATACCGGCCTCCTCGGCGTAAGATGCGAACAGGGAGTCGTACATGACCATCCAGACGGCCTTCTCCCCGTTTTCCTTCATCTTATAGAGGTCGAGTATCGTTTTCTTCTTTGCCATTGTGTTGTCTCCTTTCGTGGTTGCGCTTATATCGCTCTCTGAAGATATGCTAAACCATTGCGGCTCAGTTGTAAAGTGATTTGTCAGATTGTGAGAAAATAAACACGACGGAGGTATGACCTCCGTCGTGTTTATATATAAGTTTCGCCTTCAGCTGCCAAAGCTGAAACTCGAAGCGAAGTCTATGACGTCCTCGCGGCTGAAGCTCTCGTCGCTCAGGCCCAGCAGATAGCCTACACTTTCTCCGGGCCGGGCCAGGAACACCGCCCAGAACCCGCTCTGCCGCTCGTTTTCCGGGATGTCTATCCCCTGTGCGGCGAGTGAGGCAAGTTCCGTTTCACTGTAGATGTCACATTTGAGATGCGCTATGGCGGCAGATGTGCCGTCCATGCCGTCTATTACAAGATACTGCGCCTCTTCGAGCGTAACATCACGCCAGTTGAAGCCCGTGAGGTCTATGTTGTCCCCGTCCCAGCTCACGCCGCAGGTGAGGACAAAACCCGACGCGAGCATATAGTCATAGGCGTAGTACGCCGTTTTCCCATAGCTCTGCCGGAGCATGGGCGTGAGCAGCCAGCCTCCGCGCTCGCCTATGGTATAGGGCTCGAAGCCGTAGAGTGTGGTCCACTCGGGCTGCTCAAAGGTAGCTTTGCCATAGCCTAGCCGCTCAAAGAGGTCATTGGCGTAATATCCGGCCGCGGCGGCGTACTTGTCGGGATAGTTGGCCAGCTGCTCAGGCGTATCGAAGTGGTCCAGCGCCGCCTGCCAAAAGCCGCATATCATGCCGCTCCAGGCCTCGCCCTCGCAGTATAAGTAGTAGACCTCGGGCGCGTACACCCAGCCGTCCTTGAGCTCATATCCCACTGCATCCGGGAAGTTCTCAGGCTCCGAGACACGGAAGCGCGACTTAGTCTTATAGAAAGTGAAGTTATACTCGCTGCCGCCGTTAACTATGGACCCGGCGTCTATGACATCTGTGCCGGTGAGCTCTATGTCTGACACCTCGCCTGCACTCTCGCCCGGGACCAGATAGTCCGTCCAACCGTTATAGGCGTTGTATGCCACATTCGCCAGCAGCCGGTTCATGACGGCTCCAGGTATCTCATCGCGGTTGAAAGTGATGGTGGCAGCTCCACCATAGTTCAAATTGCCCCAGTAGGAGTTATACTGATTCTGGAGAATATGCGCCGCCGCGGTATACTTGTCCGGATACTGCGAGTTGACGCTCGGGCTGGCATATATCTCGTCTATCGCGCTCTCGCTCGTATACCACATCAGAGAGTACATTGTCTCCTCGGCAACGCCGTCATTGTTTTCCCGTATCAGGAGCAGGTAGGCCGCGTCGGAATCCGTGAGGCGGCCGTTTTCGTCCACGCTCACGCTGCCGATAGCCACGAAATCCTCGTAGGAACTCAGGTCCAGATAGTACCCAACCCTGGCAAGGCACAGCTCACCCTCCCAGCCGCCATCCAGATCTGCCTGTACGCCGGTCTCTATGAGCTCGAGCGAGCTCACGCTGCCGCCGGTTACGGAGTAGTTTTTGAGCCCCAGCTCAGAGTTGTGCGCGCCCGTTTCTGCCCAGCGGTTCGCCTGGTCGGCGACGTACGTGCGTGCCGCCTCTATAACGCTCTCCGGTATATCTTCGTCATAGAAGCCCACAGCTATCATGGTCGAGTCGAAGGGATTTTCCGTCTCCGTGGGCGTTTCGCCCGCGCTGCTCACAGGGTCCGTCAGGAAGCACACGGCAAGGACGGCGCATGACGCCAGGGCCACGGCTATGATCCAAAATGCCGGCCGTTTATAGCTGAGCACTCCACGGACACGGCCCTTCACGCCGCCTTCACCGAAGGCCAGAGGGCAGGCCGCTATTCTGCGGCTGTGTACGCTGCAGGAGAGAAGCGCTTCGGAGTAACCGGCCCTGTCCTGGACGCCCATATTCTTCACCACCCGCTCGTCACAGGCGTACTCTATGTCGCGGCAGAGCAGGATGTAGGCAAGCCAGACCAGGGGGTTAAACCAGTGCAGGCAGAGTATGGCGAAGCCCAGCGGCTTTATCCAGTTGTCACGCCTAGCTATGTGCGCGCGCTCATGGGCCAGGACGTGGCGGCGCTCTTCTTCTGTCAGGCTGTAAGGCAGGTAGATTTTCGGCCTGAAAATGCCCAGCACGAATGGCGTTGAAACGAACTCGCTCTCGTACACATTGCCCTCGAGCTTTGTGGCCGTCGCGACCCGGCGCCGGAGCGTGTACCAGCTCACAAGGGCGTAGACCGCCATCGCCACGGCGCCCAGCAGCCATATAAGCGCTATGACGTTCGTAAGAACAAAGGCCGGGCCCACAATTCCGTCAGACGGAGGGGTGAAAATATTGCCCATGGCCCCGTTGACGGCAGTGTTCACATTCTCGAAGCCGCTGTTTATGACCGGCACCGTGGCGTAGCCCACGCTGCCCGTCACCACAGTCTCGGCGCTGGGCAGCAGGCTCAGCGCGCTCTCAATCGAGAAGGGCATCACCAGCCGCAGCCCGGCTATGCACCACAGCAGTGGGTTCACCCACTTCGGAGCCCTCTTGAGCACAAGGCGCAGCAGCAATATTGCAAGTATAATCCAGCTTGCCGAGATGCTCATGTTTAAAACTTTCAAAAACAGATCACTCATGTTCTCCCTCCTCAGACTTCTCCGTCAGAAAGCTGGTATATCATCTCCAACAATTCCTCATGGGTTACGGCTCCGTCGAACGTGTCCGCGGCGTGGATATCTGTCATGAGCCACACGCCGTCTACTTTTGCAAGCTCTACGTAGTTGGTCGTACCCGCGCCGGACATGAATCTCATGCCCTCGTAAATCATATCCATGCTGTCATATACCTGCGCCCGCGCCGTATTTCCGTCTATTTGCAGGCTCTCAATGGTGAGAGTGCAGTTGTACCAGACGTAATCCAGCGAATCATCCTGTTCCGCGAGCAGGCGGTAATAACGCGCCTTGTCTATGTTGTAGACGAGATTGTCGTAGTCCGGCGACGTCTCGTCAAAGAACACCGAGAAGTCCGGTATGTCATATTCCCGCTCGCAGTCGATATTCCGGCGCAGGAGGAAGAAATATTTTAGCGTTTCACGTATTTGCCACTCGTCGTCCTCGCTCCTGAATTCGCTTGAACGCACATGCCTTAGCTCGCGCAAAACGGCCGTGCAAAGCGGTGAGACCCCGCTGGAGGCCTCTTCCACCGGCACCGGTGTGGCGGTTGGCAACGGCGTAGCTTCCGGCGTCGGGCTGGGCCCGGCATTTGCGGTGCCGCAGGCCGAGAGACACAAAGCGAGAATGAGCGCCAATGCAGCCAGTCTCTTCATCCTTTTCTCCTTTCACGCTCCCAGATAGAGCCCATCCACGAACCCGTAATCAGGGTCCCCGGTCTTGACGTTATAGCTTTCGGATATGTCATAGAGCGGCGAGGTATCTCGGAAGGTGACGGTATAGCCATCTTCTCCCGAATAGTCGTAACTATCGCGCACGCGCGTCCAAAGTTCGTCAAACTGTTCCTGTGTGAAGTCGCTCTTCACGGCCGCGCCGGGCACACCCGTCGGATACACCTGTACACTGGCATTTGATGCGCCGGCAACTCCCGCTGTGTCGCTAGAGAGTATGGCGCGGGCCGCAGCGGCGTAGTCGCTGGAGTAGTTTTGCACAAAGTCGCTATAGTACATGGTTCCGGCAAAAAATCCGGTGGAGTCGTTGTATACACCCATTAAGAGCTCCGGCTGAGCCGTCGTGTCCACTGCAGTGTCAAAGCTGTAAGCAAGGTAGTAACATTCCACGCTGTGCTCATTGCCGTCGGGGCCTTCAGCCTGAACCGTGGCGCGCAGGTCCAGCGCGTCTATTTGAGCGCCCTCTATATTTGCCGAACTTGCAGCGGCCATAGCGGCCACGTACTCGCGCGCGGCAGAGAGCACGCTCGCCCCGGCGCTAACTCCCGCTCCGTTCTCGACGTTCTGGGCGTCGAGGGACGATTTTCGCGTGAGATAGTTCTCGTAGGTAATTGCCGCGGCGGCGTTCCACGCGTCGCCGTACTGCGCTATGAACCCGACAGACGACCAGTTTGTGTCTATCACATGCCAGTTAGTGCGGTAAATCAGCTCGCAGTCGCCGCCTGTTTCGAGCACAAGGAGGCAGGGGTTGTTGTCCACATAGAGCCGCTCGCCTTCTCGGATATAACCTGTGATTTCCACGCCCTGCTGCGCGTCCAGCACACAGCCGTAGCGGAACTCATAAAAGTTGAGCTCGCCCTCGTCGGGCGTCAGGTTCACCGGGTGCACCACTACCTCGCTTACAAACGCCGAACTCACGTTGAACTCGCTGCCGGTGGAGCCGGAAAGGCCCATGGCCTGCACGGAATTGGCATAACCGGCCACCTCGGAGGCTATCAGAGCCTGTACGGCCTCGGGGATGTCGGGCACAGATGCTTCAAATTCGACGTCCTGCCAGGTGAAACCGTCTATTTCATGCGCGCTGTAGCCTAAAGATTCCGCGTACAACTGCCGCGCCGCGGCCTCGTACTCGTTGTCGTAGAGCCCGGCGTATTCGCGGCCAATGGCCTCGATCTCGCTCTGGGTTGTGGCGCAGATCCATATGTCCCCGCTCGCGGAGCGTCGGAACAGCAGATAGGTGGTGTCCGCGCCCGTATACTCCCGCACGACGCCGTCTCCGGCCTCGAGCCACCAGTCCACATAGAAGAAGTCGAGGGTGTAGTCCTCCCCTCCCTGCAGGGTTCCGCTCGCTCCAGCATTTACGACACCCATGCTGGTTATCTGCGCGCGTGTCACTCCGTCCACGCTGTTGGCCACTGAGGCCACATATTCCTTTGCCGCCGAAAGCACGTTCGCCGGGAAGCCGTCGCCGGGGTCGAAACTCACTTCCACGCTGTCTGCCGTGATGCCGTTCGCCTCGTCCTGGAAGCGGAAGGTAGCGGCGAAGGCGATGGCGTCCTCGCGGCTGAACTGCCTCGCATCCAGCGAGAGCATGTAGCCAATTTCGTCCTCGGGCCTGGCTAGGAACACCGTCCAGTACTCGCTCTGTCCGTATTCGGGCGTAATTCCCTTGTCCTGGAGGTAAGTGTATTCCCCGTTGGTATACAAATCGAAGTAGGTGTGCGTGATATAGGCCGGATATTGCAGTCCATCGTAGCTCTCGCCGCCCTCGAACGAGGCGTGCATCCAGAGCATATCGACGCCGGTTATGTTTCCGGAGGCGTCGTGGATAAATGCCCCTCCGCTCACCGTGAGCACGCTGCCTGAGGCCGTACTGTAGCTGTCGTTCTGGCTATCGCTCAGGTAGGTGTCATACGCCTCGTAGGCCTGCGGCAAGAGCGACCAGCCGCCGCAGTAGCCGAAGCCGAGCTCGTACTCACCCACAGTGAGGCCATCGGGCAGAGTGAAGCTCGCCGCGGAGTAGTACATGCTGTAGCTGTAGCTTTCAAAGAGGTCTGCCGCGCTGCTGTCAAATTCCTCGTCTGTCTCGTAGACAGTGCCGCCGATGCCGCCTATATAGGTGTACTGGCCGCCGCTCTCGTAAAAAAGCAGGTATGTCGGCTTATCGGTGGTAATATAGTCGCCGTCGAGAGTGTACATGTCCGGCACGAGGCAGCCCGTGGGCTCAATGCGGCAGCGGTAGCGCAGCGCATAGAACGTGAGCGTATATTCCTGGCCGCTCTCGGTTACGCCTCCGGCGTTTGTCACGTGCGGTGTGAGGTCAACAATCTCAATCTCCGTGACGGCATAGGGCCCGTAGAGGTTACCCTCCGGGCCTATTATTGAGCCGTTTTCCGCATTGCTTGCGACCATTTCCGTGACGAGGTCCAGCACCTGTACTGGCACTGTGTTGCCAATGGAGCTGTCCACTACTATGTCGCTGGCCGTGAAGCTGTAGCGCTCGTGGACGTACTCGGCGTACATATAGCGGGCAAAGTAGTTGAAGGGCTCCGTGTCCTCCGTGGGCAAGTACTCCGCTTCTATCTCGCTCTCACGCACAGCGGAAATGTACTCGTATCCACCGTCCACGGCCTTGAAGAGCAGATACGTTGTGCTTTCCGGGTTTAAGTCTATGCCGTCCAGTACATAGCCCTCCGGCGCCTCGTCGAGCTGCATGTCCGTACCTGAGAGGGTGTAATCCACGGCGTAGAACGTGAGCCGGTATTGCCGCCCTTCCGTGTCCGTGCCAGAGTGGTTTGCGTCGCGCTCCGTTATGTCGGATACCCTCGCGCTCTCTATGTCTATGCCGAGCTCTACGAGCCTGTTGGCCTCTCCGGCCGCGTACCTGCGGGCTTCGAACAGCACATCTGCCGGGCTCTCCCCCGCTTTGTCTGTGTAGGGTATTTCATTTGGGTTGAAACCCTGATTCCCGCTCACCGGGTTTGTTAGGAAGCACACGGCGAGCACTATGGCCGCCACAATCGCGCAGACAGCTATCCACAGCGCCGGCTTCTTGTAGTTGAGCACGCGCTTTACGCGCGAGCCCACCCGCGCCTCTCCAAAGGCCAACGGGCTGAATACGGCTATGCGCTTCCTGTTCTGGCAGTTGAGCAGAGCCTGGGAGTAGTCGGCCCGGCTTTCCCTGTCGAGGGACTTTACAACGCTCTCGTCGCAGGCGTACTCTATGTCGCGGCAGAACAGTACCCATGCCAGCCAGACCAGTGGGTTAAACCAGTGCAGGCACAGTATGGCAAAACCCAGCGGCTTTATCCAGGTGTCGCGCCGTGCAATATGTGCGCGCTCGTGCGCCAACACTAACTGTATGTCCTCCTCATCCATACCGCAGGGCAGATAGATCCTGGGCCTGAAAATGCCCATCACAAACGGGGACGGCACCTGGTCGCTCACGTACACGTTTTCCTCGAACTGCACAGCCCTGCTCACCCGGTTGCGCAGGCTCATGGAGCTGGCAATGGCGTATATCAGCATCGCCGCTATGCCAAACAGCCAGATTGCCGAGGCTATGGCCGAAACTATCTGCAAGGGGTCTGCGCTTACCACCGCCTCCGGCGTGAAGGTCTCGTTGAAAACTGGAGCCACCGCCCTGTCTATTGCGGACACACCGCTGTTAAAGACAGGCTGTATCACCTGGGTCACATTTCCCGCTGGCGTGCCTACCTCCACCATCTGGGTACTGACCGTCTCCGCGCTCGGTATGAGGCTCAGCACGCTCTCTATGGAAAAGGGCATTATGAGCCTGAGCGCAACTATGCCCCAGAGCAGTGGATTTACCCACCTGGGCGCCTTTTTCAGCACAAGGCGCAGCAGCACCACGGCCAGTATGAGCCAACTCGCGGATATGCTCATGTTGAGCACTTTGAGGAATATGTCAGCCATCTCCCTCTCCCCTCCGGTACCGGTCTATCATCTCCTGCACCTTGTCTATCTCCCCGGCGTCCAGCTTCTGGCTGCGCGTAAAGGCCGCTATGAAGGCAGGCAGCGAGCCTCCAAAACGCGTCTCCACAAGTTCGTCTATCTCTGCCGCCTGGGCCTCATCCTTCGAGACCAGCGAGGTGACAATCGTGTTCTCGTTTTTCAGCACCCCGCGCTCGGCCAGGCGCTTAATAACCGTATATGTAGTCGTAGGCTTCCAGCCCAGCTTCTCACGGCAGAGCGCCACCAGTTCGCTGCTCTTCACCGGCTCGTGCTCCCAGAGTATAAGGCAAAACTTGTACTCACTCTCAAATATCTTAGGCGTAGCCATAATGCACTCCTCCTCTAATCCATTAGAGTTCAATTACACTCTAACAGATTAGAGCAAGCGTGTCAAGTAGAAAAAGTCTGTAAAATTGCAAATTTCCAGAGCTCATGGTATAATTTCTTAAATATCTTGCAGGAGGTGGGTGTTTGATACGGCTTTGTAATGTAAGTTTCGGGTACGACAGGAACATATTCAGCGGAATCAGTTATGACTTTGAGCCCGGCATTTTCTACATCTTGCAAGGAGAAAACGGTGTGGGTAAAACAACGCTGGCGCGAATTGTGCTGGGGCTGTTAAAGCCCAACTCCGGCGAGGTAAAAAGGCCGAAGGGCTGCATAATGAGCTACCTCCCCGACTCAAACGGCATATATCCGGAGCTGACAATACGGCAAAACCTCCGTTTTCGCCTTGGGCTGTATGGCGCGGACCGGTGTAAATCCGACGCGCACTGGCACTGCTGGAGGGTTTCGGTCTGGCAGAGCACGCGCATGAACGGGTTGCTGCGCTCTCGCTCGGTATGCAAAAGAAGTGCGCCATCGTCTGCGCGTGCGCCATACCGGCAGATTTTCTGGTGCTGGACGAGCCGCTTAACGCGCTCGACAGAGAGGCCAGGGCGGCTTTTTATGAGCTCGTCCCCAGACTTACGTCCGGCGGCAGGACAGTCTTGTGTATATCCCACAGCTTTGAGAGGGCCGCAGGCCGCCGTATAGTTCTCACTCGCGGCGCGCTGGTGGACGCATCATGACGGCGCGGGCCCTGATGTGGAAGGAGGCCGTCATTCTCGGGCGCTGCCGCTGGCTGTTTTTGTGTGTGCCACTCGCGCTTTGTACGCCGATGGCGGCAAATATTCTGGCCACGACGCCGCTCTTTGACTTGGGTACCTGCTTCCTCATCTTATCAATCGCGGTCTCCTGTTTCGGTGGAGAGCTTGTGTTTCGGACATCGGTCAGTGAGAGACGCTCCGGCGGGCTTGACGTGCTGCTCGTGGCCATTAAAAGCAGAACTCTTTTGGCGCTCGGAAAAACGCTGCTCCCTGCTATGACCGGCGCGCTCTGCACTCTGGCCGGGCTGGCAATTAACGACCTAGCCGCGCCCTTTTATACAGGAAAGGCGCTGTATGTGGGCATGCTGACGCCCACAACGGCTGCAGCGGTGTGCTTCACATCGTTTATGTGCAGTTTGCTTGACCTGGTGCTGCTCATGCGCTCCCGCGAGGAAGTGCCGCTGCGCGGCAATACTGCGCTGATGTTTGCCTTGACTGTCTTCATGAGCTGTCTTTACGTGTTCGGCGGCAGGCTGCACCCGCTGCTGCCCATCTTCGTCTCAATGCTGTTGGCTGGACTGTGCCTATTGCTGGCAGCGGCGAGTTTGTCCCGGCCGCGTGCGAGTTTGAACGCCCGGCCTACGAGACCGGACACCCTGGATCTGGCGGTCTCCCCTCTCACAGCGCTCGCGGCCAAGGACCTCGCTGCTGTGCGCCCATGGCTCCGGCTGCTGATAAGATACGTCTTGCTGGTTGCAACCGGCGCCCTCGCGTCCGGCAGCGCAAGTGCGCTGTCCGTCGCCGCATGGTTTCCGGCGCTTGCTTTTCCTGCGGTGGAATTGTTCTACCCTGCGCTTGTCCACGAGCTCACGCCCGGCGCACTTGACGTACTGCACACGGCGCTTGGCTCCCGCTTGCGGGTGTATTGCTGCAAGTGCGCTCTGCCGCTTGCCTCTGCGCAGCCGGGCATAATTGCCGCGGCACTGTTCGCAGCTCCGAGAGGCTTGCAGGTACTTCTCATGTTCACAGTATTTGAGGCTTTCACACTTGCCTCGGCGGTCACGGCAGCGCTCATCTTCAAAACACTTCGTTCCATTTCCCAGGCGCGGCTGGGGCGTGTGCTGCTATATTTACTGCTCGCGGCAGAGTATGCGCTTGCAGCGTTGATTCTGATATAAAAGTAATGGCCCGGCAGCAATGCCGGGCCATTTTGCGTTTTGGTTATTATTCAAAATATCTCGTCGCCGCTCTTGTTGTCGAGGCCGGGGTGGAGGTCAAATCTCACGGCTCCCACTCTCGCCTTTCCTTTGACGGCCTCCTGCACCATATAGGTGCCGCGGATGCCGAAGCCACCGCAGAGCTCTATTGCCGTGCAGCCGGCGTCGGCCATTTCTATGGCCGCTTCAACGCCCTGCTCGTAGGTGGAAACTCCGATAGCCGTCAGGCAGACGCTGGGCGTCTCGACTGTGGAGCGGTTGACCGCCGGATCGGCGCCGCCGGCTATGAATATGAATGCTGCGTTGAGCATGCGCTCTCCTCCTTATTTCTTGTTGGGTATGTGTACCGCCCTCTTGTCGGCGGCCAGCGCGGCCTCGCGCAGTCCCTCGGCCACGGTCGGGTGGCAGTGTATGGTGTCCACCAGCTCGTCGAGCGTGGCTTCGAGCCTTATGGCCAGGGCTGCCTCTTCTATGAGGTCCGTCGCGCGGTCGGCCAGGATGTGTACGCCGAGGATTTCTCCGTATTGCGCCCCGGCCACCACCTTGATCATACCGTTCACCGCGCCCACAACGAGGCTCTTGCCGTTGGCGCTCGTCGGGAAGCGGCCGACCTTGTACTCGATGCCGAGCTCTTCGCAGCGCTCCTCGGTGAGACCGACGCAGGCAAACTCAGGCCCGACATAGGCGCAGCTCGGGCTTGCATCGGGGTTGAAGGTGGCGCTGCCGCCCATGGCGTTCTCAGCCGCTGCCTCGCCCATCGCCATCGCCGCGTGGGCCAGCATGAGCTTGCCGTTGCAGTCGCCGACGGCGTAGACGCCCGGGACGTTCGTCTCCATGCGCTCATTTGTGACTATGTAGCCCTTGTCCAGAGCGATACCGGCTTTGTCGAGGCCCAGTCCGTCAGTATTGGGCCCGCGTCCCACGCTGACAAGAACCTTCTCTGCGGGGATCACCCGCTCACCGGAGGGCGTTTTCACCTTCACATCCGCACCGTTGGCGGTGTCGGTGACGGCAACTACACTCGAGCTGGTGAGTATCTCCATACCTGCGGCTTCGAGCTGGGCCTGCACCATGCCGGTGAGTTCGGAGTCCATGAGCGGCAGAAGCTTTGGCAGCATCTCCACAACGGTCACCTTTGTGCCGAAGCGCATGTACGCGCTGCCGAGCTCGATGCCGATGACGCCGCCGCCTATGACCAGCAGGCTCTCCGGCACGTGGTCCAGCGTCAACGCGCCGGTGGAGTCAATTACAGCCTTGGACTCCTTCACGCCGGGAATCGGCGGCATGATCGGGTGTGAGCCGGAGGCGATGATAATTTTGTCTGCGGTGAGAGTCTTATCGCCGACTTTGACAGTCTTGGGTCCGGTAAAGACGGCGTCGCCGCTCTCCACCGTTATCTTGTTGGCGCGCATGAGCGCGGCCACGCCGCCCGTGAGCTTGTCGCTGACGCTCTGGCGGTTTGCCTGGACCTTAGCCCAGTCCACGCCCACGTCGCGGCCGATAATGCCGATATTTTCGGAGTGCGTCGCCAGCTCGTAGACCTCTGCCGAGTGCAGCAGCGCCTTAGTCGGCATACAGCCTCGGTTGAGGCAGGTGCCGCCTATCCTGTCACGCTCTACCAGCGTGACCTTGGCCCCGAGCTGTGCGGCGCGGATAGCGGCGACATAGCCTCCGGGGCCACCGCCGATTACAAGCACGCTCCCGGCCTCAGCGGCAGCCTCAGCCGTCGGAGCCGGAGCACTGGCCGCCGGAGCGGCTTCCGCTTCCGGCACCACCTCGCCGGGCTCGCCTATAACTGCCACG
Source organism: uncultured Clostridia bacterium (assembly GCA_930990965.1). Classification (GTDB taxonomy): domain Bacteria; phylum Bacillota; class Clostridia; order Oscillospirales; family Oscillospiraceae; genus Scatomorpha; species Scatomorpha merdigallinarum. The sequence continues at coordinate 208,333 of CAKNRQ010000001.1, forward strand.
CGCTCAAGGCATTTGGCGCTGCCGCCCTCAGGCACGTATATCTTAAGCAGAGTACCTGAGGCGCTCGCCTCTATGGTGTTAGTGAGCTTGTCGGTCTCGACTTCAAAGAGGCCTTCGCCCTCCTTGACTTCGTCGCCCTCGTTTTTGAGCCACTTGCTGACCGTGCCTTCTGTCATCGTCAAGCCCAATTTGGGCATCACTATTTCTTTCATACCTGCCTCCTTATGCGAGCAGCAGCGCGGGATTCTCCATCAGCTTCTTGACGCGCTGCAGGAACTGGGCAGCCGTGGAGCCGTCAATAACCCTGTGGTCAGCGGTCAGCGAGAGGTTCATGATGGGCCGTACACATATTTCGCCGTCCACTACGACAACCTTGTCCTGCATCGTATTCACGCCAAGTATTGCCACCTCAGGCTGATTTATAATAGGTGAAAAACTCTCGATTCCAAACATTCCGAGGTTGGTTATGGTAAAGGTACCGCCGGTGAGCGCGTCCATGGGCAGCTTGCCCTCGCGGGCCAGGTCTGCCAGCTCCTTGACCTCTTTGGATATCTGGGTGAGCGTCTTCTTGTCCGCGTCGCGCACGTTCGGGACCACGAGGCCGTTGTCGAGCGCGACAGCGACGCCCATATTCACATAGTGCTTGTAGATTATCTTGTTGTCCTCCACAGAGCAGTTCAATATCGGGAACTCAGTGAGCGCATGGGCGACCACCTTGACGAGTATATCCGTGTAGCTGACCTTGACATCGCCGCTCTTGAGCTGGTCACGCAGGCGCTTGAGCTCCGTCATATCTATACCCAGGTTGAAGGTGACGGTGGGGCTGGTCATATGCGAGTTCTGCATGTTGCGCGCTATCGCCTTGCGCATGCCGTTCATCGGCACAACTTCCTCGCGCGGCTTTTCGTCAGCCGGAGCCGCGCCGCCCTTGCTGACAGCGGCCAATATGTCGGCGGCCAACACGCGGCCATGCGCGGCCACGCTGCTGATATCGACGCCGATGTCTGCGGCGACCTTGGCCGCGAGGGGGCTCGCCTTGACTTTAGGCTCCTCCGGCTGCTCGGGGGCGGCAGGCGCGGCGGGCTTGTAGTTTTTCACGTCCTCCTCAGTGATACGGCCCTTGGGTCCGGTGCCGGGGACCAGGGCTATGTCAATACCCATCTCTTTGGCGAGCTTTTTAGCCGCCGGAGAGGCCAGTACCCTCTCACCCGGCTTTCTCGCAGGTGCTGAGGGTGCGGTAGCAGCGGCCGGAGCAGCCTCAGCCTGCGGCTTGGCTGCCGCTTCAGCCTCGCCGCCCAACAGCGCCGCATAATCCTCACCCGGCGCGCCTATTACCGCCACCGGCTTCAGGCAGGGCACTTCGCTGCCTTCAGGCGCCACTATTTTCAACAGCGTACCGGAAGCGCTCGCTTCTATCGTATTGGTAAGCTTATCTGTCTCAACTTCAAAGAGGCCTTCGCCCTCTTTGACTTCGTCGCCCTCGTTTTTGAGCCACTTGCTGACCGTGCCCTCGGTCATCGTCAGGCCCAGTTTGGGCATCACTATAACTTTCGCCATGTACTGACCTCCTTACTCTATATCGTACATTCCCAGCTCAGCCGCACGCGAGAGAATTTTGCGTGGCTGGACTCTCCAGGGACCATCACGGTTTATGACGAACCTGACCTCGTCGCCCGGCTGTACACGCACTTCACGCTCACCGTCGAGCGCTATCATGCATCTCGTATCCGAAACGAAACTGTATTCTTCGCCCAGGGCGATTTTCTTAGCCTGAGAGACGTGGACAGGAGTCAGCACGCCCGCCGCAATCGGTGCAAGCACTCCCCTACCCTCAGTACCGAGGGTTATGGCCAGGCCGAAGTCATCCGTATCTTCCACTATCTCGTAGGCCCCGGCCACGGCAGAGAAACCTATTGTGGCCGGATGGCAGCGCGTCACAACAATTCGCCGTATACGCTCGGGGTCCCAGATGGCTTTAGCCCCGGCGTAAAAATCGTCAGACACAACGGCGTCTATGAGCGCTATGTCCCTCATCTGGCCGTTTACGAAAATAGTTATCTTCTTGTCGTGTATGCAGCACTCGCGCGGCTCTTCAATCAGTGCCGCCGCAGCTGCGGCCATGCCGGCCACTGTACCTTCCATCATAGCTGGGTAGACGTTGTTTGTACCTGTTGAAATGCTCAGCATGGGCGTATCGCCTATTGCTTTCGCCGCTGCACGCGAAGTACCGTCGCCGCCAAGCACCACAACGCAGCCCACGCCACGCTCAACCATCAGCCCTGTGGCAAGCACTGTATCCTCCATCGTGGCTTCCAGCTCGAAGTCCAGCAGGCCCAGAGTGGCTTCAAGCACTCCGTCGTCCTCAAGTGAGTCCTTGACAGCGTAGCCTATCATAAAGGTGTCCGGCATAAACAGCGCCTCGTCCACACCCAGACCCTGGGCCGCGAGGACGATGCGCTTGCATATATTTACCTTTTCATTGTTGTCTATCGTAGTGGCATAAGACACCAGCCGGCGTATGTCCTTGCCGGACGCCGGGTTTGCTATTATACCTATGGATGCCATAGAGCACCTCCTTGCCGTTTTCGGCCCGGTCACTCTGCTTCAGCCATGGGCCGAAGCTACTAAAACGGCCCGCGCAAGTGAAGCGCTCTCGCGCCCTTGCGCGGGCCCAGTATGGGAAGGTGTGCCTTACAGGATCTTCTTAGCTCCGTTTATGATGTCCTGGGCGTTGGGCATGTAGTACTGCTCCAGCACAGGTGCAAACGGGACGGGAGTATCAAGCGCGCCGATACGCACAACTGGTGCGTCGAGGTAGTCGAAAAGTTCCTCGCCTATTATCGCACTTATCTCGCCGCCGAAACCGCCACGCCTGACTTCTTCAGTGACTACCAGAGCATGGTGCGTTTTGCTGACAGACTCGGCTATGAGTTCCTTGTCCAGCGGATAGAGGCTGCGAAGGTCAACGACTTCAACGCTTATGCCGTCGGCGGCGAGCTTTTCAGCCGCCTCAAGCGCATCATAAACCTGCTTACCGTAGGTGATTATCGTCAGGTCTTCGCCCTCGCGGCATATCTTGCCCTTGCCAAGCGGGATAGGCTCAAAGGAGTTGACCTCGCTCTTCATGCTCAGCAGGACTTTGTTCTCGAAATACATGACGGGGTCGTTGTCGTCGATGGCCGTGAGCATGAGGCCCAGGGCATCCTCTGCGCAGGAGGGGTAGACAACTTTGAGGCCGGGGACGTGGGTCAGCCAAGCTTCGAGGCTCTGAGAGTGCTGCGCCGCAGCGCCCGTACCCGCACCCGCGGGGAGGCGAACAACCATCGGCAGAGAGATCTTGCCACCGAACATGTAGCGCATCTTGGCCGCCTGGTTCACGAGCTGGTCCATGCCGACAGTGAGGAAGTCACAGAACATCAACTCAGCTATGGGCCTGAGGCCCGTTGCGGAGGCGCCGACGGCACAGCCTATTATGGCACCTTCGGATATCGGCGTATCGCGCACGCGCTCTTCGCCGAATTCGTCTATCATACCCATCGACACGCCGAAGCAGCCGCCGAACTTGCCGACGTCCTCGCCGAAGAGTATTACGTTGGGGTCTTCACGCATCCTGATGCTCATACCCTCGCGGATGCCTTCTGCGTAAGTCATCATCTTCATCTGTCGCGCACCTCCTCAACTATGTCGGAATACACATCCACAACCGCAGTCTCCACGGCGGGGATGGGCTGGGCGTCGGCAAAGGCGATGGCGTCCTCAATCTCCTTCGCAACCTGGGCATCGACTGCGTCGACTTCCTCCTGGGTCATGACGCCGTTTTCAACGAGGAAATTGGCATAGCGCGGCATGGGGTCCTTCTCCATCCACGCGGCCTGCTCCTCCTTGGGCTTATAGATAGCGGGGTCGCCCTCAAAGTGTCCGTGCTGGCGATAGGTCTTGCACTCCACAAGCGTCGGGCCCTTGCCCGCACGAGCCCTGGCCACGGCCTCCTGAGCGGCCTCGTACACGGCCAGCGGATCGTTGCCGTCTACAGAAACGCCGGGGATGTTGTAGGCCGCGCCGCGGTCGGCTACGTCCTTTATCGCCTGGTGGCGGTCCTGACTCATGGAAATGCCGTAGTGGTTGTTCTCGCAGACGAAGATGACCGGCAGTTTCCAGATGCTCGCCATGTTCAGCGACTCGTGGAAGGTGCCCTGGTTTGTCGAGCCGTCGCCGAAGAAGCAGACGCAAACCTGGTCAGTACCGCGGATTTTGGCCGACAGGCCCGCGCCGCAGGCTATGCAGTGGCCCGCGCCGACGATGCCGTTGGCGCCGAGTATGCCCTTGTCGCGGTCGGCTATGTGCATTGAGCCGCCCTTGCCCTTGCAGTAGCCGGTCTCACGTCCAAAGAGCTCGGCCATCATAAGGTTAAGGTCGCCGCCCTTGGCGATAATGTGTCCATGGCCGCGGTGAGTACTGGTGATAAAGTCGTCGTCACGCAGGCACTCGCAGACCGCGGGAGCTATAGCTTCCTCACCCAGATACAGGTGGACAAAGCCAGGTATTTTGCCCTCCGCGAACAGCTTCGCAGCCGTGCTCTCGAAGTCACGTATGCGGCGCATTTTCACATACATGTCCTTCATCTGCTCATTGCTGATTGCCATTCAATAACCTCCTTCTAAAGTGAAAATTAAAATCGCTTATTGCTTATACCATGCAGCAGCCTCCGTCGACGTGCAGCACCTGTCCGGTAATTTCCCGGGCCAGGTCGGAGGAGAGGAAAAGCGCCCCAAACGCTATGTCTTCGGGCTGCTGCGCCCTTCCCAGCGGAATAAGATTGCGTACAGAGTTGTTCCAGTTGGCCTCGCGCTCCTCTTCGCTTACGGCAGTCCGTCCACCTTCACTGCCGTGGAAGCCTGTGGCCATACCGTCGAGAATTTCTTCCCACATCCTGGTGCGTATAATTCCCGGCGCCACCGCGTTAACCCTGACGTTGCATGGCGCGCCTTTCTTGGCGCCAGCTTGAGTGAGGCTTATTACGGCGGCTTTGGATACGCAGTAGTGCTCGAGCATTCCCAGGTTAGTACGTCCGGCAATGGATGCCGTGGTAACTATATTGCCACTTTTGCGGGGCATCATGTGTCGAAGACCCGCCTGCAACATGTGAGATGTGCCCATGATGTTGATATCGAAAAGCCGGCGTATTTCGTCCTCTTCCGCGAGCATAAAGTCGTACGTGGATATGACGCCGGCAGCATGCATTATGACGTCTATCCTGCCATCGAAAAACTCTTCCGCGGCAACGACCAGACTGTCAACGTCCTGCTTGACAGACACGTCAGTGCGCTTGAAGCCCGACCTGCGGCCCATGGCTTCTATCTCACTAACTGTCTTCATGCCCTCTTCTTCTTTGCGGTTCCCGATGAACACATCCGCACCACATTCAGCGTAAGCCAGGGCGCAGGCTTTACCCAGCCCCCTGCCTCCACCGGTGACAAGGACGTTCTTCCCTGTGAAATCGAGTTTTAGCATTGTTCAATTGTCTCCTTTCATTTATCAAAAGCCCGCCTCTCTCCTTGCGGACTTTCTCTCGCCTCCCTTACTCCAATATTTCTCTCTTATCAGGATGCCGGCCGCTCTCTCCTTCGTCCGACAGTCTGATTACACGTCTACATAAACTTCAACTGCGGCCACCGCCGCTTCTATGCTCTTATCGCAATCACCGAATTCCGGGATGCACAGGCCGTCACACCGCAGTCCACCGGCTACTGGCACAACTTTCACGGTGCCCACAGGGAATTCGGCCGCAACTGCCTCACAGTCCACCTGCTCCGGACGTGATACCGCTACCGTCGCCCTTATAAACACCTGGCGCTTGAAGTCCGTCAGCCCCAACACATCTTCAAGGCCGCACAGGCAACTGCGTGATATCGCATCCTTGGCAGCTTTTTTGGCCGCTTTGGTCACATCCTGACCGTGGAAATCAGTACCCAGGCCAAACTCTACAATGTATTTTTTCATGTTTCTCACCTCTGTCAGCGCTTTACGTTGATAATTATACAATGTTAAATTAATTTTCTCAAGTCAAAGCATGTAATTCTCATAAATTCAGCGTTGCCAATAAATCAGCCTTGATACTATTGAGCTTTATTACCAAATAGTCAGGAAAATATCAAAGTGGTGAGATGAATTTCGACAAATTCATCTCACCACTTTGAGAATATGCTGTGATTTTCTCAGCCGTCGCTGAGATTTGAGACACTGTGACGCAAATCCTTGACGTCTATGCCGTAGCGTTTTATGCGCCTGTAGAGGGTAGCACGGCTGATGCCCAGCCTCTGTGCGGCCTTTTCAACGTCACCTCCAGAGAGGGTCAGAGCTGAGAGCGTCTCCCCTTCCTGGGCGTCTACTTCGCCTGTCTCCCCAGAAGCGCCTGACTCTTCGACCATGAATGGCAAGCTGTGCGCACCAAGTTCACCTTCGCTTGTCGAGTAGAATGCGCAGACGATGCCGTTTTGCAGTTCTCGCACATTCCCCGGCCAGTCGTAGTTCATGATTCCCTCCAGGAATTCAGGGGACATGGTCTTGCTCATATTGGGATTGTCACTGTTGAGCCGCGACAGGAAACGTTCTGCGCAGAGCTTTATGTCGCCGCGCCGTCGCCTGAGTGGCGGTATTTCTATAAGCAGTACATTGAGGCGGTAGAAAAGGTCACTGCGGAATGCTCCGGAGGCTGCCAGCGCACCTAGATGGCGGTTCGTGGAAGATATGATGCGGATATCAAGCTCAATCTCCTGTTTGCCGCCCACGCGCGTTATGCAGTGCGATTCCACTGCACTCAGCAGCTTGGCTTGAAACTCTATTGGTACCTCACTTATCTCATCGAGGAAAAGCGTACCACCCTGGGCAAGCTCAAACTTGCCGGGGCTGCCTTCGCGCCGTTCCGGTATGGCGTCAGGCTCGTATCCGAAAAGCTCTTCTTCCAGCCTGTCACGGTGAAGCGACGCACAGTTGACAGCTACAAACGGGCCGCCTGACCGGCTTCCGGCATTGTGTATGGCCTGAGCTATCAGTTCCTTGCCTGTACCTGACTCTCCTTCTATGAGTATATTGCCGTCATATTTGGCATATCTGGCCGCCAGTGCCACAGTTTTCTTCATCTCCGGGTCCTCGGTTATGATGTCGTCGAAGGTATATGCCGCCCGGTTGCCCGTGAGCCGGTTGACGGTAGCAATGAGATGCTTCTGCTTTTTCAGTGTCACGTTTATAGTACGGCTGCCAAGCGTGTGCGCATGTGTTATGGCCGCACTGCATCGCACCACGCCGCTCCCAGTCGTCAAACGCACGTCGTCAGAAAAACTTCCACCGTGCAACCATCCTTTGCCCGCCCAATCAATGTCCGGTATAAGTTTTCGGAAATCCGTAGAAAACAGCTCTGTATCGTCCATTTCCAGCAGCCGCTTTGCAGCGCTGTTGACCCAGACCGGACGGAAGCCACCCCCCAACAGCACTATACTGTCCGCACTGCCCTCCAGAGCCGAACGCATGAGCTCTGCGCTCTGCAAAATCGAGAGCTTGCCCTCTATGCCTATGGCCGCGGCCAGAACCACGGCCAGGGTGTGATCGTTCACCTGCTCGGCGTCGCCGGACATGTTGATACAGCCTATCACTTCCCCGTCCGGACCGTGGATGGGCGACGCTGAACACGTCCAGCCGTGATGGGTGCGGCAGTAGTGCTCCGCTCCGGCCATCTGTATAGCGGTGTTGTAGTCAAGCGCTACGCTGATAGCATTTGTGCCGACGCTCTGATTGTCCCATAGAGCGCCAGGTACGAAGCGCAGGTCCTCGGTTTTGGCCATTATGCGCTCGTCGCCCATCGTCTCAAGCACGTACCCTACGCTGTCGGTCAGCACCATCAGGAATCCCGTGCGCCGTACTATATCAAACACGCTCTGCATTATGGGCATTGCAGCCTCAATGAGGTGCGAATTGGCCTCGCGTATGCTGCGAAAAACTTCGTCGTCCACCCTGCGTCCCAGGCCGCCGATAGGATTCACGCCTGACTCCTTGCAGCGTCTCCAACCAGCAGCCACGGCAGGCTGGACCGACTCGTCCATCTCGCCTTCATAGACGAATTTAGCCCATATCTCTTCGAGTTTTCTCAGGTCTTTCATTTAGCTCCCCTCCAAAAGCTGCGAAAAGGGCGCACCGTAAAATATATGGCGCGCCCGGTATGATACATTATAGTCTATTTTCCTGCCATGTTGCAACTGAAAGAAATACCATTCTCACAGATTCAGCGTTAACTATAAAATTTTTGAGAAATTTTTGACCATTTGTTACAAATCCGTGCTATTTCTCACTCAAACATTAGCAAAAGCAATTCTTCCTTTGTAATGCCGCCCAGTATGTGTTCCAAGTTCTGCCCGGACAATGCCCTGCTGATTTCTTCGCGCTCGAACCTTAGCCCGCAAAGGGCGTCGCACAGCTCGCCGCACGGTACTAACGCCATAAAATCCCCGCTTATTGCCGCATTGCGTACGACACCCTGAGAGACGTTAAGCGACACGCTCAGGCTTCCACCGGGGAATCGCCGCGAATTGCTGAAGTTGAAGTCCGGGGTCCGTCCCCAGGTCCAGTCCCAAGTGCGGTATTTGCCGTCGGCCAGTGCAGCAACTTCTGCAAGCTCTTGCATATCCAACTGCTCGCGTGCAAGTCCATCACCTGCCAGGGCCTCAAGCAGCGCCCGGGTAAAGTCGGCAAATGTCGTGCCATCGGGCATAAAGTCGCTTATCTGGCCCACACGCGAGCGCACGCTTTTCGCGGCCTTGGACTCGAATTTGCGCGTATCCGGCCGAAGTACAGCCGACATGGTTGCGGCATCGGTTTTGAAGAGCAGAGTGCCATGGTGCAGTATTCTGCTCCCACTCAGCCTCTGCGCAGTACCGGAGACCTTGAGTCCGTCCACAGTTATGTCGTTGCGGCCTGTGGCCTCGGCTGGAACTCCTAGGGTGCGCAGCGCCCGGCAAACCGGTCCCGTAAAACGCGACATGCTCAAACTGCCAGTCTCTCCGGCGTCGGAGATGAGTGAATAGTTGAGGTTCCCGGCGTCGTGATATACGGCCCCTCCACCCGTGGCGCGCCTGACCACGTGTATACCCAGGCGTTTGGCTAAGTCAGCGTCCACCTCGGCTGAAGCTAGCTGGTTGAGGCCTATAACGACCGTCGGCTCGTTCTGCCAAAGCATCAGCCAGTCACCTTCCCGCCTGTGCTCAAGAACATACTCCTCAAAGGCCAAATTGTAATACGGGTCCGTACTGTGAGTTTCAAGGTAGTGTAGCATATCGGTTCTCCATGTTTATAAGCAGATTATGGCAGCGTATTGCAAAACAGTGATTTTATCATATTATATCGCCGCTCCGTTTGCAAGCCTTTAATGCTGCCGGCACCAGGAGCCGGCGTATATGATAAGAAAAAACCCGGACCTGATAAGCGGTCCGGGTTTTTTGAGCTTGGCAAATCAATACAGTTTTGCGCCGGCTGGGATGTTGTCGTCGAGGACAATCAGGTTCAGCCTCTCTTCACCCTCCTCTTTGTGAAGCGCGGAGATTATCATGCCGCATGAGTCGATGCCCATCATCTTGCGCGGCGGCAGATTTGTGATGGCCAGCAGAGTTTTGCCGACCAGCGTCTCAGGCTCGTAGTACTCGTGGATGCCGCTGAGAATGACGCGGTCCTCGCCCGAACCGTCGTCCAGCGTGAACTTGAGGAGCTTCTTGCTCTTCTTCACGGCCTCACAGGCCTTGACCTTTACCACACGGAAGTCGCTGCGGCTGAAGGTCTCAAAGTCCACAAAATCGGCAAACAGGGGCTCAACTTCGGCCTTGCTGAGATCCACATGAACCTTAGGCTGCACTATCTCCTCTGCAGGTGCGGCAGCGGGCGCAGCTTCCGGCTTATCGCGGTCCAGCGGCTTCATAGTGGGGAATTGTTTTTGAACCGACCATAAGAGCTCAGAAGTTATTAAAACTCGGCGCTTTAACAGGTATTAAAAACTTTTTGGCGTACAACTTCTTACAAGCTTTCATAGTCTCGCCTTCAAATGGTGTAAAAACAGGTGTAAATCAAATTAGGCTATATTGATTACTCCCTCAAGCTTTTCGAAGGTTTGTAGCTTTAGTTCTTGAGTAGCTTCATTATAAATATCCATAGTGGTGGTGATATCAGCGTGACCCATAATCTCTTGGATGACCTTTAGGTTTGTCCCAGTCTCACAGAGCCGTGTACAGAATGTGTGGCGAAGATTATGAGCCGAAAAATGCGGTAGCAATTCTGGCTTCCGGCTCTCCTTTTCAGCTTGCTCAGATTCTGCAAGATTATAGTCTCTCACAATACGCTCTATTGCCCTATTTATGCTGTGAGGATTTAGTATCTCGTTGAATCGGTTGGAAAACACAAAACCGCTATACCCATCAACCACCGATTGATTGACGCCTGACTCCATCTGCCTTATTCTCTCGCTGATTAAGGCATCCCTAACAGCAGCAAACATGGGAATTATCCTTTCACCGGCTTTGGTCTTAGGTGTGGATATGCGGAACGTACAACCACCACCGTCCTCAGATGGTCTGTACGTCAAGTTGTGGTCTATCGTAATGATGTTCTTCTGGAAATCACAATCCTGCCACCTGAGCCCCGCTACTTCCCCCACGCGACAACCGGTACCAAGCATAAAAGTGAATACAGGGAGCCAATGTCTATATTTGTAGTTGCTTTTGATAAACCCAACAAAAGCCTCCTGTTGTGGCACCGTCAGAGCATGACGCTTTGGTTTTTCCCAGTCGTGGCTCTTCTTAATATCAGCCATAACACCATCCGTTGGGTTTGTTCGTATCAGCCCATCTCTCACAGCTATCGTAAAGACAGGATGCAAAACCGTATGGATATTTTCCAAGCTGTTAGGTTTAAACCCTACATCCCTCATTAAATGTATGTAGAATTTTTTAATATGGCTGAATTTTATAGATGAAATATTCCGAGTCCCGATGTCTTCACGAACATACTTATTGTACATGTACTTGTAGTTTGTTCTGGTGGATGGTTTAAGCTCATACTTACTCTCGATATATTCATCAAAAAGCCTATTGAGCGTCATGCGGTTAGCAACAAAGGTGTTTATGCCGTCGTCCAGGTCTCTTTGGATAGCCTTCTCCATGTCTCTGAGCGCTACACATTTTCTCTTCCCGTTTGGAATTTTGTCTGTTTCTACCAACTTCCAGCTATATACGCTGCGTCGTTCACCATTTAAGTCTTCATACCTGTACTCGTACTTGCCATCATTCCTTTGCAATTCTCCTTGCCGGAGAATCCGTCCTTTATTGTCGCGCCTCTTATCGTTCATAATATCTCCTTCCGACAAGAGCTATCGCGATAGCTTAATTATATTATACAACAAATATCTCATAAATTCAACATCATACGACGTTTAATTTGTCAATATACGACTCAAAAAGTTTCTTTTTTATCTGTGGTCTATTACCATTCCATATAACGAAATCAGCATTAGGATTCTCACTGGCTATCTTTCTCAACTTATTCTCTCCAATCCTAAAGTATTTGGCTGCTTCCTCGATAGTCAGTGTATACTGCTGCCAATACGGGATCTCTTGTGTTGCCCTCATAATTTACCTCCTATAAAAATCAGCAGGACTCATACAGAGTCCTGCTGCAATTATTCAGTCAGTCGAACCTAGCCCACCGGTTCGGGTGCTTTCAACATCGTCGTCATAGGTAATGCCATAAATAAGGAATATGCCCTGAGCGAATGCATCACCAGACTTCAGCTGGAGCGTCTTGCCATCCCTGCTATCGTTCGTTATCTTCAGCATTATATGTCCTTCGTTCTTGGCATTATAGTAGTCGCTGTCAATTACGCCAACCGTGTTGTCCAGCTGTATGCGATACTTGAAACCCAGGCCGCTGCGCGGGAAGCAGCCGAGCCACCAGCCGGGATTTATTCTTACCCGGATGCCAGTAGGCACCTTGATGGACTGACCAGGCTCCAGCGTTATATCCATTGGAACAAAGAAGTCATTACCGGCAGAACCTGCAGTGGCGCGCTTCGGAAGCTTAATTCCGTCATACATCTCTCGTACGTTATCTTCGCTAAAGTCAGGGAATACGTCCTTTATGTCCGTTGCGAACTGCTCGTAGCTGACCTTTTCAAACCTGCCTACTTTATTCATTCGTCTCCATGCTCTCCTTCTTTGGCTTTTTCTCTATACTCATCCAGAGCGTCAACCAGATAGTCATACTCATCCTCGCTCAAATCTTCCATGAGAATATAATCTTGGTGGCGATAGTACCCTGCTTGTTTCAGAAATATGTTCAGTTGCTCACCTATGTACGTCAACTCGTTATCTCCGTATCCGAATTCGCCATACAACGATTTGCTCGACTCCATAGTGTAATGTGAGCCGTATTCGTTTGTCAACTCAAATCTGATAGTGGTTGCATTCTCCATTAGCTTATCCTCTCTGCGTATTGATTATCTGAAGCCAATTCTACGCCCAACACCTCATCGTAAACGTGAGGCCGGTTTGGTATATATCGGCCAAACTTAACTATGATGTTATTATAGCCACGGAGTAGTTCAAGCTGCCTGGGGATCTCGGAGGGATAGTAGCCTGTATAAATGATAAATGGGCAGTCGCAACCCTTCTTACGGAAGAAAGCTATAAGAGGAGCCAGTTCATTTATCTGGAGCATTGGCTCCATCCCACCTACTACCACGGCCTTAGTTATGGGATTGTCCGCATAATAGCGATAAATCTGTTTATCGGGAATGTCGAGTGTAGGACTTCGTGATAGGGGGGCGTTTTGACACACCCCTAAGTCCAGCCCCGCTTCCGTGCAGCATTTAAAGTCACAATAGCAAGTATTTATGAAAAGAGAGGGTCGCTTATAATTAACGAAATCTTCTGATACAACTCCCTTTACACGCATCACATGACCTCATTATTCGATAGCACATTGTACCACTTGCGGCGGTTAAACTCCTGCTTTCTTATTCTCTGGTAACTGCTTACGGGGGTGTAAAATCCCACGACCCTCGCGTAAGTATCTGCAATTGGTTTACCACACTTCGGGCAGCTCTTGGCGCCTATGAAAGCGTGCTTGTCCGCACACACAGAAATCTTTGTTGTGAAGGCAAAATACATTACCCCGCTTTGTGCAACGTAGTTTAGCATATCCCAGGCAGTCTCTTCGTTTGGAAATCGATTCTCTATATCGATATGTGCTATACACCCTCCACCGCACTTGGCGTCAAAAAGCGAGCCAAGCCTACACTTCTCCTGTATCGTACACTTCTCAGTTAGGGGAATCCACTGATTAGACAGTATGAAGTAACGATCGTCCTCGAAAAGTAGATTGTTGGCAGTACACATTACGCCTGCACAGTTCTCTGCGGGAATCATCTCGAGGTTAAACGTGAAATCGCATTTAAAATTATCTTTGATGTCATTTATCGTATCGAGAATTCTCGTAGCGAACTCAACAGCTTCTTCGGAATAATACTTGTAACCAAGCTCATCCTCGGTTATTAGGCCGAACATATCCATAACCTCAAATATACCAATTCCGCCAATGGTGCAAAACTGTTTATCAAGCTCGACGGCTCCATCCCTATAATTAGGCAGCAGCCCTTTCTCTATATTTCGCTTTAGAATATGCCGCATCGAATAAAGAGCTTTGCAGTTTAGCAGGACCCGGTCACGAAGGATTTGGATGTATCTGTCTTTATCGAACCCGCTTTCATAGGCTATTCGAGCTAGATTAATAGTGCTCACGCGGCAGGAACCAACACTGAGCGCAGTTCCACCTATGGAGTTGATGAACGCATCCAGTTTATGTGTGTCGCTGAGTAAACGGCAGCAGTTCGACAGTATGCCTATATTATCACTGACGAAGAAATTGGAATCACTCCAGCGTATATTGTGCTTGCTCGCCCACCGTGCGAACTCTTCGTCTTGGAACTTACCGTCTTTGTAGTACAGCGAATAAGTCAAAACAGGGTATGTAAACATATTGGTTTCCCTTGTTTCGCTTACCACATCCATGAAGACCTTTTGAAACTCGATTAAATCCTCAATATGGTCTATCGCCATTGTCCCGTCAGGGAAAACTGTGCCGCCAAACAGTGATTCGAGATACGGCCGGTCAAATATAGAGACGTTCGTAAAGGCCGACTGGTCAATCCTCAGGAATGGCTGATTGAGCCTATATATGAACTTCTGAAACTGCTGGCGGGCATAGTAATCTGGGTCTTTCATGTAATAGTCGCCTTCAACATCCTTCTTCCAGAAGTACCATGCCCATATGAGAACGTTGGGGAGCCCAACAGCGCCAGATTGCCTGTTGCTGAGGAAGGAAACGAACTCAATAACATCGTCGAAATATGTAGTGAGGTGCTTAGGTGCTTGGTTATTGTAGTTGTCCAAGAAGAACAGACCCTCAGTGGCAAGGCGTGTCAAATCATTAGCCCAGCAATATGGAAAAAACGACGAGGTAGTACTGTCATTGAGGTAAAAGCCCTTATTGAATTCCTGCTCAAGCCATTCTCTAGCCGTCATTAAACCCCATTGCTTCTTGATAGTCATAAAAATCTTGTTCAAAGCAAAAAGCTTGTCTGCGCTCTTACCTTTTTCTGTCATGAAGCTGCGTATATCCTTGTGGTTTGCGTTCGCGTTGGGGTCGATCGACGCGTCAGCCAGTGTATCTTTTTGAACGAAGTTGTCGATAAACTCGGAATAATCTAGCTGACTGGGGTGAAGCCCATTTAGATACTCAAAGTCCTCTCCATACTTGGTTTTAAGATACTCAAGGCTTCTCTCAAAGTCCTTGGAAAGCTTAAGGCTTATTTCCATCACATATCACTCCCCTGCTCGTCAACCCATTTGACTGCTCGGTTAAAATCGTACAGCTCGCTGCCTACCTCTAGCGCTGGGGCAGATTTAAGCCCCAGCGCCAGCATAGTGTCCATGTCAGTATTCTCCGTATATACTATTCCCTTCTTGTCAAGCTTCATTTTTAGAACCTTGCATTTTGGGCAGCCTGTCGAATATAAAACTACTTCTTTCAATCTTCCACCTCCATCAATCATCCAGCAAATCAGCTAACGCTGCTGTCTTGCTTCTCTCTATCTTAACTAGTTGGACATGCCCGAATTCCGGCAGCCCTTTTAACCGGTCGATCATTGCGAGCAAGCCGTTATTTTGCCTAAAGACCTCCGAGTCAGTCTGACGATAATCGCCGTTGAACCAGATTGATGAGCCTTCGCCTACCCTACCTACCAGCAATTTTGCGTGGCCTTTGGTAAGGTTCTCTGCCTCGGAGCACATGATTATTGAATTACAGATATCGCGTCCGCGTATAAAGCCGAGGTGCATAGCTTCAATTTTCCCCTGGCTCATCATAAGCCGAAGACTGTCCACGCCGCCAAGGTGGTCTGCCAGTGGCATGACAAACGGCAGCAGCTTATCCATATACTCTCCCGGAAGATGTCCTATAGGCTTCGTGTCCTTAACCTCATAGTTGTTGCGCACCCACACAATGCGGTCATATTTGCCGCGTTCTATAAGGTCTAACGCAGCGGCGCACATAAGCATGTCCTTGCCTACGCCATACCCACCGGTGAGCACTTTAATAGTTATGTCCGGCTGATAAAGCATGTCTATGGCAAGCTGCTGGTGTATGTTTCTCGGTTTAACCGTGCCCATGAACCGTCCCTTTATAGTTTTAAACGGTACTGGTTTTAGCTCGGTGCCGCCCCAACGAAGCTGGTCTACCACGTCACCATCTTCGTTATACACGACGAGGTATTCGTTAGTCAGCAGCTCAAAGCGGTTGTTGTGGGGATCGGCATAGAACTCTGCGAGCTGCTCGTCAGGGAGCATAATCTCCTTATATCCTCGGTAATCCTCCATAGGCACCTCAGATTATTTCGCCAAGCTCGCAATCTTCGCCGATTATGTAATCTACAAACCCCTTCTCTTTGGCTTCGTCATTAAACATATACCACTCGATACGGAGCTTGCTGTCGTATTCCTCGCCTGTAAGCTTGCTGTTATCGAGCACAAAATCCCTAATACGCGCCATGACCTGCTTATCAAAAAGGAGCTTGTCCTGAGCCTTTGCCCCGGAGTCATATGTACCATAAGAGCCATCGTGCATGAGATACTTGGCATGCGGCATTGCAAAACGCTTATGCCCGGCAAGTTCGATCAGGAAACCCATAGAGTAAGCATAACCCATGTTCACCGTGTACACCGGCGTCTTGCTGGACTTTATCACGTCTATAAGCATGAACCCGGCGTCAATCTCACCACCATTGCTGGCAATGTACAGGCAAATGGGCTGCCTTTCTTCCGGTGGCAAGGCTCCATCCATCCTGTTATACTGGATGATGTGTCGCACAAGCTCGCTTACAGCCTCCTGCCTTACGTCCTCATAGAGGAAAAGCTTGCGCTGCTTCAGGTCGTTCAGGTAGAAGCTCTCCTGTACGAGGCCATTTTCCTCTACTAGGCCGAGCAGGTCGATCTCCATGTCGTAATAGCCCTTATTATTGTCTTTTCCCATAGTGTTCTCCTTGTTGTATATATGATTCCGGCTGTCTCAAAGCTCCTCTATGCACATCTGGTGTATGCCGTTCGTCTTTAGGAGCCATTCAGCAGCCGCCCGAGACAAGCCGGACTCAGTGCCGTCGTTGCATATAACTTCAGCAGGGTATTCGTCCAGCGCCGTTTCTGACGGATGCGCCTGCTGCTCTGCTGTGAGAGGACTTATATATCCGTTTCTAACGACTTTAACGAGCGTAGCGTCAAAGCCCATCTCCCGAAGGAACTCAAGCTCGTTCGGGAACCGGCAGTCGGGTATAAGCACGTAATCCCACTCGTCTTTAAATATCCTCAGGATGCTAGCAATAAACGCAACCCAGAAGTCCGGGTTTACATCACGAATTTTATCAGTCCCTACATATTGCAGCAGGCAGCGACCGTACTCGTCTTTTCCCCCGTCCCAGTCAAAGTATTGTCGGCAGACAAACTTGAGTAAATCAGCATAGTGCGTTATAAGTACTGAATATCCATCTGCTTCTAAAGCCCGGCGCATAACGGAGGCGAGCTTGTCCTTGCCGTGTCCCGCCTTGCCGCTGATGCATATGATTTTCATTTTTCACCTCAATTCTTTATCGCCATCAAAAGGTCGCGGTTAATGAACCCGGCGCTCATCTCTTCCAGCGAGTCTGCCATATTCTCTACCGCCATCTTTACCTCCGGGTTAGCTCCGCCATCTTTATTACGCTCCTTATAGACATGGGCGAACTCAGTCAGGTTTATCCTGAAGATAAAGTTGGAAGGTATGGAGAGCATATAAAGCCCACGCTTAACATCTTTGTTCTTCTCCATACCTTTTAGTATGTAGCCATTTACCCCGCGCACATACCGAGAACCGCCGACCTCCAATATCTCCGGGAGCTCAATACCCAGAGCAGCAAGCGCCTGGTCTGTGGTCACAATCTTCCCTTCATAGTAGCTGGACATCTCGCCACTGGAGAAATCTGCAAGCCTTGTGGACGAGCGTATTATCCTGTTGTTCATACGCATTGCGTGAGAATCAAGGTCGTCCTGCCCGGCTCGATGCAGCCCATACACGCTGAAGGATAAATCGATAAACCTCAGCATGGTTATATGCTGTGTGCCCCACTTAAACAATTTCCTGAGCCAGCCCTGGAGCTTATCGGTGGGGGCTTTGAGTCTGCCGCTGCCTGCAGCGCTGCAGTTCTTTACCTCCTGGCGTATCTCATTTTCAAGTTCCCTTGTAAGAGTCCGCTTAGAGAGGAACATTGAAATAATGGCGTCATCAACGCCATCTATATGGTTAAGGTATACTTCCATGCTCAACCTCTTTCTATTATTGGTATGCTATGAAGATATTCATCCAGCACCGTAGTATCGACATCTGTGAGATTCCATCGCTCATTCTCTTTGGCTTCGTTGAGCGCAAACAGTAAGTCGTTAAGCATCGACGTCATGTAATTGAAGTTAGCTGTCAGCATATCTATTTCACGCTTGTGCGAATCCAAACGACTCTCTGTCCAGGCGCGGTGGTCATAGTTCTCACTTCTAATGTTCTCGATGTTGCTATAAACCTCACAGAACCTAATCTCTGCGTCGTTGACCGTAAGAAATTGTTCAAACGGCTTACCAGCAACTGCTACATTGTTCTCAGTCATATTTACATCTCCTTTATAGGGATGCTCTTCAGGTACGCATCCAGTTCCGGCGCATCATCCCAGGCAGATTCGGGCGTCTCACGAGTTGGGCGCTCATAGGCAATGGGTTCTCCGCTAACACAAATTTCTGAAATCCACGGGCTGCAAACCTCATACCCGTTGATGTACAGATGACCCGGTTCTGTCTGGACAAATCGCACGTTGCCCCAGCCATGCTGGTCTTCGCATTTAGACCATGCATCATAATCAAGCCAGGCAGATGTTGATGTGCCGAGCGCGTCTATTATGTCTTCTACTCTCATAAGTCTTTCTCCCTCAGCATGTGCGCGGCGATAGGCGGCAGCCCATTACGAGCATACCAAGGCAATCCGAACACAGCTGTATATGAAAACTCTCGCCCTTACCTGTTGGGGTATAGTCGAGATGGATGTTCTCTTTAATGTCATGTTTATTAAGCGGCTTACCGCAGCAGTTACAATACTTAAAATCTATCAAGTTCTTATACCTCGGTTCAGCAAGTGTGAGTAACTGTATTGCTCCATGTGATAGGCTGCTGCCACCAGTTATCTTCGGTCTTTTCCCACCAATTGCCGTTGCCGGTAGACGGAGTACCCGTGTAGTCGGGGTAACTATCCTCGGAGAATTCCTCGACAATCTCTTTTGTGAGCTTGCCATCCTTGTCGTACTCGCGGGTCGTGACTGTCCTTGTTCTGCTAACCATATATATATCCTCCTATACGATTCTGCTGTAAGATGTCATAGTGAAATATTTGCCGCTCTTGTCCCGGTCATAGGACTTACAGTAAATTAGGTCGCCCTCTTTAACCGGCTCGCGGTCATATACGTTATTAAATATTGTGAAGCAGCTCTCTTTGCCGCTGCCTATCGAGCGCGTGTATACGTTGTAACCGAACTGCTTACCATCACGTTTGCGGCAGGCAGGAAACATCTTGCTGACTATGAGCTTTGGCCTGTCCTCTTCCCTACCAGATATGTAGCTGCCGCTGCCCATAATGCTGGAGAAATTCTGCACCTTGAGCGTATCGCTCAAGTCGTCCATGCCGACACTTTTGACCAAGTCCTCTATGTCTCGGAGAATGGACATAACGTCGAGCAGTGTATAACTCTTTGCTTCTCCACCTGACTTAGTGACGCCGACAGCGTAGCGCTTAACGATTTCCGCGATGGCTGTGCCGTCAACGGCACTCTTTTTCAGTTGCTTCGCTTCGCCCTTCTTAAAGAGCGCAAACATGTCTACAAGACGTAGCAGCTCGCGCTGGTTGCCGAACTCGGAGAAGAAATCAATCTTAATAAGAAGGTCTGTCTGCCGGGAATCAATCCTAGTCTCGTGGGTCAGATCGTAGAGTAGGTCTACGAAATACTTGTAGTTTCTGCTCTGCGCGAGCTTATACAGGTCTTCGGCCGGTTCTACTCCCATGAACTTGATGGAACCGAGACCTTTATAAATGACTCTATTTTCTTTATCGAAGAAGTAGTCTGCCCTAGAAACGCCCCATTTAGGGTTTGACATGCTTATTCCGTATGTGCGCATCAAGCTAGTACCATTGGATATGTCTTCGTCATTCTGCGCGTTATTAAGGAATGAGCAGATAAATTCCATCGGGTAGTAGCAACGGAGCCACGCACAGTAGTATCCAAGTATGCTGTAGGCGATAGAGTGATTATAGCCAAACTGGTATTCTGCGCTGTCTTCAATTACTTGGAGGAACTCCTTTGCTTCTTCCTCGGCCTGCTCTCGCGGTTTATCAGATTTGTTGCAGTAACCTTCCAGTATGGCAGGCATTGCTTTTTCAAGCCTGTCACGCTGCTTGCGCCCTATTGCTCTGCGCACGTTATCTGCCTCGCTGCCGGACAAGCCGCAGATTTGCTGGAGAAACTTAATCGTATCCTCTTGATATACCAGATAGCCCAAATTGTCAGCCAGAAGCTCATCTATAATCTGCGAAGGGTTGTGGTGCTGCTTGTGTGAAAGCAGATCATCGCGATACGAGGCGCCGGATGGCCTTATTGAAGCATTGACCAACGTCATATCGAATACGCTATGAGCGCCGAACTGTTTCAGAGCCCGGAACGTATGTTCCTTTTCAAACTGGAATATTCCATACGGGCTGCGCATCATGTCCTTCCAAACATTCTCGTCATTGAAATTGATTTCGTATGTAGCGGGATACTTGATGCCAGCATAATTGCAGGCGTCCCTTATAACCTTTACGGTTTTTAGCGCCAGGAAGTCGTACTTCGCAGCCCCCACCTCGTGCGCTTCGTCCATATCAAGCAGTAAGCAAGTTTCGCCATCCTTAGTAAACGTGCCATAGTTGTCGTTGAGCGTTATAGGGCTTATGACCATGCCCGCCGGATGGACGGACTGCGACACGCGAGTACCCACAAGGCCATCGTAGTAGTAGAACACCTCGGGGAAATGTTTACGTGCCTGTTCGGGGTTGAGCGAGTACTCCTTCTTTATTTTGGCTGCGATTTCAATGGAATGTTTTTTATCATTGCTTCTACTCTCCAGCGCCCGGCAAACTTCATCTATGACGCTCTTGTCTGCAAGGGTGCCATATGCGGCAACCCGTGCGGTCTTATCCGCGCCGAATCGGTCGGTTATGTATTTAAATATTCGTGGACGGTCATCATAGACGACGTCGACGTCAATCTTGTATACCCTCGGTTTCCCGATATTTATCAGGGGAATTGACTATATCTTCACCCATTTCTGGGGTCTGGCGCTTCCCATGACGGAGTTTCACCGCCACAGTACTCCTCACGGATAGTCGATAGGGCTTCCGGCTAGACCGGCTTGCCACGGGATTGCCATATCTTGCGACTTAGGTTCCCCCGTTAGCGCGCTTGTTAACAGCCATTGTCCTGCTGCTCCTATGCGGCAAGCGCACACCCTGCATTTACAGGTTCACCAGATTTTTCTCCGCACATTACTGTACGGGGAGACCATTGATCTCCGATCTCAACCCTGTCTTCATTGGCAAACCGCGAAAACACCGTATGCCACTGCTCGGGGTTGAGGTCTATTATATCGGTCACATAAGCGGCTCTGGAGCCACCTACTGAACCACGAGCTGTGCCTATTGCCATACCCTCGCTCTTGCACCAACGTACCAAATCCGACATGGATAGCATGAAACCGGACATCCCTAGCTTCTTAAAAACACGCAGCTCTTCTTGTAGTGCATCCCTGAACGCGGTCTCCTGCTCTCTCGGTATAATGCCTTTTTCGAGCTTATCGTCAAGCGACTCCCATACTCGCTGGACAAAGATAGATTCATCGTCTTCTTTGGAACCGTGCAGTATTGGGTACTTGATGCTAGTGTCAAGCGAGAAATCCTCGCAGGCGTCGGCGATGTGGTTCGTATTCTCTATAGCTTCATAGTATTCTTCCTGGCTCATCGCGCCCTGAACACGAAACGCTTCTATCAGCTCGTCAACGATTTTGTAAGTCAGGTCAAAGGCGTCTTCATCGCCGTATGACTTGTGCTTAGCTGCCATCAGTATTGAGCGACACTCAGCCTTGTAGGGCGAGGAGCTGTGGGTGTCCGTGCCCGCAACGAGAGGTATGCCATACTTCTTGGAATACGCCGCCAGACGCTTGTTGAACGCTATCTGGTCTGGGTGATTGTGCGGCTGAACTTCAAGATAGTCGTAGTGCCGCAGCAGCTTTTCAAACCACGGATCGCTCTCATCAAGCTTGTTTAGAGGACTAGCCAAGCACGCGCTGGTTTTAATAATGTTGTCTGAGATACCCAGGAATTCCTCAAACGAAAGCCTGTTCACGTAATAGAAATGGGCGTCATCGCTTGAGATGGTAACCAATGAATTAAGCTCTTTAAGCCCCTCTGCGTTTTTCGCCAGAAGTACAGTATGGTAATTATCCCTCACCTTTGGCTCGAGCTGCTCTGTAAGGTAGATCTCTACGCCGTGAACGAATTTCAGACCCGCCTTGTCGCATTGGAGCTTTTTAGATACCCACCCGCGAGGTAGGCCGTGTTCCGTAGAAGCTATGGCTTTGCCCCCGTCGCGCTTGACCAAGTCTATGTAGTCTCCGAAATCTGTACACGAATCGAGGAAACTGTAGTCTGAATGTAAGTGGTACAGAAAGTACCGTGTTGGTCGTTCCATCTATATCCTCCCTGACTAAATTGGGTTGGAAATCAAATTATCTATATTTAACCCTCCCCTCGTACAGCTTCTGCCATATCTCATAGCCCGCATCGACCGGGCTCATCTTATCTTCAAGCAGATTGCCTGCATCATAAATGTATTCGACAGGCACATAACGCTTCAGGCGCTTGATATTCTCGTCTTCGCGTATGTTGATGCCCTTATCCAATGCAAAAACCACTCTGGCCCCCAGCTTAACCAGTATTTTCAGCTGACACGGATTGAGGTGTGAGGTCATAACTGCGCCGGTGTTGTGTATACCCCAGGTATCGGCAAGCATTACGGACTTGGCTCCCTCAAAGAGGATGATTTCGCCCGCTGCTTCTATACTTTCACGATTTTCAGCCAAACCATAGATTGTATCCAACACACCGAGTGGCTTGAAATAGGTATACTTTCTCAGCTTCTTGGCTTTCCAGTCCGGGTCGATCGTCCTGCCGGATACGTTTATGATGTAACCATTTATGTCCCGAATTGGGTACACAATACGGGACGAGAAATCGTCATAATAGACCTCGAATTTATCGAGAGAAGCTCGTGAGATCCCTTCGTTCTCCCAGATTGCGAGCTTCTCATAGTCCTTCTTGTATCGTGTCATGTAGTCTGCCGGGAGGATCGCCGATTTAGGCTCCTTAGTGTGATGGCTTCGCTTTACAAAACGCTTGGCGACCTTGGCGGACTCCATTCTTTTGGCTGCATAGCCTTCCACGTTATTGTCGTGAGCGTATTGCCGCAGTATCTGCTCTGCCTGTCTGGTACCGCAGTGATTGTAAGCCATGATGAACGAAAGGACTGTTCCGCCTTTCCCGGATGAGAAGTCATAGAACCGGTTAAGGTCGGTGCTTACCGAAAAAGACGGGGTGTTCTCCTGCTTGAGAGGTGACAGCGCCCAATACTCGCCGTTGCGCTCTTCAAAATCTGTATATTGAGATATGTATTCCAGAATATCTACCGACTCAACGAGCTCGTCGAGCTCCATGCTGCCACCTCCCAGCAATCAATACGGCACATGCGGTATGTGCTGCTGTGCTTGTTCATAAGAAATGAGGTTGCCGTTGAACTGCAGGTCGATGTATTCGTCCTGAGACATCTGCATCCCGTTTCTATTTAAAATCACTCGAAGCTTCTTATTGCCGCACTCAGCTCCATCCTCAGCTATTTCATCCGGGGTCTTATCCGTGATGATGGCAATAGTGGAAGCGTTGCGGCCTATCTTGGCACTGTCGGCTACCTTCCCTGTTGCGGTAAGCTGGGCAGCACCTAAGGCAGCTATATTCATCTCTCCAGCGATTTGGTTCTTTATAAAATCAGTTAGTCGGCCGAGCTCCTGATAACTGTTGAACGCGTCCCCATCCGAAAGCGATTTGAAATAGTCCACAATCAGCACATCCAATCCCTGAGTGTGTGAAACCTTCTTAATGGTCGTGTAGATGGTCTGCTGGTCAAACATTGGGATATAGACATGCGTGAACTTCCGGGTTTTCAGCCATGCGCGGGCGGCGTCTATTCGTTCAGCTTCTTCCTCGGTATACCGACCGGAGGTGAGCCGCTTGTACTCTACCCCGGACAGGTGCGCCAGCACACGCGCCGTGAACATTCTGGTATTCAACTCACTGTCCAGGTACAGCACCGCTAAATCCTGCCGAAGTAGATCTACCGCACAATTGAGCAGCATCATACTCTTGCCCTGCTTCGCTTCGGCGGCAAAGATGAATAGTTCTCCTCGCTCTATCGTTGCGTACTGGTTGAGCGCCGGGAACTTGAACAGGTAGCCCGAGCAGCCCTCGCTGTTCTGACGCTCTCGTATCTCGTCCCAGCATTTGTCTACAACTTCCGCAAACGGAGGTACTTCCGTAGTGCTGGTGTAATTCATCATCACGTCGTCGAGCGTGGAATAAATCTTCTGCTCAAGTTCGTGCGTATTCGTATCCAGACACATGCGCTCACACTCTCGCAGCTCCCGGAATGTGTCCCTCCTGAAGGACATATCCATGACGTTGCCAA
This sequence comes from uncultured Clostridia bacterium, assembly GCA_930990965.1. Classification (GTDB taxonomy): domain Bacteria; phylum Bacillota; class Clostridia; order Oscillospirales; family Oscillospiraceae; genus Scatomorpha; species Scatomorpha merdigallinarum. The sequence continues at coordinate 232,805 of CAKNRQ010000001.1, forward strand.
CCAGGAGCTTGTACTCCTCGATGGTATCCCTAGCCACCGACTGGCTGATGTCTATGAAATCCTGCAGCTCGTCTACGTCAAGCTCATCGGCGTAACGCTTAGTGGCATCGGACGAGTGGAGCGCGGAGATTATATTGAAGGCGTCAGCCTGCCGTATATTTTCCCGGGCAAGTATGGTCAGGGCAAGATACATACAAGCATTCTGCCTGTTGCTGAAATGGTTGGGCAGCAGCTCCTCGGAGTAGAACGAATACTCAGGGTGCCTTATAAGGGTTGCTATGATGCCTGTCTCGCTGGTTATGTCGTTTATATCTTCAATTCTCATGGTTACCTGCCGTCCTTATATATCTGATAGTACTCGCAGCGCGGGTGCATCTCGCAGATATACCGGCACTTGAACGGTTCAATGTTTGGATGAAACTCTGATTCATCGGTAATGCGCTCTATAAGCCCTGCCGCCCATTCGTTTACGTTGTCTCTCACGCGCTCAGAGAATGGCTCGCAGATCAACTCGCCTGTCCTGAAGCAGTTGAAGCACAGTCTGTCCGGTCTGCGGCCGAAAGCCGTTTCAACATAGTTTGAATACAGATAGAGCTGGCGCAGGTATTCGTCCAGCTCAATGTCAGACTTCGTGGGTTTCCTCCTCCCGCTTCTGGCTTTCAGCGCGTGTGATTTATGGTCGGTTATAACTAACTTATTGTCGCGCGTAATCTCTACCAAGTCGATATACCCCACAAATTTATGTCCGCCGATTTTGAAGTCTGCCCGCTGTTCAACGCCGAGCACCTCCCCTGCCGGTTTAAGTTCGTCTAAACATCTTACCCCGCTTAGAAAGTAGCTCTTGAACACACTGCTGCTTGGCGCTCTGGCCGGTACCCTATCGTCGAACTCTGTCAGGTATTTTATACGCAGACTCAGCTTGTCTGCCTTGCCGTAGTAGTAGTCAGCGAGCAGCTCATGAATGAAAGACCCGTAGGAAGAGAAGAACAGCGGCTCTTCTTCGCCTACGGGGTAAATGTATTTCAAGTACCAGTGATAAGGGCAATCCTCAAAAGTAGAAAGCCTTGAATAACTCCATGTCATGCCCTCAATAAGAGGGGCATAGCTCACATCGGGCATAGCCCTTTATTAGAACGGGAGACGGCTGCCGCCGGTATTGTCCTCGTCAGGCGGCTCAACCTCGCCGCTGCCCGGCTCGGGCATGGTGGTGCTCCCGAAGTCTATGTCAAAAGAGAAAAGCTTATAGTTAGTATACGTGGTCTTTCTCTCTGGTACATACTTTGTGGTCACGTCACAGTCACCGAGCTTTATCTTATCGCCCTTCCTGAGCTTCGCTGCGCTGCTGGCTGCGGCTGTGCCGAATACGGTCACGAAACCGGAGAAATCTTCCTCCCACTGGTCTGTCTTCTTGTTTTTGAAGCTGGTAGATATACGCAGGTCTGTGATGTGATCGCTCTTAGGCTTTACGTCCCAGACCTTGGCGTGCGCACCGGTTCTGAATCCCATTATTCCTTTGCCTCCTGTGTTCCGAATTTTTCTTGCAGAGCGGCGAGCAGGCTCCTGGCGAGTATGGGGTCTTTAATCTCCAGGTAGTTGCCGCTCTTAATGTATTTAGAAACTATCTCAAGCGCCGCATCCCTGTCCTCGGGCTTCTTATATACGTGGTCTTTGAGATAGGTATCTATCGTAGCCGTAATCTCGCTGGCTATAAGCTTCTGCTCCTCGGCTTCTGCCGCCTTCTGCTTCTTGCGGAATGCGTCCGGGTCTGCATCGGAGGTGGCTATATTGAAATACTTGAGCAGGAAGTAGCGAGACGAATATGTAAGCCCGGAGCCGAACGCCTGAGATGCGTCGGACTGCTGACCCACCATCGCCCAGGGCACCTCTATGCGCTCGTCGGGGTTATCATTGTTAACCCATGTCCAGACCATGTCCGACTGGACGAGGATCTCATTGACGTTCTTATCGTACACGTCGCCTTTGCTGGTGGTTTTAGTCTCGGTTACAGAGTAGGGTATAACGACTGTGCTCTCCGGGACTATGGACGGAATAAGCGAAAGGTGCAGCTTATCCATCTGCACCGTAACCTTGGCGAGTATGCTCTCCTCCGTGGTGTAGGTATAATTGAAGCCCTTGGCGTCGCGCTTCATGACCTCCACCTGTTTTCGAATCTTCGCAAGTTTCTGATAAATGTTCATATTGGCCTCAGCCATCGAATTCCTCCCGAAATTAAAATAAGAGGGGCGACGAGCGCCCCTCTTTGCTTGAAGTACAAGGTGGATATTAAATTATCTTACGGTGCTCATGAATCTCATGAACATTGTAGCTGCCTGGGCTCGGGTAGCTGTACCCTGAGGCTCAATGGTTGTATCCGTTATGCCAGTAATCAGGCCTTCATCTACCGCCCAACGCATTGCATCAAGAGCATAGCTGCTTATGCTGCTGCGGTCAGTAAACTCAGACAAATCGTCACGACCGCTTACATCGTAGTCATTATACTCTGCATAACGGTAAAGTATTGCCGCCAACTGCTCACGGGTAATATTATCGTTGGGCGCAAATTCGGCATCACTCACTCCATTGACTATGCCATTTTCAGCCGCCCAGGTAACGGCGTCAGCGTACCAGGCTCCGGAAGCTACATCGTCAAAACCGCTGAAGCCGGTCACACGAGGCTCGTCCTCAAGACGGTAAAGCATTGTGACAACCATGCCGCGAGTAAGGTTACTGTTGGGCGCGAACTGAGTATCGCTCACACCGTCCATCATGCCTTCGGAGTACACGTATGTCACCGCGTCGTAGAACCAGTCATTTTCATCTACGTCGATAAAGGGTTCATCGGGCTCCTCCGGCTTGTCCTCATCAGAAGGCTTTGAGGGCTTGCCCGGCTGGATAGGCCAATCAGGCTCATCGGGCTCTTCAGGCTTGTCCACTGTTACAAGTTCAACCTCAGAGAGGTCGCGTATACGCAGGCAGACACCTTCGGGATCCATGTAAATCACACCTACGGCGCTTATCTCTGCACCTTCCTTAACGAAGGTGGTTATATCAGCGGAGGACTCATCCGAATAACCAATGTAGTTGTTAAACAGCAGTCGGAAGTCATTTGTGCCGTCAGTAAGAATAACCGAGCTGATTGCCTCTCCTTCTTTAACAACACTCTTGACCGTTCCGCTGACCTTGGACAGCAGACCGCCGTTCTCCTCATAATTGCTTGCATCGGATATGCCGAGCTCAGCGGGCTCGATAGGATTAACATTACTGTCAATAAGCTCGATGCTTATGCACCTCAGCTCAGTGTCACCCTGGTACTGATCCCAGGAGCCGGTCACGCGAACTTTCTGACCCACACGGAACGTTCCATCGGTTGTGGCAACGGGATAGATGTTGATACCGCCGGTTTCGTCCTGTATGTAGATGGTGTCGTAGAAGGCATTCGGCTCTACGTTACCGGCAGTGATGGTGCCCTCTACCGTAAAGACTGTGCCTACAGTAGTGTTGGCACGGACATCTTCTATATCGCTGACCTCCTGCTCGGTAAGCAAGCCGGAGAGGATATTTGTTATGATGGTCTTGTTTGCGTAGCTGGCATCGCCGTAATCGTTGCCCTCCGAATTTGCAACCTCAAAATCGCTCATCCAGACAGTTCCACCAACGTAAACTCTGCCTTGTCCGACTGCTTCAGTGGCAAGGGAAACAACGTCGCCCTTCTGGATCACCGCATCATTCTCGTTGTACGCATCCCCGGCCGAATGCACCGGCTTATCGTGACCCTGAGATGGATTCTTGGAGTTGATGGAATAAGTCGTGTCGTGGCCAAAGACTATCGGTGTACCGTTACCAACGTTTATTGAACACCCAGAATAAGAGCTGTATACTTTGCCACTGCCATCAAGTCCAGAAAGTGCAGCCTGAACCGCAGCATCAGTGCTTTCGTAATTAAAGTCATCAAAGTAGAGCCTATACTGTTGCCCGCCGTTATTGTTCTGGTCAATCAGCTCGTCGTCATTGACGCGTATAGTTGAACCGATTCCCTCGAGCAGCTTGTTAATTTGCACATATGTTGTGAAATCACCTGAGCCGTCCTGATAATCGGCAAGTCCGCAAACAATTGCAGTGCCACCGCCTTTGACGTACTCACCAACCATTTGAACAAATTTGTCAGAAAACAGATTTTCTTCAGATGCTGTTAATCCGTCACGGCTATACCTGAGAGGAGCACTTATGATAAGCAGTGAAACATCCTCAAGGTCTTCTGCTGTGATACTTTCTCCGAACTGTTTAATAGTTACCTGCGCGTTCATGCCAGCGGCGAGTTCGGTAAAGTTGCCCATGTTCCCAGAGTAGTAGCCAGTCACATAATCGTTATAATGTGTACCATCAACAAGCACCCTGGTTACTATGGAGGCATCTGTCACTGTGAGCTGCAACACGCTTGTGAAGGTGTACTCAGTCTCGCCTATTGTCGCGGTCATGGTCACGTTGACTGTAGTCTTGCCCGCACTTGTGAATGTGTACGGGAAGGTGACAGTGTAAGTATCGCCGGAGGCAATGGGTTCGATAGAGGTTGCTGTGTAGATGTTATTGTTGTCGATGCTGTACACAACGCTGTTTACGGTCATGTCGCTGCCGGAGTTGTTGTAAAGCTCGCTGGAGATGTTAACCTCCTCGTCCTTTACTACGAGCGCTGTGTCGCACTCAGTCTTGGAGATACCGGCGTTGACGCTCTCGCCAGTCCAGACGGGAGCTGTGACGGCAATGTTGCCGTCGGACTGGGTGACACGCAGATAATAGTAGGAATAGTCATCACTTAGGCTGAACTCGACGGTACCATTACCACCGCTCAGCGTCTTTGTTGCGGCAACCAGGCCGCCATTTACGATAACTTCAACCTTCATATCGGCACTGTCGGTAGGATCGCTTATCTGAGCACTGATGCTTATGCTGTCCTGGTCAGGCAGTATGGAGCCCATCGCATTGCCGTTGAGGGAGTAGAGTATAGAGAGGTCGTTGTCCTCAGTGGCGTAGACACGGTAGTTGGCAATGGCGTCGTAGATGGCCTCCTCAGTGAGGTTATACGCCAGTACGACACTGCGGGCAGTGTTGGAGTCTCCCCAATTGCCCTTGTGGTTATCCTGGTTGTTCGTCGGTGCAACATGCCAGCCCTTGTCCAGCGCACGTGTGTAGTACTCGTAGCTGGGGAAGTAACCGCTCGAACCGATAGCGCCCTCGCCGTTGCCTACTTCAATCAAGGTTATGCGCTGATCGATAACCGGGTCGTAGAACGCGAAATCCTGGAAGTCGCCAAAGGTCGTTCCCGGATGATTGAACTGGGACAGGGATTCAGTAACTTCCTTGAGTTTATCGTAATAGTTCTGGTAACCCTCGGTGCCGCCTGACTTGTTGCCGAATTCGCTGTTGCTTCGGCTCTCGAAGCCCGGTGTGTTGAAGGTGTTGATATGACCAAAACCGTCAGACCACGTCATTTCAAAGCCGTAGATACCGACAAAGTCATCATCCGTCACAGCAGCGGCGGCGTCATGACCCTGCTTCCACTCGCTGCTCACGCCGCTGAGGTCAGCGCCCAAGTCAACACTCTCATCGCTCTCGTTGTCGAAGGAGTTTGAGTGGTCGGTGACGGCAAGGAAGTCTAGGTTGTCAACCTGCGTGGCGTGCTGGAAAGCCTCGGTCACACTGCCCGCACCGTCGGAGATGTTGGTGTGGGAATGCAGCTGGCCGAAGTAGAGCTGATAGCCGTCTAGAGAAACGGGTGATGTGTAAGTGAAGGTGTATACTTCTCCTATTTGCTCCTCGGTACCAGTGGACACGTCAGCAGGCAAAACTGCAATAGCCTTTATGACGAGTGGTTTACCACTCGTCGGCTCAGGTACCTGAGCCGAACCCACCGTTAGTTCGCCGCTGTACAGTTTGCTGTCCTTGGTCGGCTCTTTGCCGTCGGTAGTATAATAAATCGCAGCTCCTTCCATTGTGGTCAGCTCAATGGTGTCACCGCTCTCAACGGACGCACCGCTCACTGGTGCTGCACGGACTTCAAGCCCCTCGGGCTTATCATCAGGAGTCGGACGTTCAACTATGGCAAAAGCTATGGCTGTCTTTTCACCATCACGTGTAGTCCAGTCATCATACTCATCGTCCCAGAACATATAGGCCCCGCGAACAGCATTCTTGACGTAGTACTGACCATCGGTTTCAGCCGGCTCAAGAACCCATGTTTCGTTATCACCGGCCCCGGGGTACATACTGGAATAACTGCCCGCCATGCTTATAGTCTTGCCGTCAGATGTAGCGAAGGTCCATCCGCTCGCATCTCCATCAACCGTCCACACTTCAGTGTCGTTATATCCAGATATCTCGCCTTCAGATATGGTTACTTTAACTCCGATGGGATAGTAGCTGTTCTTAGTAGTAGCAGACAGCGCCATGTTATTTGACGGTGCATATATTACTACGCTGTCACCGGCTTTAAACGGATTTTCTGACGGTTCCGGAATGTCGCCGGCCACTTTATAGAACTTGAGCGCAAACATACCCTCACTGCCGGAGGCAATATTGTAGTAAGCACTCCAATTGTTGTTGCTGGCATACCACTCAATATATGCGTCGCGAACTGTGTTCTTTACGTACCATGTTCCGTCAGCAGCTTCTTCAAGCACCCACTTGTCGTTCTTCTCGCCGAGCGGCATACTCGAATAGCTGTCGCCCATACCGAGCTTCTGGCCGTTGTAACTAAACGACCATGTGCCGTCTTTATTATCAATTACTGTCCAAACGTCCGCAGCAGTGTAGCCGCTCAATGTGCCGTCAGACGCAGCTGTTACGTCCGTACCCTTGTTGTAGTGCCCGTCATAATTAGTAGACAGCGCCTTGTTGTACGCCGGAGCGTAGATAACAACGTTGTCGCCGTCCGCGATGGGCAGCGTCGGCTCCGGATCGGGGGCGTCGCCGGCGACCTTGATAAACTGCATTGCGAAGGACGCTTCTTTTCCAGAGCTATAGCTATAAGTTGTGAACTCGTCCGTGCTGCCGTACTTCGTGTACTGCACATAGGTTTCACGACCAACGTTGATTATATAGAAGCATCCGTCGGTCGCCGCCGCTTCGATTTTCCACGTGTCGTTTTTATCGTTAAGCGGCAGGCTGTTGTTGGTATCATTAATGGATATTTTGTCATCGCCATTGCTGAAGGTGTAGTTTCCATCCGCGTCAACAGCGACATCCCAAATGAGGTCGTCCACTACGCTGCCGCTTATCTGGCCATTCTCAACGTTAATAGCCTTGGCGGCCCTGTAGTATGTGGACACGCTGTTTGCGGACATCGCCAGGCCGCTGCCTGGGTTATAGATAATAACCCTATCCCCGTCAGCAATCGGCGCAGCAGCTGCAGCCTTGATGGTGTACGTCAGCGTCTGCACCGCGCTGGACACGCCGTCCTTTTCGGCTATGGCCTTGAGCGTTACAGTGGCACCCGCTTCACCGTTTATTACGGGCTTGGCTGTATCGCTGTACACCTTGCTACTCGTCGTCGGGTCAGTCCCGTCCAGCGTGTAGTAGATGCTCGCACCTGTGGTAGCGCAGGTCAGAGTGATCTCAGTGCCGCTCGCAACGGCACCAGCCTGAGGCGAAGCCTTAGGCGCGGCAACGATGACCTCGCTGGAACCACCTTCGAGCTTGTAGAGCGTAAACTCGGAAGGATAGCCGTTTTGGTTGCCATTGACTGTAGTTGTTTTGTATGCGCGGAATTTGCTTTCTGAACTTTGGTTGCTTGCGAGAACGACTGTGTCGCTATCCTGACCAGAGAACGTGAACTTGCCGTTATTAAAAGACCAGGCCCAGTCGTAATCGCCCTGCTCAATTCCGTTGTTGTTGCCGCCTTTGGGAGCAACAGAGACACCATTAGCGTCAGTCAGAGTGACGGAGTCGCCAGTAACTGTAAGTGTCCATACCGCATCAGTTGCTGCATTTGCAGCTTCAACCGCAGTAACCCATGATCCGTCAAGAACGCCTGGCGCATAGCTTGTGTCTGTCACCATATAATACTGACCTGTCGTAAACTGGTCAGCCGACGTGACTTGCGTCCACGTTGTCTCATCTCCGCTGCCTGCCGCGCCTGAACTTGGTGCTGAGCCTATAAGCAGTGTAAGACACAGCATCAGGGCAAGCACAAGAGCAAGTGCGCGATGAGCACTTTTCCTTGTTTTTGCTTCCAAAACTTTTCCCTCCTGTTCTTTATTTTGCAGCTTTCAATTTATCTCAAGCCGATGCGCGTTTGGCGCGAGACATTATGCTCGCACTTATCGCCGCTACCAGCGGAGTTGTCAGCAGGATTCCCATGGAACCCGCCACGCTTTGAAGTATCTCAATGCAGATGAAATCCGTATTTATGAGCTGTGTAAAAGGTATATCGTACACCTGAACAAGTATGAGGGTGTTAAGTGAAGAACCAGCAAAAGCAAGTATAAGCGTGTTTGCCATAGTGCCCATTGCATCACGGCCAATATTCATGCCGGATTTAAAGAGCTCACGCGCGTTGAGCTTCGGGTTGCGCTCATGCAGTTCCCAGATTGAACTGGCTATGTTCATTGAGGTGTCCATGACCGCGCCCAAAGCAGCTATGAGCACTCCGCAGACGAGCAAACCGGATATCTTTAGTCCCTTCTCCGCGCCGTAAAGCAGCAGGTTTTCAGCCTCCGACATATTGAATCCATTCAGAGGCGTTATTGCTCCCACGATACTTGCGAAAAGCCCCGCTGCGGCCACCCCGCCGATGCAGCCCAGGACAGCACACAGTGCCTTCTTTGTAAATCCGTCAAGCAAAATCAAGCAGCCGGCAGTAGTCACGGCGCATATGCCGATTGTCAGCCATATGCCCGACCAACCGCGTATTAACCCTGGTATCAGTAAGAACCAAATACACGCCAACGTGAACACAAGTCCCAGGAGTGCGCGTATGCCCTTCCAGCCGCCGAGTAAGGCCAGCACGGCGCAGAAAACGAGCAGCGCTATACCGATAACAAGACCACGGTCATAGTTGAACATGCTCGCATAATAGCTGCCGTCCTCGCGCGTTATTAGACGCACAATTACTCTGTCCCCTTCGGAGACGTCAACGTTGAACAGCGCGCTCATATAATTCGTCAGCGTGAGTATTTCGTCCTTGTGCACACCAGAGAGTATGCGTATTTCGAGCTCCTGTGTACCGATTCGCCGTCCCTCGGAGTTTTCATTGTCAACGACAGCATCGTCACTAAGCACAGCCGTTACCTTTGCCGGAACAAACACAAGTTGGCTGGCTGCGGTTTCAACATCGTCATCCGAACTTGAAAGCCATACCGCCGCACCGACAAGCAACGCCAGCAAGACTAATACAACAGAGACCCTGAGCACAATTTTACCGTTCACCCGTTTCAATCGTCTGCCTCCAATGGAGTTAAAATCTATTTTTTATTATAGACTAGCTTTGTTCACTTGTCTACATTAAGTTTGTGTAAAATACACATTCGGTTGCGGTTAATTGTCAATCCATTTGTTGCAATAAATAAAATGTTACTATACCAATAACAAACACACTCTCTTGCGCAGGGTAGTAGGTTTGTGGTAAAATAAATTAAATATAGCGCCCGCTTATCACCGGTAGTTTGGAGGGATACCGGCGGTAGGCGGGAGTTGTTTTGTTATGAAAAAATTAAGTATTAAATTCTTATGAACGAATGCGGAGTCAAATCTTACCCCAGCACCACATAGTCTATAATCGTATAGTCTGAAGGCAGGTCACTCACGGTGAACGAATTATCACTTAAAGAAAGTATTAATCTGTCGTTCGAATATGAACTTGGGTACAGAGGAATAACAGTGTTAAATCCGCCTTTCATGGCCATCCCTGTGCCAATCTGATCTATTGGCGGGAAAACCCAAGCCGCCACGAAAACTATAGCAGGAGTTGAGATAAGTCCTATAGTTACATCTTCGCCCCGAGAAGACGTTTCTCCCTGAGCAATAATTTTTACACCATCACCCGTGAAGGTACCCGCAACGTTGAAGATGCTGACACCACTACGGATATTGCTCGCCTGTAAGTCAGAATCACCAAGCACTGTTTGAGCGCCGGATAAATACTGTCCTGCGGCTATCGTCTGATTATTTATCCCGGGAGTAATTGTTTGGGCGCTGCGGGTCGGCATGCTTCCATTTACGATCTCGCCAGACTCATTAATCATCTGCTTTCCACTAAGCAAGTCGGACGAACTGGCCGGGTTAGAAAGCTCGGGTAAGTCTTTTCCGCTATTCGGAGGGTTTATTATCATTCCCAGCACCTCCTTTGTATCAGATGCTGGGTGGCTGTTAGGTCAGCCCCCCGCTTTAATTCGATAAAGTTTGGCCATATTGAGTAAACCTCCGTGTTAGTCATAAAATCTTATCTGCCCCGGTCCGTTTATAATAAAAGGTGTCGGCAGCTGCGTCCAGTTATCCGCATAATTGGGCGGTTCATCAAACAGCTGCACAATCTCGCCGCTTACTTCCAAGCTAGCATTGTGCATATCCATGTGAGACTGGCATACAACAACTATCATCGATCCCTTTTCTATACCAGACGGCAAGTCAGGCTGATATTCAATCGCACTATCCAAATCCCATGAAACGAGTTTACCGTCTGTGGCAAAGTAAGCGTCTGCCTTATATGGGTAACGTATTCTAACAGAATCAAGTGGTATCAGTTCCTTGCTACCCCCGCTAATCGGTGAATTCACAATCACTTATCGTCACCGCCTTTCGGCAGTTTTACGATTAGAGAGCCCCCCCCCCCCGCTTTACTGTGCTAAAGTTTGTCATAATATACAACCTCCATATTTCACTTGACATTTAAATATATGTACGCTATCATGTACATAAGGAGATGATTGAATTGACGAATACAAACATCACCAACTTCCGAAAAAACCTTTTCGAATATGTAGACCAGGCAGTCACTTACGGCGACGTAGTGAATATTGCTACCAAGCACGGCAACGCCGTTATGATGTCCGAGGAAGACTACAACGGCCTGATAGAGACACTGAATCTCACTTCTATACCTGGTATGACCGAGCGTCTGCACAAGGCTGCAGCTGAACCAATCGAGGAATGCGCAAAGTATGACCCCGATGAGGAATGGTAATGTACGAAATAGTCTTCACCAAGCAGGCTCAGAAAGACAAAAAGCTTCTCAAGCAGGCCGGGCTGGATAAGCGGGCTAAAGCACTGCTGGATGTAATAGCGGAAAACCCATTCAAGAATCCGCCTCGCTATGAGAAACTAGTGGGTGATTTAGCTGGTTACTATTCCCGCCGCATCAATGTCCAGCACCGGCTTGTCTATCAGGTTTACGAAGAATTGAAAACCGTCAAAGTCCTCAGTATGTGGACGCATTATGAATGACCGCCGCAGCGGTCATTTTTGTATTACGTATCCCCGACCCAACAAGGTAGTTTCGACGCGCGTCGGTTCAACCAGGCACCTCATCTATGTGCGAAAAGTAACTGTAAAATCCTCAATCACCCTGTAGCAGTAAGCGCCATTACTAGAGCCTAATAATTCTAGGCCACTATCGGCTTCAGCCCAACCCATCATACTTGTGGTTGCTGCCAATAATGAACCTTTTACAGTTTTGAATGTCGATCCATCTTCATCAGTATATGCTACCTGAAAGTTTTCATCGTTATAGTACACTGTACCACTAACACGCAAACCGCCTCCACCGCCACCAAACACCATGTTGCCGTTAACCAGCTGCAGATTACTCCCTCCACCGCTCACACTCGAATTAACTATCACGCCCCGCACCTCTCTTGTGCAGGGTGTATAAGGGTTAGGCTAGAAAGCCCCTTTACTGTATTAAAGTCTAGCATTTTATATAAACCTCCGTTTAAGTTGGCTCTTTTGACCATATCTCTATATCTTCCGCAGGCATAATAAACCACCACTGAGAATATTGCCCCTCTGCATCCTGGCCGCTACTACGATTCATTGGGATAGCAAGGCCATTTCTCTCGCCCAAAGCAGTTATTATACAACTATAGTAATATGACATCGTGCCATTCACTCGGGCAAGTAAGCGTTCACCCGCTTTTGCATCCGCAGGCCAAATCACTTCAGGAAAGGACGACGAAAGCTGGTTTGTTATTGTATATGTGTCGGACTTGCCCCCACCGCCTTGATGGTTAAAAATCATATCCCGCCACCGTCTTTCGGCAGTTTGACGGTCAGAAAGCTAGAGAGTCCCCCCCCCGAGCCATTATCTGGTATTTGTTCATTTTGCTATTCCTCCTATATTTCCATATACTCCTCATAATCGCACTCATCGCAGCGATATAGGTACTTGGGCGGATATGATGTAAATACTGTCACCAGATTCTTACGCACATCGCCGCCGCACTTGGGACACGTATACTTCGGCTCAGACCACTCAGGGTTTATGCTTATCTTTTCATGCGCGTGATTGGTTATATACTCTTCTCGGCTTTCCATTGGTTCACCTCAACGAAAATAGTAAAACCGGCTGTACGTCAAAGCACAGCCGGATATGTGTAAAAGAACTCTGTGTGACTGCCAAAGTCTATACAGGTTCTTTTTTCACCGTCAACATCTATATTCCACATGCGGTAGTAATTCGGAGGACTGTATTTGGCCACATCACGTAGAAAGTCAGCGATTGCCTTGAGCGCTGCTTCGCTGGCTCCGTCTTGCGTGTCGCTGTCGGACAGCTGTGCAATCGGGCTGCATAAACCCATGGAGTTTTCAAAATATATTGTCGTACTTTTTACCCCTTACCACTTAAAAGCTTCTATCAGCTCGTCCAGCGTCCTTGGCGTATAATCCATGTACGGCATCATGCAACCAACGTTAGCTATGTGCCCGTACCCCACCGCCGCGCTTTTACCGTGAGAGTTATGATGCGCCCACATTTCCGAACGCCACTGCTCCAAAAATTCGTTTTCAATCGTCGTATGGACGTGCCCACAAAGCATGTATGTATCTGGGCGGAATGAGTTCTTATAGAGCAGGATTGGGTAATGACACATTATAACGAGGCGCCCATTATCTCGGATCTCTTTGTAGTCCTTCACGTCCTGGAACATATTCCGAAGCTCGGCAGACATACTCTGAAGGTCGTGGTTGCCCCGTATGAGCACCTTGTTACCTTTTAGCTGCGGGAGCAGGCGTTTCCACTCCGGTTCTTTACCCCAGCAGAAATCTCCAAGGATATATGTAGTGTCACCGTTTTGGACAACACTGTTCCAGTTCTCAATGAGTCGTGCCTCCATTTCTTCGACGCTGGCGAATGGGCGGTTGTCGAGCTTAATTATGTTGGCGTGACCGAAATGCAGGTCGGATATGTAGCGGTTCATAAGAATCACCTCCTAAGCTATTTCGTCAGTAATAAAGTTACTCTATATAATCAAGTTTAACATCGATGTTTTCTGGAATATTGTTTGACCAGACATACGAGTTTTCGAGAATATAATTATTATAAGTCGATGCAGTTCTGTTTGCCCTCATCCTGGCCTGAGTTGCCCATGACCGCTCCTCGGAATCGTCACTATCCCGATACTGCTCGTATGTCAAGCGATCCGACTCGTAAGAGGCTATCATAGCTCTGCAAGCGTCCTCCACCTTTTTAAGCGTTTCATAGTTGGTGCTGTCGTCTGCTACCTGTACATCGTGCATACGCTTGTTCCACATCGACCGGCCTATTGGGGTAAGTATAATCATCAGCACCGCAAGTATGGCACAGATAACGATGATGAGAATGGCTCGCTCCTTATTACTCATTAGGTTCACCACCTATCACAATTGTCGGCGTGGTGACCTCAAAGGGAATATCAGAATACAGGTAGGTGCCGGTCCACTCAATATATTTACCGTCAGGGGTAAAGAAAAATATTCCCTGATCGTTCTCACCATAAGAGCCATCAACGTCCGCAAGCCATCGTTCTACGCCGCCGCTTGAATAGTAAGTATCCGGTGTAAGATACGAATTCAGGCTCGTGACTTTGCCATCGACTATATAACGGCCAACCACGCCACCGCCTTCGGTGAACAGCACTATGTAGCCGAGTGGCCGCTCAATCTCGCACGGGAGGCTTATAGCTTTCTCTCGATGCCCGTTAACCCAGTACGCTCGGCGTATCAGGTTGTAGCGTTCTAGGGAATACTCAAGGTCATCCGGTGTCGGTTGGTTATCCTGTATTAGATTTGCGTTATCTCTCGTTGTAAAAATGTCCTGTTGGCTACCGCTGTATTCGCAGGCAGAAAGCGTAATTACCATGACGAGTGCCAAGACTACAACTATAAACTTCTTCATTCCTTGTCTCCTTTATTCTCCATAAGATACGTCGCTTTCATATCAGCAACGTGAAGCAGCAGTGCCAGAGGGCAGCGCTCAAAGATTTCCCCTATGAATCTATCCCCGCCTTTGACCGACGTATCGAAGCCACCCATATGGGCACGAATGGCGTAAATCTCGTTCTCAGCGAGCCGCATATGAGACTGGAGGATTATAACGGACTTTTCACCGTGGCCGCACGGAAAGCGCTCGTCTATCTCGTATACTGGTTTCTGATACCACTTCCCGTTCTCGTCTTTGGCGTTCCGGAACCCCTGCTTATAGAAGTTGACCTTACAAACGTCGTGCAGCAGAGCAGAAACAGCTATCGTCTCCGGTGTATACTCGTCCTCCATGGCATGGTTATGTACCTCACGCTGGAGGCAATGATAAACATTCAGCGAGTGCTCAAGCAGGCCGCCGGCATAGGAGCCGTGAAACCGTGTTGACGCCGGGGCAGTGAAAAAGTCCGAGTTCTCCAACCACTCAAGCAGCGTATCGGAACCCGGACGGTGTATGTTTTCCTTATAGATTTTGAGGAACTCCTCTTTGTTTTGATCGAGCAATAGCTCAGCTCCCTTCAGATATACTTTATTTGGCGCCGGTATTATGTTCTTCGGGAATGGTGCTGGATATACAGCTCCCAAATTATCACCTCAATTAAAAAGAGCGCCGTGTTGGCGCTCTTAAAATACATTGAATTCGAGAATAATGTGAAATACCATGCGAAATTGCTCGGAAAAATGTGTGTTAATTATTGGATTCCGGCTTCCGCTGGGCACGCACCGCCTTAAATCTCAGATTTGGTAATCCTCATCGGCGCTTATCACTCTGTCGGGGGAGGCTTTTAAAGCTTTAAGTTTGGCTAAGCGCGCTTCATTAACATCAACAAAATCCAATGCAGGATATTCTTTTTTGACCTCTATAATGTTTTTAAGTTTTTGTTCTTGTTCGTATATCTCATCATCCAAGGGATCCAATCCATGATCCACAAGCCACTGTTTATAACGATGCTTAGTCTCGTCACTGGTAAAGTGCTTCCATTGAAAGTCAACGTCTCTTCTATAATTCTCTTCCTTCGAGTACTTGTACGGATCAATCTCTACGAACTTCCCTCTTGGAAACCGCTCAGGCCACTGGGCTTTTTCTGCTCTCTCAGCCTCCGCTTCACTTCTCAGTTTAGCTTTCCACGCACTTATATGTTCTCCGTCATTTGTCGGCGGGACAAGATTCTTGTACATCCATTTAGCACGTTTGGAATCACTGGCAATAGTTTTAAGGTCATGGCTGCGATACCTTCCCATCGACTGAACGAGAAGATCCATCACACACTCGTACTTCTCCCCGCTACCTGGCGGCAGCCTATACTGGCCTACCTTGCCCCAGCTGTATTCTCGCCACGGCTGGTCGGCTATCTCGCAATACTCCGGGTGGTTTTCCTTGTATTTCTCAATGCAGTTCCACATCTCATCGCGATGCTTAACGTAGAAGTAATCATGCAGCATCGTTTCGTCCGTAATGTCTATCGCAGAGAAGCGCTCAAAATCCCAATCTTTATACGTACCTTCGCGCGAGGCCATCTTTTTCTTATACGCGACATAATTTCGCGCGCCATTCGGGAACAGGAACTTATATCCTATGAATATCAGGGCGAATATTATTATCCAGCCGTCTACTAATAAACCCATAGGTTTCGCTCCTCACTCCTCGGTCTCTGCCATTACGCCCTCGCCGTAGAAGGCGTAGCGCCACTTATCATAATCTGCTCTCAGCATCCTGGCCTTGTGGTCTCTGCGGTTCTCCAGGCTCTCTCCCCGGTGCAGCTTGAAAGTTTTATCCGCCATGTCCAAATCAGCAAATCTCTGAAAACTCTCGCGCTCGTCCGTGGCTGACTCGTACACGTGTACCCTGTAGAACAGGCCGGATTTTTGCACTCTGTCGTACGTCGGGGCGTTATCGGTGGGACGGCTCTCCGCTTTCGCTCGCGCCTCCAGAAACTTATTAAGTTGATTGCGGAATGTCTCCTTGCGAGCCATGCCTCTCAAACCTCTCAGCAGCTGAAGGCCTACAACCCTGTTCCATGATTTCACCTCGGTAAACCATGTAGAGTAGGCGTTAAAAGCGTTGAGCGTAGAGGCGTTTTTGAAAGCCGGTAATGCTTCCTTGTAGATGGGATACTCTTCATCTTCAAAATGGACAACCATGCTCTCCAAATCTACGTCGGCAATATTGATCTTGAACACGTCGTCAAGCTTGAACCCGGCAAAAGCCAGCCAATAATAACACCTGTAAATGCAGTCTATGCGCAGCTCTCGTTCCGGGTAAAACAGCCTGTCTAGCAAACTCTGCAAGCCACCCGGATCTGAAACCATATTCTCAAGCACGTCGACGACATTGACGTCGCGCGCTTCATATACTCCACGGGCGGTATCGAGTCCCTTCTCATCAGCGCACCACGCCACATATCTCCGCAGCATTGTTATTGCCGGCATCCAAAACCTGGCCGTCTGTGTACTCTTACCCAGCGCAAGCTGAGCCTCGTCTGCATTCATCTCGCACAGGTCTTTGCCAAGATATTCTTCGACCTGGCTTATTTCTTCAAATATTCTTCTGGCTCGAGCTGCCGTCTTGCTGTCCGGCGCGGCCATATCAATAAACTCTTCTTTTATTTTTGCGTTATACATAGCGCACTCCTTACACGAAAAGTTTATACCAAACCCGCCGCACCGTCAAGCTCTCGACCCCAAAAACCTGGTTATTCCTTCGCGGCTACCAGCAATTCCTCAGCTGAGGACAGCTGGTCTACCGCGTCGTTCATGGAATCTATCGCCTGCTCCATTTTCTCTGCTCGCTCTGTGTCACACAGGCCATCAGGGAGATTGTCTAACGCATCACTTTCGTCGCTGCAGACATCGTCTATAATGCCTGAAGCCCGCTGGATAAGGGCAATTGCCTCGTCCAGCCTTGCTCGTCTTGAATTATTCACGACCACACCCCGCTTACACAGAACACGATCTCCAGGGCGTCGTCACGCTTATTGAAGTGTACTTCGTCGCTGGCTTTTATCGCTTCTGCAAAGTAATGCATGTCCTCGCCAAGCTGAAGAACAAAATCCAGAGCTATGACTCTGACGTTTGCAGAGCCATCGTTTGTTTTGAAGCCCAGGCCTACAACATCCCCGCACATATCCCCTATATGATGGAGCATATCGCAGATTTCTATAAGCTTCTGCAGCTTATCTTCGTGGATTTCGTACCCCTGGCTCTGCTTCTCTCTTGCGAGTCGCACAACTTCCTCTCTCAGGTCGGCTTCTTGAAGGTCGCCAATCGTTTTGTTATCCATTTTATACCCCTCCATATACTTATACTGCCTTAGAAAAGCTTACACTTAGTCTACCTACGGCTGTGTCACCAAGGATACTTTTTAGCGAATTGGTAATATCATTATAATCTAATTCTCCACTGAAAACCAGCACAACTTCTGTCATATCCATCGATTTCGACGGTCGTTCCTGCTCTGCTGGGGGAATTACAGGTGACTGTTCAGTTATAGTTGTGTCGTTTCCCGGTTCTGAGCTAATGCGGCCGGACAAAAAGCCCTGCCAGGCCTCCTTCTGTTCGGCTTTCATGCGTCCCTGCGAGAACAGGGCGGAAAGGTCGCGCCCTCTCAGGTATGAGCGAACATTTTGGACTGTGACGTCAAACATCTGAGCAAACGCGGAAACACTGATGTCATATTTATCAATTAAGGAACATATGTACTCCAACTGTATATCCTTGTCCATAGAGCGGAACTCTGCCCACGTCATCGGTTTGTTCAGCTTATAAGTCACAACCTCACCATTCCTTTTCTCCCACTGACGGCGGGTCATGCCATCAGTTGATAACTTACATCCCTTACTCTTGCTGCCGCACTTGCGGTATCTGGACTGCCTGGCGAGCGTCTTGCGCTGCCTGACCTCGTAGTCGAAATCCCTCACACATCGCTCACCCCAATCTCACGGTCAACGTTATACTTTTCTATTAGCTGCGCTGGGGTCTTTGACTTACCGAGTTTGGTAAGCTTTCCGTCGTCTGCTCTATACAAGAAGTATGATTCCCTATCCGGCTTGCTGGTTATCAGGAAACACAGGGCGCCGTCTGCGTTATAGTACGACGCCCAGACCATCTCGCCCTTTGGAACATTCATGGAATGCTCACCCCTTCACGCAGGAGCTTAACAGCTACCGCCATCAGCCTGGCTGCCTCCTTAACCTCGTCGACGGTGTTGAACTTGGAAAACGAAACTCTCACACACTCTCTGGCCTGCTCAGGAGTAAGCCCCATGGAAACCAGAGTGCGGCTGGGTTCGTCGCTATGCTCGCTGCACGCCGAACCGGAGGAAATGCACACGCCCATTGCGTCCATCGCGAGAACGAGACTTTCGCCGTGAACTCCGCTTATGTGCAGGTTGAGCACCTTGCCTGTGGATACCCAATGGCGCCCATTAATTCCTATGCCTGCGTCCTCCAAGCTAGTCACGTCCATGTGATGACACAGCTCCCAAACAAACTGCTGCTTGAGATTTTGTATATACTCATTGTCGCGCTCCATATTGAACACCGCTGACGCGCATGCGCTGCCGAGCCCTACTATGCCCGGTACATTTTCTGTGCCGCCCCTGAATCCGTCTTCCTGCTGGCTGCTGCCTTGGATTATTGGGTCAAGCGAAGTAATCATATAGAGAGCCCCAACGCCTTTAGGACCGTACATCTTGTGCGCCGAGATTGTTGCGAAACTTATATTGTTTTCATTAACGTCCAGAGGGTACTGCCCTGCGGCCTGCGTACAGTCGCAGTGGAAGAATACCTCTCGCTCTGCGCATAACTCGCCGATCGCTTTGACTTCGTTTACTGCGCCCGTTTCGTTATTGCAGTACATAACAGACACCAGCCCGGTGTTATCTCGAAGCGCTGCTTTGACCGCTTCACAAGTGACTATCCCGTCTGCGTTTGGCTTTACGGTTGAAAGTTCAAAGCCCTTTAAGCCGAGCTGCCCGACGGCAAGATATGCCGACTCGTGCTCGGTTTCGGAAACCACTATATGCGTCTGGCCGAAGCTACGGAGTGTACCCCATATGCCCTCAAATACAGTAGCGTTGCCTTCGCTTGCACCGGAATTGAAGAAAACAAAGCCAGGGTTACACCCGAACAGCTTTGCCGTTTGTTCTCTGGCTTTCTCTATCGCCGCCTTCGCATCGCGGCCAAGGCTATAAAGCGTACCTGCGTTGCCAAACTTCTCGGTGAAATACGGCAGCATATCATTGAGGACGCTGCGGGAAACGGGGGTTGTTGATGCGTTGTCTAAATATATCATCTGTATCCAGACTCCTTACTCTTTAGAACTTTCACATACATTTATGCCCAAGAAATCTGTGAGCTCTTCTATTGAGGCGACGCTTGGCTCGGCATCTACTTCGGGGATTACGTTCAGTGCTGTAAATTCAGAAATCATCACGTTGTTCAAATCCCAAATGTTGGCTCCTTCGTCTTCCCAGATGGTTATAAATACGCGACTGTTTGTATACACCCTGGCTAAAACATTTTCGCGTGAGTTACGTGCTACGCACTCCTCTACTGCCGCCTGAATCTCCTTAATATGTACCGTTTTCAAATAGAACCTTTCCCACGGATGCTCTGGGTCAGAGCAAACGGGCGGGCCGGTTATTTTCGCTTCATATGTACCAGGCCACATCAGTATCCGAAATCCTTGGCATCACGTGGGAGCCTGTGAGGTTCGCGCCAGGAAGGTTCGCCGTAGATGTGGTTGTTTTGAAGGCGTCTTTCCATCTCAGATCTAGACGACAAATACGATTCAGGTACCCTAATGCCAGCAAGAGTCATCTGACGTATATCTTTACATACCATACCATAGGCTCGTACCAAACCATCGTAATCGTTTTCGCCCTGCTCAGACTGCCTATAAGCTTCCTCGTAGAGTTTTTGAATACTATCTTTAATTTCTTCCCACCGGAGCATAAGCTAATCCCCTTTATACAATCTGACTTTGAACTCATCTGTAAAGTCCTCACAATCCACGTCTCCGTATACAAGCACGTCGAAAGAATCATCTATCCAGTTAACCTTCTCGCCGCCATTGTAGCTGTAGGTTTGCCGAATTATTGCTAAATCCTGAGTCCATACGCCGCTAGGTGATACCACTCCCACGTAAATCTCGTTACTGAACATTGGGTCGCCATTCTGTTCAGCGACAAGTTTGTACCCATTAGCGAGAGGGATTCCAATGCGCCCCGAAGATTTATTTATATCGGTCTGCGAAAGATATCTGAACATCACACGTCCTCCCAATTCTTAGACAGCATTTCCAGACTTCCGTATGGACAAAGGCGCTTGTCCTCGGTGACCAGCCAAATATTCTCATCATTAGGCCACGATGTTATTTCGACCTTGTAGACCTTGCCGTGAATGAATCCGAGTGATCCATCTTTACCTATAAATCTGAGCTTCATTTCTCACCGTCTTTCTTCAGCGTCAGAGCATCCTTCAGAGTTTCGATGGCCAGCCTGGTTGCTGCGCTCTTGCTTATACCCAGCGCGGAGGCACACCTATCCAACGTCTGTAGTGTTTGGCTATCCATGCGTACCTGAAGATAAAACTTTTTTGGTCTGCTCGATGATGGGCGTCCTCGTGTAGGCATAGTATCAATCCTCTCTGAAAAAATTAGAAGCGTTCGCGCTTACTGCACTGGAACAAATTAATCGCTCCTGAAACAAAATTGAAGCCCAGCGCAGCGGGTTCAATTTTGGAAGGAGGAGCGACGTAGCGAGTGAGAGACGGCGTTTATTCTTTCAGATAAACGCCGTCGCGAACGGTACGAAGTCCGCGACGACGTGGAGCTGACGGAGGGACTCGAACCCTCGACCTGCTGCTTACAAGGCAGCTGCTCTGCCAACTGAGCTACATCAGCGCGCGCCCTCGTCTTTCCGAGGTGTCAACCCCGTGGCCTTTGGGCTTTGGGGCAAGTTTGCCGATGGCCGGACTTGAACCGGTGGCACGTCCTTCCGGGACTGCTCTACCAACTGAGCTACATCGACGGATATGAAAAGCACGGGGTTGGCTCCCCGTGCTACGTTCTATTTTTATGTGTTAAAGCTTTAATTTCTCTAAATCCAACGTCGCTTTCATCCACACATACTGGGCTTTCAAGATGTTTACGAAGAGTCATAATCGCCTCTTTACATTTTGCACAGACTTGGGGGGACATCCCTGATATTGTTTATTGGAACCGACTCACCACAAATAAGGCATCCTGTTGCAATGCCCACGCTCATTATTATTTCACCACCAAACATAAGCTTATATTACGAGGGTGTGCTATTACGCCAAAGTCTCTGACGGTACTGGGCAAACCAGTCGGCAAAACCTGTTTCAAACATCACAGTCGAGCGATCAGCTCCAACCGTATATGCCGAAACGCCATTAACCCGTGAGGTTGTTGCCCGGCCCGGGCGAACCGGTACCGGGTGCTCTTGAAACCCTTGCGCAGGAGCTTCTTCCTCTCGACACTCCTTAGATGATGGCTGCCTTTAAGCCAACATTCCCTCATTATATATTTTAAAGCACGGGGCAAAGAGTCCCGTGCTTCTGGTCTGCTTCTATTGCTCTACCTCATGACTGATAAGCCAATCTAAAACATCTTCATACCCTTTATCTCCTGACGCTACTGCAATGAACAGCGATGCAAGTTCATCTTGTGTATAGCTGAGTTCTATACCATTCAACGCAAGAAAAACTAACATGGTATGGGCACCAATACGCTTGTTGCCGTCAACAAAAGGATGATTATTAACTAATCCATACGCCAATCGTGCAGCCCTCTGCTGAAGTGAAGGGTAAACATCTATGCCGCCGAAGCTCTGGAATGGCGCAGCAAGGGCAGACTCTAACAAGCCTTCGTCACGTAAGCCAGAAGATCCACCAATTTCATTTATGAGTTGCTGGTGGAGCAAAATAACCTGACGCTTGCTTAAAGTCCTCATTTAGCCAGTTCCTCATAGGCCTGACGATTTTTATCTATCAATTTCTTTGAAACATCGAGCACGCTCTCATCGCTTGCCGCCTGGATCCCTTCAGCCTGATTGAATTCTACAACCAAATACCTCGGGACGTTATTCTTGAGTATTATTACTGAACCTCTTTCATCAACCAGTCTTGCTACTCTGGAGAAATTCTGATTTGCCTCAGATATTGAAACAAGATTATCTGTATTTATCATCATTGTTATCGCCTCCGAGTGTATTATATCATATAATTAGGATAAATACAACCTAAACACAAGCAAGGCTTGCTTAGCCCAAATACTTAGCAGAATTAACGCCCTACATTCCGACCTAGTCCTAAGACTGCCAGAACCACTCCTCTTTCCTCGCCTCGGGCGTTAATTACGGCCTGCTCTTTATTATATGCACCTGCTGCCGATACACAGGGTCAGTCTCCGCTAAGTACCGCCGGTTCTGGTCATCGACGTGACTGGCCGCTCATGGCATTGAGCAAACAATGGGAGTTTATACCACTGCCTTTGTACACCATTAATACTCTCTACTTCACCGGCTCAGTTTGCATTTGAATGGAGTGCAAAGAGTCTTTCCCATCTCCAGCCGATTTATTTTCTTTACGGCTACGGCGATTTGGCCGCATGGCAGCGGCGGCAGGGCTTGAACCTGCACTGCCAGAGTCAAAGTCTGGTGTGCTGCCGTTACACAACGCCGCTTTAAAATTCTGGTGCCGCCGACGGGAGTCGAACCCGTATACGCTGGGCGTAGGAGATTTTAAGTCTCCTGTGTCTGCCAGTTCCACCACGGCGGCACGATGTTTATATTTCTTCGCTCTCCTCGCCATAGCTGCAGAAATCGTCGTCGGTTATCTCCATGCCGGAGGCCGGGCAGATTTCAAAACCTTTGGCGTTAATCTCGTCACGCTTGCGATATACGCAGTCCCGGCAGAAAACTATATCTACGCCTGGGAAACTGTCGAGCGTATTTGCATACACAAACCCGTTCTGGCATATGAAAGTTTTTATCCCCTCGACAGGAATGTATTTAGCCACTGGTTATCCCCCTCCTTGCGTCGAACTCCACGGCTGCAATAATCGTCGGGATTTACAATGCTGAGATAGCCCTTCGAGCACTCCCCGTAACAATCAGAGAACATCAAGTTTTCACAGTCCTTACAATGGACAACAGGCGCCACCTCTGCCTTTGGTATAGCTTGAAGATTATGCAAAACCGCATTGGCATAAGGTACTATACGCTCGTCAGTGATTGTCAAACCAAGGACTGCGCCAACCGCAGCCGTTCTTTTTATAACGTCGGCGGCGGGCATGTCCAAGATGTTTTGGCGCACGATTGGATATGGTACTGAGCACCCTTCGCAGTCGGGGTCAAAAGGATAAAGTTCCAACAGCTCATCTCGGGAAATATAGTCGCTCATTTGCCCTTCCTTTCATAATAAGCGGCGACCTTCTTGTCTACCCACGGTAAAACCCAGCCGTAAACAAGCGCTCCTATTATAAAACCAATCCACAGATAATTGGACTTGCTCATAAACCATTGCCCCTTTCACTTATCCTGCCACAGCGGGCAGTTAAACCGTGTTGTCTCTCCTGGTTGCGGTCGGAATTGACAGTATTTATTAGCGCAGGTATTGCAGTCAGGTTCATTTACAACATCATCATAAAAAACTTTATAAGAGGCCAGCTTTTCTTTTGTAGATTCGAGCTCGGCGTCAAGGTGAAATATCAAAGCGTCCTTCGTTCTGGCAAAATCGAGCGAATCGCGCATACGTTCTATTTCGGCCTGCGCTTCCTTATATGCCTTATCCCTATCCTGCCAGGATACAACCGCCTGCTGATATCTCTCCTGCCAATGGTCACGTTCTTTTATAAGTGTCTCAATCGTATCGGCTGCGTTCAGCATATACTTACCGATTTTGTTGTTAAGCGGTGTTTTGCCGAGTTCACGTCCGAAAATTCTAAGGCACGCAATCAGCCTATCAGTGTCCATATCCACTCAAAATACCCCCAGCAGTTTGTTTATCCTCTGTACGGTCTCTTCCCTGGCTCTCTCCGTAAGCGGCCTGCCGCAGTTGCAGCAATAATCATCATCTGCTCGGAAGTTGGCACCCTCCTTGCAGTCCTCGCATACCTGCGGTTTACCGTATGCATCCCATGCGTACTGGTGTATGCATGTTGCGCAGCTCTGCCTAATACAGTAACTGCATCCAGGCCAAAATCCGAGGATTGTCGAAGAATCAACTGGAGAGTCGGCGAGATATTGGTCGCATTCGTAACACCACAGCCCGTCGTTGGCTCTGCAAACCTTGTTGTGAAGACAGGAATTGCAAAGATTTCTGCCCCCACCGGGTATAACCCTGCGCTCTATTGCGCGTACTTTATCGCTCATTATTTCTTCCCCACTTTCCGCGCTTCAAATAAGCCTGTATAGTCTGCAAGGCGAGAAACAATCTTTCCGTATCAACCGGCGTCGCCGTGAAGAGGAACGGCTCTTCCCTTAGAATCACGCTTAGTAAGGCGTTCAATCATGGGACGGGCAGGCGGCGGTTATTTCGGCCATGATTTCGGCCATGATATCCTCATCGGACATAAAGCCCTTCTCCTCAGCCTTGGCTTTCATAGGGTCAAAGGCGTCCTGTGCTTTCTTGGATTTCAGCTCCAGTTCCTGGTACTTGCCCATCATGTTGGAGAGGAAATCGCTTATAGCGTACATTGCAAGGCTGGCCTCGTCCTCGCAGGAGATATCATACTCTAAGCGAGCAATCTCCCTATTAAGCTTGCAGTCATCACAGGTGAATCTTACGGTGTAATCCATGCGTTTTATCCTCCGTTCTAAAAATGTGGAGCCGGTCTGTTTGAGACCGAAACA
Organism: uncultured Clostridia bacterium; assembly: GCA_930990965.1. Lineage (GTDB taxonomy): Bacteria > Bacillota > Clostridia > Oscillospirales > Oscillospiraceae > Scatomorpha > Scatomorpha merdigallinarum. The sequence goes on from CAKNRQ010000001.1 coordinate 258,123, forward strand.
TTGTTTTTGAAAACAGTCAAGGTGCGCAAAGCGCAGATATTAAGATTTGTGTTCCTGTCTCACAGCAGGCAAGACGAGACACAATTAGGCGATGAAACCAAGTCATCAAAATTGGTTCTTTAGCGAAGCGTCTGGCGAATAAAGAAGTTTCGAGCTGCCGAGCTTTGGAATGTACCTCGCCCCTGTGGGGCCGGGCGAATCACGTTTGGCGTTATGGACGGTTTTCGCCTAGCTGCATCGCGCAGTATCTTCTTTTAAATGCAAGAATCATTTGCACCGGGATTAAATCCCAACCAATTTGTATGTAAAACTCTTCTCTCAAAGAGCAGGGGTGTTAAGGCACACGCTGCCGCGACTTACCCTGTCGCCGGGGACTGTTTCGCAAACTCCGATTCGATCCCAAACAGGCCGGCTCGCACCGGACTTAATTGGGGCTTTCTGTGGTTTTAAGGTAAGCCTTGATGGCATCCTCAAAGGAATCGTTGACGGTGAACATAGGCTCGAAATCGACCTCTATCTCCACCATTGCCTTGTCTATCGCCGTGGACGCCTCGTCGGCGTTGTTTGCGAAAGCTTTGGCGAGAGTGGCAGCGCGCTCAACGTCGTATTTCGGCTCGGTGGTAATCTCCACATCGTAGTAGTAAGAGGTCTGGTTGCCCTCATTATTAAATGTATAGGCTGTGCTGCGGGTCTTTGCCTTTCTCGGGCGCGCAGAGCCTAGCTTTTTCAAAAGCGTGTTTACTGTGCGGCGAGTGGAGTTATTTGCAAGCTCACCGTCTATATCCAGCTCGGCATGGGCGCGCTTTGCATCGCTTATTGCCTTGGTGAGCTGCTCCTTGTAAACAGCCAGGAAGTTCAGGAACTCTATCGCGTCATCGGGATCGAAAGGAACCTTGACTTCGTTCTCAATCACTATATCCTCGTCCTCGACTCCGGCAACAGCTTTGCTTTTGAGGTGGTGCTGTGTGGTGGTGTTCACAAAGTTCTGCTCGGTCAAGACCTCAGCACACTCGCTAACGAGTCGATTGAGGTAGTTCTGGAACCTGAAAGCCTCTTTAAGTATCAAGATTTACTCATCCTTTCCGTACAATTTCTTATGAATTGCGTCTTCAAACTGCTTACGGCGCTCCATTTCTTCGTCCACTTCAGGTATATAACTGTACTTATACCAGAGCTTTAGAGGGTATCCCTCCAGATAATCTGGCAGGAGATACTCATACCACGCAGGCTCTCCTGTGTTGTTAACCCGAGAAGTCCACTCGTACATAGCGTGGTACGGCTGATAATCCGTGATATATAGCGGCTTTCTGCCGCCATCTCCCTCTATACGAATGAAGATATCGTCAACCATCACTCGCTTGGATAGACGATTAAGCCACTTGGAGAACTCTCGCAGAGTGTACCTTAACGTCCTGTCTCGAAAACTGCTGTCTATTACAAGGAGCCACCGGCAGCCGCATTCTTCCGTCGTCGGGTAATCTGCTAAATACACTAACCTTCTCCGATTCCGAGTGTCGCCATATTTATATGAGATGCACTCGTCAAACTCATTGTGGCTGGAGTATGTATCGCAGTCACCCCGAACGATGTTGACGTGCATATTGCCCTCAGAGCCAGTGACCAGAGGTTGGTGAGCCAAAACTGTCTTAAGAATATATTCCTGCTGGGCAATCGTAGCCCCAGCTGGGTCAACCCTTAACGTGCCAAAGATGTGTGTCCACTGGCTCATTCCGCACCTCCTTCAGCAATTCTTAATTTACAGTACTCGGCCAATATGCTTGCGGTTTCGTCCTTGTATTGGCTCAGTATATTATACGACTCGCGAAACTCACCGAGATACATCAGCTCCAGCGCGCGCTCATAGTCAGAATTTCGGCTATCAAGCTCGGCCTGAGCCTGTTCGTAGTAGATACCGCAATCGCCGAACTCAAGGAAAGGTTCAAGTATCGAAGCGGCTTTCTCATACTGCCCGTCCTCAAGCGCTTGAATCGCAGAAGGCAGAACTTCACCTTCCCATGCGGCTCTGAAACCAAGAGCGTGAGAAACCGCAAAAATCAACGGGATTAACGCTATGTATAACAATGATACGAGCAGCTGTTTATGCGACTGGCTCAGACCTTTATTCCCATCTGCTTTCAACTCCGTCCCAGACCTCCCCTCCACCATATTCAGTAGTGAAGACATTGGCAGTGCCGTATTCGTTTGCCGAGAAATACAGGAACCTCTCAGGCAGAGCAGGCACTAAACCCTCGGGCATTATCCAGCCTTCCTGCTCCATATACCAGAGGGCTATTATCTCTTTGGCTTCCCCTATGAATTGCGCCGGGGTCTCTCCTATTCTATTGAGCCCATGGAATGCGTTCTCGCGCTGCATCTCATAAAGCAGAGAATTTCCCCACGCTTTTACCCTGTTGATAGCCGTCCACAGCGTTGCGTACCTATTAGCCGTGTCCCTCACGTTACCGGCTTCGCCCCATATTAGTCGGCCGCCAACTGCGGCGTCCTCATCAGGGACAGCAGCAAGGTTGCGCGCAAAAGCTTCCTCAAAAGTCTCATAGGTCATCAGACCACTGTTGGCTTGCTCGGGAGGGGCGGACATAGCAAGCAAAACTTCCATCTGCGGGGGCGGCGTCGGCTCTACCAGCTCAAGTTCCCACTCATCAGCGTGTACAATAGTAGAAATCGCAGTGAATAAACAGATAAGCAGTATGCACACAACGCATACTGCCAAGTACATCTTGTATTTATCCTGTCTGTATATAACTAATCAGCCCTCCCCGAAAACTCATAGCAATCCTGGTCAGGGTCTGTGCCAGGCTCGAAATAGTGAGGACAAAAATATTGTCCCGAAATCCGATTGAACTGTATCAGCCATTTTACAGGCTTATTGCAATGCTTACACCCTGCACAGGGATGAAACCCTCGCAGCTGCGCTACCGCCGAAAAGTATTTCTGCTCTGCCTTAGAAAGCGCGTCTTCGAGCTCAATCTTTTCCTGAGCAAGCCGTTCATTTTCTCTATCTGTTCTGCCGAGGAGAATTGCCAGCAAGTTGAGCCCATTGGCTGCCTTCATCAAAAGCTCCGCGCTGGAGTCTGAAAATGTAAAATGCCCGTCATCATCGAACAGGACATAGTCATCAACGATATCAACAAGCTGGCTTGCCAGTTCATATATCTCATCGGGATTTTCCCAGTCGCACTGGTCTGACATGACAAAGCTCAAGCTAATCCCCCTCCCATACGCCGTCCGGGCGCAGCTGAGCAAAAGCCAGTAGGCCACACAAGGCTCTCTTTGCGTTCCCCTCAGTTGGTTCCCAATAATCAGGGTTAACATCGTCGCTGAGCGCAGCGATGGCTTTTTGCAAAACCGGTATGCTCTCAGCGCCAGTCATACCATATATTCCTCGTATGCCCTTCTCACCGAGTACGTCTTCCCGGTAGAAAATTGGTGCGTAATTGTACGTAATATTCAGCCAAGCTTCTGTCGTCCCGCCAACTGCATATGTACCTCCGCGTATCTGGTGCGGCATCTCAAGTTCTATTGTTTTGCGGGTGACCGGATCTTTAAGTTCGATGTCGTAGCTCATATATCTGTGGGGGTAGAGGATCGAACCTCGGTCGGCACGGGTGTCGCAGACCCTACGACATCCTCGTCAGGCTCTGCGGAGCAGGCCGCCATAGAAAGCATCAGCGCTGCAACAGCGGCTATAATAAGGCGGGGCAAAAATTCTTTAACAAGCTTTTTCATATTATCCTCCAAGTCCTCCTGTATTCTTTAGCATGGGCGCAGGTTCACTCAGAAAACCTTCTAACCTAAACGCCGTACAGGCTGTTGCGTACCCTCGATCAAGGCACTTCTTGTTTGCGCAAACATCACAGCAGTGACCAGATGCCACAAGTTTAAGGCAGCGTGTCACCTCGCGGCCGAGGCTGCGCAAGCTTTCGTTTTCGGTATTGGCTTCCTCTAAGGCGGCTGCCGCCATGCTGAGCAGCTCAAAAACTCCCCGGTAGTCCACGTCAATGAACTCTCCGTTATCACTCCAGGCTCCCACGCCGTCCCAGCTGCGCATATACTCTACTAGCTCTTTTACGTCCTGCATATCAGCACCTCCCACAGGCCGGGCAGCAGCTGCAGGGCTTGCCGTTCATGCTGGATGGAGGATAATAGATGCACACGCTGCAGGGGCTGACCGGTACGGTCTCCATACTGCCGTCCAGACGTTTGGCAACGAACTCTCTTTCTAAGAGCTCCTTAAAGAGCTGGTGGTACTCCTTGGACTCATCCTCGCGGAGAGTGTTTACATATCCAAGTGACCACTTGGTTGCAAGGTGGTAAGCGCGGTTAAGGTTCATACTTCTCACCCTTTCAAGCGTGATAGTCCAGGACATTGCCCAGATAATAGGTATCTCTCGGAGAAACTGTGCGGAGCCAATTATCCAGAGTAACGAGTTCCTCGTATTCAGTTACATAGATGTAGAATCCATACTCGCTCAAATAACACTGCCTGAGACGCCAGAGTCCAGACTCAACGGAAAAATTCCCGTATGTAACCTTGCCGCAAAATTCCTCAAAGGATATGCTGCTTAGCCGTTGAAGGCTAGCCCGGAATGATTCAAAAGGCTTGCGGGAATACTCATACATATTCTCGGTTGAGGTCATGGCACCATCTTGAAAAGTGAAGCTGTTTGCCAGTACGCTTTCTAAATCCTCGATGCTGGAAGCCCGTTCTTCATCACTGAGACTGTCCACGTAGTCTGCGGTTGTGTTGAAGAAAGACTCGGGTATGTCATCCTCGGTCAGATAATCCTCTTGTGATATGGGTTTGCTGGAAACCTGGAATATTCTGCTGTGCATGGCGATCTCCTTTCTGGGTCTGGGTTACGCACCTTCTGTACAAGTGAGGAAGATGAGGCGATCTGTGACCCTTTGGTCACACGATCTCCTCATCCCGAGCTTGTATACGCGACCATTTCTCCTGTTTTCTCAGCAGCGGTACGCTGCTGTCTAAAACAGGAGAAAAACACCGCTTCAAAGTGTTTCTCCCGCGTTCCGCGAGAGCCTGCAAGTTATAAACCGCAGCATCTACAAGGTGCATATTGTGCTCGACTTCCGTATACGATATAAGTTGATTGAACGTATGCGCCAGACGTCCTCGCGATTGATACGGATCGGCGATCCGGATCAGAGCGAGTCAACCGGCAACGTTGTCCTCCCGCGCTCCGCAGGAGGTCTGCTTTGAAATATTCGCGGCAACTATCTTCAAGACGAACACGATTAAAGCCCGGTATCAGGTACCGGGCTGGCGTCAAAAATCAAGCGCCCGCGAGGGCGCATATACTTATCATTCACTATAGTATTTCCGCACGTGCCCCGCAAACCTTTGAGCCTCATGCTTTTGCTGGGAGTTCTATTTTCAAACAGGTTCATTTTGGCTCGTCCGGAAGCTGCAAAACCCGTGGGTAGTACCGGCGTGTGGCCATCTTCTCCTCAACCTTACGCGTCTTGCCAAGCACCTCTCGCAAAAGGTTGATAAGCTGCTTACCCCTGTCGCTGGCCAGAAAGTTCACCAGAGGCTCTAATATCTCTACGGCATCCTTACACTCACGACGGTCACGGCGGCACTGGGCAAGCCTTGTTGCCACCTTGGCGCGTTCAGCGTAATTGAGCCCGTCGAGTTCAAGGCTGTGGAGATAGTCCTGCGTGAGCTGTTCGAGCCGATGCTGTTCTGCGCCGCACCATTCGTAGTCTGCTGCGGCACGCTCCATCATCTTTATAGCGTCGCTTATGTAAGGCGAAAACTTTGGTTTGTCACATTTGCTCCGGCTCACTCGCTCACCCCCTACATTAAATTATATTGAGAGAAAACTCAGCAGCTCATCCGGCGTTGCGGGCTCGTAATCTTTGGAACTAAACTCGACATACTCAATCTTCTCGGTACATCTCTCTAAATAGAAGTCTTGGTTCCCAAATTGCAATCCACCCCGAAAATAGTTTAAGCAATAGCACGTCTTCTCCTCATACTTATTCCAGTTATTATCTTGGGTCGGCCGTTCCCCGTCCACCCATCTCCATCCGTAGGATTCCGCGACAGCGAGCAGCTCGTTCGCATCCTCCTCTGTTGGACAATGGATTACCAGCTTTGGCGCGGCACTATCACGGTTACCCCTCAGGGCTTCAATGATTACCTGATCCATCATATCACCCCTACGCCAAAATCTGGCTTTGAGCAAAAGCCATCAACTCAAATATACTTATATCTTCTTCAGGAGCAGGCTCGTCCTCTTCAGAAGACATCACGAACGTCTCGTCGTCTTCTGGCTCCCACTCTTCATCCCAATAACCATCCATCGCTTCTATGACTTCATTTCGATAATACTCAAAATCTCCGTCATTCATTGGGTCATAATCGAGCGTGCCGTTTACGCAATAGTAGTCGTAGCCGGTGGATATATCATCTAGATAGCTGTATATGTCCTGCCAGGAATAACCGGCGTCGTTCACGGCATATCGCAAATCCTCCTGAATAATTTCGTCGAGGGCGTCGCTGTCGTATATGGATTCACAGACATCGAGATTTTCGTCTCGACAAAACTCCAAAAGGTCATACCAGTCATTTACATTTGTATCAAATTCGGCTCTGGTCATTCTTTAACTCCTCCTTCGTAGGATTGTAACTGCGTTCCGAGTAGTATAGCGATGTCTTGAAGAGACTTTAGATCCTGTCTGGGAGTCTAGTTCCTGGACTTCTAGTACAGTAATCCTGGAGCTGGCTCTGGTGGGCTATTTGGTGATATGTGTTTTCTGGGTTCGCAATGTTCGTAAGTTTTGGATTTGCTCGAACATATTTCGCAGTTCATGCCACTGCTTCCTGGGGAACGCGCAGCTGTTCCGCCCGGCGGCCGTGAGCCCGGGTTACTCCTTCTCTCATGCTCTAGTTGTCACTCCCGCGTTCCGCGGGGAGCATTGCGTGTTTCAGCAATTATACAACGCAGTTAATTAGCTCAAGTCATCTTTGATCGCCCGGAGGATATTCACGCCGAGCTTAACATTCATCTGGTCTATCATGTCGTTAATCGCCTTTGGCTCTATCATGGAGTAGTAATTGTAATACCCCTGCATAACCTGAATGTCGTGCTTATCCCACGCTATACCATTCCTCCTATCCATTATGTAATTGTGAAGCATAGCGGAAAACTCTCGCTTTTTTCTATGGCCGATGGTTATCTCGTTATCCTTGTTGAGCATAACACCAAGGTTCCAGTTACTGCCCGAGGACGAGCCATAACGGGTCTTCTTTGCATTAATGCTGAACGGAGCCGAAAAGCTTTTGAGAGTATCTACAACGAACTGCTCGACCTCTCTTATCTTAAAATCATACTTGGACGATATCAGGAAATCATCGGCATACCTGGTGTAAACAAACCTCTGCCCGTTGAAATCCCTCAGGCCGGATGAAAGCGCAAGGTCTATTGGAATCATCATCACGTTGGTAATAAGCGGAGACAACGGAGTGCCCTGCGGAAGCTTGCCGTTTAGGAAGGCAAGCTCGAGCGCCATTTTCAGCTGCTCCTTGAGCGCAGCATCGCTGCAAAAGAGGTTGAACGGAAAAATCTCCGACAGCTGGTTCATGACAAAATCCAATGTCGTGCTGCCGAAAAAGTCATGCAAATCCAGTTTGGCAAACCAGCGGCTTTTGTTTTGCTGATGGCGCTTGACCGCGTCTATTGTACAACGGCCTTTAACATAGGCAAAAGCCGAGGTGTGGTAAAGCGCGTTGAAGTCAGTTTCAAAAATCTCTTTAAGGTTCCTGAGCGCAGACATCAGCTCGGGCTTCGGCGCGTCTATACGACGCAGGCCGCCCGATTTCTTGGGTATGTGGAAAGTATCGTAGAGCGATGCCCTATCTGCCTCGCGGAGCTCTTTTGTATCCTCAACAAATTTTGCAAGCCTTGCCTTGGCTCTATCAAAATTTATGAGAGTCATGTACTGCGGCTTCATATGCTTAATGACGTATGTCCGAGTGTTGGTCTGGTTAGATGAAATCATAGAACTAACGTTATCATCGCCGAACAGGAAATCATCGAGAGACATCTGCCTGTACATCGGCGGCTGCATGACTGTTATATACATTAAAATCACCTGCTTCGTGAAAAATTCAAACACAACCTGAATTGGGGTCGCCTGCGCTATCTCTCTTTTAATATCTGCTTTGACGACTTCAGTGAGATGACCTTACTGATCCGCGTCAATGCTGTCTGTCTGTGATTGGAGAGGAATGGCTTTTATCTACTGATTATGGTTCAGTTTTGGGCTTTGTTTTCTTGTCCCGTAAGGAGCCGTGAGTTTTATATGATGCTGTGGCGTTTAAGTTGTTGCTAAACTTGGCGCCTTCTGTCTCCAGGGGTTCTTCTCCAATGTACCAGTTGTCGCTTTCGCGTTCCGCAAAAGCCCGAATTTTCATCGGTATGCGTTGTGTTTGTTAATTATTTCAGGCCTAAAAACTCATATAGCTCTGAGTCTGTGCTTACGGGCTTGGGTTCTTCGACTGCATAAATATTCAATCCGATAGATACAACCGGGGTGTCAGGCTTGATGGAGCATATTGGGCGAACGCCTCTGAAATCCTGCCTATTGAAAGCTCTGTCGAGTCTCGCACCGTTAGCCGGCATATAGGAAAAGGTGTTGGTTGTTCTTTGATCGGATAGCCAATAGGATATTGGCGTACTCTCCCCAACTGGCTGTCCTGTGCGCTCCTTGTATATCGGTATGAGGTCGACTGTTGGGCAGCAGCGATTTTTTACCTCGTAGAGGGTGAAGTCAACAGAGCACGGAAGCTCTACCTTGCCCATACAACCGGCCTCAAGAATTGAAGCCCGTTCTAAATCGGTAAAGCAGTGCAAAAACTCATAGTGGTTATAAAAATTACCCGATGGGGTCGCCCCGGAGCCGTTGAGGAAGGTAAAGAGAGCTGTCCTACTAAACTCGCTATCCGTTTCAGGCACGTCCATGGAGAGCCACTCCAGCACATACTCAGAGATGAATCTGGACAATCGACCAATCTTTCTCCATATTATCGGCTCGGCGTACTCGGGCTTGGGGTCTACACTATATGAGCCGAACATCAAGAGGCTCCCCTGTGGCATCTCCCCTATTGTTGTGACCGACATATTATTCCTCCCTCCTGCCCGCTCGGCGCCTTAAAAGGCGTCGAGCGAGAAACTGTAGGCATCTGCGAGAATCATGTTCTTTATCGGTTGGCCGTTCCAGAAGTTCATGAAGTTTGCAACGCCAGCCGAGCAGATAATCCAGACCGTCGGGGCGACGGACAGCGTCACATTGCAGGCCGAAACCGGGGTTTCCTCAGCGGCCTCCTCGTGCGAAAACTCCATGGTAGAAAGGAAATTCTTCTTTTTCTTGTAGTCTGACCAGTCAGCGGCGTAATGTTGGGCGTCGGTCAGCCGTGTTCTGAAATCGAACATAGCGCGGATGTAAGGGCTGTCGAAAAACTTTTCTACTATCTCGCGCCGGAGTTCTATGCTGTCAACACAGAGGAAGACATACCCTGATAGCTGCTGACCATTCCAACCGTCGCTTTTGAGCTGCAGGTCGTCCCTTATATCCGGGTTGATTTCAGCCAGGATATCTGCAAGCGCTTCCGTCTTGAGCTTACCAACGTCGCACTGACGGAACATCTGGTTAGCGAGATTGTGCGGTTCCACCATATCGAAATCCCAGAGCGTCATCTTTGTAACGCCCGCCCTCGCGAGAAGAACAGCGATTGTAGATCCGACACTTCCGCAGCCGACTATATTTATACGGGCGTCTTCTTTCTCAGGCTGAAAAAACTCATAGCTCTTACTCAGGTCAATCATCTGAAACGCCTCCCGTCATAGAAAGCCCCGTTGGGGTCGTCGTAGTCGTAGTCATAATCGTAGCCGTACAGCGAATTGTAATAATTGCTGCCGTACTTGCCATATCCTCCATAGCTGCCAGCGGCTGCTACCCTCGTTGTTTTCTTTTCTGTGGGCGGGGTTTTTGTTTCTGCCTTGGGAGTTTCCTGTGTTTTGCCCTTGTCCTCCATAGGCTTGTACGGCCCGGGACTGACGGGCTTCTGCGGCCCAAGGTATGTCGGCGTGGTGTAAGTCTTTGTGACCACCTTGGACTTGGCGTCGGCTATGAAATCATCGAAGGATATATTGTCGTCCCACAACTTAACAGAAACCTCGCCATCTTCGAACAGCACGTTCTTGGCGAGGTCGTAAATCTTTATGTTGTTCTTGAAAGACTTGTTGTATATCATAAAGATGTAGAACGAGTCCTCGGGAAGCTGAGACAGGATTTCCTCCTGATGGTTGAGGTCTACAGCCGACGGGGTGGTGCCCATATTCACATGGGAATGAGCCTGCATACAGATTCGGAAAAACTTATCGTCGTCCCCGTTTTCAATAAGCCACTTGGTATACGCCTCCGGATCCATGTCGACGGACGCTCCGGTGACCGACTGAGGGTAGACGAAGATATCGTCTATATAGTAAGCGTTTTCCTCACCCTCAACGCGGCCACCGCAGCCATGCCAGGCTATCTCTTTATCGAACTCCTGGAGCAGCATGACCATCTTAGTCCACGCAGTCGCTGTGAAATACACCGTGGCAGTCTTTTTGCCGAGAGAGAACGTCTTTGAAAAGCTAAACTGTCCGTCGGAGACCTTTGCTTTGGCAAGAGCCTCCTCGAAATCTTTCCGACACGCCTCCTGATACTCCGGCGTTATCTTAATTATCTTGCTCATCTTGCGCTTACGCCTCCTCTTAGACATCTTTTTCATTCTGTTCCAGATATTCTACGGCTTCGCTGGGCTCTACTCGCCTGCCATCCGGGAGCTCAATGCAATGCTTCCGGGTCGTGAACATCGTCTTTGTGAAAAACCGCATGACAGTTCCATCGCCAAAGTTCAGGCTCTGAGCCGACGCCACACATTGAGCCACAGCGCCAATATAATCGCAGCTGCGCATCAGAGTATTTATCGTACTGAGGTAGTTGCCCAAGCATGAATATCCCTCAATGTGCGGATTGGGAAGATAATCGCCAAGCTCTGCGGGATATATATGACTGCCGTTGGCGTTAACCGCGCGCCTGATGTCAAGCGTATAGGACGCACAGGTCAGAAGTTTCAGCTTTTCCTCAACGAAGATCGCCTTGAAGAGCTTTGTCATTTGTGCAACATCCAAACGCGGGCTGCTCACATTCGGGTAGGCACTTGACACGAGGTTCTGACTTCTGGAGAGCATGGTGTTTGCCATGTCTATGTCAAAGTACGACATCCTAGTTGCGACTGTAAATGTGACCTGAGTCCCTCTGACATCCTCCAAATAGAGATTCTTGTTGCAGAGGAAATACTCCATCAACTCTGAATCGCCAACGTTTTCATCTTCCAGTTTTGCCTGCAAGCCCAAAAGCTCAGTCAGCGTGTCTTTGCGGCTCTGAAGATACATACCAATCTGCTGCTCAAGTTGGTCAAGCTGGCGGTCAATATCTGTAATCTGAGACTCGATAACCTGAACTCGCTCACGCTCATAGTTCTTTTCAAACCCTTTGAGCTTGACTTCTATAGCCGCGCGTCGGAAGTCGTAACGCGCAGCAAGCGCGTTCAAGGCTTCCAGATATTTATCCGAAGTTTTTTCACGCAACGACTGGATAAGCGCCATTTCCTCGGCAGTTACACCGGCCTCCGGGGTAAAATACCAGGGCAGTAGCGGAAGTATTGCGGTTTGGAGATAGCGCATCTTGCGCATATCCAGATTGGCTATGAAGGCCACCGAGCGCTTGTTCTCAGCGTCGATAAACGCAACAACTTTCATGACTTTACGGAAAAAGTCGGTGACTTTGGAAATCCGTACAAAGTCAGAATCCACCTGACCATAGTTCTCAAGGTTGGCCATAGTTTCATCCACAGCACTGTCGGAGCCGCTAATATTCACTACTGCGAAGTCGCCGATACAGATTGTGGCAATGTTCCGGCCGACATTCCTGGCGCTATATCCCTCTCCAGTACCGACATTCACGCCGCTGAATACCAGACGCAGGCCGTTATCTTTGGGCATGCGCGGAAAAACCAACGCTCTCAGTGTCGAGAGAAACGTTACATCCCCATTGTAATAATCACCATATATGTTTGACATCAATGCTCCGGCGGCATCGCCAGAAAACACTGTGTTGGATATTGTCTGACGGAACATTAACTCACCACGCTCCCTTACATAAAATTTTGCCTCCGGGGATTAACCCGTAGGCGTATAAATCTCTCAGGCGTTATCAGTCTTGGCGACGTTCAGGAGATAGCAGGACTCAGTGATACCGAAGTCCTCGAAAGTCTTGTCAAAGTCGCCGGGATTAAGGGTGCAGCCGTCCAGAGATGTCATACCACGGCTGTAGTCGATGTTGTTCTGCTCAAGCGCAGAGCGGATGGTGGTGTTCTTGTCGAAGAACTTGGGCTCACGATGGGCGTTATTACCAATTACACAGCGTACCATTTTTCATTATCCTTTCATTCTGAAAAATTTTATTTGTTTATTTGGGTTAGAATTGGGAGGGATGAAAACTCATCCCTCCCCAGGGCTGAAAATTACTCCACGACGGAGATGTTGCTCATAACCTCGGCCTTCTCGCGATTGATCTCGTCGAGCACGGCAGGCAGCTGAGCCTCAAGCTTATTGAGGTTGATGATGGCGGCGCCGAGCTTGTCCGCGACCCACTCCTTGAGGTCGCGAGACTCAGTGCAGGCACACATAGTGATGGTGGCGTAGCCGTTCTCGTCATGAGTGGCGCTCGCAAAAGTCGCCCCATACTTGTTGATGTCCCCGCCGCAGTCGGAAGTCGCGACCATAAAGATAGGCTCCTTGCCATCCTCGCCGCCCATCAGAGTGAGCGCGTTGGGGCGATACTTCTCGATGGTCTTGTACTCCTCGAGCTTAAGGGTAGAGGTCACGACTACAGCGTCGCCTACGATAGTGATTTTTGCCATTGTGTTTTCTCCTTTGGTTCAAATATTGTACTCATTGGTTGGATATCCACCCACGCCGCGTGGAGGCTGAGCCATGTGGGCATAAGAGTGCCCGCCGAATAACTCGGCGGGCGTTAAGTTACGCTATCCATTCAATTACCGATATTCCATGGTTGGATTCAGAAAAATAAAGTCCGTTAGGGCTACGCTCAACAAGGGCTTCGAATTCTCCCAGTTTTTCAAAAGGTATCACGAATGGCGTACCGAAGGTGGAAGAATCATAATGCGGCAGAGATTCAGCCGTTATTCCAGACCACTCCTCGTAATCATCGATGTTTGTTTGGACATAGACGTCAAAGTATATCTTCCTCTCGGCTATGTCCACCGTAGCCAGAGCCTCCATCCAATCGCGGTTGCTTCGCATTCCCTGCCCAGTCACACAAAGAAAACCTTCATTCCGGTCTACCGCCGGTTTAAAACTCATACCGTTAAATCGATTATCCTTGTGTATTTCCGCAGCTTCCTCATCATTAACTCCTGCCCCGGTGTTCTCCAGAATCTTCACGGCCTTATAAACATTGCTTCGCAGCTGTGTGAGCTGTGCCCAATCTGCCGCCTCTACGACCTTCTTCAGCAGAGCAAGCGCGCTCTCTGTATATCCAGACCAGTGGTAGTATGCGTTAGCTAATGGAGTACCGTTAGTCTCGATTTGAATAACAAGTCGCTGCCCCATGGTTTACTCCTCAGGCATCAGGTACTCGACGAATTCTTCTGCTCCTGTTTCAGGGTCTGTTACCCAATGAGGGCGGTAAATTTTCATGCCGCTGCTCAAAAGATAATCGCACACCATATTGAGAACCTCGTCTATTACCTCGTCGGTACAAACCTCATAGCGGGAATCCATCGTATAGCAGTCGAGTATATCGTCAAGGTATCTGCTCGTTACGTCATACAGCTCGTCCTCTCGGTCATACATGGCCTGGTTAAGCTCGTCGGTTTCCAACTGCTGCTCTTCAAGGGGCTCCGGATATGGAGTCGGCTCCGGCGTGAAAAACTCTATGTAACAGGACAGCACTTCATCAGCTATACCGTATGCATCTTCACCGTCAAGATAAACTGCCCGGCGCTGTATGTCCGCATCGTACAGGCTCAGGAAACAGGTGCTGTTCTCGTTTGTCATATACATAGTAAGGTCGGTAGCTGGATCTTCTGCTATTATTACTCGCGTATCTTCCAGTTCCTTTTTGTGCTCCTTAAAGTAATCCGCAGTTTCTTCGGGAGTCAGGTACTTTATTACGCCCATTGCACACCTCCGTTTAAAAACTCATATAGCTCCTCGTATTCGGGTAGCATGACACTTTCCAGCTCATCCTCAGCTGGCTCCAACCAGAAATCTTCCCAAGCCCATCGGCCGTCATCTATGCCCAGGCGATAAACCCAGTAATCAGTACCGTACTCATCCACAGCGTCAACAAAAGCGGTTCGACCCATATACTGCTGCATTTCTGGAACGAAGCCTAATTTCTGCCTTGGCTCGTTTGTAACTATACGAACCGTATCACCCACGGAAAACCTGAGCTTTTCACGTTCCATCTTGTACCTCCAAGAAGCCCAGAAGCTCAGTCTCAGAAGCTATATCATCATCAGATATGTCATCGATAAGCTCCAGCCACTCGCTGCACCATGAGTAGCATCCGTTGTCTATATCCAGAGTGTAGTACCGACTATGTCCGCTGATATACGCTTCCCGGCCTTCGTACTGTTCCATGCTATCGACAAAGAGGAGGAAGTCCGTGCTTTGGCAGTCGTCTTTGATGCGCACCTTGTCGCCAATGTAAAACTCCGCTTGCTCTGCCATCTGTCACACCCCCAGAAACTCGTTTAATTCCTGTGCGCTAGCGACTTCAAGAACTGGTGCCGTACCCAAACGCTCATAGGATTCCACGAAGCACGACGCATCCCATGTATCGCGATGGTGGTCGATGTCTAACAGATACCCAGCGACATCTCGGAAATTGCCATCGGGGCCAAGATTCAACGTTTCTACGCCGACAATCGTAGCCGTCTCACCACAATGCTCCGTCATTGACTCAAGCCATGCCAGTGGACATTCATAATTAGGCGACGGCACAATTGTTACGGCATCCCCCACCTGATACTCAATATCAAAAACCTCATCTGTAAACTGTATATCAGGCATTGTCTACCTCCTTTTGTACTCTCGCCTTCAGGCCGCTTCCGGGACGGAAAACCGGTATGCTCACCGGCGGCAGACGTATTTCCTCGTTTGTCTTTGGATTCCTTGCCACTCTCTCGGCGCGCTCAGCCACTTCAAAAACTCCGAATCCAACGAGTTTTACCGACTCCCCAGATTCAAGGGCGTTGGAGATCGCCTCTAGTACTGCGTTAACGCTGCGTTCAGCGGCGAGTTCGGAAGTCTCCATAAGCGCCGCGACGTGAGCTACCAGACCCGCCTTAGTCATTCAATCACCGCCTTTTAAGTTGTTGACATCAAAAATCCCGCCAGTTCAGATGAAGTGGCGGGCTCAGGGTCTTTATACAGCCTGTCACGTTCAGGCTGACAGGCGTCAATTTCTTTTATCATTTCCTCAAGGCCATAACGGTGCTGTTCAACACCATCGAAATATTTTCTGTCGACAATCTTCCAATCCTGAATAACGTATGTGCCATTGTCCCAGTTGTCGCAGTCAAGCTTGCAGCACTGGTCTATTCCGATAGACAAATCCCCGCCGAAAAAGTTACCTATAACCTGGCAAAGCCTTGCCCAGCCGTAGCAATCCTGTTCCGGGGAGCGAAAACCACGGCGCTTGCAGTATTCAAGGAACGCTTCGACGCTGTCGCGGCCACCGTTCCAGTGGAGGTACACCCCAATGTCAGTGGAGTTTGCAACGTCTGCTGCCGTGCTGGTTGTAATTACTGCTCTATTACCCATTACGATTCCTCCTCAAGTTCTCGGAGCGCTTCGGCCACTGTGTCAGCCGAAAAAGAAAAGACCCCGTTGATAAAAACTTCAACGTGGCCTTTAACGTGGACTATTCTGACCATGAGCTTTCTCACTTCCCCATAATCATAAACAGGAACGCGAAGAACGCAAACCCGACGGAGCCGCCCATTAGAAGCGCGCAAAAATCTTGTGAGTAATTGCGCTGGCACTTTGCCGCCATAATGAGCAGGTAAATCGCTATCAGAGCACAAGCTATTGCACGCATTGGCATTCCTCCTCAGAATTTTGTGCGTTTTGGGTAAAAGAAAAAGCACGGCGAAAACCGTGCTTTAATCGTTATTATTCGGACTCACTAAACCCAATTGGTACTGTCAGGTCGTAAAACCCAATGTCAATATGGACGTTGCCATTTTCAAGAGGGTAGGCGTCAAGATTGTCAGCGACCTTAAGAGCTGACGCTACCTCTTTAACTCGCCTAATTACCACTCCAGTTCCTTCAATACTTACAGAACCGAATCCATCATTATTCGGCATATGCAGCTCGCAATTAATCTTGGCTTCGGGATTGTCTGCTCTCACAGCCTTTTCAATAGACTTTATAGCTTTGAAAACTTGTAACATCCGTTTAGGATTAACTATAGACACTACGTCGCCTGGTGGTTCGTGCCCTTCCATCAAGGATGCTATGATTTCCAATTCATCCTCTTCGTCGATATCGTCATCAAATTCGCTAGAGAAAAAATCATAATCAAACTTCAACACATCGCCTCCCTTGGCTTTTGGATATATTTTAGGCTAAAGAGGCTCGGAAATCAAGCTTCTTTAAAAACCAGCGCACCACTTTCGTAGTCGGCGAACTCCTTCGGGGTCATATTGACACGCCTTGCGCCCTCTCTAATTTCGGTTAGGCCGGCGTTGGTGTTCGCAGCACCAACGCCGGCAGCATCGCCGGAAACTGAAAAACTCAAGCCTTCGCAGGTATCTTGTCCGCGTCCCTCGGGGGATTGAAAAACTCCATTACGAAGTTGTATGTTTCTTTTATCGCGCATCTGTCGCACTCTATGCGATAGCCGCGAGCACAGCATATCGCACATGAGTGAGCATAGTCCTTAATGGCTGCTATGCTCGACGGGGCGCACTGAAGCCGTTTGCACCCTACTTCCTCGAAACGTGTCATGACTCATGCCGCCTTTGCAAGCGGCTCGGCCTTGGAAACTTTTGCAGTTTCCTTAGCCGATGCCGTGGTGGTGCTTTCCTTGCGAGCCTTGAAGTTGACATCATAAGAAGCGCCGGTCACGATTCTGTGGCAAATCTCAGCGAGATAGCCTCGGAAGCGGCGGTGGTCAGCACACGTTACCGAGAGCGCTTTACGGTTCTTTCGGGCGTAGATGCTCATTAGATAGTTTACATCGTGGCTTGTGGCCTTATAGCCCTCACCGAGCATCGACGTTATAACTCGCTGGAGGGTTCGGAGCAGATTACTATTACTCGTCGGATTCTTGCCCATATTGATTTCTCGCGCAATAGCGCTCATGGCGTAGCTGTCGTTTACCGTTTTGGGGTCAACTCCCAAATCCTTGCATTTCTGCGCGGTCAAGAGGAAATTCATCTGCTGTGCTTCGTGGAGCCATACCTTGTCTGCTCCAATACCGCCGCAGTAGCTATCAAGCTTGCTAAGGTCAATCGGGCGCTCACGCTCGACGATAGAACGGACAACAACATCGTCGTCGCCGCGCTTCTCGTCCTTTACGGCGATAGTCTCAAAGTTCAGAAGCCTCACGGCTTCGAGCATCGGGTCATCGGCGTTCTTGCAGTGCTCAAAACACATCATACGGGCGAGCGCCGTATACTCTTTGACTGCCGTGTCTATCTTTTCGGCAGCATGGCTCGCATCGGCGAAACGATGCTCTAGATTTGCCGTATTCCATTCAACGGCTCCGGCCTCGGCCTCAGCACGCAGCTCGGCCAGCTTTGCGGTTCTTTCTTCATTAGTCATTATGAATCGCTCCTTACGCAAAGTTTTGAGTGAGATTTCATCGCTCAAAAATACCGCCGAACTTAACGCTCGGCGGCACTATCAACGATGAAAAACTAATCATCCCTGGCACCGGCTCCGCGCTCGGCTAATGGGGACACTCTGCCCCATTCAAAATCCGTCGCGGTATCTTTCGGCGCGCATGGTATTCCAGCCATTCAGGGCGATTAGCTGAAATTCGATTTAATTCATGCTACTCGCTTTGCGATTACTTTTCATGCCGTGTAACAGCTTCAAAGGCTCCTCGGAGCTGCAATGATGCTGCCGCCATTACTGGCTCGTGAATCACCGCCCTCGGGCGCATAATCCCCGATGACATTACTTAGCGCTTGCAAAACTTTCCCATATAGCCATCAGTTACGCAAGCCGCGCTTAGGTTCATAGGCTCAAACCTCCGGGGATTTTCACTATCTCGTACCCTGACAACCATTCCCATGGTATCAGCCCTCGGCCTATCTCCGAGGCACCGGCGACGCATCTACTGCTAGATGTAACCCCTGAGCGATAAGCCCTCAAGGTGGCATACTCTGCTCTGCATTTACACGGGCTGGCAACCGTTCCGATTTTCGGAGCTGCATTAGAGTGACCGGATGGCTACAGATTTGGTCTTTGACTTCCCATAGAGACGCCTCGTCCGTATGCGTCCGGTACTCGCTGGATAGTAATTTATAAAATCTCTATGGTGTAGCTCATTTGCCACATGAGCATGGCCTTAGTACGCCCAGACTGCTAAATCGTAGCTCTGAACAATCTCCATTACTGCAAGCTATGCACATTAGCCTGCTGCGCCTGTGTGCTCAAGCACATTTGAATCAGAGTTTGGTTCCTCGCCCTATTAGATGAGGCGCGCTAAGAATTAAGAGCGGCGCGGGGCGTCTCTCTCCACCCTACACCGCAAGGGGGCAACCCGAGCGGCGCGGAGGGCGTCGAGCGGCGCGGGGCGTCTCTCTCCACCCTACACCGCAAGGGGGCAACCCGAGCGGCGCGGAGGGCGTCGAGCGGCGCGGGGCGTCTCTCTCCACCCTACACCGCAAGGGGGCAACCCGAGCGCAAGGCCGCGCCGCCGCGCCCATAGAGCCAAAAAGAAAAGGGACGGCGTGAGCCGTCCCGTGTTGGTGGTATGTTCTTTTATTCGTCGTCCGTGTCGCCGTCGCTGAGTAGCTCAGGCGGTATATAATCGGGCGTGACGCCCTTATCAAGTGCAAGCTTGACTATCCGTTTCCGCTGATTCTGCACGGCTTGCTTAGTAATTCCAAAGTAGCGCGCTATCGCCTTGTCGCCATATCCGGCGACACGCAAGTCGAATATAAGGGCTTGCCGCTTCGTGAATCTTAGCGCCCGTTTCAGAGCGGCATACACTTCCAGCCCGGCAACGTCTGCACTATAACCGGCGTCGGATGTGTGCATATCGAGCGGCGAGCGCTTGCGCCCCGTTCCGTCGCCGCCTAGGTCTGAATACTTCGGAAGCCGGTAATACACTTCTTCCCCGCCGGCGTCCGTTCCGGCAACGTAGCTATAGCCGGATACATTCACACGGCCGGAACGCGCTTCAATGACGGTTGCGCGCGTCGCACGGTATATGTCTTGTATGGGCGTAATCTCCACTTCTTTGCGCGCGGCGCTTGTGTCAAGGTTGATGCGCACTCGCTTATCAAGGCGCATTTCTTTGCGGGGCATGTCCAGCCATTTCTCGCCGTCCCCGGCGTGTTCGGCGGCTTGTTCGAGTATGGCAACAACGGCGTTGTGTACGATGTCCAGCCCGTCGCCTAGCGTCTCGCGCATGAGCTCGTCGGCGGCCTCTAGGGCTTTGCGGTCTGCTACTTCGTTCATCGTCTCGCCCTTGTCGTTCACGGTGAGCTTGTATGCACGGTTGAGCGCGTCCCGGATGTGTTCCAGGTTGGCAGTGTCGCGGGCTATGGAGCGGCGGCACTCTATAAGCGGGCTTGTCTGTCCGTTGTCGCTGATGGCGTCACGCATGGGCGCGGTTTTGCGCTGAGGGTCAAGGCATTTCTTGAGAACGGAATACGCGACGCCGCGAGCCAAAGCATACAGCGCTTCTGTGAAGTCGTTGCCGCTTGCATAGGCGGCTTCAAAGTCCCGTTTAAGGATTTCAAAAGTGTTGAGGGGGTTGACTTTTTCAGGGTTTTCGGGTACAATTTTAGTACCCTTTGTGATGGTTTTACGCATTTGCGATGCACCAGCTTTCGTAAATAGTCAAGGGGTTGACCGTCTGTCTAGTGCTAGTAGACAGGCGGTTTTTTACGTCCTTGCCGTCTACTACGATACCACTACAACATCAGAATGTCAATACAAAATTTCAAAAGTCAAGAATCGCAAGGGGGCAACCCGCAAAAGAGAAGCGCCGCACGGCGCACAGAACGCCGTCCACGTCCTACGACGCCACGCCGTCAACGTTGCATTTTGAGCCTATGCAACATAGGGGGCGTGGTTATGGGATTTTCAGCGCGTCCCAGCAAGGCGAACTGATGTAGTCGCTCTCCCTTTCCTCTCGAAATTAGTTTTACATTTCCGCATATATAGCCAAAGAGGAAACGATATTGAAATTATATAAATGGTATCATATCCCTAATCTTGCTTGAAAATCCACTCACCGAATCGTCTTAACGGCCACGGATTTTCAAGCTCTTTTTATTGTCTGAAATGTCGGATATATCTTATATGCTTCTGGTTATGCGGTTCTCGCTGATGTTTTTTGTATGTACAAAAAGACCGTAAATAATTTAGTATTTCTATTGACTTTTCCCAAATACAATGCTATAATTAACTCAATAATAAAAATAATTTTCAATAATCAATCGAAACTTAATATAAGACGTATATACCAGTAAATGATTAGGAGGTTTGAACCAATGGAGCCCGTCATCCACCTCAGCGCTGCCTCTCTCCGTACCGCTCCCCGTAAGCTTCAAGAGGGACTGATCGCCCCCAGCTGCGAAGCTTGTGCGGTCGAATCTATCGTGAGCCACGCTTCGGAACCTATTAAATCTATAGAAGATATTTATCGGGTATCCGCATACTTTATTGATAATCAAAGATACAGGGATAACATGCTCTTCATCACTGGCATCAATTTCGGTCTACGCGTAAGCGATCTACTGAGGCTAAAGTTCATAGACCTCATTGATGAGAGCTTCTGCTTCCGTGAGGTATTCCCCATTTTGGAGAAGAAAACTAAGAACACACGGAAGAAGAAGCGTAACAGATACGTCTCCATCAACGAAGCAGTGATTGAAGCGGTTACTCTGTATCTGGAGCATACACCCAACGTAACGCTGAATGACTACCTCTTCCGCTCTGAGAGTAATAATGGAGCCAAGAGCGAGCAGCCGCTACATCGCAACTCGGTGGATCGGATCCTCAAAGAGGCTGCGGAAGCTCTCGGTCTAAACATTAAGGTAGGAACGCATACGCTCCGGAAGACCTTCGGCTACCATCAGATGCTTATGGGAGGGAATGACCCGAGACGGCTTCTCCTGCTCCAGAAGATATTCGGTCATTCCTCCGCTGCTCAGACGTTGGACTACATAGGTATAACCGAGGACGAAATAAGTGATGCGTATAGAGACCTCAATCTTGGACTTCGCCCTCGTCCTCGGTTGCTGGACAGTACGATATATGAGCAGGAGCTCACGATAGCGTAAGCTCCTCTACCCAACGCTGCACCTTGACAAACGTGCCTACCTTGGCTCCATAGAGATAACGCTGAAATTACCAATTAACCCCATTCGGAATGACCTATGATTTCTTCTTAGAAATTGATTTCTTCAAAGGGGTGTTTAAAACCCTAGTAACCACGCTCTTTTTAAAGGTCATTCCTTATAATATATACATACACTTAATCTTTCGCTCTCTGGCTATGTATGTTAATTATATCTTCTAAGTGAAACATCGTTTTTAAAAAATTATGTTAGTGATGGTCTTGAACGGTAGTTGCATGGGGCTGTTTTTGCTTCTAAGTGCCTTCTAACCACTTTCTAAGATGGTTTTACGAACTATTTGACCCCTAATTAAAAACGCCGCCGGACGTTTTAGAAGATTTTGAGAAGGTCGTTTAGAAGAAACGTCCTCCTGCCCCGGTCTGCCTTATGTGATACATGCAGGGATAGGCGAACAAACCATTGCGAATAGGGGTGAGGGGGTTGCCCTTTTGCGACTTAGGTTGCAGCGACGGCGCGCGGTGGTAGCAGATAGCAGAAGAAGATTCGAGAGGCTGATCCTATCTCAGCTCTCTTACCGACGAAAAGAATATCAGGAGGAATTTAATGAGCATTTATGTGATTGACGAAATGATGGGACGCGGCAAGACGTCCGCAATGATAAATTACATCAACCAATCAGGCGATGACGTGCGGTATCTATTTATAGTGCCGCTCCTAACTGAAGTCGAACGAATTCGTAAGGGCTGCGCCAGTAAAGACTTCGTAGAGCCCTCCCAGTTTGGCGGCAAGCTTAATAACATAAAGCAGCTGCTAGCCGAAGGACGAAACATAGTTTCGACGCACGCATTGTTCAGCCGGTTCGACGACGAAACCCTCCAATACATTAAAGATGGTAATTACACGCTGGTGATGGACGAGATTACGACTGTTATTCGGGATATAAGGATAACACGTCATGATTACAAGCTTTTAACAGAGCATTATATTCAGAGCACTGAGTCTGGACAGGTAGTTTGGATTGATGACGACTATGAGGGTAAGCTTGGTGATTACAAGGAGCAGATTAGTGGTGGGCATGTACAACTCTACAAAGGGTCTGGAGATGACGGCGGCGTGCTAATGACGGTGATGCCTAGGGAGTTCTTTACCTCGTTTAAAGACGTATTCCTGATGACCTATATGTTCCGCGATCAGCTGATGCGTTGCTACTTTGACCTTGAAGAATTGCAATATGAACGCCTATACATTAACGGCAGCAGTCAAGAGACGTTTATTATATCCGACCACCCTGAACCTAGACCGGATTTAGACTACTCGCCCCTCATCAGAGTCTTAGATAATGATAGGCTTAACCGGATTGGCGCACCCAAAACATCTCTTACAAAGACTTGGTATATTAGGAACGCTGATAGCCGTTGTATGGATGAGCTTAGGAGGAATACGATAAACTTCTTCCGTAATTACAGTAAGACGCCTTCTTCTCAAAACCTCTGGAGCACATTTTGCAAGGACGAAGAGCATGATGTTGATTGGCCAGAAATATTGGCCGGAGGCGGCTACAAGAAGGGCTTCCTGGCATGCAACTCGAAAGGAACTAACCAGTACCGAAACAAGACGGCCTTAGCTTATCTGCTCAACATCTACCCCAACACCCGGCAGAAGACCTACCTCTACAGCAAAGGTATCGCTTTCAACGACGACTTCTACGCTCTCTCTGAAATGCTCCAGTGGATTTGGCGCAGTGCGATCCGAGACGGGAAGCCTGTCCAGTTATATGTTCCAAGCCTGCGCATGAGGACGCTGCTCAAAGATTGGCTCGCTACTAAGGGGCAGGAGGTGGACGTAGCATGAAGTCATTCGACACATGGCTCCTTGAGAATCAGGCTCCCCGTGGCTGGGCTCCTCGCGATACTTACGCGTACGACAGCCCTGACATTGACACCAGGGATACTAAGATAGAGGCTTTCATTGAACGACGTCGTAAAGAGTTCCGGAGAGAATGGGAGGATTACATGGATCACTTTTATAGCGACGAAGAGCCTTTTATTTTTTAGTCAAATAAACTCATGTTTCAAAATATCACGAGAGGAGTGACCTATTCTGGCTAGGCAATTAACGTGCCAGCGGTACATATTCAAACTGCACAGCAGCAGACTCCGCAAGGCGAACTGGGATTTAACGCTACCCATATCCGAAGCCAGGAAAAACGATGAAGTGGTTTCGTTGGCAGACAGTCAAGTCTTGCGCTGGTTGGACGAGCTGAACGAAATCCATGACGCTGACGAACAGGCCAGAGCAGTCAAGCGCGAGATAGCTCGATTGCGGCGGAAGTCGAATAGCTTACAAAATAGACGGCAAATCCGGAAGCTGTACGAGAAGCTGGACGCGATCCAGTTCAAGCCTGACTATATGTATCTGGTTATAGATCACGTAAAGGATTATCTCAGAGCTTGCAATGGATTCAAGATTAACGGCATGAGCTATCATCGGCTGCTTGGCACGAATGGAGGCGTTAAAAACAAGACCATCGTATTCATTGCCGACCGGCACGGTGATGAAATCCGTAAGCGCATAGAGAACGGCCGCAACCCCCAGAAAGAGCTCGTTCCTCCAAAATTTGAGGCTTACAAAGCCCTCACCTGCAGCGCCTCAATTCCTGTCCCAACGCCGCGTGGTCTACTTGTTGTAGACGACTGCGAAACCGAGTTTCTCTCAGATGTTATCTACCTCAGCGACGAACAGGACGGCGAGCCAGTGGAGGAATATCGGTCGAATGTGCCGGTGCAGCTGGATGAGTCCGATGGATACGGGCTGATACTTCCGTCGCTTGCAGAGAAGTGGGCAGAGGCACTTAAGCTCAGGTATACACCCTCCGGATTTAACACAAGGTTTGCATGGGAAAAGGGTATGGTATTCCCTTTTGACTTCTTGGCCTTTGCCGAGGAAGTGGCCGGAACGTATACAGTGAAGGATGCATGGGGCGATACACACGATATTCGTGATATAGACCTCATCCTCACCACGTCAATGCTCAAGCTCTGGGATAGTTACGAGAGCTGCGATGAGTATATGCGCTGCTGTATGGAGAATGGCTACACCTTTGGCGTGACTAAGGTTGCCCCGCAGGCACTTGAAAATGAGCGCACAACTAATTATCAGTTCCTGCAAGGCTATAATCTGAGCGATGAGGACATAGACGAGCTTATAGCGCCAACTATGGAAGAGATAAAGGACATCCTGGGCGGTGATGCTACCAAGGCGGTATTGTTCCTGGAGGGGGCTGGGTTACGAGAATACAGCTTCGACCGGTTGGAACCTGGAATAGCCAAAGCGTTGATGATAGAGCCGTCGGTGTTGGATGACCCATATGTGCAGAGTAAGCTTTATAAGATGATAAGCAAGCGGATTGATGACGCCAAGATAGGGGTTATCAAGGTACACGGGAATTACTCAATCATTTCTGGAGACCCCTATTCCCTCTGCCAACACATCTTTGGACTAGAAGTTACAGGACTGCTTAAGGCTGGAGAACTGTATAACAAGTACTGGCTCGATGACGGCGCAGATGAGGTGGTGTGCTTCAGGGCGCCGATGTCGTGCCCGAACAATGTGTGTAAGCTGCGCGTCGGCAAGTCAGCCGAAATGCAGAAGTGGTACCAGTATATCAAGACCTGTACGATACTGAATTCGTGGGATACAACGGCTCATGCGCTCAACGGTGCAGATAAAGACGGCGATATGGTAATGCTTACCAGCAACCCAGTGCTCCTGCGTAGCACAGAAAAGCTGCCCGCAATTATGTGTATCCAGCGTAAGGCGGCCAAAAGGATTGTGAGCGATGAGGATTTGATACAAGCGAACATCGCCAGCTTTGGCGACGACATAGGTAAGATAACAAACCGGGTGACATCCATGTACGATGTACAGTCGCGGTTTGAACCCGGCAGTGATGAATATGAAGAGCTAGCGTACAGAATTCGCTGCGGGCAGCAATGCCAACAGAACAGCATCGACAAGGCAAAGGGAATTATTTCCAAGCCGATGCCTAAGGAGTGGTACGACCGCCGCTCTGCTCAGAAAATTGAAGATGAAGGCGAGAGACAGTTCTACATTTCAATTCTGGCTGACCGCAAGCCGTATTTCATGCGGTACATATATCCAGAGCTGAAGAAGGACTACAACACATATATCAAGAACACCGCTAAGAAAGCCATGCGGGAGTTTGGAAAAACCATAGACGAGCTGCTAGCCTCACCTACTGATGAGCTTTCCCCCGCTGAGCAGAGCTTCATGCACTACTATCACAAGCGCATGCCTGTCAGCGACGGTAACTGTGTGGTAAACCGTATTTGCCGTCGCTTTGAGGCCGAATTCGATGGGCATCTCAAGAAGCAGAAGTCAGCAACAGATTACGACTACAGAATTCTAAAGGGCGATCACGACTACCCCGCCTCTACATATAAATCTGTACTCCAGTTATACAAGTCCTATAACAAAAGGCTTAAGGACTATGTGGTGTCGTCCAAGTGTGAGCACTCTGACGCGGATGAGATTTCCGCGCACGTGTCCATAATGCGCGACGAGTTCCGGCAAGCGTGCGACGCGGCGTGCTCCAATGCAACCATGTTGTGTGATATCCTTCTGGATATTTGCTATAGCCGTAGCTGCACTAAAAGCTTTGTATGGGAGATGTGCGGAGACGAGATAGTAGAGAATCTGCTTACCCTTAATCACGGCCGTTACATTATACCTATTAGGAGCGAGGATGGAGATATAGAATTCGCGGGCAACCGCTTTGAGATATTCGAAGGAGTGGTTAGAGAGTATGAGTAAAATAGTGCTGAACGAACGCGAGGTAGCGGAGGCTGCCATAGCCACCAACAAGCTTGGCGCAAAGCCTGGCGAGACGCTTATTCGTGTTGCCAAGTACTATGCGCAGGTTGAGGGATATAAGAAAAAGGAGATCCGCCGTAAACTGGAGGACCTCCTTCTCAAGAACGACCCGAGGACGCTGTTGATGAAATGGGATGATGCTCTTGACGGAATCGTAAAGACGTCGAATAAAACCCCATTGATCGAGCTTGACGGCGTACCTATAACCAGTAACGAGCTGCAGATTATCGACTCACTGCCAAGTAAACAGCTTGCACGCCTCGCTTTCACTCTCCTGTGTGTGGCTAAGTATTGGTACGCCGTCAATGAAAAGAATAATATGTGGGTCAATACAGCTGATCGTGACATTATGGCCATGGCGAACATCAGCGCAAGTATAAAGCGGCAGAGCGAATTACTCCATAATTTGAGAGAGCTGAGGCTGATACAGTTTAGCAAGCGCGTGGACAATCTTAATGTGCAAGTGCTATTCGCAGAACCACACGGCTCCACTACAATGATGGTTACCGACTTCCGTAATCTTGGCAATCAGTACATGCTCAGACTTGGCGGCTCGTTTATCAGGTGCGAGCAGTGTGGGTTGGTTGTGCGCCGCAAGAATAACGCCCACCGCTATTGCACGGACTGCGCGGCAGAACTCCACTCTCGGAAATCTATAGAGTCCGTTTCCAGAAAAAGAGATAACAAGGCTGTGAGTTTTCAACCTGTTTGAAAATAGAATTACCCGCAAACCCTTGGGCGCCAAGGGTTTGCGGGTAACGTGCGGAAATGCTATAGTGAAGGGAAGGTATATGCGCCTGCTCACCAGGCACTTCCATGCATCACGCCTGACCGCGTGAAATACGATAAAAGGGATTGATTTACGACTTGTTAGCGATTAACAAGACCGAGAAGAAGGCTATAGCTGAACGCTTCCCGGACGCTCATATCGTCCGTACGATGAAGTGTGATTCCAGCCGTGGCCATTACTACATAGAGGAAACTCAAAAGATTGTTGGCTACCTCAAGGAGCTGCGAGCTCAGAATGTAATTGAGGAGCACGGCACGTCCAAGCATAAGTGAGGCGCCGGGCATGGATATGACAGAACATACCATACTCGCCAAACGCCCGGGGGAGAGTGAGCTGGAGTATCACCGCCGACTTGTGTACGGCAAGCAATTGGATAAGACGTTGGCCGACTATGATTACTCAGAGCTTTCGGAATATGTGTACGGCAAACCCTATTCGGCTGACATTACCCGCAGGATGATGTATGGCTCATGCCGGACTCTACAGCTGCTAGACGAAGAAGCAGAGCACAGTGTGACCGCAGACGACATTCTTGGCGAAATTGAAGCCAAGAAGCTAGAGCTCCAAAAAGAGAGATACAAAATGTATGACCAGAGGAATGCGCTCAACAAGCTTATCCGCGAGCGCTCCAGACAGGAAGAGCTTAATGAGATTATTCTGGACGCGGTAGAGGCGGGACGTTATCCGTCTTTGGAGTACGAATACCATCAGCCAATCCAGAGCGATAATGACCTACTGGTGAGCCTCTGCGATATACACTACGGTGCGGACGTAGACAATCATTGGTGCCTCTATAATTCGGATGTGTGCCGCGAAATGTTCCGCAAGTATCTGGACAATATAGTGACCATCGGCCGCAGGCACAACAGCGAGAACTGCATTGTGTGGGCTAACGGTGACATGATAAACGGCAACATACACCACTCGATAGCTGTGACAAATAAGGAAAATGTTATCGAGCAGATTGTTGGCGTTGCCGAGCTCATAGCTGAATTTCTAGCCGCACTGAGCTCTCACTTTACCAAAGTACGCTTCGTCTGCGTCGCTGGAAACCATAGCCGCATAGATCCCAACAAGGATAAGGCTTTGAAAGACGAAAGGTTGGACGACCTTATAGAATGGTACCTTACTGCCAGGCTGCAGAACTTCGAGAATATCGTGTTCGGCGACTATAGCAAAATTGACTCGACCATGTATGTTCTAAATGTGCGCGGCAAGAAATTTGCTGGTGTACATGGAGATTACGATGGTGGTAAGAATGGGGCTCATGACATCAATGTGATGGCTGGAGGCGACGTATACGGTATACTTACCGCGCATAAACATCACAACTCCACTGATACGGTTCAGGGGGTAAAGGTGATTATGGGCGGCAGCTTTTTAGGCATGGATGATTTTTGCGTGACCAAACGAATATATGGCAGTCCTGAGCAAATGGTCTGCGTCTGTACGAAAGATGGCATTGAGTGCATCTATGACGTTAATCTCGATGTCGGTCTTACAACTTGATATAACCCTCCGTTGTTTATTCGCGGAGGGTATTTTGGTGCCGTGGACGAACTGGTAGAGTCACCGCCCTTTCAAGGCGGTATTTGAGGGTTCGAGCCCCTCCGGCATCACCAATTAAGGATGAAAGGGAATGATTCATTGAACATAAATAAGAAGGCCTTTGTACAACAGCTGGTGGACAAGCATCACTATACGAAGAAGGCCGCGAATGAACTTGTAGATGACTTCTGGGACGTCTTGCGAGACAATATGGAGGTTGGTAACACCGTCACGTTTTATGGTTACGGCAAATTCCAGCTTGTTGAACGCGCTCCACGCAAAACAAGAGATTTCCGCACTGGTGAAGAGATACTTGTGCCATTTCATTATTTTACTAAATTTATACCCGGTCAGCTTTTTACAGTTGCAGCCCGTACCTATGAGGGCGATAAGCGCAGAGGTCTTATCTGATGGCTGAGAGCGGAAAGCGCAAACGGTTAGAGAAGACCAATAAGCCGGTTGTCGGAGATCCCATTTTCCCAAACGCCAGATTTTACTGCTCCCGCTGCGGCACTTCTTATAGCAGACAGAAAGGCTTCTTCCCTGTCAGTCACTCGCCAATGTATAGAGGCGCGGGTTACTTGCCTATATGCTCAAAGTGCGTCGATGAAATGTATGAGATGTACTTCAAAAAATTCGGCAATGCGAAGGACGCCATGAAGCACATGTGCATGAAGCTTGACCTGTATTGGAGCGAGAAGCTTTATGAGGCTGCTGAGAAAACCGCCGGAGTCACATCTCGCATGAGGGCATATATCATTAAGACCAACCTTGTCAGCTACAGCGATAAGACATACGACGACACGTTAGAAGAAGAGGCTCAGGGTTTGGCATATGTGTCAGCAGGTCAGCCTGATCTAACGGAGTCTCAAACAGACTCGGCGCAAGAGACGGAACCTGTTATTGAGGTTTCGCAAGAAATTAAAGACTTCTGGGGGCCGGGATTCACGCCAGAGATGTACCTGGAGCTTGATGAGCGCTACCGCTACTGGATGTCCAGGTATCCCGATGATTCTAAGCCCGACATAGGTGAAGAGGCTATCATTCGCCAAATCTGTAATTTGGAAATAGATATCAACCATAAGCGGGTTGGCGGTGAGGCTATAGATAAAAGCGTTAACGCACTGAACACTCTTCTTGGCAGTGCCAACCTCAAGCCAGCGCAAAAAGACAAGTCGAATGATGCAGACTTTGATAATGCTCCGCTTGGCGTACTTATAAAGAAGTGGGAAATGACGCGTCCCGTGCCTGAACCAGATCCTGAGCTCCAAGATGTGGATGGTATTAAGAAATATATAACAGTTTGGTTCTTCGGCCACCTATGCAAAATGCTTGGTCTAAATAATTCATATAGCCGTTTGTACACCGAGGAAATAGAAAAGCTCCGTGTTGATCGGCCGGAGGATGAATTTGACGATGACGAGCTTCTTTACGAGGCTTTCTCGTATAGCGATGGCGATAACTCTGAATGGGGTAATGCCGAATGAACCATCAGGAGGCTGTACTTGAGGGTGTGGCTATATGGGCAGGATTCTATCGCAGCAATCCCCATCGTTTTGCCAAGGACTATTTACATCTAGACTTGCGCTTGTTCCAGAAAATATTGCTCGTCATGATGAATCTGTCTACGACATTCGTATTTATAGCCTGTCGTGGTCTCGGCAAGACTTTTTTAAGCGCAATATTCTGTTGCGTGAGAGCAATTCTATATCCGGGAACGAAGATATGCATAGCTTCCGGCACAAGAAGCCAGGGCGTAAACGTGCTTGAGAAGATTATGGTAGAGCTACGGCCTAACTCTCGTGAACTGGCTAACGAAATAGATGACCGCATGACCAAGATAAACAACTCTGATGCAAAGATCACATTCAAGAATGGCAGCGTTATTAAGGTCGTCACTGCCAAAGACTCCGCTCGTGGTAACCGCGCTAACATTCTGCTTATTGACGAGTATCGCCTAGTCTCCAAGGACGTTATCGACACGATACTACGTAAGTTTCTAACCAATCCGAGAATGCCTGGATATCTGAAAAATCCTAAATATAAGCATCTGGTTGAACGCAATAAAACTATGTACCTCTCCTCTGCTTATTATAAGTCCCACTGGTCATACACGAAAGCCGAGGATACATATAAGGAAATGCTCAACGATAAAGCGCCCAGCAAGGCTTTTGTCTGCGGGTTCCCTTATCATCTTGCTTTGGCTGAAGGATTGATGCTCAGGGACGATATCGCTGAGCAGATGGCCGAATCGGACTTTAACGAAGTAAAGTGGTCGATGGAAATGTTGGCGGAATGGTTCGGCGATACAGACGGTACATTTTTCAATCTGGATTCTATTCAAAAGAATCAACGCATCAAGTACCCAATGCTGCCACCTGAGTTGGCAATCAAATTGGGCAACAGCCCAAAGGTAAGAATACCTCCAAAGCTTGCCGGGGAGAAGCGTTTACTGTCTGCGGACATTGCCCTCATGTCCAGCTCAAAGTACAACAATGACGCTACGGCTATCTTTATCAACCAGCTCATACCGACCAAGTCAGGTCGGTATTCCAATAATATCGTGTTTTGCGACACCTCCGAAGGTATGCACACGGAGGATCAAGCGCTTGTACTACGCAGGTATTATGAGGAATATGACTGCGATTATATAGTGCTCGACTGTACCGGTATTGGTCTTGGCGTTTACGATGCTTTGGTCAGAGAGATTCTCGATCCTGAGACGGGTGAGATATATCCCCCGCTGAACTGCTGCAATCTGCCGGAGATGGCCGAGCGCTGCTCTGACCGGGATGCCGTCAAAGCCATCTGGGCGATTAAAGGTTCGACGCAGCTTAACTCAGACTGTGCTGTTCTTTTGCGTGAAGGTTTCCGAAGCGGCAAAGTGCGTTTACTTGTTGAGGAGAGCGAAGCCGACGAGTATATGTCGGAGATTAAAGGCTATAAGTCTTTGAGCCTTGAGGATCAGGTTGCGATCACGATGCCGTATACACATACCATGCTTCTCATAAACGAGCTGATTAACCTACAGTATGACGAACTAAGCGGAGGCCGCTTTAAGGTATATGAGAAGAGCGGTATGCGCAAGGATAGATATTCGAGCCTAAGCTATAGCTACTACGTTGCCACCCAGCTCGAATCTAAGCTTGGGCGCAGGGTTGTACATGATTACAATGTCTCAGACGTATTTGTCTGCAGGCCACCTAAATACAAAGCTAATGCAGGAAGGCGGTGATACCGATGGGAGATGAAATTAAGGCAGCGACCGTTGATGACCAACCAGTTAAGTTCAGCTCAGACCCGAATGAGGGTTTTGATATAACTAAGTTTCGGCGGCTGCCAGAGCGATTTGCAACATTAAACAAGCTTATACTGCGAGACTTGAACGGGCGGTATACAACGCCCACGTTCACCCTATATACCAAGGATGACATTACCACATTCCTTAGTAACCCCTATAACTATGAAGACCAGATTATAGCTGCGGTCAATTATATATATGGGGCTAGTTCGCATTTTAAGCGGATAATTCAGTACTTCGCAGGGCTTACCGACCTGGCTTATGTAGTGTCTCCATACAAGATGGATACAGCCAAAGCAAATAAGAATTCTGTAAAGAGAAATTACCGGAGAGTGCTAGATACGCTGTCGGCAATGAGCATCAAGACACAGTTTCCGAAAATAATAACGGTGTGTCTTCGAGAGGACACCTTTTTTGGCACCCTTTGGACAAGCGCTGATAATATTACTATTCAGCAACTTCCCTCTACATATTGCTCCATATCTACCATCGAAGGCGGCGTATTTAACGTAACCTTCGATTTTTCTTATTTTGACAGCAATAGTCAGTATCTCCCCTTCTACCCGCCTGAGTTTTCTACCAAGTATGCGCTATATCAGTCGAACCGCTCTGGTATGCGGTATCAGGAGCTCGACTCACCCACTTCTTTCGCGGTTAAGTGCAACAGTGACATACCGGACTACTCCTTGCCGCCGTTTGCCGGTCTGCTGCGTGAGGTTTACGACCTTGAGGACTACCGTCAGCTGCGTCTTACCAAAACTGAGATCGAGAACTACGCTATGGTAGTGATGAAACTCGGCATGGACAATGAGGGTAAGTGGCAAATGGACTTCCAGAAGGCATATGAATTCTGGCACAACCTTGACTCGATTTTACCTGAGGAGATTGGCTCCATTCTTACGCCAATGGACGTAAGCAAAGTTAGCTTTGAGCGCACGCACGCTGACGACGTGGACTCTGTTGCTGAGGCAGAACAGAACCTGTTTTCTGCTGCCGGTGTGTCCAGCCTACTGTTCAACAATGAGAGGGCTACGGGCAATGCTCTGGCGTTGTCTATAAAGGCCGACCAAGCGCTGACATATTCTATCGTCCGTGGCATCGAGGACGTTGTGAATCGCTACATTCAGTGCCAGAGCTTTGGTAAGAACTTCAAGGTTACATTCTTGGACTGCAGTCCATTCAACCGTAAAGAGGTTGGAGAGCAGTACCTGAAGGCCTGCCAGTACGGGCTTCCCTTCATTTCCTACTATGCGGCTTCTCAGGGTTTGGCTCAGGACGAGCTTGATGGAATGAACTTCCTTGAAGATCAGGTGCTTGGCTTAGTAGACAGGTTTAAGCCGCTTCGCAGCTCTACAACACAGAGCTCTACGGACTCTAACGGAGCTACTGATGAGGGAGGCGCACCTCCTAAAGATGCAGAGGATTTGTCCACAAGTCGTGAGATAAACCAAGAATATGAATAAGCTGAGGTGATGTGCTACGGCTCATTTCATTTATGTTTTTAATACCGAGTCCAGGGATTCTCTTGATGGCTTGGGGTACCAATTGGTTAAGGCTGACACCATAAACAATATTTACGCGTTCGCTTTTGATGGACGTCTTGATTTTGAGCGAGCCGATGTCAGCTACATATTATCTGATACGCTTACTTTCTAACGGCTCGTTAACGCGAGCCGTATTTCATTTGGGGGTGAAGCTGCCATTAAACATGTACTCAACATGACCTATACCTCTTCTCTCTCCAATCTCTGTGAAGTCAACTCCTCCTTTGATGCTGGTATTCTGCAGGTTGCCTATGAAGGTAAGAACCGCAATGGCAGCTTCATTTCTAGGGAGAGTTTTGAGAGAAGCATCAAAACAATCTACAACTGCCCTATCGTATGCAACTACGACAGGGAGACTAATTCGATAGGCGCACACGACGTCCTGCTGGTGCGCGACGAAAACGATACTTTGCAAATGGTGAATGCCACTACTCCTGTAGGCGTAGTGCCTGAGAGTGCGCGTTATTTCTGGCGAGAGATAACCGAGGATGATGGCAGCGTCCACAACTATCTTTGTGTGGACGTGCTTCTTTGGAAGCGCCAGGAGGCCTACAAGAAAATTAAGGAAGACGGCATTACCGCTGAATCCATGGAGATTTCCGTGAAGGACGGCCGGATGCAGGACGGATTCTTTGTTATTGATGATTTTGAATTTACGGCTTTCTGTCTTTTAGGCAGTGCTGAACCGTGCTTTGAATCTGCATCCCTCGCTATGTTCTCTATGGACTCTTTTGAGCAGCAATATGAAGAAATGATGCAGGACTTCAAGGCTGCTTTTTCTTTGGTTCAATCCTCCTCAACGGGGGTTGACATATACACAAACCAATCGGAAGGAGGAGAAATATTGGACGATAAGAAAAACCTCATGGCAGAGTTTGGCCTTACTGAAGACGACATTGACTTTAGCCTTGAGGATTTCGATATTGATGAGCTCCGGGAAAAGTTCGCGGCCATAGCCTCCGGTAACGACGGCCACGAAGGTGATCCCACACCGCCTACGGGTGAAGAGAGCTTCGAGCTGGCTGGTCAGTTCCTCAGCGAGCTGCGCAGTGCTCTTGGCGCCGAGAAGATAGAAACAGAGTATGGAGTCTACAGCCGCTACTGCTTTGAAGATTATGATGCAGATAAGAGCATGGTCTACTGTTACGACGCGAATGACTGGCTTTTGTACGGGTTCTCTTACTCTATGAACGGAGATAACGTTGTAATCGACTTTTCCAGCAAGAAGCGTATGAAGTTCTCCATTGTTGAGTTTGATGAGGGCGAACAGCCTTCCCCGTTTGCGCCAGTGTTTGAAATGGTGACGCAGGCGTATAAGGACAACGACGCTCAATGGAAGGAGAAATATCAGGCCCTTACTGAGCAGATAAATACTGCCAACTCCGAGCTGGAAAGCCTGCGCCAATATAAGGCAGACCACGAGAATGCTGAAGCTAGAGCCGAACGTGAAGGAGTTCTCAATAGCTTCAGTGACCTTACTGGCATCGAAGCTTATGACGCGCTTTGCAGCGAATGCGACAACTACACAGCCGAAGAGCTTGAAGAAAAGTGCTTTGCAATTCGCGGACGCACCCAGACACAGAAATTCAATCTGCAGTCCCCGAAGGCTCCCAAGCTGCCCGTAGGCAAGAGCGTTACGCCTGAATCTGACCCCTACGGCGGGCTGTTTGCTAAGTTTGGGGTTACACCGCCGAATAAAAACTAAAAGGAGGAATTGATAATGCCCTATACGGTAATTCGAACCGACCTCATGTCGGCCACAAAGCAGCCTGCTGATCTTGTGTCTTTCCGCTTCTATGATGGCGAAGACCAGCCCGCTGCTGTTGAAAACGGTACCATTGTTAAGCTTGTCGGTTTTGAGGACGGTGAGCGAGAAGTCTACAAGGCCGTCGCTGCTACTTCCACTGACGACCTGAACGACTGCGCTATCGCTGCTGGCGTTGAAGTTATGTACGACGAGCGCAAGCGTAACCTTGACGAGTTTATTAACGAAGCCAACACCATTGTGCGTGGATATATTCCCCGTAGCCGCAACCTGTTCTCCGTTACCAAAGAAGGCTTTGTGAGTGGCACTGCTCCCACTACTATAGGCAATGCTGTTGGCATCGGCACTGATGGTAAGCTTGACGCTGCCGGCAGTGGTTTCGGTACCTACGTACACACTGAGCGCGCGGGTCGCTATACCTATTACACAATAGAGATCGGTAAGACCGAGACTAGCGCCGCTGCTGGCGTTGGTGGCTAATACAAGGAGGAGGGAGAGAAATGCCTGATAATAGCAATATTGTAAAGCTTGCTGTTGACGCTTATCGCGGCAATGTCGAGCAGTACTCCACCAAGCAGTCTATGGAAGTTCTGCGCCAGGCTCTTATTGAGGCCAATGGCGGCAGCACTATACTTAATTACAAGAATATCCGCGACGGCAAATGCGTCGGTCTCTTTACTCTTATCGAGGAAATACTGAGTAGAACTGTCGTGGAAGGCCTGCAGGGTGATGAATATTTTAATCAGCTCGTTGACTACCGCAACGTTGCTGAAGGCGACCAGAACGTGTTCCTTGTTGAGGATAGCGATCTGTTCTATGTCGCTAAGATAGCCGATGGCACTCAGGGCGTTCGCCGTCAGCGTCTCGGTGGGTACAGCGAGGTCACTATCCCGACCACGCTGCGTGCCGTCAAGATTTATGAGGAGCTCAATCGCGTGCTTTCCGGCCGCGTAGACTTCAACCAATTTATTACCAAGGTTGCGGAGTCTTTCCGTCAGGAGCTTCTGAACGATATTTATACTCTGTGGATCAGCGCTACCTCCGACCAGTTCGGTGGCACTACTTATTTCCCTGCTGCTGGTTCGTACGATGAGGATGCTCTGCTTGACCTTATCGCGCATGTCGAGGCTGCCGCAAACGGTCGTACCGCCACTATAATCGGCACTAAGAAAGCCGTGCGCAATCTTATGCCGAGCATTCAGGGCAATGAGGTTGAGAGCGACATATACAACATGGGCTACGTTGGCAAGTTCCTGGGAACGCCTGTTGTTGTTACCCCTCAGCGCCATAAGATAAATTCCACCGAGTTTGTCCTCTCCGATGATATTCTCACGATAGTTGCCGGAGATGATAGGCCTATTAAGGTTGTCCGCGAGGGTAATCCGCTTGTTCTCATGGGTGACCCCATGCAGAATGGCGACCTTACACAAGAGTACTTATACTGCGAGAAGTATGGTACAGGTATCGTCCTTGCTGGTGGCAACGCCGGTATAGGCCGTTACGAAATAGCGTAAACGAATAATTCCCGGGAGCTTCGGTTGAAGCTCCCGGTTTTGAATGAAAGGAGATTTCAATGCCTACAACGAGGACTGGCTCTAAGTCTAAAACACAAACTGCAGCCGTCGAGGATAGTAATGTCGTTAATAAAATTGGTGACGATACGCCGCCCTGGGGCACAGAACCTGCGGAAGAGAAAAAGCGTTATAAGCCCAAGGCCTTCAAGCCTGACCAAATGGTAACCGTTCGCAATGGTTTCCAAGGCGAGCTTTTATACAAGAGCAAAAAGACCGGCGAGATATATAAGTGGGAGGAATTTGGTTCTGACCAAGACATGGAGATTTCGGAGCTCAAGAGCGCCAAAAGCTCCAGCAAGAAGTTCTTCATTAACAACTGGTTCCTGTTTGATGACCCTGAGGTTGTCGATTATCTTGGCGTATCCCAGTACTACAAGTATGCTCTGAATGCCAAGAATTTTGACTCGCTCTTTGATTACTCGCCAGATGAAATTGAGGAACGTGTGGCTAAGCTTTCTAACGGCCAGAAGAAATCTGTGGCCTATAGAGCTAAGCAGCTTATAGCGGACGGTGTTATAGATTCCAACCGTAAAATCAGCGCTCTTGAAAAGAGCCTTGGTGTAGAGCTTATTGAACGGTAAGGAGGCGGTTATATGGCTGTCTCATACGACGTCTTTGCGCACGCGTTCCTGTCAAAGGTAACGGAATACAGTTTCCCGAAGCAGGATTATGCCCGCAACGACATGGTAGACGGATACATGAAACGGGCCTTCTCTGCATTTAAGAGTGTATGCCCGTATGATTTCACTACTACGGCTGACGATGCTGTTCGCGAGTTTAATGTCATTATCGATGGTGATGATCTCGACGAGATAGTAGATATAGTTTCTGAAGGTATGGTTGTCCAGTGGCTTAAGCCTTATCTCTACAAGCAAGAGATTATGGAAAACGTGCTCAACACGAGAGACTTTACCAGCTACTCCCCTTCCGAGCTTCTTTACCGAGTGCGCGAGTCTTACAACGAGGCCAACGCGCATTTCCTGAACATGATACGAGAGTATTCTTATCGCCATAACGACCTAACGGAGCTGCATATATGAACGATAATAACAATGAAGCCCTACGGGATACTACTGCAACGCTGCATATTGCAGCTGCAGATGAGATCTATGTTGACCCGGAGGCATTTAGTCGTTATATGAGCTCTTTGGTCAATATGGTATTTAAGATTCTACCTCTACGCGAATCTGAGGAGAAGTCTCTTCAAACGTATATGAAAGCTCTTCAAGCAGAAATAGCTGGCTGCTCGGAGCTGGCTAACGCTGTCGCACATAGCAGCCTGCTGGTTTCTCTTGTATCTATTCTCCAGTACCTCATAAGCAATCCGGAAGCAGATGTGGCTACATACAAGCGAGAAGTCTTCGGAGCAATAGAGATATGCAATAAGCTTGAAGATATTTACTACTTTGGGCTTTATAGCTCACCCGATAGCAAAGCGAGGTGAGCATATGAACGTTTGGGATTCTTACAATGACAGACTCCTAGCCAAGGGCGAATCTATAAGAGATATGCGGTATAACCGGGCGTCAAGTTATATTAACAGCAAATTGCCGGGGAGCCTTTCGTACCACGAAGTCAAGGTTAACGGATGCAGACAAAATGCTGCTGTCATCAACAGCGACAATCTGAACGAGAAGACCATTATATCTTTGCCAGGAGAAAATTTGGATGCCGGTTCATACGTCGAGTGGATGGAGAACCATTGGATTATCACTGAAAAAGATGCTAATGATGAACTCTACTGTAAATGCAAAATGCTTCAATGTAATTATCTGCTGCGATGGATTGCGGCAGACCGTAACATCATTGAGCGCTGGTGCATTGTGGACGATGGCACTAAGTATTTGACTGGCGAGACCAACAGCTCATATAACGAAAACGGAATGAGCCTGGGCGACACACGCATAGCCATTACTCTGCCAAGGGATGAGTACACCATTCAGCTAAACCGAAGCTATAGGTTCCTCATAGACGACTACGCTTCCGAGAATGTCTTGGCGTACCGTCTCACTAAGCCCTTTAAAATTGGCGGCGTTTACAATGGTCATGGTGCAATGAGCTTTGTTCTGACCGAAGTCAACACTGAGGATAACGATAATTTTAAGCTGCACATAGCTGACTACTATAAGTACTTCCCGAGAGAGTGCGATATAACCCAGGAGGAAAACAAGCCTGGCGAATCGATTGACGAAGATACAGGAAAGAAGGTGTGGCTATGAGCGCTGGTAGGTGGCAGGGTCTCCCTGAGTTTTTCGATTATAAAAATCAGCTCATGAATGACCTGTTGACCAACGAGGAAATTGCCCTCCTATTATCCGACGACTGTAAGTCGGCGCCGTCTCCTGAAGAGCTTATGTACAGTCAGGTTTTCCCTTATGAGTATGTCCCCGACGTAGTTGAGCACGGTCAGACCTTTATTTGCAGCGAGGTCGATATAAAAGAGGTCACCAGTAAAACATTCCTTACCGCTACATTATATATATGGGTTTTCACTCATAAAAGCAAGGTTAGACTACCGCAGGGAGGCGTACGTACAGATAAGCTCGCCTCTGAGATAGTGAAAACGATTAATGGCAGCCGTATGTATGGTCTGGGGACTCTAGAGCTGCGCTCTGTTAAAAGGTTTGCACCTATTACAAATTATCAGGGGCGCATACTTACATTTGAGACCGATGACTATAACCGGCTATCTCCGTCTAAACGTCCAATCCCCGAGAATAGGAAACGCGGATAAATGGCTATACGGCATTTGCTTTATGAGCGAGAACTGAAGGTTAATGACGATATCAGCATAGTTATACCCACCGTACGGGAAGTTCTTGAACAAGAGGAAGAGTATTACGGCCTAGTGTCGCTTATAACAGCAACGCCGTACGACATGATGGTACAGCTAGACGATCTCGGTATAGATTTTCGGGAGATAAGTGACTACGAGCTTTTTCTACTTTCGTTTGAGGCCATAAAGAGCGCGGACACGCACCTTGTCTTTGGAGATTTAGATACCACGGGTTTTGAACGAATGGTAAACACGCATAACGGTACGTTAGCTTTAACTAACAAAAAGACCGGTCTGGTTATTGATATGGCTATTCATTATCAGATATGCGAGGCACTGCGAGCTATACACCATCTGAAAAAGAATATAAAGCACGCTGGGAATGTTGAGGCAAAGGATTATTTGCTTGAACGAGCGCGCAAGAAGCTAAAGCGTCGGCGCAAAAAAGCGGAAGCGTCACAGCTAGAGAGTTTGATTATAGCTCTGGTCAATACAGAACAGTTCCCCTATAAGTTTGACGAGGTTCTTGATTTAACTATATATCAATTTAACGAAAGCGTATTGCAGGTAGTTAAGAAAATAGATTTCGACAATCGAATGCACGGCATTTACGCCGGAACAATCAGCGCTAAGAACATGAGCCAGGACTCTCTGAACTGGATGGTTCATTAGCGACTAATACAAAGGAGGAAGAGGTACGATATGAACCTTAATACGAGCGATCTTACTATCACCAGTATTGAGACCATAACCGCTTTTGACATCAATACCGGTGATTTCAAGTTCAGCCTTGACGAGCTTCAGACCGCGACCATTGCTCAGGGACAGGACGTCGTTGAGATTACCGGTAAGCAGGGACGCAGGCTGAACACCCTGAAGCGCAATAAGACCGTCACTATCAGCGGCACTAATGGTCTGCTCTCCACTGGTCTGATTGAGATGCAGGCGGGCACTCCCTTTGAGGAAGGTGAGTCTACTGTCCGCATCACCGAATATCTCACTGTTGAGAGCAACAAGGCTACCACCAAGTATAAGGCTGTCGGTACTGCAGGTAATGAACTCAAGAAGGTTTTTGTTCACAACGATAATGGCACACTTGGCGAGGCTATTACTCAGGATGCCGCTGCCGCCGAGGGCAAGTTTGCCTACGACCCCGAAACCAAGGAAATTACCTTCAATGAGGGTGAAGTCGCGGACGGCACTGAAATCGTTGTTTTCTATGACCGCAAGATTAATGCCAGCACCCAGACCAATATGAGCGATGTCTACTCTGACAAATGCACACTGTACGTTGATGTCCTCTGCGAGGATATTTGCAATAATGTGTATCATGCGCAGTTCTATATCCCGAAGGCCGACTTCGATGGTAACTTTGAACTCGCTATGGGCGAAGACCAGACCGTCCACAGCTTTGAAGCTTCTGCTCTGGCCGGTACCTGTGGTACTGCCGGTATCTATTGGAAGCTCACTGTCTTTGGCGAAGACGCCGAGGACGTTGCCTGATAGAGGTAATTACCTATGGCCTCTGTTAAACAGGTTTGCCGCGTGTGCGGCAAGACTTATGAGGCTTGCCACACCGCGAAAAAGAATGTTGGGGAGTTTAGATGGCAAGAAGTTGCTTGCTCCCCTGAATGCGGCGCTGAATACCTGCGCCGCGTAATGGCCGCCCGCGCCAAGCCTGTACAGCCGCAGACGGCTCAGCACAGGCGTGTAAGGCGTGAGCCTGTCGCTAAAGTTGAAGCTACTCCGGTCATCGCAGAAGCGGAAACCGTCGAGTAATCTTACCATAATAAGAGGTTGCCATTTTTGGCAACCTCTTATCTTTAAATGGGTCGGGAGGTATTGAAATGAAAATACTTGCGGTCGACCAGGCTCGTAATAGCGGTTGGAGTGTGTTCAACTACGATGACAAGGTATTGATTGCTTCGGGGAGCTTTTCATTCCCGTCCCGCAAATACGATTTTCAAACCGCTATACAGCGCATATGTGATAAAGTGCTCGAGCTAGCAACAGAGCATAATGTGAACGCCGTCTTCTTGGAGGACGTAATGTATCGGTTTAATATGGACAGCTTCAAGAAACTTTCACAGCTTCAGGGAGCTCTAATTTATATGCTTGAGAGCCACGGCTATCTATATCATATCGTCGCACCATCGGCATGGCAAGGGTATTGCAAGGCACGCGACCGCACGTCTAAGGAAGTACGAGCTAAGGTCTTAGAGCCTTCCAGTGACGGGAAGAAAGCTACCAAGCAGCTTTCCATACAGTTCGTAAAAGACAATTTTGATATTACGACCACTAATGATAACCTGGCCGATGCGATCTGCATCGGCTTTTATGCTGTCAACAACATAAATCTTGTGGCCAAGGAAGAAAAGGAGATTATGAATGAGTAAGGAAATTAAGCGCATATCTGTCAGCGCTTTTGAAAATATAGCCAAGCAGGCTACTAATGAGAGTACCGTCGTGTGGGAAGGGCTCGAGCTGAATATAAGAAGCCAGCTGCCCTTTGATGAGATGCTTGCATTTGTAAACGAGGTTGCTACCTCGTGCTTTTTTGAGGACGGCTCTTACGCTCCTGAAATGATGGACTTTATGATAAGGCGTGGCTTGCTGTATAGGTACGCAAATTTCAGGCTTCCTCAGGATATTAATAAACAGTATTGGTTAGCTTATGCTACCGATGCAGTAGAGTTCGTGTATAACCACATAGATACGCGTCAGTTCCAGGCAATAACGACCGCCATACGCGAGAAGGTTGAGCACCAGTGCGACCTTATGGTCAGCGAGTCTCAACAGAAGCTCAATGCTCTTCTCAGTCAGTTTGATTCTTTTGCTGCCAACATGGAGCAGGCCTTTAGTAATGTCTCCCCTGATGAGCTGCGTAATCTGGTCTCTGTGATTAACAACGGAGAGCCTCTCAGCGAAAAGAAGATTGTCGAAGCCTATGCCGATCACCTGAGAGCTAACGCGGGCGATGTAGATGATAAGCATAGCGAAGATTAATTCTTTTCTCCAACGCTGGGCTAATACAGCCGAGGGCAAGGAACGAATTAAGGCATTTGTAATTAAAGCCAGGCTTTCCGGCAAACCAACAGCTAGTGGTGAAACGCTTGTCGGAGATAGAGAGATGCGGGCAATGGCAGCGGACTTTATATCTATTTTGCAGCAAAATATGCCCGCTCAACTAGAGGGCGCCGCCTCAACTCTAGACTATAGCAATGTTCGACAGATAAATGACGGTTACCTAGAAATTGTTATCAGTTTTGATCCTGACGCATTGCATAAGGAATCGCTTTACGACGAGGGTTACCCAAAAGGCTTAGAAAATATTGTTGCGCTTTTTAATAACGGCTACCATGCCAAGAACTATGTTTATGGCTGGTGGGAAGGACACTCCCCTACCGGTACCGCCCTTGAACGTAGCTCTTCAGATGACGGAGACTACGCATGGGTTCGAAGCCGTAAAGAGCGCGAACCGCTCAATTTTATACAAGACACCGTAGCAGAGTTTAACGCTCGGTACGGCACTAAATATGGAGCCACAGTCGAGGTGGGCTCAGATTATAAAGGATGAACGAGGCACGGTCAAGTACCGTGCCTTTTTGCACGCCGCCTCTTCGCTTTATGGCACACGGCGGCCAGATAGTTTGAAGGGATGGTGACCATGGCGGTAAATAGCCAGGACTTTGGTATTATAGTCGGCGTAGAAGGCGGCGGCAGTATAAGCGGCACCAGTGGTCGGCTAATCCAAAGTCAACTTAATACGATATTTCAAAACTTAAACACGAGCCAATTTAAGATAACGCTGTCGAAGAACGCCATCGATGCGACCACGGCAGTGCGCAATATGCAGAGCCAGATACAGGCGCAGATGCAGTCTATTAAGATTAACCCTGTAGTTGTAAGCGGAACTGCGACCGCTGCTACATCTGGCAGTGCTACTTCCGCTAAGTCCACTGCTACCAGCTCTAAAATGACTGCAGAGCTGCAGGCTCAGATAAAGCTCGTTAAAACGCTTGAGAAGTCTGTTACCCAAGTCTACTCTGCTTTCAGTAAGGCCGGAACTAATCAGCTCGAAACCTCCCAGATAGATGAGGTTAATAGCCGCTATGCAAAGTGGCAGAAGACTATTACATCTCTTTCCTCGAGCAAAGATGAGATGTCTGCTGAGTCTATTTCTGATTTGCAGCATGAGGCTCAAGAAGTAATAAATCTTATTAACCAATATAAGGAGCTTCAGAAAGCCCAGGCATCCGCTGCTAAAAAGGCTGATGGGCAAGCCGCGTCTGCTCCTGTTGATGGCAGTCTTCCGTTTACGGGGGACGTCGCGGCTGAGATAAAGAAATACTCAGATTTGCTCAATAGCTTAAATAATACCAAAGCTAATATTCAGGCTGGTGGTTTCGTTGCGGACGACGATAAAAGCCTAGTTGCGGCAGATGCGCAGATAAATAAATTATCAGACTCTTTG
Organism: uncultured Clostridia bacterium; assembly: GCA_930990965.1. GTDB lineage: Bacteria > Bacillota > Clostridia > Oscillospirales > Oscillospiraceae > Scatomorpha > Scatomorpha merdigallinarum. The sequence goes on from CAKNRQ010000001.1 coordinate 302,465, forward strand.
GAGGATCTTAGGCGGCAGCAAAATGAATCTAAAGTAATAACCCAGGGTCAAATTGATGCACTACAACAATTAGGTTCTGCCGCTCAAAAAGCCGCAAATGACCTTAGCAAAACAGCTCGCACCAACGAGCAGGCCGCTAAAAAGCAAACTGCCTCCCTTCGCGAGGTTCAAACGCTTTATCGGCAGATTGACTCGTACCTCAACCGCAACCCTCGTGCGCTTAGCACCCCAGAAGGTCAAGACCTGAGCCGCCTCCGCAGCACTCTTCTCGGTGTGCTTCAAGCATCCGAGGGCGCTGCGAATGGTTTGTCTACTCTGAGCAGGGTCAGATTCACAGGTATTCGATCTCAGGCTGCCGAGGCGCAGACCGCCTTGCGCAGTCTTGGCATGGAAGGCCGCTCTGTCGGCAATATTATAGCCGATGCCTATCAGAAGTTTGGCGGCTGGACACTTATTACTCGCTCCCTAACCGGTCTCATCCATCAGTTCCGCGAGATGGTCAACGTCGTAAAGGACATAGACTCCGCGATGACCGAACTGCGCAAGGTTACCGATGAGGCAGATATAACCTACGCGAACTTCCTTGACGGAGCCGCCGTTCGCGCTCAAAACCTTGGCGCTACTATATCGGATACGGTCAGCGCTACAGCTGACTTCGCTCGTCTCGGGTATGATATAGACCTGTCGTCTGAGATGGCAGACGCCGCCCTCGTTTACAAGAATGTCGGTGACGGCATTGAAGACATAGGTACGGCGTCCGAGAGTATCATCTCGACTATGCAGGCTTTCCGTGATGAAGCGCACTCCGCGATGTCCATTGTCGACCGATTTAATGAGGTGGACAACAAGTTCGCGATAACTGCGCTTGGCGTTGGCGAGGCGCTTACACGTTCAGCTTCCGCTATGGCGGCTGCAAACAATACGCTGGATGAGAGCATCGCTCTTATTACAGCGGCTAATACCGTGGTGCAAAACCCGGAACATGTGGGTACAACGTTGAAAACCGTCTCCATGTACCTCCGTGCCGCTAAGACTGAGGCCGAAGAAGCCGGTGAAAGCACGGACGGTATGGCTGCCAGTGTGTCTGAGCTCCGCGAGTCTTTACTCGCACTCACTGGCGGTAAGGTGGACATACAAATTGACGAGGATACTTTCAAATCTACGTACCAAATCATGGACGAGCTCAGCCAGATTTGGGACACGCTCACTGATATATCTCAGGCAAACATCCTTGAGATGATAGGCGGCAAGCGCAACTCCAACGTTGTCGCCGCTGTCCTTGAGAACTTTGACATAGCGCGAGAGGCTCTTGAAGTCTCCGCAAACTCTTCCGGCTCTGCTCTCGCCGAGAATGAAAAGCAGCTGGAAAGCATAGAGGGACATCTGACCAGGCTGCGTATAGCCTTTGAAGAGCTCTCTATGGCCACAATTGACAGTGAAAGCTTTAAGACCATAATCGACGGTCTTACTACGATACTTAATCTTATAACTGAAATTATAGATACAGTCGGTACCCTACCCACACTCGCTGCAACATTTGCTGGGCTCTTCACAGCTGTTCGAGGCATAAAGAATCAAAACACCGGTATTTTTAGTACGGCTGGCACCAAAAGTGGAGGAGGAGCGTTAATTGCTTCCCTTCTTGGTGTTGGAGACTTCAAGGGACAGCGCGCAAAGCTGTCTGAGGTTATTAATGCCTCTGCTCTTGGTATCGCAGACCTCGTTAATAGGTTTAACTCGCTTGATGCGGCTATTGATAAAACGGGTTCTGCATATAAAGCTTTCCGCGAAGAGGCTGCGCAGACATCTACAATATTTGCACGCTATGCAGATAGCATTGTCCCCGGTGAAGCGACTATCGGCGGCTATATAAATTTTGATAAAACTAACGACATTCCTAGTTTGATAGACAAGTTTAACGAATTGTCTGATTCCACCAAGAGAACCGGCGTAGTCTACGATGCCTTCATGAATGAGGTGGCGATGAGCCGCCCCACCGTAGCAGATTACTTTAAGCAAATAGACAATGGTAGCGCCAGCATGCAGGGGCTTGAAAAATACTGCACAGACACCGGGAAGGGGTTAGCCCAGGTTGAGAAGGGCGCCAAGGCGGCCAGCATTGGTATGAGGGCGCTCGATATAGCCATGAATACTCTTGTGAGCCTTGGTATTACGCTGGTGATCCAGGGCGTTGTATCTGCACTGGACGCTCTTATCAATGCTGAAGAAAGAGCCTTTGATCGGCTTAAGGAGACTACGACAAACAATCGTGAGGCAGCAGCAGCTTCGGCCGAAGAACTGTCGTCCCTCGATGATTTAATAAGCAAATATGAGGGTGTTGCAAGCGCAGAAACACTTGATAGTTCAGGTCGAGAAGAAATACGCAGCATTCAAGAGGAGATAGTAAGTCTTGTCGGCAGCGAGGCTACTGGTCTTAATTTGGTCAACGGCCGCCTTGAGGAACAGTTATCTAAGCTACGAGAAATTCGGCGTGAGCGACTAGAGCAGGCTTTAGAAGATGCTAGAGTGGCCTATACCGGAAGCACCGCTCTTACGGATTCGGCTAACGGTGAAGAGAGTACCGGCCTTTTTGGTTTAAACAAAGGTAACGAGTACGTCGGAGCTGGGAGCCAAGAAATTTACAATGCCCTTGTAGAGGCTGGGTATGCCCAGAACATACGTCAGGGTGCTGGGTACGACCCCAATCTTGATGACATGATTATCGATGTCCAGGGCGAAGGCGCACGCGAGATCTACGAACAGATTAGCGGTATGCTGGACGCCCTGAAGGCAGCCGGATTAGATGACCAAGAGATATATACCAATCTTGCTGGTCAGCTTAAGGTATTTCAGCAGTACATAGATGACGAGCTCAATGATGCATTGTCTGTCCTGGATGCCGTTTCAGATTTAGAACTATCGCCTATAAATGAGCCGGTTTTAGAAAACATTGGCGACCTAGCTGAGCTTCGTGAAGATGCCATGTCTAATATACAGCAAGACAGTGATGTGGCCGAAGCATTATCTCGTGGGTCTATTACCACAGAAGATATCGAAGCGCAAGTCGATTCCCTTCTTCAGGAAAAGTATCCTGCTCTTTTCGAGCGACTCGAAGAGTACAATGCACGCGTTGCCGCAAACGAAGCGCTTGACGAGGCTCTCACGAGTAACTATATAAACGTTGAGCGCAAATTTATAGAGGCTCTATCAGATGAGGATTTGGCAATCGCCAATAGTCTACTTATTACTGATGACACAATTCGTTCTTGGGACGACTTAATAACTCGCGTCGAAGAATACAAAGAAGCTCAGCAAAGCTGGGGCGGTATTTCTGACCGGATTAGCACCGACTTAGAGCAGCTATACTATTCTGATGATTTTGAGGATACTAAAGCTGAATTAGAGGAATTGGCGCAAAGCGCAGATGGTATTAGCGCAGATAAGATTTTGGAGCTTGCTGATTCGAGCGACGCACTTAATTCTGTCCTTAATGAGACCGGCATGACAGCCGAATACCTTGCTCATATTCTTGAGACTATGGGCGAGGAAGGCGGCGGGCTTGATTTAATAACTCCTGAAGCGCTTGAATTAAACAGCGCCCTCGAGGGACTTGCTGCTCGCTTTGATGAGGTAACAGAAGCTCAAGAGCGGTATAATGCTGCGGCGTCTGTAGAGGAAAAGGATGAGGACTTTAGGTCATACGCAGAAGCTTTTGAAGCGTTAAATGCCGAATTCGAAGCTGGCACCGTAAACTCTAATGCGTTTTGGGCAGCGGCCGAATTCCTGTTCGGCAAAGAGCAGCTTGACACTTGGGGATGGACAGACGGCGTCGACCAGATTTACCAGGCTATGCAGAATGCATCTGGTGTTTTCGAGAACGCAGATTCGGCTGGAGCAGGCTTTTTAGATAAGCTCTATGAGATCTCTAACGCTGGGCAGGTGCTCGATTCTGATGGTAACCTACTCGCGACGATTCAAAAGCTTGGCGATGGTTCTTATAGTTTCGATATAGATGGCACGTCAATAGCAGAACTCGCTAAACAGCTTGGCATCACTGAAGAAGCCACTTTATCTTGTGTAAAAGCTCTGGATATGTGGGGACGTGTAGATTTCTACGATACCGAAGAAGTCCTGTCCGTAATTTCTGATGCCGAGTATGCGTTTGGAAATCTAGAAGACGGCCTTGTAATCAACGCGTCTGTTTTTGAAAAGGCGCTACGTGATTTGGGCAAGAATGGCGCAGATATCCATGCGATATTTGAATCACTCAGTGCTATTGATGGAGTTACCTTTTTAAATATTGACGACGAAATAAGCACTCTAATAGGTCAGCTTGCTAATCTCGACCTTGCAACTACTAGCGGCGAATATATTAATGTAGACTACATGGGGCTCGCCAACCTAATGCAACAGCTCCAATTTACCCGTGATGAGGCCGATGAGCTATTCTCCTCCCTATCCGATATCGATAACGTACGACTTACAAACGCCGAAGGACAGGCGGTTGCGTTAAATGATGCTCTGGAAGATATAGGCTCGATAGATTTTACTGTTGGAGACTCTACCAGTGCAGGAGCTGTTGAATCGGCTAACGAAGAAGTAGAAGAGCTAAATAACCAAGACCTAAGTGGGATTCAAAATCAGTTCGCCTTGCTTGGGGATAACATAGGCGGTGTAACCTCAAAACTTAGCGGCTTAATCTCAATGATTGAAAAGGCCAATAAGAAAGACTTGACCATCGACGTCAATACCAATGTTAATGACGGGGATGGTGGCAACGCCTCCCCCATTCTTAACCCTCCGTCTTTCATAAACCCCACCGAGTATATAAGAGATTATTTTGATAGAGAAGCATCGGGCACGACTAATGCTCCCGGCGGCCCCACACTTACAGGCGAAGAAGGAGAGGAGCTTGTTCTCTCTGGTGACGAGGCCTATTTTGTCGGTACGCATGGTCCAGAGTTTGTAAACCTTAGCCCTGGCGACACCGTATATACAGCCAAGCAGACCAAACAGATAAAGCGAGGACTAAAAGGCTATCGCGGTATTTACCCTGCCAGAGCGTCCGGACAAAACAATTCGGCTGCGCCCACCTTTGAAGGTGGAGCGTCCGGAGTTATCAATACGGGTCCTTTTACTGGCGCAGTCGATGTTGAAGTAAATCCTACTATCGATGAGGATGCCCTTGAAAAGCTCCACGAAGAAATCCAAGAGTACCTCAATGATAGACAGAACGCCATAACCATAATAGAGAATGCGTTCGAGTTCGATATAGAGGAAAACGACGTTCCACGTATGGAGGGTCACGCCAATGAGATGATTCTCCACTACCGTGAGATGCAGCAGGCCGTGATCCAGCAGGCAAAGAAGTATCTTGAGATGGGCGCCACACTCACGACCGACCAGGTTACAGAGATGATTGATTCCTGGAAAGAATATGAGGACGCCATCAAAGATATCAAGATGCAGGTTGTAGAGCAGCTCCAGCAGATGGTCGAAGAAGCCAGCAGCGCCGTTGATGAAATACAGAATGTATACGACGTGCTGCAAAATGCTGCTGACGAGTACGCCCAAACTAATGGCTACATTTCGGTGGATGCTTTCCAAGAGATAGTGTCGCTCGGCGCACAGTATATGCAGTACCTCACTGACGAGAATGGGCTATTGGTTATAAACGAGGAGAATATCAAGAAGGTTATCGCGGCAAAGACAGAACAGCTCGCAGTAGAAAACGCTATGGCATATATAGAGCAACTACGTCTTGCCCTAGCTGACGATGATATAACTAAGTTGAACGAGCTCCTGTATGCGACCACGGCCGCGACGGACGCAACATGGGGTCTTGTGTATGCCAGCCTCGGGCTGTTAAACCTCAACGACCAGCAGTATGCTGCTGCATTACACAATATAGATGCGCTTAGGGCTTTAGCGGAAAACGCTATGGCTGGTATCTTCCAGCCATCAGCTGATGAGCTCCAGGACATGAATGACGATTTGGTTGACGAGCTTGAGGCCATGAAGGATGGCGCGAGCAGCATTATCGAATATGTCATGGACATGCTGGAGGATAGGGTCGAGGAGCAGATTGACAAGCTTGAAGAGCTTAAGGATACCTACGCCGACATCATCGAACTAAAGAAAGAGTCTCTTGAGACCACCCGTGAGGAAAACGAGTATAACGACGAGATAGCGGATAAGGTTCAGGAGATAGCCGACCTGCAGACCCGCATTGATCTGCTGGCGATGGATGACAGTCGCAGTGCACAGGCTGAGCGCAACCAGCTGCTGGAAGAGATGAACAGTCTCCAGGAAGAGCTGGCTGACCAGCAGGCTGACCATGCCTTGGAACAGCAAACCGAATCCCTCGACGATATGCAGGAGGCATACGAGCAGGAGAAGGACAATGAGATTGCCAAGCTTGAGGAAACTATTAGCAGTACAGAAAAACTTTATAGGATGGCTATACAGTATATCCGAGATAATTGGAAAACTCTTTTAGATGAGCTTTTACAGTGGAACTATGACCAAGGCACGGTAATAAATCAAGAAATAGTTGAAGCGTGGAATAATGCTTTAGCTGCCGCAAAGCGTTACGGCGACTATATCTCACAAGACCTTATCGACAAGATACAGGCTGATATAGACGCTGCTCAGGGTTCTTCCAGTGGTGGCGGTCATAACATTGTTGTTGGCCCATCGGGTGATTACGACCACTCTTATACGAATGTCAACGCCATCTCTGCTATAGTAAATAGGATGAAATCGCTTTCTGCCGAATGGAGCAATGCAAATGGCAATAGTGCCAACAACGCTGAACTACACAGGCAGGCTGAAAGCTGGGCTGCTCAGTTACCCCAATATGGTGTTACGGCCAGGTATGACCCGTCCGGCACCTGGTATATCCAGGATGATAAGATAAATCCGTCTAACAACGGCAAAGAGCTGTATGCAGTTTACCACTCCGGCGGCATAGCTGGCGAAGCGGGTACTCTGAAGAACAATGAAATCTTAGCTAAACTTCAAAAGGGTGAAGCGATTATACCAGAGGACAAAACCGGAGCCTTGTACAAGATGATAGATTTTGTGTCCAAGCTTAAGAACAAGCTCGACGTCTTTGGGACGGGATTCCAGTGCACACCTCTTGCCGAGGTTATGGATGCGGTTAATCAAAACTCTTATCGCAGCATAAATACTACTAACAACAGTCCAAGTATCCAGTTCGGTGACGTAAATATCTATGGCCAAGGCAACGAAGCAATCGAAAGGTACAAAGCCGTCAACAGGAGTTTTGTTAATGAAGTTCTGGATATTCTTAATATCCGCAGATAACTATCCGGGAGGGGCGTTCGGTCCCTCCCCTTCTATATCTTTCTATATTTTAAGGAGGTGAGGTACACGTTTAATGCCTACGAATTCACTTTTGCTGGCGAGTCTTCGCTCTCATACGGGCTTATGATTTGCGATATTGGCAATCACACACAGGATGACGTGGCGTTTGGCAACGAAGCAACGATTATTGAAACACGATTAAATAACCGTATCCAGCCAATACACTTCGGAGTTAATTATCATGAAGAGCCCTTGTCGTTTACGTTGATTATCGGCTCTGAAAGGCCGCTAGACAGATACGAGTTTCAAAATATAGCGATGTGGCTCACCGGGCACCAGCAATACCAATGGCTCACAATAGACCAGCCTGATTTGGACGGTGTAATGTTCCACTGCCTTGTTACCTCCCTCACCCCTATTTCATACGGTTGGCTCCCCTATGGTTTCGAGGTTGAGATAGTTTGTGACTGTCCGTACGCGTACGGATTTCCGTTTGAAAAGCAGTTCGCAGTAAGCGGTGAAACAGAAATCCTGTTTAGAAACGAGGGCTCCGTGCGCGAGTATCTTAAACCTCAGCTGCTTTTTAATCTTGATTCCGGAGTATCCGAAGTTAGTATTGTGAACGCTAATGATGCCAACCGTGAGTTTAAGATAAGCGGGTTGCCTTCGTCGGGCATAACACTTTCCGTAGATAATTCCAACGGAATTATTCTTGACCAGAGCACCGGAGCAAATGTATACGACGGATTCAACTTCAATTTCTTCCGGTTGGTACAAGGCGATAACCAACTTATTGTCACTGGCAACGGTACGCTCACCATATCCGGCCGGTTCTTATACAATGTTGCAGGTTAAGGTGGTGGAACAATGGTATTAGATTACTCACAGCTTAAACTTGATTCTAATGGCCGACCGGAGAAGCCCGAGCTTATGCTTGAGACCATGGACGGGCGCGTTATTGGCGTACTGCCTTCCTGCGTACATGATTTGCATTTCAACATAAAGTTCTCGGAACCCAGCGAAATTTCGTTCGTAATTCCGAGCCATGAACATGGCACCTCTGTTCCGCTCTATTCAGACTTAACAGGATATAAACTTATCCGCACCGAATCTCTTGGTATCTACGTTCTATCTAAGCCCGTCATTACGGCAGACGGCATTATGGAGGAAAAGCAGGTACAGGGGTATTCTATTGAGAATGCGCTTGCGGCCAAGAGGTTTACTCTTGAAGAAGGTACATACAACTTTTGGGACCCAGCTTCTCAGGATGACACAATTCTGTCCCGCATACTTGAGATAGCCTCCCTCTGGGGATGGAAGGTTGGCTACGTCTCCCCTGTTCTCATCGGCCGATATAGAACCTTTGATTCGTATGACGATTATCTGCTCTCTTTTATATATAATGATGCGCCAGACAAGTTCCGTTGTGTCTTTTCTTTCGACCCATATGAGATGACTATTAATGCATACGACGCAGATGAAGAGAGAAGCACGCTTCCAATCTTCCTTGACTTCGACAACCTGTTGGAAGATTTGAACGTTACCGAACTTACGGACGAGCTGGCAACAGCGCTTCGTCCCTACGGCGCAGATGGCCTCGATATACGCGAAGTTAACCCACTAGGAAATGAGTATATCTATGACCTTTCGTATTTTATAGATAACGGAGACATTGAGCCCGGCCTTGCCTCAAAATGGCAGCAGTGGCAGCGAGCTGTTCTGAACAGGCAGGAATACTACCGTGGGCTAGTCTGCCTTCTATCTTCTGCAAACGCTCAGCTTACCGCCGAACTCGCTGCTCTAACAGAGCTGAATGCTGAGCTGGACGATCTAACCAACCAACAGAGCGTCACCATACAGGCTATGGCTGAGGAATTCACCGAAGAAGGCAAGGTTAATCGTCAGGAGCAGCTTGACGATATTAATCAACAGATAAGTGTTAAGAAGTCAGAAATATCCGCACAGGAAGCCGCAATAGAGGATATACGGACGCGCATCAGTGACGAATACGCAGCGGGAATAAGCTCGGTCAATCAAGAGCTGGCTTTGTCTAACTTCTTTACTGAGGAAGAATATATAGCGCTCAATCGCTATTTTATCGAGGCCGACTTAACAGAGGACACTTTCGTCGCTACAAATTTAAACACCACCTTGTCCGGCAATACCTACTCGCTCGTCCCCGGTACGCTTTCGGTTGAAGACGCGGAGATAACCTTTGTGGACTTCGAAGAGGAGTTCAACCGGCAGATGTACACCATCGTCGGAGGCAAATTCTCTGTTGCAGGCAGCACCCAAGTGTCTGGCGATATTATTCGTGGGACGCTTGAACTTAGCGGCGGGGACTGCATTTTCAGTGTTTACGCAGGGACCCTATCTTCTGGAGAAAGCAAATCTTCCGGCGGCACGGTTACTATATATGGCTCGTATTCGGCGCTCACAAGCGATTTACACGAGGTAAACGAAGACGAGATAATATCTCAGGTTGCCACTCAGCTGTCGCTTACAGTAAGCAGCGGTTCTATGTACGTTACCGCAGACATAAGCGATTACCAAAGGTATTCCGTCCAGATGGAGCTCTATGACTATGGTGTAGACTGCCTTGCAGACATGGCTACGCCAACATACGAGTTTGACGTAAGCTCGGCCAATTTCCTATTTGCCAAAGAATTTGAGCCCTTTAAGAACAAGCTAGAACTTGGCTGTGGTGTCTATCTAAAAATCGCAGAGGGACACGTTATTACTCCCACGTTGATAGAAATCGAGTTTGATTTTGAAGACTATACGGAATTCTCACTCATATTCTCCAACCGCTTCAAACGTCACGATAACGTGAATACGCTCAGCGACATGATCGAGACAAGCTATAGTTCCAGCCGCAGTTTTGATTCAAGCAAGTACGTATACAACCAAACTGTAGGCCAGGCCTCTCAGGTCTCCGACTTTATGGCCAGCGCGTTGGACGCAGCTATCAACAACATAATTGCCGCTGCCAATCAGAGTGTTGTAATAAACGGCGCCGGTATACAGATAGGCGGCAACAACGACTGCCAAATGCGCATCGTCAATAACATGATTGCCATCACCGACGATGGATGGCAGACGGCCAAGTTGGCAATCGGGCAATTCGCCACTGAGGACGCCGGTACATATTTTGGTGTTAATGCTGAGGTTATAGCTGGCAAGCTTATTGTTGGTAGTAACCTTATTATTGAGAACACGAATGACTTTGGTGTTACTCAGTTTAAAGTGGACGCTACTGGCGTGTGGCTCAGTAACTCAACCTTCGTACTGCAAAAGGACAGCGGAGGCAAGCTGTTGATCGACCCGCAGTATGGTATTGTTGCCGGTACTGCGGATTTGTTCACTACAGAAGGTACCACAGTCTACCCTTCGTTTATCGACGAAGACGGCAGCATGATTAAAGACGAGTCCGGTATGCCTCAAAACGCGAACTTCTTCCTTGACCTCCAGGATGGCAATGCGTACTTCCGTGGCGAGATGGATGCTACCAGCGGCTATATCGGTGGATGGACGATTGAAGAAGACCACCTGCACAGTGGTTCCGGCTCTACAAACGTTACACTGAACGCGTCTGACAGCTGGAACTCTCTCTATGCTATTTGGGCAGGTTCAGACGACCCGGCAAGTGCTCCCTTCTACGTTAAACGAGACGGCTCCATTCAGGCCAACAACGGCATATTTAAAGGTACAGTTTCCGGCGCACAGTTTACTGATAGAAACGGTAACTCGATGATGAACGATAATTATCAGTTCACGGCCGGGTATTTGAATATAAATGGGCTGAACGTTGGCAATGGTCAATTTGTTGTTGATGGTAATGGCAACGTGACAATAGGTGGTAATGCAAGAGTCTCTGGTAGCATTACTATGGCCGCTGGCTCAACAATCAATTGGGGAGCAGTCTCCGAAACGAATTACACACAAAGCAGAGCCTACCAATTGGCTAATTCTGCGAATAGCAAAGTTAACACACTGCAGGGCACAGTTAATGGTATTACAACAGATTTGAGTGACATTTCGGATACAGTAGAAGGCTGGCGTTATGGAGGAACGACTTATATTGACGCTGGTATGCTGGCTACTGATACAGTGGTTGCGTCGAAACTTAAAGGTGGGGAGGTACAGCTTCTTAGCGACGAAACAGATTGGTATGGCGATCCAGTGATAGCCGGTATCTTGACAATTACTGGCGCTGACACATCTGAATTTGCAGTCGACTTATCCAGCTATGGCGCTCTAAGGTTACAATCGCAATCCGGTAATACATTCATTCAGGCTTATACTGAAGATGACGGTCCTTATATAAACTTATCGTTAGATAACAGTATTACTGGTGGTAATGTGTGTAACGTTAGTGGTCATCTTTTCCCTGCGGGCACCCCCACAAGTAGAAGTTGGTATATAGGGAATGATGAGCACCGATGGGAAACAGTATATTTATATACTTCTCCAGTTGTGGCCTCTGACAGGAATGTCAAATTTGATTTTGATTATGACTTATCAAAGTATGAGCAGTTTTTTGACTCCTTGAGACCTATATCTGGCAAATATAAAAATGGCACCAGCGGGCGGACTCACCTAATGTTTGTTGCTCAAGATGTAAGGGATGCCCTCACACATGCTGGTCTCAGCTCAATAGATTTTGCGGGATATATAAGCAGCAAGCCAGATATTGATGATGGTGACTTAGATGGTGACAATACAGATATAGTTAGATCGCTGCGCTACGAAGAGTTTATTCCGCTTAACACATGGGAGATACAAAAACTTAAGCAGGCCGTTAGGCAGCTACAGCTAGAACTGGCAGAACTAAAAGGAGATAATGTATGAAACAGCAATTAATAGAGAATATCAATGCCGTCCTTGGTGCCCTGAACAGTATAACAGTAAGCGGCAAGGCTAACCTTGCCAACCTTGTTGGCAGCATTAACATTCTGGAGAACATATGCAGCACTATTGCCAATATGGAAATCCCCGAGGAAGAACAAGAGAAACCTCAGATGCACAAGGGGTGATTTAATGCAGGCTTGTGATTACAGCCCCTATACCCTGCCAACCATAGATTTTATTGCCGGTGAGAGTCAGGATTTATTGTTCCATACATACTTCCATACAGGGAGACGACCGTTTGACTTAACCGGATGTTCCTGCAATTTTGCTGTCGTGAACTTTCTCAATCGAACGGGTAGCCCTATCCTGAGCAAGTCTATGAGTATCGGGCTAGACCCATCGACAGACGTATATAGCCAAGCTACAGTTCATTTGGAGCCGCAGGAAACTCTTGACCTCTCAGGAAAGTATATATATCAAATCTCTATACGAAATGATGAAGGGGACGTAGAAATCCCCAAGCAGGGAATTCTGCTCATAACTAACAATATTAATAAAAGCTTTATGGAGTAACCTGCCGGGATCGTTTGGCAGGATTTTTGTTTTTAGGAGTGATTAATAGGATGAACAGTACATATTTTGTCAACTGTGTTTCCGGCAATGTGTTTAATACCAAGACAACTCCTGCGCTGCCTACAGCCTACTATATTGGTCTCAGCACCACCACCCCGTCAAAGGATGGCTCTGGTGTGACAGAACCGAGCAGCAGCGCCGGATACAAGCGGGTGCAAATTACTGGTCTTGGCGAACCTATTGACGGCGCTGTTACAAACAGCACTTCTATTAGCTTCGACGAGAGCACTGCGTCCTGGGGTACCGTAACTCATGTTGTGATATTTGATGCTGCCACAGAAGGCAACCTGCTCATGGCCGATGCCCTCGATCCTCCCAGGGCTATTGATAGCGGCACCATAATGACCATTAAGGATGGCTATTTAACTCTAAAGGTCGCCGACCTGGAAGGCTGAAATTTGAGGTAGCGGCGCATGAGGGAGTTCGATATTTATCTTAACAAGCGCCCCGTCGAAATAGATCTCACAATATACAACCTAAAGCACAGCGATGCCTTAAAAGCTGTTGCTGGTCTTGCAGTTGGAGCTATAGCAGATTTAGCTGCTTTTAAAGAACTGTCGGCTAAAACAGCGGTGGGAATTGGCTTGAAATCTTCGATGGCTGCCTCCGTAGGTGTTCAACCCGATATCGATTTGGCGCTTGCTGCCGACGTGCGCCCCACTTTAATGAGCTGTCTAAACCGCACTTCCTTCCCTTTTGCGCTGCAAGCGTCAGCTAAAATCGGTCGTTCAGATTTCGTTGATAGCGAAATTGGGATTGAAATTGGCGCTCAGTGCAATTCAGTAGAATACGGCACCTCTACCGGCAAAGTTTCCAACACCATAGTAATTGAACCGAAAATCAACAACAGCGCTCAATTGGAAACACATATCTCTGCTGCTGTATCTTCTGGGATTGGATGTTCTTTGTCCGGTATTGTAACCGATAGGGATGATCCCGTATTGGCTGGTATTTCTATAGGCGCAGACCTGCGTGGGCTTGGGCGCGTCGAACCTGTTGAGGTAAGTATGCAGCTTGGCATATTCTCTATGGCGAAGGAGCTCACACCTGGGCGTCCGCTTGGTAATGTATCTGCTGGTATTGTGCTTAACACTCAAGTCGCTAGCTCAATCAAGACAAATATGCCCATAATAGATACCGGCATTACTGTCGGCGCAGACATATCTACCCCGCTTGTGGTTGTCGCTTCTGCTGCAGAGTCTGGATTGGCTCTGGACATTGCTTCCCGCTTTTCCTCTAAGAGAAAACGTAGGCTTGATGAAATTGACTTGCTGGGTTCTCTAAGAAATATCGACAATATGGTGCTTGAGGCGCTTGATTATGAAGTTACCGAATAATTTGATTGGGGGTGAAATTATTGCTCTATATAAAGCTTGATTCAGACATGCATCTCGGTATAACTGTTAATGAGCCCATATATCGCGGGGACAATTTAAGCAAGAAAATCATTTATCTTATACCTAAGCAGCTCAACGAGATAGATATGCTTACCGCGACAGTGTTTCTAAACTACATTCGCGCCGATGGGCATCCCGATGTTGTAATGCTGAATCGGAATGACACTCCATACAACGATTCATATTTCCAGTATACCTTCCCAATACGATGTAGGCTCACCGCCTATCCCGGTGAAGTCTGCACATGGATGCAGATTTACACCGGCTCTCCATCTAATCCTATTATAGCAAAATCCAGCGAGTGCGTACTACAGATTCAGGCATCCAGAAATATGGATGATTATCTCTGTGACCACACGGTTACGGCACTATATCAACTTAGCAAGAAAATGAATACTGCTATATCCGATATTAACGACGCCATCGAAAAGAAGGCAGACAATATTGTTTTCAACTCAGAGGACAATACTATTCAGCTCAGTTCCGGCGGCACTCCGATTGGCGACAGAATTAAGGTCAGCACTATCGACGGTGCGGTTGTTACCAACGCTGGTATTACAACTGATGGCGAGCTGATTCTGATCTTTAGCGATGGAACAATAAAGAATCTTGGCAATGTGATAGATAGCAATGGCGTGGTTTATGTGCCGCATCTGTCTGACCGCAAGATTCTCTCGTTTACCATTGAGGACAAGCCTACCGGCGTTCCAGAGCCAGTAGACCTCAACCCGTGGGACGAATGGTTCGATATGGATGAGTCTGGTCTCAAATCTGACTACATATGGGAAGACATGTGAGTTGTAAACACGCTCAGAGAGTGTTTAACATAGATATTTAATTCTAAGGGAGGGAAATTGATTGGCCAATGTAATTTTTAAGAGAGGCACTAGGGACATTTTTGACGCCCTTGAGGTCAAAAATGCCGATACCTTGTATTGGCTGACTGATACACAGGAACTTTACCAGGGTGACAAGCTCTTTGGTGTAGGCCGTGAAGCTACGGCTGAGGCCGCCGGTCTGCTGTCTGCTAAAGATAAGGCAAAACTCGATGCTCTTGTTGCCGGAACTGTTTCCGGCCTTACCCCCGTTGATGCATCCATTATCATAGGCGACGGTGAAAACGGCGAAAAGACTATAAAGGTTGGTCTTTCTGCTGTCGAGGGCAATATTCTGACTGTACAAGATGACGGTCTTTATGCTTCTGCAGAAAGCGTCGAGCAGATAGCCACCGATGCCGCTAATGAAGCAATTAACGAATTTGCTAGCCAGGTAAGCGATGATGGTACCGTCAACACCATTAAAGAACTTATAGACTATGTGGCTGAGCACGCGCCCGAAGCTGCCGATATGGCTGCAGATATTGGTATACTGCAGACCTCTGTTGGCAGTCTGCCTGACACCATACTCAGCGAAATTGTTAATGTGCAGCGTACCGAAACAACCAACACTGCTGAAATTAGGATCTTTACAAAGCAGGAAGATGGCACCTACTCCCCCGCTGTGCAGCATGGCGTTCTTACGCTTATACCTGCTGGTCAGGGCGTAGACGGCGTCAACGGCGCTGGTTTGATGACTGCTGCTGACAAGGCTAAGCTCGATTCTATTGACGTTGATATAATTGAGTCCATGGCTGAAAGCCTGACTTGGGGTTCCCTATAATTTTAAATAGCTAAGGAGGAAGATGAATAATGGCTCTTGTTTCTTTTAAAAAAGGCTTGCTCGCTAACATGCCTTCTGCTCACACAGATGGCACTTTTTATGTGGCCACTGATGAGCGAGCGCTTTATCTGGATATTGATGATTCCACTCGTGTCCGCATAGGTGATTTCCAGGAGTTTGCCAATCTTGATGCTCTCCAAGCCAACACCAACCCCAGCACTACTGCTCTTTACTACGTAACAGATATCAATGTGCTGGCCAAGTGGAACGGCACTGGTTACGTCCAGATTAACCTTGATACCGGTGCTACCTCTGTTGAGGTTACCGGTTCCGGTAACGCAATCACCGGTTCTACCTATGATCCGGGCACTCGTAAGATCACCTTCACCAAGGATGCTACCTACACTACCGCCAGCGACGTGAGTGGTGCTATTTCTGCCGCCGTTGGTGATCTTGGCAACGATGAAGACGATGCCCCTTACACCACTGTTAAGGCTTACGTTGACGACAAGATAGCCGATGTTGTTGCTGGCTCCATTGATGGCCTGGGTGCTCTGGCTGCTAAGGATCAGGTTGCGGAAAGTGATCTTGACAGCGCGCTCGCTTCTAAGCTTAACGGTAAGGCCGACGTTGGTACCGACGACGATGCGTCCACCGTTGACTCCGTCAAGGGTGCCAAGAAGTACGCTGATGAGAAGGCCACCACCGCAGAAACCAATGCCAAGAGCTACGCTGATGGTCTGATTAGCGGCCTTGATGTTGCCGATAAAGCCGTCAGTGGACAGGTTGTATCCGCTGTCAGCGAGACTGATGGTAAGATTACTGTTACCCGTCGTGCTCTCGTCGCCGACGATATCCCGACGCTTGAAGTTGCCAAGATTAATGGCCTTCAGACCGCCCTCGACGGCAAGGCCGACGACTCCGACGTTACCACTCTTGCTGGACGTGTAACCACTCTGGAGGGCAGTGATGCCGGTAAGAGTGTTCGCACTATTGCTAACGAGGAGCTTGCTGCGCAGCTGATTCCCGAGAGTGCTCAGGAGTCCCTGGATACACTGGCTGAGATTGCCGCTTGGATTCAGGAGCATCCTGATGACGCCAGCGCTATGAACGCCGCTATTGAAGCGCTTCAGGCTAAGGTTGACACTGGCGAACAGACCGTGTCTGCCTATGTCACTGCGGCTATCGCCGCGCTGAACATCGGTGACTACGCCACTGCGGCTAGCCTTGCTGAACTGGCTGGCCGGGTGAGCACCCTTGAGGGTACTTCTCACACCCACGCCAATAAGGCTCTGCTTGATACCTACACTCAGACGGAGACTGACCTCGCCGACGCTGTCACCAAGAAGCACGAGCACACCAATATCACTGAGCTGAATAAGATCGTTGATGGTGATAAGGCTAAGTGGGATGCCGCCGAACAGAACGCCAAGGATTACGCTGATAGCCTTGCGTCTAACTATGAAGTTGCCGGCGCCGCCGCGACTGCTGAACAGAACGCTAAGACCTATGCTGACGGTCTTGCGTCTAATTATGACGCTGCTGGCTCTGCTGACGCAGCGGAATCCGCGGCCAATGCGTATACCGACGGTCTTCTGACCTGGGGCTCTTTCTAATCACGAGCAACAGGTAGCTGTAACTAATTTCTTCTCATAAAGGGGCGGATAAAACCGCCCCTTTTTCAATTACGACTCTGTAGAACGGAGGTTTTTAAATTGGCACTCTTCAAAATACTTCAAGGCGAGAGTTCTCGCATATCTACTGATATTACACCCTTCCATGAAGGCTACGCTTATTTTACTCCCGACGATGGCGGCTTTTATATTGATGCCGTGGTGGGTGGTGAGAATGAGCGCATTTGCATAAATCCAAACTCAATTCCTGTCGAATGCACTTTATCTAAAGATGCTTGGAACTCAAAGAAGCAGACGATAACCGTTGACGGGCTGTTTACCGATTCTAATGGGTATGTCGGATTATCTCCTAATGCTTCTGACGAAGCTTTTGAGGCGGCTACCAGAGCGGCAATGCGTATCACCAAGCAAGAGGATAACACATTAACAATTTCTTGCGGTGGAGAAATTCCCACCATTGATATTCCGATTATTATAATCATCCTCCCCTAAGGCAAAGGATGGTGTTCAAATATGAGTTTTACTCCTGAATATGACCTCTTCCTTACCGACGACGACCATATGTTCTTCAAGGATTGGCGAGAACAAATAAACGGTCAGGAAGATTCAAATATGACAAAGATAGATGCGGCTCTCCGTGAAAAGCAGGACAAGCTTATCGGTCAATCTGGGCAAATGGTTGGCTTCAGTTCGGACGGAGACGCCATAGCACAAGACATGCCTGCTGGTGTTAGAAGTTTCAATGGGCGCAAAGATGACATTGTGCCACAGGCTGGTGATTACACAGCAGATATGGTCGGCGCTCTCAGCATTGGCGGCGGCGAATTGACGGGTCCGTTAACACTCAGCGGCAGTCCGTCCTCAGATTTACAGGCCGCAACTAAGGCGTATGTGGATGCCTCTATTCAGGAGGCAATACTTTCCAGCTGGGAAGCCAGCTATTAATTGACGATTGAAAGGAGGGCATAGAATGCCTCTTATTTCTTGTTTCCCTGCGGAGTCTATTAATCTGGATACTACTGATAGCAGGTATGTGCAAATAGAAAATGGTGGCGTTATTACGCTAGCCGAAGCCCTTAAAACCGCTGGCATAAACAGTATTGAATTCACAGAAGATGACGGCGTTGGCGGGGGGATGGAAGCATCCGAAATTACCTTTACTCCCGGCTCCGGTATTGCGTCAACAAATGTCCAGGACGCTATAGAAGAAGTTACCACAAAAGTCCCATCTGGTGCTTTAACGCAAGAGGTCGCGGACGCCAGGTATCTTCAGCTAGCTGGGGGTATGCTTACTGGGGCACTCAGCTTCCAGGGCGAAGGCGTAACGACAACCATAGAACCTATTCCAGGTCTGGGTTTCAATATTATAGCTTCCAGCAGCGATGGTGCTCAGAGTGCAACTATCTCCGTTTACTATGACGGCATGGTTTATATAACCGTTGATGGTGGAGATGGAAGCGTATCGTATATTTTTGATGCAAACGGGCTCAACATGGCTGGAAAGCCAATTACTAACTGCCCAAGCTTGCCCACGCAAAAGCCCATTACGCTGACAGCTGCAGGATGGAGTGACAATAAGCAGACTGTCAGTGTTGAAGGAATTGACGCAGATCCGCTTAAGCAGATAATTATGCCCTGTACTTCTACTGAAGCCGCAACAACTGCGGTAAGCGATTATGGTATCTCTATATTGTCTCAAGGCGCCAACACCCTTACCTTCAAATGCAGCAAGGTTCCTACTGCTGATGTGGCTATGAATGTAGCTATTATGCCTATAGGAGGCTGATATTGTGCTTACTACTAATATAATAGCGGGCATGCAGTTCCCTGAACTAAATACCCCCGCGTCCGCAAGCGATATACTCAACGGCAAGCAGGCTATAGGAAGCGACGGCAATATTATTACTGGCTCTATCCCCTCCCAAGGTGCGCAGACGATAACGCCGGGAGCGAGTAGCAAAACTATTGCTTCTGGAAGGTATTTAAGCGGCACGCAAACTATTCAGGGCGACACTGATCTCAGAGCCTCAAATATCAAAAATGGCGTAAGTATATTCGGCGTTACTGGCAATTATGGTGAAAACATGACTGAGGCTCTTGTGTTTAAACTTGAAGAGTCAAGCATCTTTAATTCGATTGAGCCTATTCGTTATGACGGCAGCGACGCGGTATATCGCGTAGATTACGCAGACGGGTTTACCCTTACAAGCACACAAGCTAACGATTGGGTAGTATCCTGTGCGCTGATGCTGTTTTTCAGCACTGGCTCTGATGATGGGTTCCTCTACGCTAGCGGTGGATTTGCTAACGAGGTGCAAATGACACTCACAGGTACAGTTACCTATTTTGGTTTTGGAATTACATTAGGAACAAGCTATGCAGAGTTTACGTTTGATGAAGACTTTCTTAATGAGTATTTAGGCGGTACCGGATTAATGCTCAATGCGGGCTGGTTTATGATTTCTCCAGAACCTCTTTGGCCGGAAAATTAAGGAGGCGATGTTTATGGCGGTTTTAATTAATGGTAAGAAAGTGGCTGGCTCCGGGCGACCCGGTGCCGATGCGACGATAAACGGCGTAAATACGCTTAATATATTGCCTGGTGAAAACATACAGATAAGCCAGCAAGGTTCTAATATGACCATCAGCGCCACCGGCGGAGTTACGTCGGCCTCAGATGCCCCATACGACCCGGGGACGTCCGGGCTGGAGGCAACAAATGTTCAAGCAGCTATAGATGAGCTCGCCACTCGGGCTGGATTCGTTATAAGCGCAACCGCTCCTACCGACACCAATTCCCTTTGGATTGATACAAGTATTGGAGGGGTTCTTAAATACTACAATAGCGGCGCTTGGCAAAATGTCCTTTCGGTATGGGGCTCGGAGGGTTAAGCTATGGCTACTGGAATATATGCGAGCGATATCAACAGCTGGTATGCTCGTGTCAACGCGATCCTGTCTAAGCATAATCTTACTACAATAGATTCTCCAACGATTCAAGCTGGCAGCACTCCTGTTCGAGCGTCACAGACAAACGAACTTATCTCTGAGCTTAGCAGTTGGACATCTGACAGGTATTTTTCGCAAGCGCCAAACCTCAGTGTGCCAGATATAAGTTCCGGAGCGGTAATGCAGCTATCAGACAAGTCTGCTATTGAGGGCACAATTACGTCTGTCGAGGCAAACATAGTCTGCCGTAACGATGCCACAAATAGCTATGGAACCAACAGTAACGGTATCAATACAAATGGAAACAAGGAAAATGGGTATAACGCAAACGGTACTTGTTCCAATGGTAACAACTCTAATGGTGACAATTACGACGGTACTTGTTCAAACGGTCGAAATGACTATGGCAGCAACTCATATGGGACATGCAGCAATGGTACCTGTGGTAACGGTTCTAATGTAAGAGGAACCTGCTCTGACGGTTATAATGCCAACGGAACTCACCAAAACGGTGTGTGCAGCAACGGCGGCAACAACTACGGCAGCAACTCTGATATAGGTGGCAAGTATCCCAATCCTCATGGCTACAACGGTAACGGGAGAAACTCAGATGGAGTCTGCAGCTTTGGCAGCAATTATGATGGAACTAAGAGTAACGGCAGAGACAGCAACGGACGTGATAGAAATGGCAGCAATTCCAATGGAACTTGCAGCTATGGCAGCAGAACAAACGGTGAAAAATCTAATGGCACATGTTTGAATAGTACAAATAGTAATGTGTTAAAGTCCAATGAGCCCAACAGCAATCAGACCTGTGCTAACACGGCAATGTCCAACACCTCTGTTATAGACACGTCTAATAGCAATACTGGAAATACCAACACGAATGGTTAAGGAGAAAAGGAATTAAATGGTGGCAGATAGAAATACAGTCGTCCTATACCCTACCGCAGTTTGTAATCTAAACTGTAGGTACTGCTATATAGACAAGAATAAGGCTCTTAAGCATATTGACGATATACTAGACGAGAGTTTTCAGGGCGACTACTACTTCGATTTTATCAAGGATATGTTCCCCAATATATCTCAACTGACATCTATGGAAACATGGGGTGGGGAGCCTTTCCTGAGGATGGACAGAATATATAACACCCTACACAAAGTAATAGAGCACTACCCTTTCTTTAATTCTATGTACAGCTCTACTAATTTCTCATTCCCCGAATGGCCGGAACAGTTTTTCGGGCTAATGAAACAGTTTGGCATGTACCCCAATCGGCACTTTACATATCGTCTACAGCTTTCCATGGACGGCCCCGAATATATAAATGACTACGGGCGTGGGGTAGGAACGACTCGCAAATGTCTTGAAAACTTTAGTGTACTCCTGAGTGATTTGGGAGCGAGGCTGCCTGGCAATGTGGACTTGGAGATAGTATTTAAACCTACCCTGGATCTTAACTCCACCAGGCTTCTTTGCGATAAAGAGAAAATAATCGAATACTATAAGTGGTTTGAAGGCCTCGTTGAGAGAGTATGGGATTTACGATATAACAATGTACGCGCATACCTACCAGTCCCAAATACAGCCTGCCCCTCCCCCGTGACAGTTGAAGACGGCAAAATATTTGCCGAGCTCTGCAGGCTTTGTAGAGAAATTGAGCTAGAGAACCCATCTCGTGGATGGCTCAAGTACTATACGAACATAACTCCCTTCAGCAACGATATACAGCAGAACGCTCTCACCTATCGTTATCCGTTTCACACTTGCGGTACCGGTTATACAATCGTTGGTCTTTTGCCAAACAGGCTTATTTCCGCATGCCATAATGGATTTGTAGATGTTATTTCTGAATATAAGAAATCTGTCACCGCCAATCAAGGGGATTCCACTCTGGACTTCAACTCTTTTCTGCTCTCTCAGCCGGTGCGTCTCACTATGACAGAGGAGGATTTTAAGACATACGAGAAACAGGTTTGCTGCTACAACTGCCCCGGAACCAGTGCCAGACTTGCGAATATTGTCGAAGCTATTAATATGCTTGCTTACGCTGGTCAAATAGATTCCAGGTATAAGAATCAGGCGGAGGCTTTGAGAGCTGGCATTTTTATACAGTCTCATACCTCATATTGCATTCGAGACAACTATAACATAACTGGCTCAATAACCCTGGTTCCTCTTGGGCTTATTAAGCTCTTACTAAACGGCGCCAGGGAATATATAGAGAAGAAGGAGAACAGCAACTGTGAGTGAACGAGACATTTTTGCGGAAGAGAACAACGAGCTTTTACGGTTTATTTTAGAGAACAGATTTTTCAAAGTATGGAGAGACCCAAGCTCACAGACTGACCCCCATTCCCTATGGAAGGATGCAAACGTAGAGCTTTTTATAACCTCCGCCTGCAACCTTAAATGTGAGTACTGCTATTTGCAGAGGCATGGTGACGGGCTGTACCCCAAAGAGTATCGTGATAAGGATAATATTCTCAAGAATATGCGTATACTCTTCGATTGGTTTTTAGACGAGGGCTTTGCAATAAACGACCTAGATTTGTTTAGTGGAGAGATATGGCATACGCCCTTTGGGTTTGAAGTGCTGGATATAGTTATCGACTATATTCAAAGAGGCCTTACCTTTAAAAGAGTTGTTATCCCTACAAACTGTACGTTCCTGCTTGACAATAACACTATGTTTAAAATGCAGGATTATATAGATGAGTTTGACTCCCTCGGCACGCGTCTGATGATAAGCTGCTCTATCGATGGTGCGGTGCTTGAATCCGAAACCCGCTCATTTAAGGACGAGGACAAAAATCCTGTTCGTAATAACGGCTTCTACGAAAAGCTGTTCGCGTTCGCAAAGAAGAATAATTACTTATTCCATCCGATGGTTGCCTCGGCAAACGTTGATAAATGGATAGAAAATTTAAAATGGTATACGGAGCAAATCAGAAATTACCATATTGACGCTGCGAACCCTATCATGATGCTTGAGGTTCGCAATGGCGACTGGACAGATGAAAGCGTTCAGAGGCTCCTTGAGTTCTATGATTATGAGATTGAACAAAAGCTCAAGGCTTGCCAAAATGACGTTAAGGTCTTTTCTGAATTTCTCCTTGGTAAAAACGGTGATAATAATGGCTATGTAAACTATGCGCTGCCTATTGCGGAGAACCAGCCGGGATGTTCAGTGTCCACGCACTTATGCATCAGGCTTGGCGACTTGGCTATCTGTCCATGCCATAGAACTGCCTATGACCGGTTGTTGTATGGCAAATTTGATATTACCAATGGCAGAATCACCGGGATTACAGCCATAAATCCTCAAATGGCAATTAGGGTATTGGGCGGCAACAATAAAATAGATCACCACGGCTGCGATACCTGTCCCTACAACGGTCTTTGTATGAGAGGGTGTTATGGCGCCCAATACGAGTACGCCCAAGATGCGTTTATGCCGGTGGAAAA
Organism: uncultured Clostridia bacterium; assembly: GCA_930990965.1. Lineage (GTDB taxonomy): Bacteria > Bacillota > Clostridia > Oscillospirales > Oscillospiraceae > Scatomorpha > Scatomorpha merdigallinarum. Next base: position 326,386 of record CAKNRQ010000001.1, read on the forward strand.
CGTTTGCAATATGTTTAAGACCAAATACAATCATTTGATTGATAAATACGACAGTATGGGCGTCATTGATTATTGGCGCAGCATGAGTGAGTACGATATATATTATGACTACGCTCAGAGGCTTGTCCGGGAAATAGATAAGATACAGGCGTACAGAAAGGGCGGTAAGATCTATGGATAATTTAACGACTGTCCTTAAAGAGCTGTATGACGAACTCTATGACACTGGCTGCACGAAATCCGTCTGCGACAAACTAAATTATCTCCTTGCGTTCCTTCCTGCTGTTGAGCTCGATGATGAAGATATGGGCGTCATATCGATGCTTACTCTCCTTTTATACCATTCAAACTCTGCACCTCAGGATATAACCAATCGAATAAAGGAGCTTGAGTTTCAATTCCTGCGTAGGTTTCGTGACAGTTCCATATCCACTAGGCATAACCTCCCCGTCAGCGCCGGTGTAGGTCATTGGGACAGAGCAGAAGATATGTTTGGAGACAATATACTCTCCTTACCCGACGGGAGCACTATATCAATAAGTGAGCTTCAGGCAAGCACTTTAACCTCAATAGACATACCCGTCTCGGTACCAACCGGTTCGACTGTCTCGCAGGAATTCCATTATAGATATCATAGCGATGGCCGGGTCGAACGAATACCCATTTACTCAGTACAACCAAGGCCAGTCTGTGGAGACGATGAGCTTTGGAACGACTATACTCAGAAGTTTTTAAATGATTTGGATGTCGCTGGTGACTAAATATGAGCCTACAAGAAAACAATCTTTCTGCTATCGCCGACGCAATTAGAGCAAAAGAAGGAAGCAGTGACCCAATAAGCGCAAACAAGTTTGCAGAAAAGATCTTAAATATATCTACAGGTCCAGATACGATGGACGCTACCGCTTCAGCTGAGGATATACGTTTTGGAGAATCTGCATATGTCAAAGGCAAAAAAGTTATAGGTTCGGCTCCTGAAGTACTCGTACCAAAACCGGCAATATCGGTATCTAATACAGGCCTGGTTACCGCGTCTAACAGCCTAAGCGAAGATGGGTATATCCAGTTGGGTAGCAATTCATCTTCGTATCAACTACCAGTTCAGGCTGGAAAAACCATAACCCCGGGGCGCAGCCGCATAACAGCATGCGCCTCGGGTCGCTATACTACTGGCTCTATATATGTTGATGGTGAAGTGAATCTCACTGCCAGTAATATTAAAAGTGGTGTTTCGATTTACGGTATTACTGGTACATATCAAGGTGAAGCTCCTGAGATGGCATCATGCACATATAATCTTCTTTCTAACTACAAAGAGCGTGTCTTTTTTATGGGTGCGAATGGCTGCGTTATAATAGAGCCAAATACCTCTGGGAACGCCGATGCGCTCATAGGCTCATTGTTAGTTATTCTAACATCATCGACCATTCCCGAAACTCAAGCATCGGGCGGAGTTAAACATGTGCTGACAGTGGGCGGCCAAGGAGTCTTCTACACCATAACTGGGGACTTTGATTTGTCGCAATCATAAAACTTTCTACCTGCGGTTGGTAACAAACATATAGACGAAAGGGGCGATGAGCAATCAGCGTACAATCTGAAAACCTGACTGCCATAGCTAACGCTATAAGAAACAAGGATGGAAGTGCGGCACCTATAAAGGCAAGCGATTTTGCCGAAAGGATTCTTGACATAACAACGGGGCCGGACACGATGGATGCAACCGCCACGGCTGGAGACATACTCATAGGCAAAACTGCGTACGCAAACGGAGAAAAAGTTACTGGAACCATGCCCGAGATTGCCATGCCGACCCCAAGCATATCCGTTGCCAGTAACGGGCTAATTACTTCGACTAATAGTGTTCCCACCAGTGGGCATTTATCTGCTGGTAGTAATTCTTCCACAAATCAATTAACTATTCAAGCCGGTAAAACAATAACTCCGGGTCGAAGCCAGATTACTGCGTGTGCTCCTGGCAGATATACCACCGGGCCGATTTATGTGGCAGGTGAACCAAATCTCACAGCCGCAAATATAAAAAGTGGTGTTTCGATTCATGGTATCACTGGCACATATCAGGGGTTAAGGCTTGGGATGATTGATTTGAACTGGGACTGTGATGTCGACTTAAACCTAGTTGACGATCCTAACAGCGTTTTTATGCTTTACGATATGACGGTCACAGGGTTTAGCGGCTCTATACCTAGCGACGCGGAGTGGATACTGTTTTGTATTTACTTTGCCTCAGATTCCGGAAGTTTTTGCGTCGGAGGAAGGAAATACAAAACAAGCTCTTACTTAGACTCGCTATTTAATATATGTGGTGGGACTATATCTGGGATAGACGAAATAACTTGGACCTCCAATTCGATGCATCTTGTTGTCAGCGACTTTGATGAAGTGGATGCCTATAGCGTCTATGTTGGCAACGGGTTTATTGTTTACCCCGTTTATTCATAATGAAGGAGGTATTATGTTCTACGCAGGAAAGCTCCTGTGCGCGGAGCTTTATGATGACAGCGCATATCCTTATACCAACGTTAAGGCGGTATGGGAAGCTAATAAAGGCAAACACGCCGGGAAGTGCGTAGTGGTAAACGCCCATTGGCATGATCCCGGCCCAAAATATATTGGCAACTATAAGATAAATGGTCATACCCTTTCTGAGCAGTACCCCGGCATGGTCGGACTTGGATGGAACGAAGGACAGGCTCCTCAGATGTCAACAGACATGGGCTCCTATAGAAACTTTGTGTCCACTATCCCTGCAATAGTAAATGGAGTACGCCAGAACCTCAGCTACGGCGGCGGCGTTGAACGCGCGACTACGAGGACATGGTTTGGCCGTGATGCAGCTGGTAATTGGTCAGTTGAAGTGACTACATCAAACTATACGCTTGACGGCATAGTTGACCGTATGGAGAGCCTTGGAATCATTGATGGTATGGTTTTCGACGGCTCAGGTTCCAGCCAGTGGTATGACGGCAGAACATACATTCGTGGCGACGGCCGCATAGTGTACAGCTATCTTATCTTATGGTTTGCTGATGGAAACGAAGGTGAGAGATTGAATTATATGAAAGGCATTGATGTCTCCTACTATCAGGGCGATATTGATTGGAGTCAGGTCAGTCAAAATGTAGACTTTGCTATTTTAAGGGCTGGCTATGGTCAGAACAACATCGACAAGAAATTTGTCGAATACGCAAACGCCTGCACTCAATATAACATACCATTCGGCGTTTATTGGTTCTCCTACGCGTATACAGAGGATATGGCGAGACGCGAAGCGCAGTACTGCTTACAAGCCGTAGCCCCATATAAGCTCAGCTATCCCATAGCCTTTGACTTTGAATATGACAGCGTCCGCTACGCCAACGATAAAGGCGTGAGGGTCGGCAAGTCGCTCGCGTCCAGCATGGCGCGGGCGTTTTTAAATGAGATAGAAGCCGCCGGATACTACGGCACACTCTATGCAAACGCTGACTATCTCGCCAGCTATTTCGAGTCGGATATGCCCTCCAGGTATGACATCTGGTATGCACAGTGGCCGTATACACTTCCTGCCCCCGAGGACAAGCCCGCTCAGTCAGGCGGTATGTGGCAGTACACGTCCAACGGTAGTGTGCCCGGTATTTCTACCCGCGTTGACATGAATTACGCATACAAAGATTACCCGGCAATTATAGCATCGCTTGGTGGTGGAAGCGTTGAGCCTACGCCGGAGCCCCAGCCTGAGCCCGACCCGACACCGACGCCCACACCCATTCCCGGAGGAGATGATGATATGACATACGAACAGTTCAAGGAATATATAGAGCGATACGAAAAAGAGAAACAGCTCCTTCCCGGTTCCAGCTGGAGCGTTGCCGACTGCGATTGGGCTGTGAAGAACGGCATGTTCGAGGGCAGCGATGTTGGCTATATGTGGCGCAGCCCTTGCACACGTGAGGAGCTTGCAGCTCTGTTTCATCGCTATGATACCAAGGTAAAATGAAAATGTGCGGTAATAAGAAGAAGTCTGTAGATTTCTCTAAGAAGATTATCAAGGACATAAGGCTCCTTCTTTACATAGTAACTATAGGCGGCCTTATCCTGGCCGCCTATTGCATTGCAAATAACTACTTAGGTTCCCTCCCCTGGCTATCAGCTATGGTTGGGTTGCCATGGAGCGCCCATGGTGTGGTCTGCTCGTTTTATCTTAATATGTCGAAGAGCGATCACCGGGAGGGTGGTATTACCTTTGAGTCCGCAAAGGCTGCTAACTTCGGCGTCCCTTCGGCGGGTACAAGCAACAACTATACCATTATTGAAGATGCACCAAAAATCTAGGAGGTGAAATATGGACTGGCTGCAAACTATTATTTACTTACTTCCCACGATCACTACACTGGTTGTATTGGTGTGCAAGCTGGTACAGGCTGTCCAGAAAGCCATTAAGGAAAAGAATTGGAATCAGCTCGTGGATATGGTCATGAGCTATATTATGGAGGCCGAAGAGAAGTTCTCCGACGGCGCTACCCGCAAAGAGTGGGTTATGGCTATGGTCACCAACTCTGCAGAACTGGTTAACTACGATATAAATATGGACGAGGTTAGCGAGCTTATTGACAAGCTTTGCGCCATGGCTAAGAAGGTTAACGTAGAGACTCCAATTGTTAGCGACGGCGACGCCTCTGAAACTCCTTCTGACTCTCAAAATGGAACGACGACTCCGTCAACTACGCCAGCCACAGGCGTTGCCACGGCTTAATTTCGCAGCCTGGTGATCGCCAATGACCGGATATGATGAATTCATAAATCTATTTGGTGGGATAAGCATACTTGACGTTGCCCGCTTTATACTTGCCTGCGTATTTTTGTTCTTCATAGCTAAGAAAGTTCGGGATTATCTTATTAAGAAGCATGACGCAGACCAGGAAAAGAATGAACAGCTCAAGCAGGCGCTTGAATCCATAAGCCACTACCCCGAGTATAGGCAGCAGAGCATTCAGGTTCAACAAAAGCTTGAGGACGAAATTCAAGAGCTGCGTGCCGCCCTTGAGGAGAATACACGTATCGTCACAGACAACACGAAAAAGATAGCCGAGATGGAAGAAAACTCTAGACGCCTGGAGCGCAACAAGCTTCAGGACAGGCTGCTGCAGAGTTATAGATATTATACGAATCCTGAGCGCAACCCCGAACAGGCATGGACTAAGATGGAAGCTGAAGCCTTTTGGGAGCTGTTTGGCGAGTACGAGGACAGGGGCGGCAATAGCTATATGCACAGCGTTGTACAGCCAGCTATGAACAAACTGGCAGTGCTTGAAATGGATGATGTTATATAGTACAAAAATACCCTTGGTGATTTAATTTCACCAAGGGTATTTTTTAGGTATTAGCTAATATTTTAGAATTCGCCCTCCACGAACCGCATGAGCATCGCTGCGCACTGCGCGCGGGTCGCCGTGCCCTGAGGCTCAATGGTCGTGTCGGTCATGCCGGTGATGATGCCGTGCTCGACCGCCCATGCCATCGCTGTCTCGGCGTAATCGCTAACACTGTCCGCGTCAGTGAACGCGCTCAGCGAGTAGTCGCTGTCCGGCTCCCCGGCGTAGCGCCAGAGCATGGTCGCGAGCTGCTCGCGGGTGGCATAGCCGTTGGCGTTCTCGCCATCGCTCACACCGTTCGCCATTGCCCAGGTGCGAGCGGTTTCGAGCCAGTTCGTGCCGGTGACGGTCTCGCCGTCGACGCGGGCGAGGATAGCCCAGACCATCGCGCGGGTCATATTCGCGTTCGGCTCGAAGGTCGTGGTGCTTGTGCCGTCCATCAGGCCGTTGACGTAGACGTAGACGACGTACTCGTAGAACCAGTCGCCGGGCTTGACGTCGGCGAACGGCAGGCTCGCACTTCCGTTGGTGAAGTACACGCGCACTGTCACGTCGTGGTCGGGCATCTTGAAGCTGGTGCCAGAGATGCGCTCGCCATCGACGGTGATGTAATCCAGCTCGTAGCCCTCGTCAGGCGTTACGGTCACGGTGATGGTGCTGCCTGCCGAAGCGTTGCTGAGGCTCGTCCTGGCTTCGCCGCCCTCACCTACGATAAGCTCGATGTCATACATGTCGGGGATGGTAGGCTCACTGAATGTGTAAGCTATAGAAGCAGAATCAATGGGGTAATACGCTATATCGCCAACCTTTATGGTTGCTGTAATAAATACTTCGTAAACTCCGTTTTCAGTTACTTCGAGCGTTTTTCCAGTCGCGCCGCTTATCAGTTCCCCATTCATGTACCACTGATAGGTAAAAGCTGCGTCTATTTCGGGATTAGTGGTTGCCGTCAGAGTCACTGTACTGCCAACCAGGGCATTTGTCCTGTCAGCAGTCACTTTGGCATTTAGGGCCGGCATATTAGGGAGCGTTATATCTTCGTCGATAATGTATACTGCACCTTCGGTTATTTCGCTCTGTACATCTTCGGCATCAGAGTAATAATAGGTCTTACCTTCATTGTCCACAGCCGCAACTGCAACGTCGGCGGATACAGTCACGGTCGTTTTGGACGCCGAAGTTGTCAGTACGTTTGTTCCGTTATAATTATCGAGTTTCGAACTGCTCTCGCTTTTCGCAGTTGTCACCTGTACAGCGGCCTTTCCCTCTGCTGCTTCAAGGTTCCCGCCAGCAACAGTTATGTTCGTTTCCTGAGCCTCAGTGTCCTCTGTATTGTACACCGTGACGGCGTTCCCGTTCACACTCTCCAGCGTTCCGCCGGTGATATTTACGGTTATATTCGGACTGGTTGCATACTGGCCTTCGCTTTCGCCGTACATCTGCGATGTAATAAGGAGCGCAGACCCCTCCGCCGCGGCTATGCCGGATTCTGGTGCCGAATCGCTGTAATTTCCTATACCTAGGATAACTGCGTTACCGCTTATATTGATTTCGCCCATTCTAGCCTGAATCGCCGTTGCACCTTCTACAACAGCGTTGCCGCCTATTGTAAGCTCGCCATCCATAGGCCAGTAGATGCCGGTTTCTATCTCAGATTTCAAGGTTCCCCCTGTAATCTCGGCACTGCACCCGGCAGACTGCAGGTTATTTCCAGACAGGGCAAAGCCACCATTGGAAGTAATGATTCCTCCGGTCATGGTAAGCGTGGAATGAACAGCGTCAGGTGTGTTATTATCAGGGTAATTAGCTAGTATAACCCCAAACTTCCCAGTTATTGAAGCGTTGTCCTGGATAGTAACATCGCCACCAGAAGCCTTTACGGCGTATGATTCACTTGATACTTTTGCGTTACCGGATATAACTACCTCGGAGTTAACATCCGCATACACCCCGGTAGTTGTGCCGCTTACCTGTGCGTTACCGGTAATCGTCACATGGGAATTATCATCCACATATACCCCATACTTATTGCCGGACAGCTCACCGCCATTAATAATTGTGGTTCCGCCGTTTGCAGTTGTGACAGCACGAATTTTGCCAACAATTTCGCCAGAATTGATAGTCATGTTTCCGGTATTATAGACTGCCTGGTTTGCCATAATCAGACTTGAAGAATCTATTTTGCCGCCTTCTCCAGCATTTATTGTAAGTGTCCCTTTGTTATTTATAGCTCCACTTGTACCTGCCACATCATTTATCTTCACTGTATATGTGTTTAGGTTGAGCGTAACCGTCTTTTCTGCAGGGATAACGAGGCAGTCAACGCCTTTGTTAATTGTCACATCTGCTACCAGTTCGATAGTGTCTTCAGACTCTATTGCATTAACCGCGTCGGCCAAGGTATCATAATAAAGCCCGTTTACCAATGCAACGGAGGTTTCCGTCTGCTCCGCACTGCCATCCGCCAGCGCCGTGACCGTACCAAGTGCGAACACCAGGCACACAGCTAACAGCGCTGTGAGTATGCGTTTCTTCATACCTATTCTCCTTTTCAAAAAATTTCTCTATAAGCCAAGACTTCTCACTTCATCCCAGATGAAGTGAATGGCGCTAGCGCCATTATTGTCTTTATAAGCAACTTTATCACAAAAGCTAATTTTCGTCAATGAAAATAAAGGTAATAATCAAGCGGGTCAGCAAAAGCCAACCCGCTTTTATGCGTTTATTCTGTGTCCTGCTCATTATTATAACGATACTTCTTCGGCGTGTACTTTTTGTTCTTCTCTCGCGCTTCCCAATATGCATCAGAGATGGACTTCATAACACCGTCCATCGCGTCTTCGCTTAAGACTCCACCTGCGAACATGCCACGCAGTTCAGTTACAAGTTCCTTAACGTCCCTGGCGGCTTTAGCCCCTCCGCGTTCTCGTGCGTCGGCTATATATGCGTCGGTATTGCCTGGAGAAGGTTGCCCAACTACAGTATACTCCTCTTCGTCATCGTAAAGGGTTTCAAGCGGGACATTAAAATAGGCGGCAATCTTTCTTAGGGTTTTATCTTGTGGCGCAACTCCGTTCTTCCACCTTTTATCGTACACGCCTGCAAGCCCTAGCTCTTTCAAAACATCCTTTGGATCTTTCTTATTTTTCTTGCACAGACTGCTCCACTTATCATAGAAATTTGAGGTGCGCATATGAGGGTCAAAAGCGTCGGCAAAACCCTTTGCCCCCAAATAGGCCTCAATTTTATCCAGGGTAATTCTTCTGGGGATCATACCTTCTCTCCAGCGTACAACATTGGTATAACTCATCCCCATATCGGCAATTGCCTGCCGCTCCGTCACACCTTTCTTCTCACACAGCTCTCTCCACGCCTTGTAGAAACGTGTTAAAGCCATATTGTACACCCCTTATTACTTGATACAGAAAGTATATCACAAGTCTAATGAATTGACAAGTAGATATTTTAATGGGCCGTGTTTAACTTTTGCTGCATTTAAATGTCAGTAGCTTAGTTCTTCAGGAAGTCACTTCGATGTTCAGGCGTACGTAGATTATAGCCGCATTGGCTGAGATGAGCTATCTTCAGAGCCATAAGGTTTATATCTGTATCCATAGCGTTTGCAATTTGCTCGGTCGTATACCCATACTGGTATACATACTCCAGCGTTTCCTCGCTATCCAGCAGAATTTCGGCGGCAACGATATTGGCTTCGTACTCCGGTCGGGTACTCATATCGTAGAGCATAAATTCTTGGAGCGCACCAGCCTTCGCTAAGTCTCGATGTAGCTGGTCGTGGCCAATTTCGTGCGCACAAACTATGCGCAAAGTTCTTTCAGGTAGATCCCTGTTGAGAAAAATAAATCTGTTGCGTTTTATTACCATATACATGCCCTTGAGCGAATTATATCTATCACATAGCTTAACAGATATGCCAAGGCCAGTGGCAATTTGGAACGGGTCTCGTGTTCCAAAGCGTTTAACGAGTCGTTCACCTACAACAGTAAGCTGTTGTGCGTTCATGGCTTACTCCTCCGTTGTGTCCCCTTGCTCCTTGAGATATTTCTTGGGTGTATACTTCTTATTCTTCTCCTTTGCTTCCCAATAAGCTTCGGAGATAGATTTCATCACGCCGTCCAAAGCATCCTCACTTAATGTGCCGCCAGCGAACATGCCTCGAACCTCGCTGACAAGAGCGTCTACATCTCTAGCAGCTTTGATCCCACCGCGTTCTTGGGCATCGGCTATGTATGTGTCAGCACCACTAAGCAAGTAGTCCACCGAGGTGTTTAGAGCTTCAGCAAGCTTACGAGCGGTATCGGCAGTTGGATAGCGCTGTCCGCTCTCCAGGTACGCTATTGCTCTTACACCAAGGCCAGCAGCATTTGCCAGCTCTTTTTGAGTCAGGCCAAGCTCCTGCCTTTTCGCTCTAAGCTGTTCATTAAATGCCATATGTCTCTCTCCTTCATAGAGCGGCTTAATCTGCTATTGACAAGCACGCAAGTTCATGTTAGTATGAACACAGATGCACAACTGTTCATGTCTGCATATTAGCACAGTCAACCACGTCTGTCAATAGCTAATTGGAGGTATGGGCATGGACAGGATAATATTACATTGCGACATGAACAATTTCTACGCCTCGGTGGAGTGTATGCTGCGACCTGAATTGCGAGACAAGCCTGTCGCCGTTTGTGGCTCTGTGGAGGAGCGACACGGTATTGTATTGGCTAAAAACTATAAGGCTAAGGCGTATGGAGTTAAAACCGCTGAAGCAATATGGCAAGCCAAACAAAAGTGCCCTAACCTCGTAATTGTCGAACCGCATTATGAGCAGTACCTTCGCTTCTCGAAACTGGCGAGGGAAATCTATTCACGCTACACTGACCGCATTGAGCCTTACGGTATGGACGAATGTTGGCTGGATATCACAGGCTGCACTCGTGGCAGAAGCGGATTTGAAATTGCCGACGAGATACGTCGAACTGTAAAGTTTGAGCTAGGACTTACGATTTCGGTCGGGGTGAGCTTCAACAAAATTTTTGCTAAGCTAGGCAGCGACCTGAAGAAGCCTGATGCAATAACTGTTATTGAGCGAGCTAGTTTTCGCGAAATCGTTTGGCCGCTTGACGCTTCCGAGATGCTTGGAGTTGGCAGGTCTACTACTCGTAAACTGCTATACTACGGAATACATACAATCGGCGAATTGGCGAACGCCCCTGAGGAGCTATTGAAGCATATCGCTGGCAAAAATGGTCTTGCGCTGAAACGGTACGCATCCGGTGAAGACTACTCCCCAGTTACACACCAAGACTATGTAATGCCAATCAAGAGTATTGGACACGGTATTACAACCATTCAAGACCTTGAAAACAGCGCTGAGGTATGGTCTATTATGCTGGAGCTGTCACAGGATATAGGTTCCAAGCTTATGAAAAATAAGAAACGCGCCGGTGGTGTTGCTATCAGCATACGAGACAACGAATTGTTTTCTAAGGAATGGCAGTGCCAGCTCAGCCTGCCTACTCAAAGTCCGTCCTATATAGCAAAGGCCGCGTTCGAGCTTTTTGTCCGCGGGTACGGATGGGCTCGTCCCATACGTTCGGTTACTGTGCGCGCCATCTATCTCACAGACAGTGACGCTCCTATTCAGTACAATGTTTGGACAGACCCTGAGAAATTAGAAAAGCGTGAACGCTTGGATTTGGCTGTAGAAGCGATACGAAATAGGTTTGGCAAAGACGCTATACGCAATGCTGTACTGCTAATGCCAATGAAGTTGCCTGAGGAACGTAGAGTAGAACTGGTCATGCCTACAGGTATGGTAAGCTGAGGAGGATAGATATATGATAGACGCACACAGCTTTGATAAACACCCAATTTTCAACGGAAAGAACATGATAGGATTAGGGAATTATTCTTTACGTAATCCGCTATGTCTGATAGCCAATGGTGATAACAACTTCTTATCGTATGGCATTGCCGAAAATTCATTGCTGATAGTTGACCCAGAGCAGCCGTTTGAAGATGGCAAACTTAGTGCCCTCCGCAAAATTAATCCAGTTGCTGGTGAACCTCTTTTCAAGCTGTCTGTATCTTTGATAGGCGGTTATGAGTACGCTGGACGTGTTTTTCTAACTATCAACCAATATGAGTAGGAGAAAAGCAGACATGGAGAAACGGTTTTATAAGGTCTATGTGCCTGTCACTCTCGATGTTGATTCTGACGGAAACATCTACCCTCGCTCCATTGTGTGGGAAGACGGCCATGTTTACGAAATAGATCGCTTAAAGTATCGCTGCCGCGCTGCATCCACTAAAGTCGGTGGATGTGGCATGCGTTACACAGTGATGATTGAGGGTAAGGAAACATATCTGTTCGAGGAAGACGGCAGATGGTTTGTGGAAGCTAAAGACGCGAGCTAAGAAAGCTTGCGTCTTTACATTCTTTGCCTTGTGTCGTATTATTGTGTTGTACTGTATTAAGTAATATGTATTAAAGGAGCGATCACATATGTCAGAACCCAATGAGAATAGTTTACCTCCTGGCGCAAGGAAGCTATTACCAAAAGAAGGTGCACACGAAGTTACTTCAATAGTTGCTTATCTTATAGGCGTGCCCAAGCGCATTTTTGAAAACGATTTTGAACCACTGGAGTTAGATGTCTTTACATCTTTGGAGAAAAATAAGAACGCACGAATAATAAGGCACCTATGTATCTTAAGAACATCTATAGAGCGCAATTACAAATACATAAATCAGGAGATGAAATTCAATTATAAAAGCCTTTTATCACTAACAGAATACGTGCCCTATGATAGCATAAATCAACTCAGCATAGATGGCATCAGTTTTATTAAAAATACCAGTACAGAACCTAGACATCACATAATTGAGATCAATCGAATCATTTCAGACAGAATTAATAATTGCAAAGACTTGTTCCCCATCTGGCTTAATTGGCAATACCTAAGAGAGCTCTTTGTTATGCCTAACGGCCTCACCGAGCAGGGCACAAAAATTGCGGCAGACACCTTCTACTCTAATATGTCTTACTACCCCTATCAGATGTATATTAACTGGGAGCCAAGAGATACGGGTAACATCTTATACAACGACATGAAGTTTGTAACTCTCCTTTACGAACTTCACAATGACTATTTTACTGACACAAGTAAGATTTCGGATGCGCCGAGTTATGTAAAAAGCAACATATATGATTTCATTGACGATAGCTCCAAACTTGTAATGGTCGTAGATTGTGAAAACTCAGATCCGTATAAACTATGCGCCGTATTTAAAAACCTCAGTACCTTCTACACATATAAAATATCTAAGATAATCCTATTCGATGATATTCATACAGTCTCAGCATGGCGGATATTAGAGCAATACACTCAAATACCCATTGAGCACATTACAGTCGAAAGGGTCAAAAGTTCAAAATCACTCGTAGATATTAAACTAACCGTCAGGGCATGTCAGGAACATTATCAGAACGGCGTAGATTCATTTATTATAGTCTCTAGCGATTCAGATTATTGGGGTCTCATATCATCCTTGCCAACAGCACATTTTCTCGTAATGATAGAACGTGAAAAGTGCGGTGTCGATATGAAAGAGGCAATGCTAGGCTCCGGCATATTTTACTGTTACATAGATGATTTTAATGCACGTGGTGCTGACGAGATAAAGGCAGCGGCACTTTTCAGGGAGCTCAACCATCGAATAACTCAATCGCTAAATTTGAACATGAAACAACTGCTTGATTCGGCTCTATTGGCTACTCGAATTGAAATGAACAAAGTGGAATATCAGCAGTTCTTTGACAGGCACATTAAACCTATGGATGTTTCAATCGGCGAAGATGGTATTGTGAGGCTAGAGCTAAAAAGATAATACCACAAAAAGAGCACCCCATGAACTGGGGTGCTCTACTCTTGTAGCTAAACTATGAGTTAACGCCGAATTGCATCTCTATCAGAACAAGCGGTTGTAAATATTAAGTTTGCAATGAGATTTTCGCTCTCCCAAACCTTGAACAATTGCAATGTCCGTATGGGTTGCCATTCCGAAGCCAATAGCTTCCCACCTCTACCGTACGCCCGCAGTTCTTACAGAGGCATTTCCATCGTATCTCGTTACCTGAAAGCATTTCATTTTTTGTAGGCTCAACAACTTCTAAGAAACCAAAAGTCTGACCAGTTAAATCGTACTGAAGTGTAAACTGTGAACAGCCGCAAGAAGTCGTGCTACCGCTACGTAAGCTTGTAGACAAGACAGACACTGTGTTGCCACACTCGCACGCACAAATCCACTTCGTTGGTTTCCTAGGAACTGTCTTATCACGCTCTATTACCGTAAGCTTACCAAATGTCATACCGGCTAAATCGATTAGCCCGGGAGATTCCTGACTTCTCAAACACCCGCATGATCTGGTGCCGTTATTTCTTAGTAACCGTGTTGATGTTACCTCGACCTCATTACCACATTCGCATTTACAACGCCATAGCGGTCTTCCACGCTGCTTGTCGACTACTCGTTCCATAACAGTTAATCTGCCAAAGGTTCTTCCCGTTAAATCTATAAACTTGCCCATCTATCATCCACCTCATATCACTCCGCCGCAATACCATAATGTTCTTTTTAATTATATAAACAATATATCATATTTATTAGGAATTTGCAAGTTATTCTAACAAATAAGTCTGTTAAAGTACCACATTGCATCCATCACGTCGTATATTTATTCCGTTATATACAAATCTAACGCATATAGAATAAGCAGAGACATAGAGTTGAACTGTCTATGTCTCTGCTTGTAGTTTAGCGATCGCGAAGCCCTAATAGTGTTTTGGTGTAAATCAGGTGTAAAACCAGCTAGTTATGCACCTCTAATTGCCAGCAAATCCTTGTGCGCCAACAGTTTTAATTATCCAGCGGCTTCATCGTGGGGAACAGAATGACATCCCTTATGGAGTCGCTGCCAGTGAGCATCATGGCGCAGCGGTCTATGCCGATACCCAGGCCGCCCGTTGGAGGCATGCCATATTCGAGGGCGTTGATGTAGTCGTAGTCCATCATGCCGGCCTCTTCGTCGCCCTTGTTACGCAGCTCCACCTGCTTGCGGAAGCGCTCGGCCTGGTCAATCGGGTCGTTGAGCTCTGAGAAGGCGTTGCCCATCTCGCTGCGGCAGATGAAGAGCTCGAAGCGCTCTGTGAGACGCTTGTCCTTCGGGCTGCGCTTGGCAAGCGGGCTGACGTCAACAGGGTGCATGGTGATGAAAGTCGGCTGCACCATCTTCTCCTCTACCTTCTGGTCGAAGCACTCATATAGTGCATTGCCCCAGGTGGGCTCCTTGCCGGACATGTCCACACCGACGCTCTTTGCCGCTGCGACGGCCTCAGCGTCGTTGTCAATAGCCATGAAATCCACTCCCAGGTACTTCTGCACAGCCTCGGCCATAGTCATGCGCGGCCAGCCGGGAGCCAGGGAGACATGCTCGCCCATCCAGTCTATCTCATAAGTACCGAGTATCTCCATGGCAGCGCCGCTCAGGAGGTCCTCAAAGAGGTCCATCATGTCGTTGAAGTCGGCGTAGGCCTGATAGAGCTCGACGGTGGTAAACTCGGGGTTGTGGCGCGTGTCCATGCCCTCGTTGCGGAAAATGCGGCCCAGCTCGTACACGCGCTCAATGCCGCCGACGATAAGCCGCTTGAGCGGCAGCTCGGTGGCGATGCGCAGGTACATGTCCATATCAAGCGTATTGTGGTGCGTTATGAACGGCCTAGCCGTTGCGCCGCCGGAAATGGTGTTGAGTACCGGTGTCTCGACCTCCATGTAGCCGCGGTTCTCCAGGAAGCGGCGCACATAGCTCACGAACCTGGAGCGTATCTCAAAGTTGCGGCGGCTCTCGTCGCTCATAATGAGATCGACATAGCGCTGGCGGTATTTGAGCTCCACGTTGGTCATGCCGTGGAACTTCTCAGGCAGCGGCCTGAGGCTCTTGCTGAGCAGCGTGACGCGCTCCACGTGGACAGATGTTTCGCCCGTCTTGGTCTTGAACACGTAGCCCTCGGCGCCGATTATATCGCCGATGTCATACTTCCTGAAGTCCTTGAACTCCTGCTCGCTCACGGCGTCAGAGCGCACATAGAGCTGCAGCTGGCCCTTATCGTCCTTTATGTGGCAGAATATAGCCTTGCCCATGCCACGCTTAGACATGATGCGGCCGGCAACGGCAACGTGCTTATTCTCAAAGGCCTCGTAATCGTCCCGTATTTCGCTCGTCCAGTTGGTGCGGGCAAATTTGGTTATCTCAAAGGGGTCGCGGCCTGCTTCGCGCAGTTCGCTGAGCTTTTCGCGCCTGACACGCAGGATTTCGCTGAGCTCCTGCTCCGGTGCCTCATTTGCGTTGTTCTTTATATTCTCCCCGCTCATAGTACCCCACTTTCTTTAGCCGTTGCTGACAGCAAGGACAGTGAACCTCATCTCTCCCGCCGGGGCCTCAACCGTCACGGTGTCGCCTACGCGGTGGCCGAGTATGGCGCGGCCTATCGGGCTCTCATCGCTGATACGGCCTTCCATGGGGTTGGCCTCCTGGGAGCCAACTATCTTGTACTCTATTTCCTCGTTCTCGTCCACGTCGAGCAGCTTGACACTGCTGCTGAGGTTGACGACGTCCGTATCCATCTCGGACTTCTCGATGATCTCAGCGTTCTCGATGAGGACCTTCATCTCTGCAATCTTGGAGTAGAGCTTGCCCTGCTCCGTCTTGGCCTCGTCGTACTCGCTGTTCTCGGAGAGGTCGCCAAAGCTGCGGGCCTCTTTTATGAGCTCGCTGACTTCCTTCTCGCGGACGGTTTCGAGGTAGTGGAGTTCCTCAACGAGGGAGTCATAGCGCTCCCGGCTCATCTTGTACTTGCTCTCGGCACTCATTGCTATCTTCCTTCCGTTGATTACGCGGTCAAGCCGCGCTGAATATTGCGTAATTGTCGTTTAATTATAATTTTAGTGTCTTATATTGTCAAGGCATTAAGATGCCCACTGCACAGCCGACACGGCTGCATTGAGCTGCGCGTCGCCCGTGGCCGTCAGGGCAACTTCCTGATCCGGTATTATACCGCCCTGCTCTGCCAGGTCAACGCCAAGGGGAGTAAGGTATCTTGCTGTGGAAATGTGTATCGCGCTGCCGTCAGACAGCTCCAGTGTCTGCTGGCTGCGGGATTTCCCGGTCGTGCGCGCGCCTATCACGTCAGCCCAGTTGTACTCCTGCAAAGCCGCCGCAAAGAATTCTGCCGCGGAATAAGTGTACTCGTTTACGAGCACAGCCATTGGCATGTCAAGGCAGACGCTGTCAGATGTGGTTTCGGTGCGGTTGCCGTCTTTGTCCACGCTCACAAAAATTGTACCGGAGGGCAGCAGGTAGTCAAGCAGAGCCGTGAGCTCGCTCACCAGACCGCCCGGGTTAGTGCGGACGTCAAATATAAATCCCATAGCCCCCTGTCCGAGCAGGGACTCAATGGCGCTGATAGCTGCGTCCGCAGCTCCAGACTGGAAGTTCATTATCTGGACATACCCTATATTTCCGCTGAGCATCTCGTACGACACCGGGTTAGAGTATACCACTGCGCAGTTGACGGTAATTGTCGATTCGTTGCCCTTACTGTTGCGTATTTGCAGCTCCACCGTTTCACCGATGTTCGCTTCTATAAAACTGCGCGCATCACCCACCGTCATATCTGTGATGTCGGTACCGTTGATGGCCAGTATGATGTCTCCAACCACCAGTCCGGCTGTTTCTGCCGGGCTGTCCGTAGTGACACCTGTGATTTTGAAGCCGCCTGTGTCAGCATCCTTGTCCAGCTGAACGCCGAGACCTACGTACTGGTTTTGACTGTACAGCTGATATGCCTGATACTCGCTGGGGCTCATATAATAGCTCCACTGATCGCCCAGCGCCTCAACCATGGCCGCGAAGGCTGCACTGGACACTGCTTCCTCGTCTACTGTGCCGACATAATACTCGTCCAGCGTGTTCTTTATCTCCAGGTACTTCATGGCCTGATTGTAGTTGTCCTCAGAGCCTATCCTGTTGCGCTCACGCTGAACAGTCAGGCCGTAAGTTACACCGATGCAGAGGATGCAGGCCAGTATAAAGGCCCAAAATCTTATCTTTATGCCCAAAAAAGCTCTTGCCAGATTTCCAAGTCTGCTCTTCATGTGCGCCTCCTTTAGCTTCGGATAAAACGGCGGCGTCGGCTGCGCGCCGACGCACATGTTGCGGGCGGCTTTGCGCCGCCCGCCGGTTATTTACTTTGTATTATTCCATTACCGTTATGCCCGAGAAGTAGCTTAACGGATCCTCGGTGCCGCCGCTGGCGTTCCTTATCTCGAAGTGCAGGTGCGGCCCGGTAGCCCAACCTGTATCACCTACGTAGCCAATAACCTGTCCCTGCGTTACCGTCTGCCCGACGCTGACAGCGAGCGAGCTCATGTGCGCATAGAGAGTATAGGCGCCATTGGAGTGATAAATCATTACATAGTTGCCGTAAGACGAGCTATATGTTGCCACAGTAACCGTGCCGCCGTCTGCAGCCAGTACACTTGCCCCGGACGCCGCGCCAATGTCCACGCCTGAGTGGAAGCGCTCAGTGCCGAATATGGGGTGTATGCGGTAGCCATAGGTGCTGGTCACTATAGTGCAGGACGGTGTGGGCCATATGTAGGAACCGGTGACAGTACTGGTATCAGGCGGTGTTACAGTCTCGCTGTCGCCGCTTGTATCCGTGCCGGTCTGGCCCTGGTTTTGCTGCTGCTGTTGCTGCTGAGCCGCCTGCTCGGCAGCCCACATCTGGGCGGCGATGTCATTCATCTGGGAGTTTAGCGCCTGCTCAGCAGCCTCATTGGCGAGATATTCCTGCTGTGCCTGCTCTATATCCTCATCCAGTTCAGATATCAGCGCAGTAGCTTCGGAGAGCTCCTGTTCCAGTTCGGTGCGGCGCTCTTCTAGCTCTTTCTGGCTGTCACCTAGCTCTGTAAGCGTGGTCTCGTATTCACTGAGCGCTCTCTCCGTCTCCTGACGTGCCGCCTGGTACTGCTCAAAAAGGCGCTGGTCAGCGTTCATTATCTCACTGATATCGTCCATGGCGCTGAGCACTTCGCCCAGGCTGCTGCACTGGAAGATGATGTCCAGATAAGTATAGCTGCCATTCTCCTCCATTGCACGCACGCGCTTGCAATAGAGCTCGTACTGGTCGGCCTCGTTCTGTTCCGCTTCCTCCAGCTCCACCTGCTTCTGCTCCAGCAGGTTGTTGTACAGGTCAATCTGCTCGTTGACCAATTCAATCTGCTCGCGCGCAAGCTCGTTTTGCTCGTCGAGCAGCGCCTTCTGCTCAAGCACTGTCTCGCGCTGGGCCATGAGGTCGTCTATATTGGCCTGCATCTCTTCACGCTGGGCCTGCAGCTCCTGCTTTTGCGCTTCGATTTCATCTATTTGCTCCTGGAAGCTGGAGTCAACCGCCAGCACTCCTGCGGAGCCCATGACAGAAAGCATGAGGGATATTATGAGCAGGAAAGCCATTGCTATGGCTACTACTGAAACTACGGTTTTTTTCTTCATAGCGGGCCTCCCTGTCTGTCAGACCTTCAGATAGTTGCGTATAGCACTCGAACCACCAAACACGCCAACTATGATTCCTACGCCAAGGAACGCAATCAGCAGAGGCCACATGATAGATGCGAAGGGCACGAGTGTGATAAGAGTGCTTGCTACACCGCCCATGACCCTGTTGAGCAGCAGCGAATATAGCGCCCATTCAATGATAAAGGCCAGCAGGCCACCGAGCACGCCGAGGACCAGGCCCTCTATGATGAAGGGGCAGCGTATAAAGCCGTTGGATGCACCGACCATGCGCATGATGGAAATTTCTTCGCGGCGCGTAAAAGTGGCCAGCTTAATCGTGTTGCTCATGATAAAGAAGCAGACGACCATGAGAATGATTATCAGCGCAAGGGAAATAATGCTGACTATATTGCGCATGGTTATGACTCCCTGCGCATATTCCAGGTGGGCGTTTACATCTGCAACGCCGTCAACTTCCTCCAGGTCCAGACGTGTCTGCTCGGTCAAACTGATGTCGGTCAGATGGATGATATATCTGTGCCTGAAAACACTCTCGTCCAGGCTTTCAAATATATCCTCATCATAATCTTCCTGGAAGTTCTCCATGGCCTCGGCACGGCTCATAAACTCGGCGTCAGAGACGTTGGGCACAGCCTCTATCTGCGTCTCTATGGCCCTTGCTTCCTCTTCTGTCAGGTTTTCGTCTATGAAAGCCACGACCTCATTCTCATTTTCCAGGTCTGCAATCAGTTCGTTGATGTTCACCACAAGCAGGCCAAATGAGCCCATGATAATCAGGCAGGCCATAGTTATCGTGACGGTGGCAAAGCTCATCAGACCATGGCTGAATATGCCGGTGAACCCGGATTTTATAAGATAACCAAGTCTACTCAATTTCATAGCTGTAATACCCGTCCATTCCGTCGCTGATAATCTTGCCGTTGTCGATGGCCACCACGCGCTTTGAGAAGGCGTTTACAAGCTCCTTCTCGTGCGTGACGACGAGCAGCGTGGTGCCCAGCTCGTTTATCTTCTCGAGCAGGAGCATCAGCTCCAGGCTGCGCACAGGGTCAAGGTTGCCCGTGGGCTCGTCGGCTATTATCATGCGTGGAGAGTTGACCAGTGCGCGTGCTATGGCAACACGCTGCTGCTCGCCGCCCGAGAGCTCCTGCGGGTAACGCTTCTCTCGGCCTTTGAGCCCGACGAGTTCCAGCACATATGGAACACGCTCTTTTATCGCAGAGTTTGAAGCTCCTACAACACGCATGGCAAAAGCCACATTGTCATACACAGTCATCTTGTCTATGAGCCTGAAGTCCTGGAATATAACGCCCAGGGTACGGCGCAAAAACGGCAGCTTGCGCCGCTTTATACGCATCATGTCGAAGCCATTGACTGTTATCTCGCCGCTTGCGGCATGTACTTCTCCAGTGAGCAGCTTTATGATCGTCGTCTTGCCGGAGCCGGACGGTCCGACCAGAAACACAAATTCGCCGTCGTGGATGTCGAGGTCCACACCGTGCAGCGCCTCTGTGCCACTGCTGTCATAGACCATTTTGACAGAGTTCATCTGAACCATGGGTAACTTTCCTCCGTTCGCTTATCGGCAGCCAGTCAGATGCGCGGAGCCAGTAAAACTCCCGCAAACCGGCTTTCCATATGCCTCACAGCGGTGCTTCCACTGCCGGGCATACCTGCATCCGCTTTCTCAGAACCTTGCGGAATTCTGGCTGTCGAGGTATTTTTTGACCATCATGGCGACTTTGAACACTATGGCGTGGTCGAATTCGCGCAGGTCGAGACCGGTCAGCTTCTTGATCTTCTCAAGGCGGTACACGAGCGTATTACGGTGTACGTACAGCTTGCGGCTCGTCTCGGAGACGTTGAGGTTGTTCTCAAAGAACTTGTTGATAGTCTCAAGCGTATCGTCGTCGAGTGTCTCGATCGGGTTCTTCTTGAACACTTCGGAGAGGAACATCTCGCACAGCGTCGTCGGCAGCTGATATATGATGCGCCCAATGCCGAGGTTTTCGTAGTTTATGATGGTCTTTTCGGTATCGAACACCTTGCCGACCTCTATCGCAACCTGGGCCTCCTTGTAGCGGTCTGCCAGCTCGCGCAGATGATAGGCTGTGGAGCCGATGCCAATGACGGTCTTGACGCCGAGCTCACTCTTTACGGTGCTCTCTATCTGGTGGGCAAGTTCGTTGACGTTGTCCGTGTTCATGTCCCCGGTGAGTTCGCGTATGACAACTATGTCCGTCTCAGTAACCGAGAGGACGAAGTCCCTCTGCCTGTCCGGGAAGAGGTTCTGCACAACTTCCAGCGCCGCTACGTCACTGTGCTCGACCTGACGGATAAGGAAAACCACTCTGGGCACGTCTGTTACAAAGTGCAGTTCCTTGGCTCGCACGTAAACATCTCCGGGCAGGATGTTGTCGGAGATGATGTTCTTGACAAAGGTGGCTTTGTTGTGCTTCTCCTCGTAGTTTATGCGCGCCTCGCTCATTGCCACGGCGGCCAGTATGCATATACTGCGCGCGGCATCGTCGTGCCCGGACACGAACACGGCGTAGTCAAAGCGAGAGCCGACCACTCCCAGAAGTTTATAAGTTCTGACGCTGGAGGAGAAGATTTGTTCCTGGTCCTCCCCGAGAGCCGCCTGCATGTCGTCGAGGTGAGAGCCTATCATCGAAAGCTCGCTGCAGGCAATGACAAACCCCTGCTCGTCTACAACGCCTATGCACCTGTCGGTGGCTTCCTTCATCTGGATTATGACGCTCTGAAATACCCTGCTTGACATATTTTATCCTCCCGTTCTCTTCGCCTGCCACCGAAAACGCCTCTCCCTCGACGCCCCCCGGCAGCCTTTGGTTATTATAGACAACGTCACTTGATTATGCGCCTTACATCATAATACAGATATGTGCAAATTTCAATAGAAAAATATGATGTATTTGTGAACATTTAAGATTTTGCTGGTTAAATGGCACAAAAGCCGGGGTCCAAACTCTTACGATGAGCTAAAAACAAGCTGCTTTTCAAATTGACGAAGCTCCCTGTATCCACCTTCGCCAAGCCCCTGGTCTATCCAGAGCTGGCCTATGGCAAGCCTGCGCAGCTGCATAACATTTTTACCTCTGGACGCGAGCATACGCTTAACCTGGTGGTATTTGCCCTCGCGCACAAGTACCCGGCACACGCATCCCCCCAGAGGCTCCAGAACGGCCGGCAAGCACTTTGTTCCGTCTGCAAGGGTCAACCCCTCGTGAAAGGCTGCAACGTCTTCTGAGTCCACAGGGAACGTTGTAGTGGCCAGATAGGTCTTTACCACGTTGTGCTTCGGGGAAATCACCCTGTGTGCGAAGTCGCCGTCATTAGTCAAAAGCAGCAGGCCGGTGGTGTCCTTGTCCAGCCGGCCCACGGGAAACAGTCCCAGAGCGCGCAGTTCACGTGGGAGCAGGTCCAGGACCGTACTCTGGTTTCTGTCGTCGGTGGCGCTGAGCACACCGGCTGGTTTGTCGAGCATGAAATAGCGCGACGGCTCGCAATTTATCTCCACGCCGTCAACACATATGACGGCGGCATCTTCTACTTTCTGTTCCGGTTTGCTTACGACGACCCTATTGGCCGCCACTCTCCCAGCTCGTATGAGCTCGCGCGCCTGGCTACGCGAATAGAGCCCGCTTTGGGCCAGCAGCTTGTCTATTCTTGTCATTATCGCGCCTCCAGTAATAGTCTGCCACGCCCGGCAATATACTCTACCGGGAGGGATGTCCTGTGACGGGTGAAAAAAAGCTCACGCGCAGAAGCGCGGTATTCATCATCCTGATAGCGGCTGTAATACTCGCGGTCATCGTTCTGGTCTGCTCGGAGCCGGAGGGCTCGGGTTTGGACACCACGGCGGCGCGGGTAGAATATCTGGCCGGGCTCGGCTGGGAAGTCAACCCCGGGAGTGAGACGGCACGTGAAGTCACTCTGCCAGACGAGCTGGATGGTGTAATAGCCCAGTACAACGCCATACAAAAGCAGCAGGGCTTCGATCTAGAGCCCTACGCCGGCAAAACAATTGAAAGCTATTCTTACGAGCTGCTAAACTATCCCACAGGCGAAGAAAACGTCACAGCACAGCTCTTCGTCTACGACGGCCGTGCAATCGGCGGTGACATACATTCTTCTTCGCTGGGAGGCTTCATGCACGGAATAATAAAAGACACGGCCTGACCCATTCTTCAAGCCCCTGCGGAGAGGTCAGCCGCGCAGAAAACCACAGTCAAAGCAGCAGCACTGCACCAACATCACTAAGAAAGGCTCGGCTTGCGCCGAGCCTTTCTGATTAAAAGTCTAATTACTCGTTGATGGCGATAACAACGCCGGAGCCGACGGTACGGCCGCCCTCACGGATAGCGAAGCGGAGGCCGTTCTCGATGGCGATGGGGGTGATCAGTTCAACGTCCATATCGACGTTGTCGCCGGGCATGCACATCTCAACGCCTTCGGGCAGGGAGATGACGCCGGTAACGTCGGTGGTACGGAAGTAGAACTGGGGACGATAGTTGTTGAAGAACGGGGTGTGACGGCCGCCCTCATCCTTGCTCAGGACGTAAACCTGGCCCTTGAACTTGGTGTGGGGGTGAATGCTCTTCGGGGCAGCGAGAACCTGGCCGCGCTCGACGTCCTTCTTCGCGATGCCGCGGAGCAGGGTGCCGACGTTGTCGCCAGCCTCGGCGAACTCGAGGGTCTTGTGGAACATCTCGGTGCCGGTGACGACGGTCTCCTGGGTCTCCTTGATGCCGACGATCTCAACCTTGTCGCCGACCTTGACGCGGCCACGCTCGACACGGCCGGTGGTAACGGTGCCACGGCCGGTGATGGTGAAGACGTCCTCGATGGGCATCAGGAACGGCTGGTCAGCCTTGCGCTCGGGGGTCTCGATCCAGGTGTCGACAGCGTCCATGAGCTCCCAGATGCAGTTGTACTCGGGGGCGTGAGGATCGGTGCTGTTGCTCTCGAGGACCTTCAGAGCGGAGCCCTTGATGATCGGGGTGTCGTCGCCGGGGAACTCGTACTTGTCGAGCAGCTCACGGACTTCCATCTCGACGAGCTCGAGCAGCTCGGGATCGTCGACCTGGTCGCACTTGTTCAGGAAGACGACTATATAGGGAACGTTAACCTGACGGGCGAGCAGCAGGTGCTCACGGGTCTGGGCCATGGGGCCGTCGGAGGCGGCGATAACGAGGATGGCACCGTCCATCTGAGCAGCGCCGGTGATCATGTTCTTGATGTAGTCGGCGTGGCCCGGGCAGTCGACGTGGGCGTAGTGGCGGCCCTGGATCTGCTCGCCGTTGAGGCCGGTGCGGTCATCGGTCTGGTACTCGACGTGAGCGGTGTTGATCGTGATGCCGCGGGCGCGCTCCTCGGGAGCCTTGTCTATCTGGTCGTAGGCGGTGTACTCGGCGGCGCCTTCGTCAGCCATGTGCAGAACCTTGGTGATAGCGGCGGTAAGGGTGGTCTTGCCGTGGTCTATGTGGCCGATGGTGCCAATGTTGACGTGGGGCTTGGTGCGGTTAAACATCTGCTTTGCCATTTTGATATCCTCCTTAGTAATCAGTGGATGAAATGTTTACTGGAATGTATCGTAAGCGAGGCTCAGCCCCGGTTTCCGATAATCTTCTCCTGCAGGCTCTTCGGGAGCTCTACGAAGTGGCTGGGCTCCATGGAGTAGTTGGCGCGGCCCTGCGTCTTGCTGCGCAGGTCTGTGGCGTAGCCAAACATAGTGCTCAGAGGCACGTTGGCGGTGATTATCGCGGCGCCGTTGCGGATATCCGTGCCGGATATCTGGCCGCGGCGGGCATTGATATCGCCCATAACGTCGCCCATGTACTCTTCGGGGGCGGTGACAGTGACCTTCATGATAGGCTCGAGCAGAGTGGGGCCGGCCTTGGCCATGGCCTCTTTGAAGGCCATGCTGCCGCAGATGCGGAAAGCGTTCTCACTGGAGTCTACCTCGTGGAAGGAGCCGTCTATCAGGGTGGCCTTTACATCGACGACCTGATAGCCGCCGAGTATGCCGGCCTGCATGGCGCCCTGGATACCCTGGTCCACACAGGGGATATATTCCTTGGGTATTGCGCCGCCGTGAATGTCGTCCACGAACTCATAGCCCTTGCCGGACTCGTTGGGTTCGAGGGTGAGCTTGACGTGCGCGAACTGTCCGCGGCCGCCGGTCTGACGCACAAAGCGCGTATCGACGGTGGCGGGCTTGGTGATGGTCTCCTTGTAGGAAACCTGCGGTTTGCCGACGTTGGCCTCGACCTTGAACTCGCGCAGCAGCCTATCGACTATAATCTCGAGGTGCAGCTCGCCCATGCCGGCGATGATCGTCTGACCGGTCTCTTCGTCGGTGTAGGTCTTGAACGTCGGGTCCTCCTCTGCAAGCTTTGCAAGAGCGATGGACATTTTTTCCTGACCGGCCTTGGTCTTAGGCTCAATCGCGACACGGATAACAGGCTCGGGGAACTCCATGTTCTCGAGTATTATCTGGTTCTTGTCGCTGCATAGTGTGTCGCCGGTAGTGGTGTTCTTCAGGCCGACCGCTGCGGCAATGTCGCCGGAGTAGGCGGTCTGGAGGTCCTCACGGTGGTTGGCGTGCATCAGCAGGATGCGGCCAAGGCGCTCACGCTGGCCCTTCGTGGCGTTGATAACGGTCTCGCCAGCGTTGACGGTACCGGAATATACGCGGAAGAAGGCGAGCTTGCCGACGTAGGGGTCAGTCATAATCTTGAAAGCCAGGGCAGCGAAGGGTGCATCGTCGCTGGCTTCACGGGTCTCGGTCTCACCAGTCTTGGGGTTTACGCCCTCAACGGCGGGGATGTCGAGCGGGCTGGGCAGATAGTCAACTATGGCGTCGAGCAGCTTCTGCACGCCCTTGTTCTTG
The DNA here is from genome assembly GCA_930990965.1 of uncultured Clostridia bacterium. GTDB lineage: Bacteria > Bacillota > Clostridia > Oscillospirales > Oscillospiraceae > Scatomorpha > Scatomorpha merdigallinarum. The sequence goes on from CAKNRQ010000001.1 coordinate 352,323, forward strand.
TAAGAGGTACCACAGACGACAGGCACCATCTTGACGGCCACGGTGGCACGACGGATGGCAACGCGTATCTTTTCGGTGGGGATTTGCTCGCCCTCCAGATACATTTCCATAATCTCGTCGTCGAAGTCGCTCACTGCCTCGAGCATGTTGTTGCGGTACTCCTCGGCGAGTTCACGCATGTCTTCGGGTATCTCTTCCACGCGCATGTCTTTGCCCAGGTCATCGTAATAGACGTCAGCCTTCATCTCCACGAGGTCAATGATGCCGCGGAAATCGGCTTCTTTGCCAATGGGGAGCTGGATAGGCACGGCGTTGGCCTTGAGGCGGTCGTGAACCATGTCTATAACGTTGTAGAAATCCGCGCCCATGATGTCCATCTTGTTGACGTAGATGATACGCGGCACGTTGTAGTGGTCAGCCTGACGCCAGACAGTCTCGCTCTGGGGCTCAACACCGCCCTTAGCGCAAAGTACCGTCACGCAGCCGTCAAGCACACGCAGGCTGCGCTCGACCTCAACGGTGAAGTCAACGTGACCCGGGGTGTCGATGATGTTAAGACGGCAGCCACGCCAATGGCAAGTGGTGGCAGCGGAGGTGATGGTAATACCACGCTCCTGCTCCTGCTCCATCCAGTCCATGGTGGCGGTTCCCTCGTGGGTCTCGCCAATCTTGTAGTTCACGCCGGTATAGAACAGGATGCGCTCCGTCGTCGTTGTCTTGCCCGCGTCGATGTGGGCCATTATTCCGATGTTTCTTGTGTTCTCCAGTGAATACTCTCTGGGCATATAACGCTACGCTCCTACTAAAACTAAGCTTCTTTCTCTTACCACCTGAAATGAGCGAATGCCTTGTTGCTTTCGGCCATCTTGTGGGTGTCCTCACGGCGCTTCACAGCGGCGCCGAGGTTGTTGCAGGCATCCATGATCTCGCCGGCCAGGCGCTCTTTCATAGTCTTCTCGCCGCGCTTGCGGGCGAACATGGTCAGCCAGCGCAGGCCGAGAGTCTGACGCCGCTCGGGACGGACCTCGATAGGCACCTGATAAGTGGCGCCGCCGACACGGCGGGCCTTGACTTCCAGGCTGGGCATGATGTTATTCATGGCCTCAGTGAACGCCTCGAGCGGGTCCTTGCCGGTCTTTTCCTTTATAATGTCAAACGCATCGTACACGACCTTCTGTGCGACGCCCTT
>CAKNRQ010000002.1 GCA_930990965.1 uncultured Clostridia bacterium
CGCCGCAGCGCGGGCATTTGCCGACCACTTCGCGCCCGGTCGGGAACAGGACGCTGGCCTCCGCAACAGGCGTATAGTCCGAGACAAGGCCGCTGACCGTGTGCTCGATGTCCGAAATGAAGCTGTCTGCATCCAACTCGCCACGCTCTATCTGCTTGAGGCGGCTCTCCCACTCGGCGGTGAGCAGCGGCGAGCGCAGCGCTTCGGGCAGTACGGTCACAAGCGACGCTCCGGTATCTGTAGGCACGAGCTTGCCCTTGACGCGCTCGGCGAAGCCGCCGTTTACGAGCTTCTCAATAGTCGCCGCGCGCGTGGCGGGAGTACCAAGGCCACGACGCTCTGCGTCCTCCGGTGCATCCTTTGCGCCGGCGCGCTCCATAGCGGCGAGCAGCGTGTCCTCGGTGAAAGCGGTTGGCGGCGTGGTTTTACCTTCCTTGACAGTCGCAGTGTCTATGCTTAGGGAAGCGCCCTCGGAAAGCCCAGGCAGCGGCATCCACTCGGGCGCGCCCTTGTACGTGCGCCAGCCGAGGTCGATGTTGGTCTTGCCACGGATCCTGAACGTGTGGCCGCCACACTCGGCCTCGACCGTGGTTTCAGCGTAGGTAAACGGCGCGGACACAGCGCAGAGCAGCTGACGGCAGACAAGCCGCAGCACCGCCGCCTCGCCCTCTGGGAGCGCGGCAAGGTTGGCGCTCGCGGCGCTCGCCGTCGGCACAACTGCGTGGTGGTCTGTCACCTTGGAGCTGTCGCAGACCTGTTCGGCGTTCACGCTCGCGGGCGCGTCCACATCCAGCAGCTTTGCCGCGACGTTAACCAGCCCTGGCACCGTTGCCGCCATTCCGTCGGTGAGATAGCGGCTGTCCGTGCGTGGATAGGTCACAAAGTGCTTTTCGTATAGCGACTGGAGGTAGTCCAAAGTCTGCTGTGCCGTAAATCCCAGCTCACGATTGGCCTCTCGCTGGAGGGTGGTCAGGTCGTAGAGCGAGGGCGGGTTCTCACGCTTTTCTCGGCGCTCGACCCTTGTTATACGCACCTCGCCGTTGCAAGCGTTCGCAAGTGTGTCAGCTTCAGACTTCTCCAGGATTCGTTCACCAGATAGCGAAACACCGCCGCAGTTAACAGCGACAGTGAAGAAAGTTTCGAGCTTGAATTCCTCGATCTCGCGTTTTCGCTCGACGAGCAGCGCGAGCGTCGGCGACACCACGCGCCCCACGTTGAGTGTACGGTGGTACACCAGCGACATAAGCCGCGTGGCGTTCATGCCGAAAAGCCAATCTGCCTTCGCACGGCAAAGCGCGGCAGCGTAGAGGTTGTCGTACTCAGCACCCGGGCGCATATTTTCATACGCTTTGCAAATCTCGTCCGGCTCCATGGAGCTGAGCCACAAGCGCTTCAGGGGCTTGTTGCAGCCCGCTTTTTTGTAGACTAGACGGAAAACGAGCTCTCCCTCACGACCGGCGTCGCAGGCGTTAACGACCTCTCCAACATCCTTGCGCTGCATCAGGCCGCGCAGAATCTCGAACTGTTGACGCTTATCCCACATGACGACGGTTTGCCACGGGTTCGGTAGTATGGGCAAATCCTCACGCCGCCACTTGCCGAGCTTTTCATCGTAGGCCGTGGGCGTCGCCAGCTCAATCAGGTGTCCGCAGCACCAAGAGACGATGAGGCCATTTCCATGTATGCAGCCGTCGCCACGCACGTTCGCCCCCAGCGCCGCGGCAATCGCGCGGGCGACAGAGGGTTTCTCAGTTATGATGAGGGTTTGTGTGTTCAATAGTCATTGCTCCTTTTCGTGACAAAATGAAAGAGGCCAGCGAAAGCTGGCCTCTCGGTGTGGGATGAGCATCAGAAATTACTGCGCGAGTAGCGAATCGTCAGTATAATCACCTGGCGTGTCATTTCTTCAACTCTGAATATAATGGTATAATTCTTTACGAACAGCTGGCGGTAACCCTTGCCCGCGTAAATGCCGATCTGCCTCTCTGGACAGCGCTGCGGCATACTGCTCAGCGAGATCATCCCCACCTCAAGCTCGTCTATCAGGGAAACCGCTGTTCCCGGCTCCTGCAAATTCTTCGCAACATATCTGAAAATGTTTTCGAGGTCGCGTCGAGCCTCGTCAGTCATCCCTACATGGTAGGTTGCATTCTCATCCAAGATATTTACCTCTCAACTCGTCGAACGTCTCTTTGACGTCGTGGAGCTTGCCGGTACGTCTGTACTCGGCTTCGGATGCGGCGATGGCGGCGTCGGTCTTAGCGGTTTCAAACATCTCTTCGTAGGTTTCCATGCTCATAACGACCAAATCTCCATATCCGTTTTTGGTTATAAAGACAGGCTCTCGCTTGGCATGGCAGAAGTCCGAAATCTCGTTAGTGTTGCGCAAATCCGTAATGGGACGTATAAGCGGCATATGCGTCGCCTCCTTTGTGCGTTATTATAGCATAATAACAGCAGAATAACAACATATATTATTTCCTCAGGGTAAAATGCAAAGTTTAACTCCAGAGCAGAGAGAAAAGTGGCATTTAGTTTTGCACGAAGTTCCGGTAGAACAGGGGACGTTGTCCGTCGTGGAGGAAGGAGAACCCATGGCAAATACGCATTCCCATTTAACGCTCTCAGACCGAACCTACATCGAGCAAACATTAGAGCGCCGTATGAAGTTCAAGGATATCGCCCTGTTCATCGAAAAAGATCCAACCAAGGTTTCAAAGGAAATACGCCGACACAGGGTCGACAAAGAATCGGGACGGAAGACAGCATTGTGCGAAAACCGAAGCACTTGTACAAAGCAGCATATGTGTCACCAGCGTTACTGCAACAGGATGTGCGGGAAATGTACACTGCACTACTGCCATTCTTACTGTGAAGATGCTCCGGTATGCAGAAGGCTTGCTTCTCCACCATATGTTTGCAATGGCTGTGGAATTCGGAGCTGCAGGCAGGACTCAAAGTATTATTACCGCGCACAGATAGCCGAGAAAGGCTACCGCGAATTGCTATCAGAATCCCGCAGTGGGATTAACAAAACAGCCCTTGAATTGGACGATCTGGATCGCCTCATATCCTCGCTTCTGAAGCAGGGTCAGCCACTAAACAACATCTATGCAACACACGAGGATGAGATAGGCTGATCGAGACGCTCCATCTACCACCATCTTGAGCAAGGCGCTTTTTCAGCAGAGCCACTCGACTTACTGGCTCGAAATATGCGTGCTGATGTCTGTGAAATTTTCGAGGCCATAGAAACGGTGCTTGGTACAGAAAAGATACAAGAACTTTTTGAGGTTGTTTTAACAGACAATGGCGCGGAATTTAAAAACCATCCCTGCTGGAACGAAACCTTTCCGGTCAACGCCGTACGCACATAATCCTCCCGAAAGGCCGTCCTTTCACCTCTCTGACCAAAGCCCAGGTCATAACCATAATGAACCATATTAACAGCACCGCAAGGGCCAGCCTCAATGCCCGCACACCATTTGAGCTGGCCTCTCTGCTGCTTCCAGAGGCCCTCTTGAAATGGGCCGGGGCTGTTGCCGTCCCACATGACGATGTGCTTTTAAAGCTTCGCTTGTTAAAAATGGTGTCCCCGCCGTGATACCATAAGCTAAGCAATTCTGAGCATCAATTGAACCCATTTGTTCCGACGGGCAGGATACCAGCCTTTCTTGGCGAGCGGAAGTTACTCTTGCACAGATCCTCCCTCTCATCTGCGTTAGCATGCCCTTTTGCCTTTATGACCGTGAAAAATTAATCTGATTGTGCGGAGGCCTCCGCTTCTTTCGAGTCCGTAAGTCCTTTATACCGGCCCTTTCTTTTGCATAACCAGCTCTTACTTCAGCTGGCTTTTACTTATTCATATAACCTGAAACCGTTGATATTCCTAGCTTTTTTGCTCAAATGCTGTAAGAACACCCGTTCCACCACGTTGGGGCGAAGTTCGTTCGGCTCCGTTTCCGGCAAGTAGCCAAAGGCTATTGCCGAAAATTGCGCTCACTACCTTGCCCCTCCTCTCAAATCCGAAGCACTCGGCTTCGGATTTATTTTTGCTTATTCACAATCCCTCCTTCCAAAATTGAACTCGCTCTGTCTGGTTTCAATTTTTAGTGAAAGCGGCTGATATACAAACAGGAGGCTCTGCCAATGGGCAGAGCCTCCTTTGACTTTTTTATAATAATCTCACTTTACCAGATAGAGATTCAGCAGATTGCTGAGGGTATAAGAGGTGAGATAGGTCACGCCGCCGTCGTTGACGCAGGTGCCGTAGACTTCATAGGAGCTGCCGTCCGCATTCACGCCGGTGATGGCTCCATCGGGCTTGGCAACGAAAATGTTCTGAGCGGCCTCATCGCCAGTAGAGGCGTAGGAAACCGTGACTCCGATCTCCTGATCCCAGCTCACGTTCAGGCCAAGAGCCTCGCATACGGCACGGATAGGAAACATCAGAACGCCGTCTTCGGTAGTTTTGGCAGCCTGCTCAACAGACTGACCGCTGACAGAAACGCTTCCATCCCCGGCGCAGGAAATGTAACCACGGTACTCATAGGGGAATACCATGACCTTCTCGGCCTCGCCTCGGCTGTTGGACCAAACCAGTATGCGGGTACCAGGAACCAGGTCACCCAGAGTGACAATGTTCTTGGTCAGGTAAGGCGTCAGAGTGGCCCCATCGGTCACAGTGAAGACCGTACCGCCGGCAGCGGTCAACTCCACTGAAGTGGGCATCTGGGTCTCACTGTCAGACTCGGTGACATTGGCGGCAATGATCTCATAGTACTGGGGCACGCGGTAATCTGCCGGTATATTTCCCAGGATGAGATACGCAGTGGTCTGAGGGGGCATGCTGAGGGTCATGACGGGACTGACCCAGGCATAGACGGTGTCTCCATCCTCAAGGTCTTTGATATCCATAGTCTCACCGGTAACGGCATCCAGGCAGATAATGGACTCACCGTGCAGGATTACTTCGTTGAGCGCAGTCTCGGAGTCATTCTGCAGCAGCAGGCCACCGTTATCGAGCCAGGTAAGTTTGCCCCAGACCATGACGGGGCCGGTCGTGTCGGTGCCTTCACCGCTCTCCCCAGCGGCAAAGGTTGGCACTACCAGGATAGCAGCGCAGAGGATCAGCGAGAATAACTTCTTCAATGTACGTTTCATTTGACTTCTCCTTGTAACTATAGATTGCTGGTTTGCAGGCCATATGCCTGCGCCTTGTAATTCAGTCTGACTGTTGTCTGGTTTCACCCCTCCTCTCTGTATGGTTATGTGCCTCTAAAGACGAAAGCAGCAGGTGAAAAGTTTCCTCCGTAGAAGAGGAGAAAAAATTTTGCAGCAGCCGCTATCCTGCAAAAAATCGCCCGGCAAGCTTCATGCCTGCCGGGCGAAGTCAAATATTCACTTGCGTATAACTTCCGGAGGCTTGCTCCCGAAGCGGCTCAAACGAGCGCTCAAGGCGGTCAGTTTTTGAGCGCCAAGACTTTGCGCCTGATTTGCAATAATAAAAGCACCAGGCTTACTCCCAGAAGAATGTGTCCGACTCCGGCCATGCCTGAGATTGCCGCGTCCATACCACGAGTGAGCTCGGTTTCCAAGACCTGCAATACGCCTCTAACTACAAACATAACAGCAGTCAGATTCAGCCCAACCTGATAGACAGCCAAAATCCAGCGGGTTTTTGCCACTGTGAAAGAAAAGTTTCTCTCCAGCAACAGTAACAGCAGGAAAAACACCATCCCCAGCAGGAAGTAATGTGTATGTACTACTCCCAGGGTCGTCCTGGCCGTAAAACCGTTGAACTTGGTGAACTCCCGATAGAACACTCCTCCAGCCATTGCCAGCACGGCATACAGCAGGGCCAAATTCATATACCGTTTCATGTTAGTGCCTCCTTTATTTGCATTCCTTTTTCATAGCGTAATACCCAATCAGCACCGTCCACACATAGGCGCAGGTCTTGGGAATCATCAGCATTCCTATCATGGGGACGGCGTCTGCCCACAACACTACCGGAATGTAAAATCCAAAGCTCAGTACTATGGTCAGCCACATCCACCGGAACGCGCGGTCTCCGCGCTCATTTGCGCTTCTATAGAACAGTACGATTATCAGGAGCCCCAGCATGGCAAATGGAATGTTGCGGTAAATGCCCCATGAGAGAGGCGCCGCCGCACTTAGCCACTGGTTCTGCGGCATCATGCACAGCGCGATTCGGATACCGGCCAAACAGTACACAGCCGCAGTCAGGCCGTTTTGACCTTTGACCTGATACCGCTGCCTCCAAACATAATAGAGCAGCACATAAAAAACCGTCATGGTAACAGAAGTAATCCATTTTCCCAATCCCAAAAGTACCGTATAATTCTCCAGCCCCGTAGTACACAGCGCCACGGCCCTTGGAATCAGGTGAAAAGAATCACCCGCTCCCAGCACTATGGCCATCCAGCCGAACAGCCGGAACTGGCTCTCCCCCCTGCTTCCCCGTATCATCAGGACACCGATGGTTATGACAGAAATCAGATAGACCGCATCAAACAGGGTTTCTGCGATTGCTTGCATAGTTCGCTCTCCTTCATAATCAATTGCATTCAAAATCTTTGCATGCTGAACTGCGTTCAGTTTTGCGTGTAAAAAAGCTCCCACGCCGCGGCGAGAATATTAATAAAGAGTCCTGCGGACAATTTCCAGCACAGCGCCTGGGTCGTAGTCCTGGCGCAGCAGAGCAGACAACATCAGGGAAAACAGGACGTCTGCAAACTTTTCAACCGTGAACTGCTCATTGAAAGCATCAGGGCGAACTCTGGCGTCCCGCTTTAGGACGGAACAAAGCCCGTCAAGAATGTGCTGCCAGGTTTGCTGCATGCGACGTTTCCCTTCAGACTTATCCTCGCGCATGAAGCTAAGCGAGTGTAGGGTAAAGAAACCGGGATACTGCCTGCATCCGTATTCCATGCGCCCGTATATCCAGGTAATGCAGGCCTGCGCGTCCTGGAACACAGTTGCGTCTTCTGGACGGTGGAAAATTTCACGCCAGACGCTTTCCACTGCGGCTCCCACCAGCTCTGCTTTGGAGTCAAAATAATTGTAGATGGAACCCACAGATACGCCGCAGGCCGCAGCCACAGAGCGAATACTTACCGCAGACCAGCCCTGCTGCCGAATCAGCTCCCGGCTGGTTTTAAGAATCTCTTCTCTCGATGTTACAACAGTATTCATTCAACCACCTCAACTTGAACAATGTTCATTATACGGAAGTGCTATCACGTTGTCAAGTAAAATCCGCAACAGGTATGAACTCCAAAACTCAAAATAAAGCTGCTTGTGCGGTTTTGTACTGATTATCGGAGATTTGCAAAGAGGGCCGCAGCCCATAAGGACTGCGGCCCTCTTTTGTTAAAACTCAGCCGAAGCAGTACCGGCGTATCCGTGCGCAGCCTATGTGGCATGCCGTTACCGGCTGCTCACCTGCTTACACTTCTCCCCAGTCGGGAACTTTTACCGTTATCTGCTCTTCACTGGACTTCTTCGCAGCCAGTGAATAGATAAGTGCGCTGATACCATCCGCAAGCGGGGTGTCAAATTCGCGGCCTTCCCGGAGGCACTTCTGGAACGCCTCATGTGCATAGAAGATAACGTCCCCAGTGGCCAAATCATAGCTGTCGTTGAATTTAATGCTCTCGGCGTACGGCATGTCCTCGGTTTTCCAGGTGAGGTTTGTGAACTCGAACATACCCTCTCCGGTGAGGAAAATAGAGCCCTTGGTACCGATGTATGCGCGTGAGCATGTAGGAATGTCACAGGCCCAACTCGCGGCGATGGTACCGATGGCGCCATTGCGCAGACGGATAGAGATGCTGGTGTGGTTGTCAAACTTCGGTACACTGGCTATGGTTCCGGTGTAGTTGCAGCTTATTGTATCAAATCCACCGGCCATGGCTGTGATGAGTTTCCAGTCATGGCTGACGCTCTCCACCGTCATACCGCAGGCGAGATCCGGGTCAGTGCGCCAGCTGGCACCAAGATTCTTTGCATGGAAGCCAAAGCCCGGGCTCAGGCGGGAAAAAGCAATGTCCACAGGCTCGCCGAACATACCAGTCCTGACCAGTTCGAGCATCTTCTGGTACGCAGGGCGGTAGTAATGCGCAAAGCCTACCATTATTTTTCCGTCATACTTTTCTGCCATGGCCTTGAGCTGCATGGCGTCCTCCATGGTGCAGGCAACAGGCTTCTCGAGGTAGAGCGGCACGTGGTGCTTTAGCACCATCTCCACATAGTCCAGTCTCTTGGTTGGCGGGGTGGAAATGACGGCGTAATCGGCTTGGGCGCACAGGGACTCGATTTCTTCATAGCCGACGGCTGGGCAACCGAACTCCTCGGAGACAATATGAGCATTGACCTCGCTTATATCAAAGCATCCGTTTATGCTGCCGCCAAGTCTGACAACAGCGCGACCGTGGTGGCGTGCAATATCGCCACAGCCGATAAGAAACACCTTCATTTTTTATCCTCCTTACATCGCGAGCACAGTCGCGGCTATATTTTCAGCGGTAATGCCATTCATGGCCAACAGGCGCTCATAGGGCGCGCTCTGGCCGAACTGGTCCTGGATGCCTATGCGTTTCACCTTGCACTTACCCATCTCTGCTGCCACGCAGGACACTGCGGCTCCCAGACCATTTATAATATTGTGATCCTCAACCGTGACGACTTTGCCACAGTCGTTAATGCAGGCGGCAACTGCCTCTACGTCGAGTGGCTTTACCGTGTGCATATCCAGCACACGCACGTTTACTCCCTGAGCGGCAAGCGCTTCCGCAGCGGCAAGCGCTATGCAGACGGTGTCTCCGTTCGCTATTATCGCAGCGTCCGTACCTTCGCGCAGCTTCACGGCCTTTCCTATCTCGAACCTGGCCTGGCTGTCATATATAACCGGCACGGCGTCACGGGTGAAGCGCAAGTAAACCGGACCGTCAAAATCCGCAGCGGCGGCAACCAGCTTGCGTGCGGCATAGTAGTCAGCGGGCATGATTACAGTCATGTTCGGAATGGTGGAGAGTATGCCCATATCCTCTATGCACTGATGGCTAGCGCCGTCGTTGGCCGGCGTAACGCCGCCGTGTGAGCACGCTATTTTGACGTTCAGATGCGGATAGCAGACTTCCTGGCGTATCATTTCCACCATGCGCATGCTGCCGAAGGCCGCATATGTGACAACGAAGGGTATCTTGCCGCAGGTCGCGAGTCCGGCGGCCACGCCCGCAGCGTTCTGCTCGGCTATGCCGACGTTGAGGTACTGCTCAGGCAGCTCCTTGCGGAATGCTCCGGTCTTGCAGCTCTTGCCGATATCCACATCGACCACGAGGACATTGGAATTGGCCTTGCCCAGCTCGACAATCTCGTCGCCAAAGCCGTCACGGGTAGCTTTTTTCACTATTTCGCTCATTTCAAGACCCTCCTTCAGCACTCGACATACTGCTGCTCAAGTTCAGCCATGGCCTGTTCGTACTGCTCCTTGTTGGGAGCAGTGCCATGCCAGCCAACCTGGTTCTCCATGAATGAGACACCGTTACCCTTTACGGTGTGGCCGAAAATACACTTGGGCTTGCCGTTCTTGACGCTGACTGCGAGGTCAAGGGCACGTACCATTTCCTCCATGTCGTTGCCGTTAATTTCGTAGACGTCAAAACCGAAGGCCTTGAACTTATCTCCCAGGTTTACTGGCGGCATAATCTCGTCACATGTCCCGTCGAGCTGCAGGTTGTTGTAGTCCACAAAGACGACGAGGTTGTCGCACCTGTACTTGTTGGCAGTGCCGCAGGCCTCCCAAATCTCGCCTTCATTGCACTCGCCGTCGCCGACGGCCACGAAGACGCGGTAGTCCTTTTGGTCCAGCTTGGCGGCAATGGCCATGCCCACTCCGCAGGCCAGGCCCTGGCCTAGCGAACCGGTGGAAATATCAATGCCGGGGCACTTTTTCATGTCCGGGTGGCCCTGGAGTGGGGACCCCTCCTTGCGGAGGGTGTCCAGCACTTCCATCGGGAAGAAGCCACGCATGGCGAGCGCAGCATACTGCGCCGGGCAAACATGGCCCTTACTCATAACAAAGCGGTCGCGGTCGGCCCACTTTGGATTCTGCGGGTCTACGTTCATCTCGCGGAAATAGCAGGCGGTGACAAACTCGGCAACGGAGAGGCTGCCGCCGGGATGCCCGGACTGCGCTTTGTATATCATGTCGATGACATGCTTCTTGAGGTCTGTGCAGGTGTTTTTAAGCTGAGCTATACTCATCTGCTCTTTCATAATTATCACCTTTCTTTAACAGCCGGTAATCAGGATGTGAATATGGTGCTTATGCCCGGTATGTAGGTAATGATAAGCAGGACAATAAGCGACGCCAAAATTAATGGCACAACTGCTCTCGATATCTGTTTGAGGTTGACCTTTGCCACGCCGCAGGCGACGTACAGGTCGACGCCCACAGGGGGGGTGTACAGGCCGATGGCCAGGTTGACTATCATGACGACACCGAGGTGTATAAGGTCTACGCCCAGAGCCTGAGCGACAGGGACGAAGAGCGGAGTAAAGATGTACAGCGCGCTCGTGGAGTCGAGGAAGCAGCCGGCGATAAGCAGGATGATGTTGACGATTATGAAGAAGATAATCGTGCTGCCGCCGGTGAGTTCAGTGAGGCCGTTGGAGATGGCGACGTCGAGGCGGGAACGGGTCAGCACATAGGCGAACATGCTGGCCGTCGCGGTGATAAAGAGAACCGTGGCGGTCGTGCTTGCCGAGTCAATTATTATCGCCCACAGTTCCTTGAGCTTGACAGTCTTGTAGACAAACACACCGATGATGAGGCCGTATACGACGGAGACAGCAGCGGCCTCGGTCGGAGTAAAGATGCCGCCGTAGATGCCGCCAAGGATGATAACGGGCATCAGCAGGCCCCAGAAAGCCTTCTTGAAGGCTACCCAGCGGTCATGCCAGCTTGCTTTGGGGAGCTTGACGAGGTCAACCTTGCGGCCGAGAATCAAAGCAGTGGCGATGAGGGCGGCGCCCATGATAAGTCCGGGTATTACGCCGGCTTTGAAAAGGTCTCCGATGGATACGCCGGAGGCAATGGATCCATACACGACGAAGGTTATGCTCGGTGGAATGATAACGCCTATAGCGCCGGCGCTGGCCATAAGGGCTGCGGAAAACTTCGGGCTGTAGCCGGAGCGAATCATGCCGGGAATCATGACGAGGCCGAGGGCGGCGACGGTGGCCGGACCGGAGCCGGATATCGCTGCGAAGAAGCAGGAAACTATGACGCAGACGATGGCCAGGCCGCCGCGCAGGTGGCCGACGCAGGCCTCTGCCAGATTAATAAGCCTTTTGGATATCTGAGCTTTGTCCATTATGTTGCCGGCCAGTATGAAGTACGGAATGGCCAGCAGCACGAACTTGCTCATGGACGAGCTGAACATCTGCGGCATGGCGCTCATTACGGTATCCAGGGGGCGTCCCGCGCCCTGGACGAGCATGGCTACTATGCTCGAGACGCCCAGGCATATGGCTATCGGTGCGCCCAAGACCAGCAGCAGGGCAAAAGTTATAAACAGTACGGCGGCTATCATTTGCTCAGCTCCTCCTTTCCATCAGCGGACTCGGGTTTTACTTTGGCCTCCTGTATAGTTGCCTGTGCGAAGCGAATAGTCACAAACACAGCGCCAAACGGTACGAAGGTCGCGTAAATCCACTCGGGCCACTGCATGGCAGAGGTTACCATGCCCAGATTGTACTGGTTTATCACCATGAGGATGCCGTAATACACGAGCAGTGCCGAAAACACGGTGGCAAGCCCGTATACAAACACGAGCAATGCCTTGCGCGCCTTGAAATTCACGGCGTCCGGCAGGACGGTCAGGCCGAGGTGCGCGCGGCGTTTGGCCGCAATGGCTGTGCCCATCATGCTGAGCAGTACAAACAGATAGGTCGTTATCTCCTCGGAGAAGGAAAGCGAACCAATTCCGGTGTAACGGGTGACGACGTTGGCAAATGTAATGCAGGTCATCACAATAGTGCAGACGACGCATATCGTCTCCTCGATATAGTCAAGTATTTTGCTGAACATCATCTATTCCCCCCTGTCAGCCGGTGATGCCAAACGCGGCGCAGGCATCCTCGCCAAAATACTCAATCATTTCCTGCTTGAAATCTGCGATGTAGTCTTCAAAGGCGGCCTGTTCTTCCTCAGTGAGGTATGTGATGGTCATACCGCCCGCTGCAAAGTCCTCAAGGATCTGAGCTTCCTCATTCTCGAGCGTTTCTCTGCCCCAGTTGCAGGCCTCAGTGGCGCACTCCTGGAGAAGTTCCTGGGTCTTGGGTTCGAGGTTATTCCACACGTCGCTGTTGGCTACAAAGAGGTCGCTCTCGTAGGAGTAGTTCCACATGGTGAGGTAATCCTGGACCTCGTTCATCTTAGCGGAAGCCGTAATGGAGACGCCATTCTCCTGGCCGTCAAGGGTACCCTGCTGGATGGCGGTGAAGACTTCGCTCCAGTTCATGCTGGTGGGGTCGGCGCCCAGAGCATTGAAGAAACCCATGTATACAACGCTGCCGGGAACACGGATCTTCAGATGAGCCATATCCTCGGGGGTGTGTATCTCGCGCTTGGAGTTGGTAATCTGACGGAAGCCGTTGTGGAAGCTTCCGAGATAAGTCATGCCCTTGTCAGCAAGACGCTCGGCGTAATACTCGCCGCCGGTGGAATCGATTACGGCAATAGCCTCGTCGTAGTTGTCGAATATCCAGGGAATCGTGGCCACAGGCAGCTTCTCGTCGATAACCGCGAGCGTGCAGGTGGCATATGCCGCCAGGTCGACGCTGCCCGAGGCAATCATTTCAATGCCGCGCGAGGCATTGCCGTTGGCCAGCTGATCATTTGGGAACACTGCGACGGTCACGTTCCCGCCGGAGCGTTCTTCCACAAGCTGTGCAAAATAGTCGCCCACGCGGGCGTCTATCTGCGTGTCCGTACCATTGACAGCCATTGTGAGCTCAATGGTCTGGTACTCGCCTTCAGCTCTCTCGCCGTCATCCCCGGTCCCGCAGCCGGTCAGCACAATGACAAGCGCAAGAGCAAGACAACTGAGCTTGAGTCCTTTTCTTCTCATCTTTGTTCTCCCTCCTGATTTGGTGTCTCTTCTGCGTAATTCTCCCGACAAAAGACATTTCACTTATGTATTATGTCTTTTGTCAGACATATGTTAGCACGCCTGAGAAATACACGTCAACCTTGGAAAATCAATTCTCGCTTTCAGCCAATTCTTTCATTTAGAATTTGTTCATAATTTACAAGAGAAAAACCGTCACCCGCCTTAAATTGCGGGTGACGGTTCGTATTTCAGGTAAGTTTGTTTATTCTTTGACAGCGTCGAGGAAATAAGTACTGTGTATAAATTCCTCCAGGCCGTCAAGATTCTTGCTCACCAGCATGTCATACATTTTCCAGTGAACGTCTATATGTTCCCTGCTGCGGCCGGTTTTTATCATAGTCTCGACAGTCTTGTGCCGCACCGAATAGGTAAGAGTTCGGACAACACGGTTTATCTTGTCTACGAGCTCATTCTGGCACAGGGCAGACACCGCTTCGTGAAAAGCGTCGTCAGCCTGAAAGCTGGCCTCAACGATGTTGTCGCCGGCTTTGCCTGCTGCAGCGGCTTCAAAATCGTCGAGCTTTTGACGTATAACATCAAGCTGCTCGGGCTCCTCCTTTTTCACGGCGAGGCGCATTATGCCCACTTCAATCAGCTCACGCAGCTCCATCAGGCTGTCAAAGTCACGTGCACCGTTTAGTATGACCCCATACACCATGGGGTCTATCATACTCTCCCGAAAACCACCGGTGACGAAAGTTCCCTCGCTGCGCTTACTCTCCAGAACGCCCAAGTAAGTCAGTATTTTAGTCGCCTCGCGTATACTTGTGCGGGCTACGCCGAGCTGTGCGGCCAATTCCGGTTCGCTCGGCAGGCGATCGCCCGGTTTGAGCTCTCCTGAGACCATACCATCTGTGAGGCAGTTTATCACCTGCTGCACCACCGACTCACTTTTAAGATTTTTAAGATAATTGGGTCTCTCCAACAAATATATCACTCCACCGACGTACTTCGTCATACACTATACAATAAATTACCGGGAATTGCAAGTAAAGCTGAGCTTCAAAAGGTTTTGACGGCATATTGCCTCAGCCGGTTTGACAGCATTGCCAATGTAGATGCCGCAAACCGCTGCTGAAAATATTGAGCCGGATGATTGTGTTAACCCGTATTGTGTGCAGCTCAATAAATTTCGATGTAAAGTAAGCAATTTTATTGTCAGGCGCATTTTGCAGAAAATTGATGAAGCGGCCGCAGTCATGTGCTATAATGTCTTTCGGCCTGCACGGCGAGCCTTTCAACCTCAGCGCTTGCAGTAAAACTAAGTGTTTTGACGCAAGCGGAAACGGAGTGCAACACATGATAAAACTCATAGCCTGCGACATAGACGGCACGCTGGTATACGGATATAACTCTGGCGTTGTGGACGAGGTCTTCAACCAGATAAGACGCCTGGCCGGGATGGGCATACGCTTTTGCCCCACCAGCGGCCGGCAGCAGACCAGCCTCAGACAGCTCTTCGCGCCGGTCGCAGACGAGCTCTATTACATCTGCGAAAACGGCGCCGTCATATTCGGGCCCGGAGGCGCGGACAATGTGCTGGATAAAGTCACAATGGACCGCGGCATCGCGCTTGAGCTCTGCCACGACATAATCTCCATACCGGGCTGCGACATACAGATTTCCGGTCAGGACAGGAGTTATCTGTGCCCCAAGAGCGATGAAATAGTGACGCTCATGCGCGACACTGTGGGCAACAATGTCACTATACTCTCCTCCCCCGACGAGATACCTGAACCCATCGTCAAAGTGGCTGCCTTCTACACCGCCGGGGCCGAGTTCATCGAGCCGCTGCTTGCCCCGCGCTGGAGCAAGTATTTCCGCACCGCCATATCCGGCGACGCCTGGGTTGACTTCAACTCCACCGACAAGGGCGACGGACTGCGCCGCCTTTGCCGTTCGCTGGATATCCCCCTCTCCGACGTCATGGCCTTCGGTGACAGCTACAACGACGCGGCCATGCTCGAAGCCGCCGGGCACGCCTACATAATGGAGGGCGCCTGCGCCGAGCTGCTGGCCCGCTTTCCAAATCACTGCGACCGTGTGGAACGCATACTCGCGCAGATATAATTACAGCAAGAGGACGCCCGAGGGCGTCCTCTTGCTATTTTGCATATACGTCAAATCACAGGCTATCGCCGAAGTCGTCGCGGAACTTCTTGGCGAGCTTGATCTGCCAGTCGCTGGTCGGTTCCAGACGGCCAAAGAAGAAGCGCAGTGAGCTCGGCTCCTCGACCCAGCGCAGGCCGCCGACGAGGTCTCGGTTCTCGTGCAGCCATGTGATGCGGTCAACGGCGTAGAGCACCTGGCTCATGGTGAAGACACGCCTCGGCATGGCAAGACGTAGCAGCTCGACTTCGGCTATGGGCTCCGTTCCGTCCGGCTCACGTTGTTCGCTCAAGGTTCCGCGTTCCATGCCGCGCACGCCGCCGGCGATGTAAACCGCTGCCGCCAGGGCGCCGGCCGGGTATTCGTGGTCGTCGATGTGCGGCAGGAATTCGCGCGCGTTCAGGTGGCAGCCCAGGCCGCCCGCAGGAGTCACAACCGGCACGCCGCGCTTTATGAGTTCGCGGCACATGAAGTCGATGAAGATGGGTCCCTGGGAAATCACGTCCTCGTCCATGGTCTCCTCAAGGCCCACGGTTATGGCCTCCATCTCGCGCACGCTCATGCCGCCGTAAGTGAGGAAGCCTTCAAACATGGGCACCAGCTCACGCATACGCTCACACAGTTCTTTGGAGCGCATAGCTATGCCGCCGCCACGGGCAAAACCGAATTTGCGTGCTGAGAAGTAAATGATGTCGAACTGCTCGGCCACGGCGCGGGTGATCTCGCGTATCGACATGTCCTTGCACGCGGCCTCGCGCGTCTTGATGAAGTAGAGGTTATCCTGCAGCAGACTGGCGTCCAGTACGGTGAGTATGCCGTGTTCACGGCAGATCTCGCAGGTTTCGCGCATGTTTTGCAGGCTCAGCGGCTGGCCGCCTATCAGGTTTGTGCCCGCCTCCACACGCAGAAAGGGGATGTGCTCCGGGCCCACACGGTCTATGAGCGCGCGCAGCTTGTCGAGGTCAAAGTTGCCCTTGAAGGGGTGATCGCTGGTTGTCTTGGACGCCTCGTCTATGACCAGCTCTTCAACGCTGCCGCCAAGGCGGGTGATATGGGCTTTGGTCGTCGTGAAGTGGAAATTCATCGGCACCACGTCGCCAGGCTTGACAAAGGCCATGGCCAGGATGTTCTCACAGGCCCTGCCCTGATGGGCCGGGAGGAAGAACTTTGTGCCGAAGATCTCGTGCACCTTGTTTTCGAGGCGCGTGAAGCTCGCGCTGCCGGCGTAGCTGTCGTCACAGATGAACATGGCCGCGGTCTGGCGGTCGCTCATGCCGTTGACGCCGGAGTCGGTCAGCATGTCGAGGAATATATCCTCGTTCTTGAGCAGGAAGGTGTTGTTGCCTGCCTCGGTGATGGCCTCCAGGCGGCGCTCAACGGGCTGGAGGTTGAGTTTCTGCACCATACGCACCTTGTGCAGTTCGAGGGGGATGTTCATACCGGTGTGGAATTTGATGTTTGCCATTTTTACTTGCTCCTTATCTTTTTGAGATTTGCAGGAGCCATTTGGCGATAACTCCAGCCGGTTTCGAGGAAAGAAAAAACGCTCCATCCTCCTTATAGAGGACGAGCGCCAAATCCCGTGTTACCACCTCAATTTACCGCAGCCTCGCGGTCTGCGGCCTTTTCGACTACGTCGCCCGAAGGCGAGATACTCTATCTCTGTAACGGGAGAAGCCCGGCCCGGCGTACCGGCGAAAATCGCTTTCCTGGGGCGGCTCTTGCGTGTATTCCCGGGCCGTACTCTCGTGCCTTGCACCAACCGGCACTTCTCTGTAGAGCCTGTCAAACCACTTCGGCACACAACATCCTCAATCAGATGCAGCGTCGCAGGTCTGAACTGCTCCCGGTACTATTCCGCAGTCATAGCCATTTGCGTTCTTGAGTTGAGTGCATTATAATCTCGCTGATTTAAATTGTCAATAGGAAATTTTGTCTTACTTCCAGGACGCGCTTGATTTTCACGGCCGGAAGCGCCATAATTAGAGCAGCTACTGTTTGTTCTGGAGGTAATTTATGATTCTCGACGGTATAAAAATACTTGATCTGACCCGCCTGGCCCCCGGCCCATTTGGCACCATGATCCTGGGCGACATGGGTGCAGACGTGCTCAAAATTGAGGACACCGGCGCGGGCGACTATATTCGCGCTTCCGGCGAAAAGCAGGTAAACGAGAGCTACAACTTCCTCATGCTAAACCGCAACAAGCGCAGCATGTGCCTCAACCTCAAAACCGACGAAGGCCGCCAAATCCTCAAAGAGCTCGTTATGGAGTACGACGTCGTCATAGAGCAGTTCCGTCCCGGCGTTATGGACAGGTTGGGCGTAGGCTACGAGGAATTGCGCAAGGTGAATCCGCGCGTCATATACTGCTCACTCTCAGGCTACGGCCAGAACGGCCCCATGGTTCAAGAGCCGGGCCATGATTTGAACTACCTGGCCCTCTCGGGCGTGCTCGACACCATACGCAGGCCCGGCGAGGCGCCGGTTATTCCCGGCGCGTACTTTGGGGACATGACCTGCGGTATGTGGGCCGCAATCGGAGTGCTCTCCGCCATCTATCACAGAGAGCATACCGGGCTCGGCCAGTATGTAGACACGAGCATATACGAAGGTCTTATACCGATGATGAATATGTATGCCGGACGTTATTTTGCCGCCGGACACAATGTGGAGCGCGCGCCGCAGGCCGCCGGCTACAACATCTACGAAACTGCCGACGGCCGTTATATCAGCATTGCAGCGGCCGAGCCGAAGTTCTGGAAAAAGCTCTGCATTCAGCTGGGCCGCGATGACTTCATTGACAGGCTCGGCGACGGCGAAGACGGCCAGGCCGAGATGCGCAAGGCGTTCTCCGAGATATTCCGCAGCAAAACACAGGCTGAATGGAACGAGATACTCGGCGGCGCAGATGCCATGTATGCTCCTGTGCTGAACACAGAGGAAGCCTTTGAAAACGAGCAGTTCAAAGCCCGCAACATGGAGTGGCGTATTGATCACCCCGTAGAGGGTACGGTGCGCTCTATCGGCCTGCCCATAAAATTCAGCGACGAGCCTGCCAAAGTAACACGCCGTCCCCCGATGCAGGCCGAGCACACCGCCGAAGTACTGCGTACATTGGGCCGCTCCGACGAGGAGATAGCCAGGCTCGCGGCCGAAGGCGTAGTGCGCTGCATTGGCTGAACCGTAAACACGCCAAACGAAAAAGTCCCGTCCCCGAATGTATCGGGGACGGGACTTTACGTCTTCTCAGTTACTGCCGCGCGGCAGCACCTTTCTGCGAACCACGAAGTAATATACAAGCGTCAGTCCGCCGGTCAGGGCCCAGGAGATGGGGTAGACAATCAGCAGCATAACGAGGTTTTCAGTCCCCGGGAACAGCAGATACACCCAAATGAGCCTGAACACGACCGTACCGATTACGGTGAACAGAGCCGGCATCGTAGACCGTCCCATGCCACGCAGCGAGGAGCCTGTTATCTCGTATGTACACTCCAGGAACATGAAGGGCAGGATATAATCTACCCTTATCATGGCGTACTCTATCTCTTCGGGTACTACTGTGAAAATACGGATAAGTGTTGATGAGAACAGCACAAAAATCAGCGACAGCGCTTCGGTTCCTAACATACCCTCTACCATGCACAGCCGCATTATCTTCCTGCAGCGTCCATACTCGCCGGCGCCGTAGTTGTGGCCTGTAAATGTAACAGCAGACTGGGCAAAGGCGTTCACGACAAAATAACAGAAATTCTCAAAGTTTATTGCCGCCGTCATGCCGCCCACAGCCGCACTGCCGAAGCCGTTTATGGCCGATTGCAGGCAGATATTGGAGATAGAGAACACCACGGAGCTTACCGCGGCGGGCATGCCTATGTACAAAATGTGGCGCAGCGGCTCTTTCTCTATACGGAGGCGGCGCAACTCCAGCCGCACGTCGCCTTTTTCGCGGCAAAGTATTACAACCACCATCGTCGTGCTCACAACGTTTGAAATAACAGTGGCTATCGCCACTCCCGACACGTCCAGGCCGCATACGATGACAAAGAACAGGTTTAGCACTATATTCAGCAGACCCGAAACTATTAGGCAATACATGGGCCGCTTGGCGTCACCCATAGCTCTGAGAGCCGCAGCGCAGAAGTTATACGGCACAATGAATGGGATGCCGAGGCAGTAAATGCGCAGGTAATTAACCGCACGCTCCAACACATCCTCCGGAGTGTCAATGAGCTCCAGCATAAATCTCGACAGTGCAAGAGCTATGCACATCATCACCAGCCCGCATATGACGGAGAACGTAACCGCAGTATGCACAGCAGCCGTAGCCTCGTGTCCCCTCTTCTGGCCTATATACTGAGACACAACCACGTTTGCACCTACGGACAGCCCCACGAACAGGTTAACAAACAGTCCCACTATGACCGAGTTGCTGCCCACGGCCGCTATGGCGCCCGGAGCGGCAAACCGTCCGGCTACAGCCACGTCTGCGGAATTGAAGAGCTGCTGCAATATGCTGCTTGCCGCAATGGGCAGCGCGAAAAAAAGCAGCCGTTTGGCCAACGGTCCGCTCGTCATGTCAGAGGCTGGCAGCACCCGGCCCCGGTCTTTAATTCCCACTTTTTTCGCCTTCCATCAAGGTCATAATATTTTGATCCCGCATCAGGAACCGAGATATTCTATAGCAGCGGATTGTGATTGTCAAGGCTTTCAGAAAGACAAAATAATAACATTCGCGGTTACAAAAAACGCCATCTCAGAAAACGGCCTTTTGTCTTTGCAGCACATTCATTCGGCACGCCAAGGCATAAGTGCGGCCCCTTGCCGGTTTCAGCAAGGGGCCGCTTTAACACATTCATTTTTACTCTGTACTTTCGAGGAACGCTTCCAGCTGCTGTCGTGTAGGCATTCCGCTGATGCCTCCGAAATGCGCCGTACAATAGGCTCCGACGCCGTTGGCAAAGTCCAACCACCCGCCGAGCTCGTGTTCCCCTGCGCGTTCTGGCTCTGTACCGCTTGTGAGCATGGCGCTCAAAAAGCCGCCCCAAAAGGCGTCGCCCGCTCCAGTCGCATCCAAGGGCTTGCACTTTCTGCCCTCGCGGTAGACAAGCCCGGCTGTACGGCTGCCCGCTATGGCGCCGCGCTTACCCAGAGTGACGGCGGCTATCCTGGCTCCGCGGCCCAGCAGATACTCTATGGCGCGCCCGGGGTCAGTTTCCCCCGTAACTAGTTCCATTTCCTCTTCGGAGATCTTGACCAGGTCGGCGGCATTCAGCAGTTCTCTCGTGCTGCGCACAAACTGCCCGGCGCTGCCCCAAAGCGTGTCGCGGTAGTTAGGGTCGAATGACAGCAGCGCGCCGAAGCTCCGGGCCCTATCTATGCTCTTTAGCTGGGCCGTCCGCTCCGGCTCATCCGTCATGGCGATTGTTCCGAAGTGCAGCACCTGAGTCTTGGACAGGAGCCGGTCGGGTATTTCGTCAAAGCGCAGCTGAGTGTCGGCGCCGTGCTTTCTGGCAAATGAAAAACTCCGCTCCCCGTCCTCATCGAGTTGTACAAAAGCCAGGGTCGTAAAGTAATTTTTGTCTTTCACGATCCCGGAGGTATCGACGCCGGCCCCGGCGAGCGAGGCACGCAGGAACTCCCCGTGCATATCGTCTCCGACTTTACCTATGAAAGCGCTCTTCAAGCCCAACCTGGCCGCAGCCGCGGCCACATTTCCCGGCGCGCCGCCGGGATTCTGCGAGAACAGCCTGCTCCCATATTGCGAGCGCCCACAGTCCGTGAAGTCGATTAATATCTCGCCTATAGCGGTAATATTCAACGTTTTTTGAACGTTATTGCTCAATTTCTTCAAATCTTCTCTCACTCTGCGGCAGCCTCATGCTCCGCTATGTGCATGTACTCGTCGTAGGTACACATGCGGTCCGTGATGGAACCGTCGGCGTTGATTTCTATTATCCTGTTGGCCACGGTTTGCGTGAGCTGGTGGTCATGGCAGGAGAAGATGATGTTGTGTTCGAAGGCCTCGAGGCCGTTATTGAGCGCGGCTATGCTCTCGAGGTCGAGGTGGTTAGTAGGCTGGTCGAGCAGCAGCACGCTCGCTCCGGAGAGCATGAGCTTCGATATCATGCAGCGGACGCGCTCGCCGCCGGAGAGAACGTTGACAGGCTTATAGACCTCGTCGCCGGAGAAGAGCATGCGTCCCAGGAACTGC
Source organism: uncultured Clostridia bacterium (assembly GCA_930990965.1). GTDB lineage: Bacteria > Bacillota > Clostridia > Oscillospirales > Oscillospiraceae > Scatomorpha > Scatomorpha merdigallinarum. Next base: position 21,526 of record CAKNRQ010000002.1, read on the forward strand.
CGCAGGTAGCTCTCGCGCTTGTCCTCGGAAAACTGGCGCATCCAGTCCATGATGGAGAGCTCACAGCCCTCAAAGTATGCGCTGTTGTCGCGGGGCATGTATCCCTGCGTGGTGGAGACGCCCCACTTGATGTTGCCGGAATCGGGCTCCTCCTCGCCCATCAGGAGCTTGAAGAGCATAGTCACGGCTAGCTCATTGCGGCCGATTATCGCTATCTTGTCGCCCTTATTCATGATGAAGCTGACGTTTTTGAGCACCGGCACGCCGTCCACGCTCTTGCAGAGGTCGGTGACAAAGAGCCTGTCCTTACCCGGCTCGCGGTTGGCCTTGAATCCGACCCAGGGATAGCGGCGGCTGGACGCGGGCAGTTCCTCAATGGTAAGCTTGTCGAGCAGCTTACGGCGGGATGTGGCCTGGCGCGACTTCGAGCGATTGGCGGCAAAGCGGCGTATAAACGCTTCGAGTTCGGCTATCTTCTGCGCGGCCTTCTTGTTCTGGTCCTTTATGAGCTTCTGCATGAGCTGGCTGGACTCGTACCAGAAGTCGTAGTTGCCGACGTACATCTTAATCTTGCCGTAGTCGATATCGACGATGTGCGTACACACGTTGTTAAGGAAGTAGCGGTCGTGGCTGACTACGAGCACAGTGCCCTCGTAGTCCATGAGGAAATCCTCAAGCCAGACGACGCTCTGCAAATCGAGGTTGTTCGTGGGCTCGTCGAGCAGGACTATGTCCGGCTTGCCGAAGAGCGCCTGTGCCAGCAGCACCTTGACCTTCAGCCTGCCGTCCAGGTCGGCCATCATGGTGTAGTGGTACTGCGTGTCCACACCGAGGCCGTTCAATATTCTGCCCGCGTCGCTCTCGGCCTCCCAGCCGCCCAGCTCGGCGTACTCCTCCTCGAGCTCGCTGGCACGGATGCCGTCTTCATCGGTGAAGTCCGGCTTCTCGTAGATGGCGTCCTTCTCTTTGCCTATGTCGTAGAGGCGCTTGTTGCCCATTATGACAGTGTCCATAACCGTGTACTCGTCGTACATGCTCTGGTTCTGCTTGAGCACGCTCATGCGGGCCTTGGGGTCTATATATACAGAGCCGGAGGTGCTCTCCACCTCGCCGGACAGCACGCGCAGGAAGGTACTCTTCCCCGCTCCGTTCGCGCCGATAATGCCATAGCAGTTGCCCGAAGTGAACTGCAGGTCGGCATTCGTAAACAACACCTGGCCGCCGAACTGCACGCTCAGGTTATCGACAGTTATCATTGCACCCATACTGATACCTCCGTGGGTTAATTGTCAGCGCGTTATTATATCACATGGCGTATAGTAAAACAAGTTGACATTACAGAAAATCCGATTTATAATCTATTTAAAATAATTTTGAAATAGGCGATGCGCATGTCTTATCGGGAAATACTGTCTGCTTTGGGGGACGAGCAGCGCAGGCAGGTACTTATGGAGCTCAAGCGCGGAAGGCTCTCGGCCGGGGAGCTGGCGTCGGCACTGGGCACAAGTCCGCAGGCGCTCTCTTATCACCTCTCTAAGCTGAAAAAGGCCGGGCTCATATACGAGACTCGTGAGAAAAACTTCATATACTACGAGCTCGATATCACCGTCATAGACGAAGTGCTTTTATGGCTCACGGAGCTGAAAGGAGGCACGCATGAAGCGATCAAAGCAGATACTTAACGTACTCACCCTTCTCCCCTTCCTTGCGGCGGCAGTCGCACTCTGCCTCGCACCCGACGAGATACCGGGGCACTGGAACGCCTCCGGGAAGGCCGACCGCATGGGCAGCAAGTGGGAGGTACTTATCTGGCCCGTGCTCGTACTGCTAACCCGGCTGGGTATGGCCGGACTCACGAAGCTGGTGCGCACAAAGGATAAAAATGGCGCGGCAAATGCTACGTTTCTCGAACACAGCACGATGGTAGTACTCGCTGTATTTGACTTTCTCTCCCTCTATTTCATGCGTGCGGCAGTAAACCAGGAGTTTGACGTCGAGCGCTACAACCGGAGCGTCTGGCAGATTTCTATGGCGCTCACAGGCGCAAGCCTCATTCCCGTCGGGAACCAAATGCCCAAGCTGAAGCTCAATTCCACATCCGGCCTGCGCACAAAGTACAGCATGCTAAACGAAGAAACCTGGCGTCTAAGTCAGCGCTTCGGCGGGAAAGCCATGATGGTCTCTGGCGTCGCAATTATCATACTGGCCTTCGCCCTGCCCGGCATATACAGTTTCTTTGCTGCAATGGGCGTACTTATCATAATGTGCATAGTAGACAGCCGCTACGCCAAATGGGCGTACTACAAGACGATGGAAAAACAGGAGCCGCCGGATTAACCGGCGGCTCCTAAACTGTCTGAAAAGACCAACGGCCTTTTCAGACAATAATGCCTCCTGGCCGCAAACGCGGCCAATGAAGGCCGGCGCTGCGCTCTGCGCCTCGGTTGTCCACTAAAGTGGACAATTCGACGCTCGCTTCGCGAAATGTATTTTCAGCGACGTACACGCCGCCGCTGAAAATAATATAAGTCCCTTTTGCGCCCTGCGGGCGCAAAACTCTGCGAGGCCATTTCGTACACTGAGAGCCGCCGGATTAACCGGCGGCTCCTGTTTCTTGTGTTCACTTTCCCTTGTGTTTTCGCACGGCCTCGGTGAGCAGGTACTCAATCTGGCCGTTGATGCTCCGAAAGTCCTCTTCAGCCCAGGCGGCTATATCGTCCCACAGAGAACTTGAGAGGCGCAAAACTATTTGTTTTTTCGCCGTCTCTGCCTTTTTCAGGGCCTTTTCACGGGCTTTAACTTCTTTCTCGAGCGCTTCTATACGTTCAAGCCGCTCCCGGAGCTTTTCCTCGCGCTCATCAGGGGACGGCGCGGGCATCAGTATATGCTCCCCGTATTAACCACCGGTTGAGTGTCGTGGTTGCCGCAGAGCACAACGAGCAAGTTAGACACCATCGCCGCCTTGCGCTCGTCGTCGAGCACCACGACGTCATCCTCGTCGAGCTTTTCTATGGCCATCTTCACCATTCCGACTGCGCCATCTACTATCTTCTGCCTGGCCGCTATTACCGCTGCCGCCTGCTGGCGCTGGAGCATCGCCGCGGCTATCTCCTCGGCATAGGCCAAGTGTGTGATGCGCACTTCCTCGACAATGATGCCGGCGTCATAGACTCGCTTTTGCAGCTCCGAACGCATGCTGTCGGCAATCTCTTGGCTGGAACCGCGCAGTGTTTTCTCGCCCGCGGCCTCCTGCTCCTCCTCGTCAAACACGTCATAGGGATATAGCCGCGCTATGTTGCGTATGGTGGAGTCCGTCTGCGTGGAGAGGAAGCTAGGATAGTCCTCGACGTTGAATACGGCCTGGGTGGGATTTTCCACATGCCAGATGACCACAGCGCCGATGATTATGGGGTTGCCCAGCACGTCGTTGACCTTCTGACGGCCGTTGTCAAGGGTCATTGTTTTGAGAGAGATCCTTGAACGGTTAGAAGTGACCTGAGTTGTAGAGCTGGGGTTTCCTCCGTTTTCTTTCTCTGCCCTGGCCTTCTCGGCGGCGGCCTTATTATACGCCGGAGTTATGCAGGAGCAAAACGGATTTACGAAGTAATATCCCGGTTCCTTAACCGTGCCGTGGTAGCTGCCGAAGAGCGTGAGTACCATCGCCTCGCCCGGCCTCACAGTCTTAAGGCCGCCAAGCAGGATGAAGAAGGCGATGAACATGCCTACGGCCAGAATGAGCAGTATGGCCCCCAGCGCTGTGCTGCGCGTATCCAGCAGCGCAATGGAAACCCCAGACAGCACAATGCTCGTCAGCAGCATGACCAAATCCAGGATAAGCACCGGTATGCCCTTTGCCGGACTCAGCAGCTTCTCCTCCACAAGATTGGTATTCATATTCATTCCTCCTATATATGTGATATCGTTTTGATATCACATATATATCACATCCGCACAGTGCTGTCAACCCCCTTCGCTGAGTTTCCTGACAAATGAATACTCCTCCTGAGCCTGAGGCACAGCCATACCCGGGTCGGCAAACACGCTCCCGCGCAGCACGCTCTGCGCCCCGAAGCGCTCGCGCAGTGAGTCTATGGCAGCGTCGAGGCGGCGTTGCTTTTCGAGGTAGCGGTAATCCGTAAAGACATCCAACTGCTCATGCGGGGAGTATTCCAGCGCTTCGGCACGCACTGCCAGGCTTCTTAGCGGGTCCGGCCAGTGGTGGTTGGCGTCCAGCAGGGACATGGATACTGCGGACAATTCACTCACACAGTCGGTGGCGTGGCCAAGCATTGTACGGCGGCTGATCCAGCTCAGGTCGTGCGCGTCGCGCAGCTCGAGCGTCACTATGCCTGCACGGGCCCCGGCGCGGCGCAACCTTGTACTCACGCTTTCGCACAGGCTGACGACCACCGGAAGGGCATCCGAGCGGGAGCGCATGTCGCGCGGGGTCGTGGTGCCGTTGCCGATGCTTTTGGCCGCAGGATACTCGCCCGGCCGCAGCACTTTGGACGAGTCCCATCCGTTTGCGTAGTCGTGCAGCATCTCCCCCATTTTGCCGAATGCGCTCCTGAGCAGATGCCGCGGCATGCAGGCCAGGCCGCCTATGGTGTGTACGCCCATGCGTTCGAGTTTTGCCGTAGTGGCACGGCCGACATAAAGCAGGCTTGAACATGGCAGAGGCCACACAATTTCACGGTAGTTCTCGCGCGTTATTGCCGTCACGGCGTCCGGTTTTTTGTAGTCCGAACCCAGTTTGGCAAAGGCCTTGTTCCACGACACGCCCACGCTCACCGTCAGGCCGAGTTCGCGCTTTACACGCCGCCGTATCTCCTGCGCCGCAGCGAGCCCGTCTTTTACGCAGCCCGTTATATCCAGCCAGCTCTCATCTATTCCGAAAGGTTCTCTCCTGTCGGTGTAGTCCGCGTATATCTCCTGCACTTTTCGAGAAAAGTAGATATAGCGCTCAAAGTGCGGCGGTACAATTATTATCTCCGGGCAACAGCGTCTAGCCTCCCAGAGCGTCATTCCTGTCTTTACGCCCGCGCGTTTTGCCGGTTCGCTTTTGGCCAGGACTACACCGTGGCGTTTCTCTTCGCTCCCTCCCACTGCCACGGCTTTTCCAACCAGGCTGCTGTCATAAATCTGCTCCACACTGGCATAACAGGCATTGATATCCGAATGCAAAATAACTCTATCCATATAAGATATATTACTATCTTATATGGATAGAGTCAAGTCAAAATTATCCTATTAAGAGTTTTTCTAACTCAGAGGTATCTCTTGCCACGACAATCGCGCCCTCGCGTTCCAGCTCGCCTGGCTCGGCATAGCCCCAGGCAACGCCGATACACGGGATGTCACAGCGCTTGGCGCCGCGCACGTCATTGTCACGGTCGCCTATCATGACGGCGCCGTCGTGGCCGAACTGGTCGAGCAGTTCGGAGATCACTTCCCACTTCTGTCCGCGCCTGCCGTCAAACTCGCTGCCGAGCACGGCGTCGAACAGGCCGCCCAGACCGTGCCTTTCGAGTATGTCCACGGTAAAGGCGGTGGGCTTGCCGGTTGCCACGGCTACATTGGCACCGTGGGCCTTAAGCTTCTGCACGAGCTCCGGCACGCCGGGATATACGCTGCACTCATCGAGACCGTTTACGCGATAGCGCTCACGGTACTTGGCCGTCATGGCCTTTGCAGTCTCCTCATCCACATTATAGCGTTTGGCAAAGGTGTCGGTCAGCGGCGGGCCGACAAACTCTCTAAGGGCCTGCCAGTCCGGTTCGTGGTATCCGAAGGCCTCTGCCGCATACTGCACGGACTTCATTATTCCCTCGCCGGTATCAAACACCGTACCGTCAAAATCAAAGAGTATGGTCTTATACAAGCTTCTCACCTCAGTGGGATTATATCCGCTGTAACCACCGCTGTCAATCACGCGCTCATTCGCATAGTTTAATACGAAGTCTATATGAAAACGAGGTAAACGCTATGGAAAGCACCCACACCACATGGTTTCTCGGCTCCAACTCTGCCCGCGGCTTTCACTCGCTCTACAACGGATTTTGCTCCGGCGACGGAGATTTCCTGCGCGTCATAAAAGGCGGTCCCGGCACCGGCAAGAGCAGCTTTATGCGCGCCATCGGCAAAGCCGCCGAAGATGCCGGGCACTTTGTAGAGTACATCATATGCTCCGGCGACCCGGACTCGCTCGACGGGATATACATTCCGGACTTTCACCTGGGCTACGCCGACGGCACCGCCCCGCATGTACTTGACCCGGATGTCTTTGCGGCAGACGGCGACTATTTAAATATAGGCGAGCACTGCGCCGCTGGCGGCGCGTTCTCAATGGGGAACGAACTGCGGGAGCTGAACGCCGGCTATAAGCTCCACTACAGGCGTGCCTATGAGCTGCTCGCCGCCGCGGCATCGGTTTCTCCCGCACTGACCATGTCATATGTCTCAGGCGAAGAGCGCGCTGCCGCCTGCTCACGTGCCGCCGGCATAGCCGCCAGGGAGCTGCCCAAATCCGGCTCCAAGCTGGGCCGCGGTCCCATCCGGCGCTTCCTCGGCGGTCTCACTTGCAAGGGCCGGTATCTGGCAGCGGACACTCTGGCCCAGCTCTGCCCGAGGCTGTTCCTGCTGGACAACCGCACAGGTTTGGGCTTTGAATTCACGGGCGAACTCGCGCGCCAAGCCCAAGAGCGCAAACTCGATGCCATAATATGCCCGCACTGGCTGTGCCCAGAGCGCATTGAGGCCGTTATTTTCCCCGAGCTCGGTCTCGGCTATGCCGCTGTAGACCTGCTGGCCGCTTATCCGGAACAGCACCGCCGCCTGCACCTGGACCGCATGGTCAGCGCCGAGACGCTCCGTGCCCTGCGTCCGCAGCTGCGCGAGGACGAGAAGATAGAAGAGCGCCTGCTGGTGCGTGCCGGGCAGTGCCTGGCCGCGGCAAAAGCCGTGCACGACCAGCTCGAGGCAGTCTACCGCCCCTATGTGGACTTTGAAGCCCTGAACAGGGCCGTAGAAAGCGAAAAGCGCAGGATTGGCCTTTGAAAAAACGGCCCGCCCGGCAACTCGCCGGACGGGCCAAACTTTTTATTTAGCGCATTCATTGCAGCCTACTCTTTACGGGCAACAAACGAATGGATAAACACGTATCCGTACACAATTAGCGTAAAACTGAGAAGATACTTCAGTGTTACGCACAACCTGTACTGTACAAAATAGTCATCCGGAAAAATATTGAGTGGAGCAAGGATCAACACGAGCATCACGCACAGCATACACCAGTGTGTCCAGCGGACAGCTATGTACGTGTTCCGGTATATCCATATTCCAGACGCCGTCAGGCATACACCACAGAGCATCAGTGCAGCATAAATTATTCCGCGCAACACGGAACCGCCTCCTGCCAGTAACGCTTCTATGTCGTAGAAGCCAACCCCGGTGCCAATCTCAAGATACACGAATACCGGCACGTACACTGAAACGAAACACCAGAAGGCCAGATGCCGCCGGGCCTTAAAACAGGCAATTCCGCACAGTATGAGCGGCGAGCACCAGAGCGCCGCCCACGGCAAGCTGACGCCCAGCAGCATAAACACTATAGCTATCACGCCTCCCACGATGACGAGCACCAGGCCCGCTACATATCTTGCTTTTGGAGTCCCGGTCTGTTTATCTCTCTCAAGTGCGGCCGCGTCCCCGGCCTCAGTTTCCCTCCTGCCGTATACTAACTCATCGAGCGTCACGCCGAAGAGTCCGGACATGGCCGTGAGCTTTTCAAGCTCCGGCGTCGCTGAACCGGTCTCCCACTTTGAAACCGACTGTCTGGACACGCCCAAGCGTGCCGCGAGTTCGTCCTGTGAAAGACCTGCGTCAATTCGGAGAGCGCGTATGTTTTCGTTCAGAGTCAACTTTCTCCCTCCCTCACGCAGTATGTTACCAATTGGAAGTTCAAAAGTCAATCAAGCCGACTTTGAATCGCCGCAACCAATGGTTGCGGCGATTCAAAACATGCGAAAATCTACAAACCTTTTCAATTTTAGACTTTGTTTATGGCTGTAATCATTTCCTTGTTCGCTGTACTATAAGTGAGATAACTCAAGTTTTTGCTCCAATATTAAACGTACTGCAAAACTACAGAACAATGCCAATTTTTTCGTCCCTAAAAAGACGGCTATCCATAAGTTTAAGCTCTGAAGAGATAAGCGGTCTAAACTCCATGTGTGAGAGGATATCACGCTCAAGGTCCACACCAGGAGCTATTTCAATTAGCTTTATACCCTCCTCGGAAAGGCAGAAAACTGCCCGCTCCGTTATGTAGAGTACGTTTTGACCCGTCTCTCTTGCGTAATCTGCCGAGAAAGTTATTTGCTCCACTTTTTTGACAAACTTAACTCCTGTACCGTCGGAAACTATGTTGAGGCATCCATCCACTATATCCAGAGTAGGCTTTGTAGCAGTAAATCCACCCATAAAGCATACGTTTTTTGTGCTCTGCGTTATATTTATAAACCCGCCAGGGCCTGCACAACTTTTACCAAAGCGAGATACATTGACATTACCATGTTCGTCAACCTGAGCTAAGCCCAAGAAAGCAGCATCCAGTCCACCACCATCATAAAAGTCAAAGTTGTCTTGGATGGAGTATATATTCTCCGGGTTGGTAGCACACCCAAAACCCAGCCCTTCGACAGGCACTCCCCCCAAAGGGCCAGATTCAAGAGACAATATAACGGCATCTGCAATTCCCTCTTCGTTAGCCACACTGCCTATACCTGAAGGAATACCAATACCAAGATTTATAACACTTCCTCTCTTGAGCTCCAAAGCGCCTCTTCTCGCTATAACCTTTCTCATATTAAGCGGCATAGCAGGTATATCTTTTACCGGAATTTTAATCTCACCGGTATATTCAGGATGGTACCTATCTACCGCATAGTTTTGTCTGTGAGTATCCGGACTTGATACAACTACATAGTCTACAATGGAGTGATTAATTGTTACCTCTCGAGTTGGTATGCTGCCTCTCTCGAGAATAGCCTCCACCTGTACAATGACTATGCCTCCGTTGTTGTGAGCTGCCATTGCCATTTGCAGTTGATTTTCCTGCATATCCTCACGCTTGAGTGAAATGTTGCCGTCTTGGTCTGCATAACTCGCACGTATTATGCATACGTCTATTGGTACAGTACGGTAAAACATATAATCCTTACCGTCTATATTCATAACAGTTGCAAGTTCTCTCCCCTGTGACCTAGCACGTTCATTGACTGCACACCCTTCCACACGCGGATCTGCGTAGGTATGGATACCAACCCTAGTGATTACGCCGGGTTTGCCGCTAGCAGCGGCTCTAAGCATGTTTACTACAACACCTAATGGCAATGCGTATCCGGCTATTTTGTTCTCAGAGACAAGCCTGTCCATTTTTGCTGAGTTCTTGTAGTGCCCTGCAATAAGCGTATCTATGAGCCCTTCAGCGGCGAGGTGGTTATGGCCTATGGGATCAGGCTTGTTATTCCCTGTGCAAATTCCTGAAAATACAGTTATTCCTCTCGGATGCCCCTCCTGTGCATACCGTTCTTCTATGCCAAGCAACAGCTCGTCTGGAGCGCTGTGAGCACCGAACCCGCCTATACCTAATGTTATTCCATCTTTTATAAGCGAGGCCGCTTCTCTCCGGGTAACTATTTTCAACTTATCAGCTCCTTTGATTACATCAGAGGAGGCCGCCGATATGGCGGCCTCCTTTTTATATGAGGGGTTTGAGTTGGGGAATTCTAAATGATGCCCAAAGAGCGGCCAGCCAAAATAAATGCGGCGCATATGGGAATCCATATGATTGATATAACCAGTCCTGGCTTGGCCATTTCCGGCAGCTTCCAATAACCGTAGCCGTAAGTAGTAAGTGGAATGGGATCAAGGGGAATAATGAAAACTGCGGAAGCGGTAAATCCAAGGGGAAGCACCAGATACAGTGGATTAACCCCTATTGTCGTAGCCAGCACGCAAACTATTGGAACACAAACAGAAAGGACTGCATTAGCCACAGGTACCAGTATATGGCTGAAGATGCCAAAAGCAGTTATGACAACAAGTATTACGAACAAGGACGAATCTACCAAGCCGCCGAGGCATAGATCGCTGAGCCATTCCGCAGCCCCCTGTGTACTTAGTATCATTGCCAACGCGTTGGCTGAACCCATCAGGAGGATAGAATCCCAGCTTATAGCACTTTTGGCCTTGTCCCAAGTCATAAGATCCATGCCCGGAAGGAAGAATACGCATACAGCAAGAAGCGAAGCAAACGCAGTCTCTATGCCAGTCATCGATTGAGTAACCCAAAGGATAAGCACACAGGCAAAGATAACAAGGAACTTCTTCTCATCCCTAGTCATAGGGCCTAATTCATGCTTTTTTTGCTTGATATTTCCAAAGCCTTTTACATGGTCAATTTCCGGCTTGAAAATAAGGCTGATTACTATCCATGCAATAAAGGTAAGTACTATGGCCATTGGGTATCCTATGGCTGTCCACTGCAAAAAGGTGATGTTTTCGCCGCCGATATTGTTTAGCAGGTTGATAGTAAGTATATTCAGGCCGCTGCCAGCCGGAGTAGCTATGCCACCAATTGCGGCAGAGATGGGAATTCCTATCATTACTGCCTTGCCAAATTTGCTTTTACCCGGCTCACAGCCGCTCTCCTGGAGCATTGGGTATGCTATTCCCGCCAATATTATACAGGTTGGAATGTCAACCAGAATAGAGGAAATAAGGCATCCGCACAGCATAAGGGACAGCAATACGTTTTTACTTTTGGAGCCAAACATGGGCGTAATATAAAGCGAAATTCTATAGCCCAAACCGGTGTCAATAAACACTTTGGCAATTATAAGTGCACCCATGACGAAGAACATGGTTGCTATACCAAAGTTCTGCAAAACGGAGTTCGTATCCTGTATGCCCAAAAGCGCGGGAAGGAACATAAGGAAGCAGGAAGATATGCCCACAGGTATGAATTCTGTTACCCAGACATACACGCAGACTATCATAAGTAATATGGCCTTCCAGCCCGCATCAGTCAAGCCGCTTGGGGGAGTTATCATACTGGCGACTATGTAAAAAATTATCGCTACTGCGAGCTCAATATAGACTTTTGTCGGAGACGTCTTTTTGCTCATAGTTTTCTCCCTTCTCTTTAATAGCTTTTACATACCTGCCAGCTTTTCCAGGTACATATACCTTTCAACAAAGTGTTGCCCTGCATTAGTCAGTTCTTCTTTACTTGCACTTTTAAAGCGTTTCTGCATTGAAAAATACTTGTCTGCATTCCCCAAATCCACAGGACGGCGTCCGAGAGTTACCTTTCCGTTTTCATATTCAAGCAGTACCCAGGCACCACAATTGATAGCCTCTCTTGCTACTTCCACCGTCTTTGCAGATGGATAGCCCCAACCAGTCGGGCAAGGGCTCATGACGTGAAGCACTCTGCAGCCCACTATATCGCGCGCCTTCTGTATTTTTTTGCGTAGATCGGGTATGTTGGCAATGGATGCAGTAGCTGCATATGGGACATGGTGTGCCATTACTATTTGAATAAGGTCCTTATTATTTACCTTCTTACCAGCAGGTGTGGTAGTCGTCGAAGCCGCAAGTGGCGTAGAGCTGCTGCCCTGTATACCAGTGTTCATATAGGCCTCATTGTCATAGCATATGTAGAGTATATTTTCGTTTCTCTCCATAGCACCGCTGAGCGACTGAAGGCCTATGTCTACTGTTCCACCGTCACCGGCTATTGCAACCACTTTCGTATGGTTATTTCCCTGATGTTTAAATCCGTTTGCTATACCGGAAGCAATAGCAGCTGAGTTTTCCAGGTTACCCTGAATACCGGGTACTGTTACCGATGCCTCCGGTCCCGTGCCAGAAAACTGCGCGGCGCAGCCTGGAGGCACAACCAGGACGGTATCCTCTCCCATTATCTCCAAAACATTTCGGAAAATAACATCTATCATACAGCCCTGGCAAGTGCTAATTCCAGGCGATACTGCACCCTTAGGTTGTACTTTGTATGTCAGCATGGCATGTCCACCTCTCTTATGTTCATTGCGTCATCTCTGACATCGAACCACATGTTACATCCGGACTCCTTACCCTCATAGGCGTCAAGTAACTCACGGAATATTTTACGGAAAGAGCCGTCAGAGATATCTCTACCAGCGATACCGCCTATAAAACCGAATATCTTGCCAGTGCCTTCTCCATACAACGCTGCTTTGACCTCAGAACAAACAGGCCCCTGAGCGGCACCCAAGCCGCTGGAACGGTCCATCACACCTATTGCCTTGACATTCTTAAGCGCGTCTTTGACCTCTTCAGCAGGGAAAGGACGGAACATACAGATGCGTAGCAACCCGGCTTTTATACCCTTCTCACGTAGCTGGTTGACGACATATTTACCCGTACCAGACATTGATCCAATAGTCACAACCGCAATATCGGCATCTTCCAGCATATATTTCTCAACCGTATGCAAATCCCTGCCGAAGCGTTCTTTGTACTCTGCAAATACATCTTTCGCAACTTTTGCTGCATTCTTGAAGCCCATCATCTGCTGGTACTTCATCTCAGTATGTTCAACAGTCGGGCACAAATCATTGATAAACATTACGTCTTTTGTGTCAAGATACATATTGCGCCTGACATATGGCTTGACAAATTCCCAAGCTTCTTCATCTGTGGGTGTGTCAACCTTTTGCATTGAGTGCGACAGATAAAAGCCATCAAAGCAAACCATGGAAGGTGTGATTACATCCTCATGCTCAGAAATTCGGTAGGCACAGAGCATCATATCCAATACTTCCTGTACAGTTGCACAATAAAACTGCAGCCAACCTGTATCGCGCTCTGACATAGTATCGGAATGGTCACACCAAAGCGACCAAGGCGCAACCAGCGATCTATTTACTACCGGCATAACTATAGGTACGCGACAACCCGCAGCGACACCGCAGACCTCATGCATAAGCGCAAGTCCTACGGACGATGTCGCTGTCGCCACCCTTACGCCTGTAAGCTGTGCACCAACACTTACCGACATAGCCGAATGTTCTGACTCAACCCTGACATACTCAGCATCTATGCTTCCATCGGCGACCAGGTCAGCAAGATGTTCTGCAATGGAGCTCTGCGGAGTAATAGGATAAGCCGCAATCACACCCGGGCGAGCAAGCCTTATTGCTTCAACAGCCGCTCCATTGCCATCAAACATCTTAATTGGCATTAGTCCTCGCTCCCTTCAGGTATCATTTTCAGAGCAGCCTTAGGGCACTCATTTGCACATATTCCACAGCCTTTACAGTACGTCCAGTCAAACGTGAGAGGGCTTCCTTCTTTGCTTACAGTTATGCATGCCGTCGGACAGTAGCGGGCGCAGGTTCCGCATCTTATACACAATGTTTCGTCCACGATTGGCCGCTCCATTCGCCAGCTACCAGTATGCGCTGCAGAAAGTATGTGTGAGCACGGCCCCAATACTCTACGCTTTAACTGTGTGCTCATAGGCATATTCTGCTGCATTTGCATTCTTTTCACCAACCTTTCCAAAACTCTCTCTCACTGCAGAAGCAATTGCCTCAATACTTACAATACCCGTCTTTGCCAAAGCGCCAAGCATCGAACTGTTAGGTATGCTAAGGCCAATGTTCAAAGTAGCTGCGCCTGTAGCATCGCACGCATAAATGGTCTCAAACCCATACTCTTCTTTGTAGCGTTTAATCATTTCCTCGCTGCCTGTATTGAGTACAAGTATTGTGTCTGGCGTACAACCTTCTCCAACGTTAACTCCCATGTCTATGAGGCTTTCATCAAACACGACGACTATGTCTGGCTCATACACGTAGCAGTTGAGGAGAACCGGTTTATTGTCAACGATTATATGTGCAAAAACCGGGGCTCCACGCCGCTCATGGCCGTACGCAGGTACGGTTATCGCATACTCATCCTGGTACACTGAAACGGCTATAGATAATATCTTCGCCGCAGTTACCGCACCTTGACCTCCTATCCCATAAAATTTAATCTTTTGCATTCTCTATCGCCCTCCCACTTCGTATATTGTATTGTTAGTTTATATAATGAACTAACAATTGAAAATATAGCCTTTCTTCGTCATATTGTCAATAAATTTAAGTTCAACTCTTCAGCTATATTATTCATTTCTCCAAATCACACAAAACGATATCCCTTCGTTTAGTGAATTAGTAATTCATATATCGAACTATTAAGGTTTTTTGTTATTACGGGGTCTTCGCAAATACAAATTTCGTATTCCATAAGGACTCATTACATGCTATAATGCAGTGTAAAATAATAAGAAATTGACTTGAGGACAATTGCATGCACGAAACATTTAATGAAAAGTATATACTTCACTCTGCCGCAAACACGTTGGATATTCTCGATCTCCTTTCTAAGAACGGAGAACTTACCGTACCGGAAATCTCGCAGTTGACAGGCTTCACCAAGAGCTCTGTTTTTAGAATGCTTGCCACGTTAGAAAGCAGAAAGTACGTTAAAAAGTCTGCCGACGCCAAGTACAGTCTGGATGTAAAGTTGATGATTCTTGGTAATTCTGTTATAGAACGCCTGGACATAATTCGCTTTGGGCATCCAATGCTAATGGAGCTTACCAATCGAAGTGGAGAGACCTCGCATATGGCAATCTTGGACGGAGATGTGTACGTCCGTATAGTTGACAAAGTGCTGAGCACATCCTCTATACGAACTGATTCTTACATTGGTTTTGGACGCAAAGCACATCTCATGGCCTGTGGAAAGGCCATACTGGCTTTTAAGTCTAAAGAGTTTATAGATGCCTATATACGCGTTAACGATTTTTCCCCACTGACTGATTACAGCATCACCAGCGCCGGTCAACTTTTGCTGGAGCTTAAAGTAACCCGTCAGCGTGGTTACTCTGTAGACCGTGAAGAGAGTGAATACGGCTTGTTTTGCATAGGTGCACCGGTATTCGATGTTAATGGCAATGTCATAGCAGCTATAAGCATATCCGGACCCGCTGACAGGATGAAAAAGAATTTTGACTCAAACCTTCCGCTTGTTCGGGAAACTGCAAAGCGGATTTCGGATTTCATTGCATAAAAGTAGGCCGGAGACGTATCTCCGGCCTACTTTTATATCAATATAAATCTAACTTCTTCCCAAATAAAAACCAAAAGCCCGGCGGGGCCGAGCTTGCTTTTCTCACATATTTTGACCTAATTTACCTTTCGCTCTCATCTTCGCTTTCCCAACTGAAGATGATATCGTCCAAGTCTCGATTCACGCTCTCGCCTCCTTTCGTTTTTCACTGATACACAGTTTAGGCTGCGAGTGTGAAGTTATCACGCGCGGATGTGTTAAATCTTTGCGCGCATTGAAAAAAGAGCCGGCCGGGTATGGACCCGGCCGGCGTTTTAATTGCTGATATTTAGATCTTCATGCAGACGTCCCAGGCGCGCCAAATGACGGTACGCAGGTTGCCGACGGCCACGCAGTCGCCGACGAGGTGGACGTTGCGTCCCGGCTTGGCAGCCGGCGTGGGCACAAAGCCTATGGCGTTTACAACGTTGTCACACTCGACTTCGGTGACGGTGCCGTCCTTGCCCTTGATGACGACGGAGCCGTCTTTGATCTCCGTAATGGTGCTCTCAAGGTAGATTGGCACATTGTGGAACACCAGCGCCTCACGCAGGTAGCTCGCGTTCGGCAGCGGGACCGCAGGGGTGGCGATAAGGTCAACGGCGTACTCCACGACCGTCGGATGCTTACCCTCAAGGGCAAGCTCCAGTGCGGCCTCGCAGCCGGACTGACCGCCGCCAAAGATGACAACCTTGTCGCCGGTCTCCTTCTTCTCGCGCAGGAGCTCGGTGAGAGTCATGCACTTATTGAAGCCGGGGATGGGCATCGTGCGAGGCACAGAGCCGGTGGCCACGATGACTTCATCGAAGCCGCTGAGGGTGCCGACATCATTGATCTCGGTGTTGAAACGCACCTCGATGCCGGCCTTGGCGATCTCGCGGCGGTACCAGTCGATGAGCTCCTTGTCGTTCTCCTTGAAGGACATACTGCTAGCGGTGATGAACAGGCCGCCAAGCGTATCGGTCTTTTCAAATATGACGGGCTTGTGGCCGCGCTTTGCGAGCACAAGGGCGCATTCCATGCCGCCAATTCCACCGCCGATTACGGCCACGGACTTCGGCTTTGTGGTCGGGACTATCTTGTACTTGTTGTGCTGCATCGTAGGCGGGGTCAGGGCGCAGCGGGCCAGGTGCATGGTGTCTTCCATGCTCTGGAGGTTGATGGTGCCCTTGTACTTGGCCATATTGAAGCAGCCGTTGTGGCAGCGGATGCAGGGCTTGATATCCTCTTCGCGGCCCTCTTCGAGCTTGCGCAGCCACTCGGGGTCGACGAGGTTCTGGCGGGCGATGGCCACGGCGTCCAGCTTGCCGGCGGCTATCTCGCGTGCAGCGACCTCAGGCTCCATCTTACCGGCGCACACAACCGGGATGTCGCAGAAGTTCTTGATGTGCTCGACATCCTCGAGGTTGCAGTTGTTAGGCATGTACTGTGGCGGGTGGGCCCAGTACCAGGCGTCATATGTACCGTTGTCGCAGTTGAGCATGTCGTAGCCGGCTTCCTGGAGCTTCCTGACCACGATCTCGCTCTCGGCCATGTCGCGGCCGAACTCCTCGAACTCCTCTCCCGGGACTGCGCCCTTGCAGAAGTCCTTGGTCTTGGACACGACGCTGTAGCGCAGAGATACGGGGAAGTCGCTGCCTGCGGCGTTCTTTATGTCCTTGACGATATCGGTAGCGTAGCGCAGGCGGTTATCCAGGCTGCCGCCGTACTCGTCAGTGCGGTAGTTGAAGTTCTTTATGGCGAACTGGTCGAGCGTATAGCCCTCGTGCACGGCGTGAATCTCAACGCCGTCAACACCGGCTTCACGCAGGAGACGGGCGGTCTTGCCAAAGGCAGCGACGCTCTCTTTAATCTCTGCCACGGTCAGCGGACGGGACTTGTAGTCCTCCTTCCAGCGGTTCGGCGTGGGCGATGCGCTGGCAGTGAGGTAGCTGGCGTCCATGACGAACTTGCCGACTTTGCCGAGACCGGGATGGTCAAGCATCATGCCCATCAGGTGGTTGACTGCCATGGAGCGGCCGCAGCCCGCGGCAAGCTGGACAAACAGCTTGGCTCCGGTCTTGTGGAAGTCAACCATGTATTCCTTCAGTTCGGCAAACATGCGCTTGTTGGTGTAAATCCAGCGGTTGCCCATGACATCGCGTACCCACTGCATGCCGGGCAGGATCAGACCTACGTCGTCACGCGCCGTCTCCAGCAGGAAATAGGCCGCCTCCTTGTCGAAGTGACATGGCTCCATCCAGCCAAACAGTGAGGTGCCGCCCATCGAGCACATTACAATGCGGTTTTTAATCTCCACATTGCCAATTTTCCAGGGGGTAAATAAGGCGCTGTACTTCTCGTCCATTATTCATCCTTCCTTCTTAGTCAGATTCACGAAGGCTGCTAGACGCCAAGCCCCCGCCATTGTACGGGCATAATGAACATCCTGCCCGTCATATTGTCATAAGCATAACACAACTTTGGGCAAAAAGCAATCATCAAGCTAAGTTTTATGTTGTGTTTTTATGAATTATTTCAGAGTTTTTAAACTTTTTGCAGACCTTGGTCTGACCATCTTGCACATCGGGCTGAATGTTCAGACTTTATGGTGAAAAGTTAAAATAACCGTTGACACGCCCTCATTTGCGTGGTATCATATTTGAGCCGCATTGACAGGGTTTGCAAGCGGATGCCGCAGTGCATGTGCGCAGAGGCCACAGCGTATGTACTTGGAGGTCACAGCGCGTGTGTTATATGCCGTCCCACCCCCAGAGCGAGTCTCTTGAAGAGAGGATGAATAAAGAAATGAAGCATGCTGTTATCGAGACCGGCGGTAAGCAGTACCGCGTGGCCGAAGGCGACGTCATCTATGTTGAGAAGCTCGACGCCGAGGCCGGCGCCACCGTCAAGTTTGACCGCGTTCTCGCCGTCATCGACGAGGCCAACACCGTTTTCGGCACTCCCGTCGTGGAGGGCGCCGTCGTCACCGGCAACGTCGTCAAGAATGGCAAGGGCAAGAAGGTCCGCGTCTACAAGATGAAGCCCAAGAAGGGCTATCAGCGCCTGCAGGGCCATCGTCAGCCCTACACCAAGGTCCAGATAGAGACCATAGGCTAAAAGACGCAACGCGATTTGATTTTGGAGGTGTAACACATGGCTCATAAAAAAGGTATGGGTTCGACCAAGAACGGTCGTGACAGCGAGTGCAAGCGCCTCGGTGCCAAGCGCGCCGACGGTCAGTACGTCCTCGCGGGCAATATCCTCGTTCGCCAGCGCGGCACCAAGATCCATCCCGGTACCAACGTCGGCAAGGGCAAGGACGACACCCTGTTCTCCCTGGTCAACGGCACCGTGAAGTTCGAGCGCTACGGCAAGGACCGCAAGAAGGTTTCCGTTTACGAGGAAATAGCTCAGTAACAGATGCGCGGACGGGTTGGGCCCGTCCGCGTTTTTATTTGCAGTGTGGACTGGTCTTAGCCCGGTCCGTAAGTTATAGGGCAGTCAGTTCTGCCCACAGATTTTATTTTAAGGAGAAACACATGGCCTCACCCTTTGTTGACAAGGTAACTATAAGCATACGCGCCGGCAAGGGCGGGGACGGAGCCGTCTCCTTCCACCGCGAAAAGTATGTCGCGGCCGGCGGCCCTGACGGCGGCGATGGCGGGCGTGGCGGCGATGTCATTTTCCGCGTTGACAACCACATGAACACGCTCATGGATTTCCGCTACAAGCGCAAATTCGCCGCCGGCAACGGAGCTCCCGGCGGCGGCAAGCGCTGCACCGGCAAGGACGGAGAGAGCATAGTCCTGCGCGTGCCGCTGGGCACCGTCATACGCGATGCCGATACCGGCGCCATAATGCACGACATGAGTTCCGGAGAGGACTTCGTGGCCTGCCGCGGCGGTCGCGGCGGCTGGGGCAACAAGCACTTCGCCACACCCACACGCCAGACTCCGCGCTTTGCCAAGCCCGGTTTGCCCGGTGAAGAGCACACCGTCCTGCTCGAGCTGAAGCTGCTCGCTGATGTTGGCCTCGTAGGCTTCCCCAACGTGGGCAAGAGCACGCTTTTGAGCGTCGTTTCCAACGCCCACCCCAAAATAGCGAACTACCACTTCACCACGCTCTTCCCCAACCTCGGCGTCGTCTACGTCGGCGAAGGCCAGAGCTTCGTGCTCGCGGACATCCCCGGTATAATCGAGGGCGCAAGCGAGGGTGCCGGGCTCGGCCACGACTTCCTCAGGCACATCGACCGCTGCCGCCTGCTTATCCACCTCGTGGACGTGTCCGGCAGCGAGGGACGCGATCCAGTGGAGGATTTCGACGCCATCTGCTCCGAACTTGAGAGCTGGAGCCCCGAGCTCGCCAGCCGCCCCCAGCTTGTCGCGGCCAACAAGTGTGACCTGCTCGGCGACGACACAGAAAACCTTGAACGCCTGCGCAAGCACGTGGAGGCCAAGGGACACAAGTTCTTCGAGCTCTCAGCCGCCACCACCCAGGGTTCGCGCGAGCTCATGCTCGCCGCAGCAGACGAGCTCGACCACCTCCCCCCTGTTACCGTCTACGAGCCCGACTACGTCGCTCCTGAGTCTGCTCCGGCCACTCCGGAGGATATACGGATAGTCCACGACGGCGACACCTGGTACTGCGAGGGCGACTGGCTGGCCCGCCTCGTGGCCAGCGTGAACTTTGGCGACTACGAGTCCCGCATGTACTTTGACCGCCGCCTGCGCCAGGCCGGGTTCTTCGACCGGCTCGAAGCCGACGGCATACAGGATGGGGACACCGTCAGCATCTACGACATAGAGTTCGAATACCAGAGCTGAACCAGGCGATTTCGCAAGGAGGTAAGCCGTGAAGAAGTACAACGTCATCGCCCTGGCGCTGTTGGCGCTCTCGCTGCTGATAACGCTCGACCTCTGGAACAACTACTGCTATAACCTAATACCGCAGGACGGTATCTCGGCCCTCCACAGCGTAATGCACAGGCTGCTCGGCATTTTCGGCGACAGCCGCTGGTCCTTGGAGCGGTTTTACCATGCCTTCGCAGTCTCGGCCTTTATCAGCGTCGGGCTGGGTGTCATCAACCTCGAGCTTTTGTATATGTCCCACGGGAAACAGAGCGCAAAATTGCGCTGCAATTAGAATAATCCACCGAGCGGCGGCACAGCTGAAGGGCTGTGCCGCCGCTTAATTTTACGCGCGAAAAAGGAACCAGGCGTTTAATAACGCCTGGTTCCTCAGTGTTTGGGCTTATTGGATTAGATGAGGTTCTTCTCGTGCAGCTCAGCGATCTTGGCATCGTCGTAGCCGAGAATGGTCTTGAGGATATTGTCGGTGTCCTGGCCCATGCTCGGGGCGCCGCGCCAAACCTGGCCCGGGGTCACGCTCATCTTCGGGGCTATGCCGAAAGCTTCGACCTCGGAATTCGTGGTCTGGTCAACGTACTTGATCCAGTCGCCGCGGGAGCGGAAGTGCTCGTTCTCGTATGCGGTCTTGGCGTTGTTGACAACGGCGCAGGGCACACGCGCGCCTTCCATGATCTTCTCAATCTCAAGGGCGTCGTGCTGCAGGCACCAATCGACAACAGCCTGGTTGAGTTCCTGGCCCTTTGCGGACGCGACGGCTTCGGGGCCGGAGGAGCAGTCCTTGAAGTTGAAGTACTCGAGATCGAGGCCCATGGCGGGGATGCAGCGGTTGTACACGCCCTTGCCGAAAGCGCCCAGAGCCACAAGCAGGCCGTCCTTGGCCTTGAACAGGTTGTAGGGCTGGAAGTTGGGGTTGTAGTTGCCGGAACGCTTGCTGATGGTGCCGGTCATTGTGTAAGTGGTGTAGGTGCCGCACATATACTGAGCCATGGCCTCGAACTGGGCAACGTCCACTACCTGGCCCTTGCCGGTCTTCTGGGCATAAGTGTAGCCAGCCAGAGCGGCAAAGAGGCAAGCGAAGGCAGAGACATAGTCATTGGTGTACGGTTTCGCGATGGCGGGATCCTGGTCGGCCTCGCCCTGAAGGTCCATCCAGCCGGAGAAGGCCTGGCCTATCATGTCGTAGGAAGCGCGGTTGCAAACGCTGGGGATGCCGCCAAATTCCTTGTGGCCCATGCCGCTGACGTGGACGATGACGAGCTTCGGGTTGACCTTCAGCAGCTCTTCGTCATAAATGCCCAGCTTGTCGAGCCAGACCATGTTCTCCATGAAGATATCGGCTTCCTTGATGAGGCCGTAGAAGATCTCCTTGACCTCTTCGTGCTTGAGGTTGAGCTCAAGGCTCATAGCCAGCTTGTTGCGGGCGTTCTGTACCCAGGCGGTGGACACCTTGGTGCCGTTGACGTCAGCCATGGGGGCGAGGCCGCGAAGAGTATCGCCGACGCCCGGACGCTCTATCTGGATGACCTCGGCGCCAAAGTCGGCGAGCATCGTTGCCGCGAAGGGCATGGCGACCAGGGAGCCGGAGCAGACAACGCGCATACCTGCGAAGGGGCCGTACTCGGGGATTATGAATTTACGTTCACTCATTATTACTGCACTCCTTTAATATGTTATTGACGTTATAGCTTAGTTTGCCTTTCTGCGCTTGATCTCGTCTATGAGGGCAGGGATAACCTTACGGTAGTCAATTACCGCGCCGTAGTGCGAAACGTCATAGATGGGCGCGCTCGCCGTATGGTTGATGCTCATGATACAGCCGGAGTTCTGCATACCGGCCAAGTACTGGACGGAGCCGGAAATGGCCACGTTGAGGATGAACTTGGGCTTGACGGTCGTGCCGCTCTGGCCTATCTGGTCCTCGTGAGGCATCCAGCCGTTGTCGTTGAGCGGCCTGGAGCAAGCCACTTCGCCGCCCAGGAGGTGCGCCAGCTCACGGAGCTGGTTGAGGTCTTCCTCAGTCTTGATGCCGCGGCCGCCGGCCACGAGCACGTCGCACTCGTCTATCGGCTTGCCCTCGAACTGCTTCATGCTTGTCTCCAGCACGACGTAGTCATTGTCAGCCTCGACCTCGACGCTCTCGGTGATGAGCTCGCCGGTCGCTCCGGCCTTGGGCTCGAAGGGCTCGAACACCTTCGGGTGTACCGTGACCATCTGCGGACGCTTCTCGAGTATGACAATGTGGCTGAGTATGTTGCCGCCAAAGTTCGGAGTGGTCTGCACGAACACGCCGTCTTCATCCACGTCCAGGTCGATGGCGTCGGCAGTCAGGCCGGTGCGCAGATCGCACATCACGCGCGGGGCCACGTCGCGGCCAATCGGGCTGGCGGCGAACAGGAATATGCTCGGCTTGTACTTGTTTGCGAGATCGACGAGGACCTTCTCGTAGGGTCTGGCGCTGTACTCCTTCAGGTTAACGTTCTCGGCCAGGATGACCTGCTCGGCGCCGTAGGCATAGAGCGTGTCGACAAGTCCGGAGACATTGTCGCCCAGCAGCACAGCGGTTATGGTGTCAGTGCCGCCCAGCTTTTCTTTCAGGTCGTGCGCCTTTGCCAGCAGCTCGAAATCGGTGCCGGAGAGGACTCCGTTTTCCTGCTCGGCGAACACCCATATGCCCTTGCACTCTTCTTTTACCATGGTTGTTCGCCTCCTTAGATAATGTGCTCGGCTTCGAGTACGTCTGCGATGGCTTTGGCAATGGCCTCGGGCTCGCCCTCGAAGTATTTGGTGTCGGTGTTGCGCTTCGGCGGCTCAAAAATGCGCTTGTTGGAGCTCGGAGAGCCGGGAATGCCTATCATGTCGGGCTCACAGCCCAGTTCTTCGGCATTCCAGGTGTAGCGCGGCTTCTTGAGTGCCTTCATGATGTTGATGGGGGTCGGATAGCGCGGCTCGTTGGCCTCAGCGCAGACAGTTATCAACGCCGGGAGCTTGACCTTCACCTTCTCGGTGCGGTCAGGCAGCAGCCTCTCGCAGACGGCCCAGCCGTCCTCGATTTCAACGTTGCCGCAGAGCGTGACCTGCGGGATACCCAGGAAAGCCGCAATAATGGGGCCGGTCTGAGCAGTCTCGGCGTCGGTCGCGTGACGGCCGCAGATAAGCAGGTCGTACTCGCCTATCTTCTCTGCCGCCTTGGCAAGCGGGTATCCGGTGGCCAGGGTATCGGCGCCACCCAGCGCCCTGTCAGAGATCAGCACGCTCTCATCGCAACCCATACCCAGCGCCTTCTTCAACACCTCGTCGGCCTGCGGCGGGCCCATACTGATGGCCACAACCGTGCCGCCGTACTTCTCCTTGAGCTGCAGCGCTGTCTCCACCGCGTTGGCGTCAAGCGGGTTCATAATGCTCTCGACGCCCTCGCGCATCAGGTTACCGGTTACGGGATCGAGCTTGACGTCGTCCGTGTCCGGTACCTGCTTTACAAATACAAGTATCTTCATTGTCTCTCTCCGAACTTTTAGATTTGGGGGTGTATTGGGCTCTGCCCGGATTTCTCCGGGCAGAGCGAGTGGCGTAATTACTTCTGAGCCAGGACGGTGCCGCCGATGAGCATGCGGAGGATCTCGTTGGTGCCTTCGCCTATCTCAAGCAGCTTGGCGTCGCGCACGAAACGCTCAACGTGGTACTCCTTGGAGTAGCCGTTGCCGCCGAGTACCTGCTGGCACTCCAGGCAGATCTGGGTGCAGCGGGTGCCGGAGAACAGTTTGGTCTGAGCAGCCTCGAGGGTGTGGCGCTTGCCCTCGGCCTTCATACGGGCGGTGTCGTAGGTCAGCAGCTCCATGGCGCGGATCTCGGCGCTCATGTCTGCGAACTTGAACTGGATGCCCTGGTGCTTGGCTATCGGCTTGCCGAAGGTCATGCGCTCATTGGCGTAGTTCTTGGCGACGGTCATGGCGTGCTCGCTAAGGCCGGCAGCAATGGCGCCGATGCTGATGCGGGCGCCGTCGAGGGCCTGCATAGCCATCTTGAAGCCCATGCCCAGGCTGCCGAGCAGCGCGTCGGCGGGCAGATGGATGTTGTCGAAGCTCAGCTCGCAGGTGGCGCTGCCGCGCATGCCCATCTTGTCCTCGAACTTGCCGACGGTCAGGCCCTCTGCGTCCTTCGGGACTATGAAAGCGCTGATGCCCTTGTTGCCGGCGTCGGGATCGGTCTTCGCAAGGATTATGTAGTAGTCGGCCACGCCGGAGTTGGTGATCCAGGCCTTGCCACCGTTGAGCACCCAGCCGCCGTCCTCAGCGGGAACGACCGTGCTCTTGATGCCGGCGGCGTCGCTGCCGGCGCTGCTCTCGGTCAGACCAAAGGCGAAAATCTTGCCCTGGGCGGCCTGTGTGAGATACTTGTCCTTCTGGGCCTCAGTGCCGTGATAGAGGATGAGGTCAGCCGCGAGCCAGTTGGCGTCGAGGAACAGGGCGACGGACGCGCTGCCCTTGGCCAGCTCGTGGATAACTATGATGCTGGTAACAGCGTCGCCGCCGCCACCGCCGTACTTCTCGTCCAGATGGATGCCCATAAGTCCGGCCTGGGTCAGCTTCTTATGCAGCTCATAGTCAAAGCCGTTCTCGTCCATCCACTTGTCGCGGGGCTCTACTTCCTTCTTGGTGAACTCACGCACCATGTCGCGTATCATTACTTGCTCTTCGGTGAAGTTGAAAGTCATAGGTTAAGCCCTCCTGATATAAATATTGCGGGACTTCCCGTCCCTTACCTACTTTGATTATCTTACTTGTAAGTGCGAAACTCAATTAAGAATAGTGCTTCAATTCACATATATCTTGCTATGTTAATTCCTTGACGGTGGCAAAACAGCAATATATATAGATTGTTAGCAATATAACAGTCTCGTAGCATTATTTCGACACATTTTATTCATTTTTACGCTATTGACGCTGTATAGAGAATGTTTTATAATAATCTTGTCCAAATTTAACAAGCATATTACAGTACATGAATAAAGACTATTTTCGCGTTTTTTGCTTCTTTTTCCCTCAAAGGCATTATCTTTCCGCTTTTTGTGTCTCACAGCGCAGCGCATTTCTATATATTTTGCTTAAGAAATGGGGTGGTCTGCCTTCGTTGGAGATACCTTTGTGACCTCCGGCGGCGACAAGCTGGAGGAATATCTGGATGCGTTCATTGAAATGGCAATCGAGCAGGATGAGATACTTCCCCGCAGCGTCCCTGACGAGGAAGAGTATCTTGAGCTGTTTATCGCCCACTCTTTGGACGAACCTGAACAGTACGCTGACGTGGTGGCAGAAGGCTCCAGTTATTCGCGTCCGGATATAAAGTACTCCAAGTTCGTGCGCTCTTATAACGAGCTGGACCCCGAGTCCGGCATAGAGCTGGTGCGCCTCAGTTCGGCAACGGTCCCGCCCGACGGATTCAACGTCTACTCGGAGGATGCCACGCTTTTGTGCTACAGCCTCTCCGGAGAGGGTGAGGTCGTCATCAGCGGACAAGCTGTCCGCTGCCGGAAGTATGACTGCGTCTGGGCAGACTGCTCTAAGCGTATACAGTTCCGCTCTACGCCCGGCAAACCTTGGGAGTGTGCGTTCGTGCGCATACACGGGCATATGGGCTCCCCTCTCTACGAGATTCTGTGCGGCACACTTTACGGCAAGGGTCTCATACAGCTTACATTTGGCGCGGGCACCCGCTTCCGCTCGCTTATATGGCAGCTGCTCAGCCCGAGGACTGAGTCCAGTCCAGGCGCGGACAGCATTTATGCACACCTGCTGCTGGCCCTGTTCACTGAGGTTGAAGTGGCTCTTGTTAGTTCCTCGGCCAAGCAGGTCATAGTGCCGGACATAATAGTCGCCATTCAGAGCTACTTAGACCGCAACTACCCGTCGAGCATCACCCTCGACGCGCTCTCAAAGCAGTTCGGTATAAGCAAGTTCCACATGTCGCGCGAGTTCAAGCGCTACATCGGCAAGAGCCCCAACGACTATCTCATTGACATACGTCTCGACCATGCCAAGGTGCTGCTGGTGGACTCCACACGCACCATAGCAGAAGTCGGGCATCTGGTGGGCATACCAAACACCAACCACTTCCTGTACCTCTTCAAATCCCGCGAGGGCATCACACCTTCTGCCTTCCGCAAGCAGAGAATATAAAACTTGAGGCCCGGCGTGACATACGCCGGGCCTCAAGTTTATTTTCATTGAAGAGGTATAATATTGTCCCCAATCTTTATGCCGGTCACATCTTCCGGCATGACCGTGCTGTTGTAGTAGATACGGAAATAAAACTCAAAGCCCCCTTCTGACTCGTGTGCCCCTGAATATGAAATATAATCGTCGTTATATATTCCTTTCTCAGTCACCGGGCGTCCTCCCAGAGCTGCCTCGGCTGCCTCGGCTGTGGGCGCTATGCCTTCGACGCTCAGGCTGACAGGCGTCAGGCTCACTTTCACGTCCTCTATGATGCCACCGTCTACCGGTACGTCAATGGTGTAATCGAGCTGCAGCGGCTCGCTCCTCAGCTCCACCTCAATTTCCCATTCTCCGTAGATCTCATTGGAGTATGCCCCGCCGAAGTAGAGCGTGCCGCCTTCCAGTGACTCTTTCGAAGCGTCGAAAACCAAATTATACACAAAGTAAGCACCAACATTAATTGTATATTCCGTATTCTCGTCCACATTCATCATAATCACTTCGGCGTCGTACCTATTTCCGGCAGCGTCCAGCACATATGCTATAGGGTTAAAGCTCACAACATCACCCTCCAGCGGCACCACTATCTGCACAAACGGCTTGCCGTCAATCATGCCCACGTGGCCAAGCTGCGCGCCCGGAATTTCCGGTATCCGTCGCCCGAGCTCAACAGGAAGGATCTTGCCCGGTTCACTTATGACAGACGGTCCGGATTCGAAGTCCGAAAGGCTGACGCTCAGAGCTTCCGGCTTCATGCGCAGATCGCTGCCAATTTCGGTGTCTATACGGTTCATTCGCAGCTTCAGGCGCTCATAATTCTTTTCCGGGTCAAGCCGTACTGTGAGCGTATACACAACAGTGTTCGTTTCCTCGTCGAAATACACAATTTGCGAATTGGATATGCCTGCGTCGATAGTTCTCAAGTTTGTGTAAATGCCATTACTCAAGCGGTCACGTCCACTGGTGTCACGCAATGAAACATATAGCAGGGCCGTGTCACCGTAGCGCTGCGCCGCTATCACTGAGAATTCTATGTCCTGGTCACTGACACTCCGCTCCACGGGCGAGACCACGTCAGTGAATCCGTCGTTATCAAGTACGCCGCGCAGCCAGTCAAAGCCGCCGAGCGCCGCTGCGCAGCCGGTTATGAGCAGCGCCGCCGCGATCACCGCCACTATTGCTGTGCGTACGGGCTTGCGGCGTTTCCGGTTTGCATCTATGCGCTCACGTATCCCCGGCATCAAATCCGGCACAGGTATATCATTATATAGCTGCGCAAGCGCGTCAGAAATGAGCATATCGTCGTTGCCGCGCATCAGGCTCTCCCCTCCTTCTCGTAGTCTCGCAGGTATTCGGCCAGCCGCTTTTTGGCCCTTTCAGCGCGCTTTCGCGCCGCGCCGGGGCTTATGTGCTGTCGCCGCGCTATTTCACCGTAGTCCAATTCGTCGCACACTCTCCACAGCACGACGGCGCGCTCTTCTGCGCTGAGTTTGCCCAGCGCCGCTATTACCGGCGGCGAATACCCCGCGTCGTAGCTGTCCGTGACGCTTCCCGCCGCGTCGCCGAGCTCTTCGAGTGAAACGGTTTTGTGGCGGCGCAGGCGGTCCAGGCATTTGTTCTCCGTTATCTTCATGAGCCAGGCCAGCTCGCTTTTGCCGTCAAACTTGCCGCTGTGCTCATACGCCGAGGCAAAGGCATCCTGCACCGCGTCCTCAGCTTCGTGCCAGTCACAGAGCAGAGCATAGGCTCTGGTGAGCAGGGCGCGCCCGTGTTCACTCACCGCCCGCTCCAAGTCAAAGCCGCTCATTTGCCTGCCCCCTCTCATAAATGTCCCTATAATTATAACGTTCCAGCGCACACTTTTGTGACACGCTTCTAAAAAAAATCAGCGGAGCAGGGCTCCGCTAATTTTCATTTTCCTTCTTCAACTGTACTCGCAAGTTTAGTACGCGACCAGCGCTCGTAGAAGAGCTCGCGGCGCATGGCCATACGCACCGCCTCGAAGAGCAGCAAAAACAGATACCCTCCGTTGACCAGCCCGTAAGCTATGACGGCAGCAACGCCGCCTATGAGGCCGATGTCAGCCATAGTCGAAACCAAAACGTTGAACGCAACAGGCAGCCCCGCGAGCAGTGCGATAAGCAGAGTGTAGCGCAGCGCGTACTGATACCAGCTCGCCCTGCCGCCGCTCATTCTTACTACCCGCAGCTTGGTCAGCCTGTGACCTATTGTCTGCCCTCTCAGCAGCGCCGGGCACAGGGTAAAATACGCTATTGCGAGCAGGGCATATCCCCACGATGGCACATCCCCGAACCAGTTGGCGCCCAGCATGAACGCAATCGCTGCGAGGATGGCATAGGTTACGCCGTCGTACAGGAAAGCTACTATCCTGCGCAACAACGACACCTTCCTGCCCCGTATAAAGCTCTCTCTGTCGAGCTCCTCACGCGAGGGCAGGAAGTGCGAAGCTATGCCGGCCAGCGCGAAGCCTACCATGCTGCCCAGGGTGTTTACCATGAGGTCATCCACGTCGAAGAGCCTGTAGCTGCCGGGGTAGATAAAATATAGTCCCGTGAGCTGCGTGAGCTCGAAAAACAGCGAGAGCAAAAACGAGAGCAGCAGCGTCTTCTTCCAACCGCAGCAGAAGTAGTAGCGCAGGTACGCGCCAAATGGCAACGTCATTACAAAGTTGAACACCGTGGTCCAAAACGCGCTCTCACCCAGAATGTTCAGCCAGGTGCGCGGCTGCGAGAGGACTATGTCTGCATTCTCTATTATGTCGCCTATAAACGCAAACGGCACAAGCTGGGCCTCGTGTCCGTGCAGCTGGCTCGCCGCCTCTCCTGCCGGCAGCGGCAGTATAACCAGGCAATAGACGCAAAGTATGTAGAGTATAAACGAATAGACTATCAGTATTCTGAGGCTCCAGATAGAGCCGTATTTGTGATAGTTGTACGCTATGTACGGTATGGTAAAGGCTATGGCAAGCACCGGGAATATAATCGCAGCCTGCCGCAGCGCCTCTATATAGCTGTTCATGAAATCAACCTCGGTTCTCTCTGAAACGATATCATATCAGCCGCCGGGCAAATTTCAAGAGAAATTTATAAATTTTGCGCAGCCTTACTTTATCAGCGCCGGCAGGCGTGAGCTTATGTCCCTCAGCACCGCTTCGCTGGTTATGCGTGCAACGTCGTTCATGCGCGTGATTACTGTGAAGGCAAACACTCCCCCCGTCCTGTCTCGCAGCGGGAACGAGATGCTGAAGACGCCTGAGACGTATTCCTCCGGGCATACAGAATACCCTCTTTTTGCCACCTGAGACAGTTCTTCACGCAGTGTGGCCTCAGTTATGTGCTTGTTCTGCACTCCACTGAGATCTATGTGTGACAAGTAGTCGGCCAGCCGCTCCTCAGAGTAGGTAGAGAGCATCGCCTTGCCGGCACTGGTACAATAGGCCGGGGCGGTTTCACCACCGATAAAGTCCAAATCCTTGTTGAAAAACCGCGTTACCCGCCAAAGCAGTACCGCATCTCGTCCGGCCATGGAGTTGATGTTCACCGACACGTCGTACTTGCGTGCCACGCTGTTGGCGACAGGGATAAGCGCGCGGACAAGCGCATTCGAGCTCACGCTCTTTGAGCCCAAGGCATAGAGCCTGTAGCTGAGCGAGTACCTGTGTGTCTCGGCGTTTTTCTCAACATATCCCAGCTCTGAAAGCGTGGCCAGCAGCCTGCTCACAGAAGCTATGGAGACGTCCATCAGCTTTGCTATTTGCGTCACACTAAGTTGACCGCTGTGCGCTGCAAGCAGCTCCAAAAGCTGCATCGTGCGTTGAGCAGATTGAATTTTACCGTAATCCTGAGCCATCTCTTCTCCCCCTCTTTTTGCATATACCGCAAAATGTCTTGCGCTGATTAAAAACATTTTTGATATTTGCCATAGGCACTTGCGTCAGCTAATACTACAGTTTAAATTATCATATACAATACCATTTTAGGTTTGTAAAAACAAGAGCGAACGAAGGAGGATACCGCTGTGAAATTCGATCTGATGGGGACTATACACCTGACCACTTCTACAGAGGCCATACCGCCTGTCAAGATTTTTGACAACATGGCCATCATCGGCTCTGCCGGCACGAACTGCGTAGTGATCGAGACCAGCGAAGGGCTGATACTGCTCGACGCCATGTGGCCCGGCAAGCTCTGGGAAGACATGATTGAGGACGGTCTCAAGTCCCTCGGTTACAATCCCGCCGACATCAAGATACTGCTCATAAGCCATGGCCACCCCGACCACTCCGGCTGCGGCAGGCACTTCATTGAAAAGTACGGCGCCGTGCCGTACATGTCCAAGGTGGACTATGAGTTCGAGAAGGAGTTCTGCGCCCAGGCTAACAACCCCGATTGGTACTTTGACTTCACGGTTGAGAACTTCCTCGACGAAGGAGATGTCCTGACTCTCGGCGACACCGACATCATGTGCTTTTCCACTCCGGGCCACACCCCGGGCGGCCTGAGTTTTATATTAAAGGTATACGACCAGGGCCGGCCGCACATGGCAGCTCTCTGGGGCGGCAGCGCGCCTCCCCCGCAGCTTGAGGCCAACTACCAGTATCTGCGCAGCCTCGACCATTTTATAGAGATGTGCCGCAAATACCACGTAGACGCAGACTTCATGAACCACCCCATACTCAACAACGGCGTGGAGCGTATGGCCGTCATGCGCAACCGCATCGACCAGGTTGCCAACCCCTTCGTAATCGGCGAAGAGGGTTATATACGTTTCACCGGCCTTTACCGCCAGCTCGCTGAGGACAACATCGCAGCCGGCTGCGTAGATTACACAAAGTAAAAGTAACAGTAACAACTGCATACTGGAGAGGAGAAGAGAAATAGGATGACTTTTTGGTCTACATGTTCGGCGCTGGCAGTAATCGCGCTGTTCTTCGTTATCGGCAATATGGTCTCTGTCAAGACCAAGGGCTATATAAATTCCGTGCTCGTGGCCGTCATCATATTCCTGATACTTATGTACAGCGGAATCGTGCCGGCCGATATCTGTACCACCTCAGGACTCACAGGTATGGTAAATACCTTTGTCATACCGTTCTGCATCATTGACGTCGCCAGCAAGCTCAAGATGCGCGACCTGAAGAGCGAGTGGAAAACGGCGCTCGTAATCGTCGTAGCAACCCTGGGCATAGTCGCCGTCTGCGCCACCGTCGGCACCTGGGTCATCGGTCAGGCCCGCGCCATCGGCGCCATTGGCCCCCTCGGCGGGGCGCTGCTCGCAACTACCATCGCCCAGCAGGCTGCGACGGCCATGGGCGCGGACGACGTGGCCGTTTTCGTCATGATCGTCCTGGTACTGCAGATGCTCGTGGGACTGCCCATAGCCAGCGTCTGTCTAAAGCAGTACATCAAGAATATCCGCTCCAACGGTGAGCTGGCCGCGGCGCTTTCCGTAAGCGACTCCGGCCCTGTGCTCGATGTAAAATCCGTCGAAAAGAAGTCCGGCTTTGCCGCTAAATACCTTGAGAGCGACTACTGGGTCTTTTTCCGTATCGCGGTCGTCGGCTTCGCGGCCTACGCTGTGGGCACATGGCTGGCCGGACCCACTCAAAACATAATTAACGCCACCCTCTGCTACCTTATCTTCGGCATGATCGCCGCCGAACTCGGTATCATCGACCGGGGTCCGCTCAGCAAAGCAAATTCCCAAGGTATCATCTACTTTGCCCTCTTCTCTCTGCTGTTGAGCACTTTCGCCTCTGTCACCTTTGACGTGCTGATATCTCAGATTGTCCCGGCCGTTGCAATCATACTCATGGCCGCCGCCGGCATGCTGATCTTCTCTGGCGTGCTGGGAAAAGTGCTACACGTGAACCCCTGGCTGGCCATGGGCATCTCCATGTGCTGCTACGTCGGTTACCCCGGCAGCCAGATTGTCGCCGAAGAAGTCATAAAGGGCACCAGCGACCTCACAAGCGCCGAGTCCGAGACCTGCAGCAGACTCATAATCCCGAGGATGATACTCGGCTATTTCGTCGCCGCCATCGTATCAATACTCGCCGCCAGTGTTTCCGTCGCATTTATGTTCTGAACCGGATCAATACAGCAAAACCGTCCCGTTAAACGGGGCGGTTTTTTTATCGTAAATCATAGTAATGCCCAATATAAGTATTTTGTTTCTTGGGGCTGTTATTTCTGTGCCGGCAAGTTTACACCAATGACGTATGACAACAGACGTCATACAAGTGTGAATAAACTATTAACACAGTTTTATGCACATTTTGGCACTAACTTGATATCTTTATCTAATTCAATGCAAGTATTATTCTTATATTTTACCATTATTCCGTCTGGCCGCATGTTACAAATGTTATCAAAATATGAATTCACGCAGAATTGCGTACATGTCAGAAGGCTCTAAAAAATGGAAATCTTTTCATCGTGTTTAGGTTATTTCCCTATTGTATTTGCATATTTTGCACCATCCATTTTCGATTGACTTAGAGATTCTACACAAAATAAATGTGATTATTCTGTCTATTTATTCTAATTTACATATTAAAGAGATTATGCTATCCTAAATCCAGAACCATTGGTAGGATGTTGGACACACTATTTTTAGAGCAAGGGGAAATGCAAAATGAAAGTCGGTCTGATTTATACCAGCACCACTCCTGAGCTTATTGAGCTCGTGGAACAGGAAGTCAAAAAGCAGCTCGGAGACGACGTGGAAATGCTCAGCCTCCAGGACCCCAGCATACTCGCTGAGATCCGTGAAGCCGGTTACGTCACCACCGCCCCCGCCGCCAGGCTGATTGGCATGTACATGAAGGCTGCCGAAGAGGGCTGCGACGCCATGATCAACCTGTGCTCCTCCGTCGGCGAGGTTGCCGACTGTGCTCAGGACGTAGCCCGTTACATTGGCGTGCCCATAGTCCGTGTCGATGAAGAGATGTGCCGTGAGGCCGTTCGCCGCGGCAGCCGCATAGGCGTTATGGCCACTCTTGCCACCACCCTAACCCCGACCAAGAACACAATAGAGCGTGTGGCCCGCGAAGCTGGCAAGCATGTTGAGCTCGTCGATTGCCTCGTGGACGGTGCTTTCGGTCTTGATCAGGAACAGTTCCGCGCCAGGCTCACCGAGTCTGCCGCCGGTATCATTGACAATGTTGACATCGTCGTTCTAGCCCAGGGCAGCATGGCTTACGCTGAGCCGCATCTGGAAGGCGTGTACGGCAAACCCTTCCTCGGCAGCCCGCGTTTTGGCGCCGTCGAGCTCAAGAAGGCCCTTCAGGCCAAGGGCGTTATCTGAAACAGCATCATTAACAATTAAAACACTGCATGCTAATCGACACCAGTAAAAGCCCTTACGCGAAAGTATACTCTATTCCGCAGGAAGACGTAAACTGGGACAGCGGCTTTTGGCTCGACCGTTTCAACACCGCTGCCGACAGCACAGTACCGCACATCCGCTCCCTCTTTGAAAACCCGGACCCTTGGTTTCACGTCGTTGAGAACTTCAGGGTCGCCGCCGGTATACACGAGGGCGTGCACGAGGGGACCCCGTTTGGGGACGGGGACTTCTATAAGTGGTTTGAGTCGGCGACCTACGTAGTGGCGAAACGCCATGACGAGCAGCTCGAGCGCGAACTCGACGAGTACGTAGAGCTGATAGGCCACTGCCAGCAGCCCGACGGTTACATATCTACTAAGCAGATAATTGCCGACCGGGCCGCTAAAAATGGGGAGTCCTCCAGGCTCGGGGACATAAACGACTTTGAGTGCTACAACTTCGGCCACCTCTTCACCGCCGCCTGCGCATATAAGCGCGTTACGGGTAAGGATGCGTTTCTGAACATAGCAATTAAGGCTGCCGGATATCTCCGCGCAATGTACCAGGGCTTTATAGATGCCGGCGAGGCCAAGACCGAGGTCTGTCCCTCGCACTACATGGGCCTTGTGGAGCTCTACCGCACCACCGGCAATCCCGAGTTCCTCACGACGGCAAAAATGGCCGTGGCTGTGCGCGATCTCGTGAAGGACGGCTCCTATGACAACCAGGACGCCGAGCCGCTGAGAGAGCACAAGAAGATAATGGGCCACTGTGTGCGCTCCACTTACCTCTACGCGGGCGTCGCGGACCTCTACGCCGAAACCGGAGAACGGGCGCTGCTCGACATGCTCCACAGCGTCTGGAATAACGGATTCCTCCGGAAGACGTACATAAACGGCGGCAACGCCGCGCTGTACACTGGAAATTCGCCCTACGGGCTCTTCCCGTATAAGCACAACAAGAAGATAAGCTTTGTGCATCAGGCATACGGTTACGAGTACCAGCTTCCGAATATAACGGCCTACAACGAGACCTGCGGCGCCCTGGGCACCGTGATGTGGAACCTCAGGATGTTCGCCCTGGAGCCGGAAGCCAAGTACTTCGACCAGATTGAGCGCACCATGCTCAACCTCACGCTCGCCTCCGTCAGCCTCGACGGCGACAAGTACTTCTACGAAAACATGCTGCGCCGCACCGACTCCCTCGATTACGAGCTGATATGGCCAGTGAGCAGGACGGGGAAAATATCCTGCTTCTGCTGCCCACCGAATATGGCGAGGTTTATCACCGAGTCGAGCGAATACGCCTATATGCAGTCCGAGGACGCGATATGGACCGGCATGTACGGCGCGAGCCACGCCAGGGTCCAGCTCAAAAACGGCGCCGCCTTCACGCTGCGTCAGGAAACGGCCTACCCCTGGAACGGCAGGATACGCTTCAGCTTCGAGGACGTAGTACACGATGTGCCTTTCACCCTCAAGCTTCGCATTCCCGGCTGGTTGCGCCGCGGCAGCGTGAGCGTCAACGGCAAGTGGACGGACCTCAGCAGAAAGGACGCCGGTAAATATCTCGATGTGCGCGTAGAGCGCATAGCTGGAACGGTTGTCGAACTCGACTTGGACATGACGCCGCGGCTCACTATAGCGCATACGAAGGTTGAAGAGGACCTGAACCAGGTTGCCGTAGAGAGGGGCCCCCTCCTCTACTGCCTGGAGTCCGTCGATACGGACGCCCGGGACCTCGGCCGAGTGATGCTACCGGTGAGCGCAAAATTTACCGAAGCGCAAACTGAAATACTCGGCTGTCAGCTGGTCTCGCTCGAGACCACGGGTTACACCTTTGAGCAGAACGTCTGGTACGACGGCGACGCGCTCTATCAAACGCTGGAACTGCCGGAACTCAGGCCGGTAAGGATAAGGATGATTCCCTACTTTGCCTGGGACAATCGCGGCATGGGTCAGATGACTGTGTGGCTGCCGGCCCTGTGGGGCAGGCTTTAAACCGGAAAATTGTGAGTAATCACATTTTTAAAATTTTAATGGGAAAAGGAGTAGTAAAATGAAAAAGTTCCTAGCATTGCTTCTCGCGCTGGTAATGGTTTTCGCTCTTGCCGCCTGCGGCGAATCTGAGACCACCCCCAGCACCGCCCCGACTGCTGATCCCAGCAGCGAGACGTCCGACACCCCGGAAGGCGTCCCCGCCAACGCCACTGAGGCTGCAGCTCAGGGCCGCAAGGTGCTGACCCTCAACCAGCACAACTCCCGCGAGTCCTCGAACGGACAGTTCGTCCAGTCCTTCGTAGACTACGTCAACCAGAACAGCGACACCCTCTACATCGACGCTTACTACAACGGTGAGCTCGGCGGCATCCAGGAAGGCCTCGAGAACGCCATCATGGGCACCATCGACATCGGCGAGTGCATGTTCGCCCAGTTCGCCACCTTCTATCCCGAGATGGGAGTCTGGTCCATGCCCTATCTGTACACTGACCCCGCCGACGGCGCCAAGATCGTTGACCTCGAGAAGAACACCCTCCTCGCCGACATGATCACCAAGTGCGAAGAGGCCACCGGAGTCACCCTGTTCGGTGTCATCTACACCACCGACGCCCGTCAGCTCACCTGCAACTTCCCCGTCTACACCCCCGATGACCTCGCCGGCGCCACCATCCGCTCCATGACCAACGAGACATACACCATGTGCATTGAAGGCATGGGCGGCACTCCCGTTCCCATTGACTGGACCGAGACCATCTCTGCTCTGACCACCGGCACCGTCGTTGGCCAGGAGAACCCCTACGCCACCCTCGTCTCCTATCAGATGTGGGACTGCCAGGACTACGTCATGGAGACCAACCACATGTTCGACTTTGTCGTCAACTACATCAACACTTCCACTTGGGAGAGCCTGACTGAAGAAGAGCAGCAAGTTCTGCGCGATGGCTGCGCCCACGAGCAGCAGTTCAAGGTTGAGATGCTCGAGGAGCAGCTCGCTGAGTACAAGCAGACCTGCATCGACAACGGCATGACCATCATCACTGAGGAAGATGGCCTCGACCTCGATGCCTTCAAGGCCGGCGTCGACGCCCTCAAGGAAGAGCGCTATCCTCAGTACAGCGAGTACTTCGCCTGGATCGACGACTATATAGCCAACTACGACGCTGCGTAATTAACCCCGCTTCAATTACAAGGAGGGAACAGCCCCCGGCTGTTCCCTCCCACTAAATGCCGTTAATTAGGAGGCGGTTCAATGTTCAAGAAAAACTACCTGCGTTACGGCCTCGATTGGGTGTACAAGTTCTTCTTTGCTGTCCAGTCTGTGTGCATATACGCCTCTCTGCTCTGCATTATATTTACAGTTTTAATGCGTGAATTATTCACTGTAAGCATTGTCTGGGGCTATGAGATAGCCTGCTGGTTTGTTATTATACTCGTCTACATAGCCATTCCCGCCAACCTGCATACCAAGTCGGATATAAAGGTTGACGTCGTTTATAACTACTCTCCCAAAGTTGTACAGAGGATACTCAGTGTCCTCCACTTTGGTATCGAAATCGCTGTACTGATCATGATGGCCACCGGCTTCAAGACCTGGCTGACTATGGTCGGCCACGGCCACCTCGCCGCGTCCGGTCTCACAAATACCATGTACTACGGCGTCATCGGTGTCGGCATCATTTTCGGGCTTATTGAGATGTTCTGCGAGGTCATAGACCTTTTCGTCAAGAAAGACCCCAACGCCGCCCCGCAGGTGCGTGAAAAGACCGTCCTCGAGATGCTCGAAGAGGACCGTGTCGCCCGCTTGAAGGCTGAGCAGGAAGCTCAGGCTAACGCGGAAGCTGACCAGCAGAATTCTACCGACGAAAACAAGGAGGGTGAGAAGTAATGGATATAGCCATGTGTTTGATTATCTTCCTTATACTCATCGTACTCGGTGTTCCCGTCGCGTACATATTCTTCTTCGTCGGCGGTCTCTACCTTGTAACCAATGGTGTCTCACTCGGCGCAGTCGTTCAGAGGATGGGTACGTCCCTGAACTCCATAAGCATGGTCGCCATACCGATGTTTATCTTCGCCGGCACCTTTATGAACCACTTAAACTTAACAGACGCAATATATGACGGCATCATGGTCACCCCCATCGGAAAGATGAAGGGCGCTCTGGCCCAGGCCAATGTCGTCGCGTCCCTCGTCTTTGCCGGCATGTCCGGCGCCGCCCTCGCCGACATTGGCGGCCTCGGCAAGATAGAGATAAAGGCCCAGGTCCAGGCCGGTTACTCGCTCGAGGAATCCCTCGGCCTGACCCTCGCCTCCTCCACCCTCGGCCCCCTCTTCCCGCCGTCCGTCCCCCTGATGCTGTACGCCCTTTACGCCGAGCAGTCCGGCGCCAAGATGCTGACCGCAGGCATCCTGCCCAGCCTCCTGATGACCGTTCTCTTCATGATTACCGTCGCAATCCTCGCCCGCAAGCGTAACTGGCCCTACTACAAGGGAACCACGGACAAGAAGGCCAAGCTGAAGATATTCCTGCGCGGCATCCCCGGTTTCTGCGTGCCTATCTTCCTGCTCGTCGGCCTCTACTCCGGCGCCTTCGCCACCGCCGAGCTGGCCGCCCTCTGCTCCGGCTTTGCTCTGCTCGTCTCCGCAATCTTCTACCGTCAGGTACACTGGCACACCTTCGTTGACGCCGCCAAGGAGTCCATATCCAATATCACCGCCATGTTCTTCATCCTGGCTGCCGCGAACGTGTTCTCCCAGGTCGTCAGCCGTGCCGGTCTGGCCGCCATCGTGCGCGACTTCGTTGTCAGCCTCGACATCGGCTGGTTCGGCATACTGATGATAATCAACATTATATTCCTGATAATCGGCATGTTCATGGACTCCAACGTCGCCATCATGATCTTCACCCCGATACTGCTGCCCGCCGTCATGGCTGTCGGTGTTAACCCGATTCACTTCGGCGTCGTCGTCTGCCTGAACGTCGTCATCGGTATCTTCACCCCGCCTTTCGGCACCGCCCTGTTCCTCGGCCAGGCAATTACGGGCCTGAGCTTCGGACGAGTTGTAAAAGCCATGATGCCATACTTCCCGTCCCTGCTGGGAGGCCTGCTCATACTCACGGCGTGGCCCTGGCTCTCCACTGTTCTGCCGAATATCATCTATCCCTGACAGACAGGCTGCCAAGCACTTTTTGTACAATCGGAGTTTTAGCTCATGGATTCAATGGTCACTCAGGATTTAGTAAGCGTAAAATGCAAGCCAGGCACTCTGGACATCTTTGCGTATAAGATGTACCACAGCTTCTGGTGCACTGCCGGTATCGGACGGCTGATATTCAGCGCGCTCTTCCTGGCGATTGGCTTCGCCACTATAGGCGATATCGACTGGTATCTGACCGTGATTGTGCTCTTTATAGGTATGCTGAACGTGGTTGTGACGCCGCTGCTGTATCTCTATCAGGCGTCTAAGGCCGCCAACGCCAGTATCCCCATAACCTACACCTTCCGGAACGACGTAATAGTCGCAAACGACGGCAAAAACCGCGTCGAGCTGCCTTGGTCCGGCCTGCCTCTCGTAGTCTGGATGCGCAAAGAGATGTTTATTTACACCTCTGCCGTGGAGGCCCTGGTGCTCCCGCGCAGGCAGATGGATGGCAAGGATGCCGAGGTCCTGCACGCCATTGAAACCTCGTCAAACCCCAACCGTACAGTCAAGTGTAAGGTTCTATGAAACGAAAAAACGCCCCGGCAACGGGGCGTTTTTTGTAAACGCTGGGCAATAGCTCAATCGATATATCTTTCCCAGAAGTAGTAGTGATCCATTACGGCTTTTTCTATGCCGTTTCTGTCCCTCTCGGCAATTATGTTGTACAGCTGGCGGTGCAGCCGCACATAGGACTCTATCTGGCCGCTTTCAATGACCTTCCCTGTAGTTTTCTCACGGCTTGGCACGGTTATACGGTTGACAAAATCAGAGAGGGTCGTGAGCTGCGGATTGCCCGTCATGCGAATTATCTCGTTGTGGAAGTCGCAGTCTGCCTTGGTTATCTTTACCACGTCCAGCTCACTGCTGTTCACCGTCTCTTCCAGGCGCGCTATAGCTTCCTGCAGCCTGTCCAGTTGCTTGTCGGTTATGGCTTTATTCATAATGACATAAAGCGTGCCGATATCTATTGCGCGGCGCAGGTCAACGAAGTCTTCCCAGCTGTTGTTCTGCAGTATGATGCTGTACATGACCGGAGAGAGCATCTTGGGGTCATAGCTGTCACTGACAAAGGTACCCTCTGCCCTCTTTATATACACGACGCCGTAGGCTTCAAGCTGTTTGATGGCTTCGCGCACGGAATTTCGGCTCGCGCCGAGATTTTCGCGCAGCTCAGTCTCTGTCGGCAGTTTGCTGCCCGGGCGCAGGTTGCCCTTGATGAGCTGGTCAATTACCCAGTCCTTGACAGCGTCTACCACAGAGGTATTCTTTATCTGCGTGTATTCGAGCGAGTTGTTGTTGTCCATCTTTCAATTTCACCTACAATGTATTCAGCGCCAAAATAGCTCAGTATATCTTTTTTACACTTTGTCTGCCCGTTTGTCAATACATTCTACGTCCTTCCTTAGCTCTATCGTCATTCTGCACAAATACGAGCCTGTACTATAGACATGTATACAAAAATAATGGAACAGACAAAGTGAGACTTTACAAAATGATGCAAGATTGATAAAATTCAAATATCCTACATAGGACATTTAAATGGAGGTGCACTCACATGACTGTAGACGAACTCTCCCGCATAGCAAACCGCCTGCGTCTCGACGTCGTTGAGACGGTGCACGATGCCGGCGACGGACATCCCGGCCCGTGCATGTCGATGGCTGACATTCTCGCCACCCTTTACTTTGACGAAATGAAAATCGACCCCGCCAACCCCAACTGGCCTGAGCGCGACCGCTTTGTACTCTCCAAGGGCCACGCCTGCCCCATACTGTACGCCGCCCTGGCGCGCAAGGGCTACTTCCCGCTTGAGGAGCTCAAGGGCCTGCGTTCCCTCGGCAGCTTCCTGCAGGGCCACCCCGACATGAAGAAGACCCCCGGTATCGACACCACTTCCGGCTCCCTGGGCAACGGCGTCGCCATTGGCACCGGCATGGCTCTGGGCTGCAGGATGCAGGGCATTGACAACTACGTCTACGTCATCGTCGGCGACGGCGAAGAAGAGGAAGGCATCATCTGGGAGGCCGCCATGGCCGCCGCGAAGTTCAACCTCGGCCGTCTGATAGTTTTCGCCGACCTGAACAACCACCAGTCCGGCGGCAGGGTCACAGAGCTGAGCAGCCTGTATCCCGTGCAGGACAAGTGGGAAGCTTTCCACTGGCATGTGCAGAGCATTGACGGCCACGACATAGCCGCCATAAAGAACGCGATTGCCGAGGCCAAGAAGGTCACCGACAAGCCGTCCCTGATCGCCTGCAAGACCCTCAAGGGCAAGAACATCCCCTACATGGAGGACAACAACGCCTGGCACAAGAGGGTTCCCACTGATGAAGAAGTCGAGATAGCCCGCGAGGCTCTCAAGGACAAGATGTGAGGAGGCGCAGCGAAATGACTACTAAGAGCACACGTGAAGCCGCGATGCAGGCCATTCAGGAGCTTGCCCGCCAGGATGAGAAGATAGTTATAATCTCCCCCGACGCAGTTGCCGCCGCCAGGGCCACCAAGTTCCGCGAAGAGTTCCCCGACCGCGTCATCGAAGTCGGTATAGCCGAGCAGGACGCCGTCGATATAGCGGCCGGCCTCGCCACCACCGGTATGAAGCCCATCGTCGTCTCCTACGCCGGCTTCCTCACCATGAGGGCCTGCGAGATGATCCGCACTTTCGTCGCCTACCCCGGCCTGAACGTCAAGCTGATCGGCCTCAACGGCGGTATGCTCGGCGGCGAGCGCGAGGGTGTCACCCACCAGTTCTACGAAGATGTCGGCATCATGCGCAGCATGCCCGGCGTGAAGATAATCTGCCCCGCCGACGCGCAGCAGGCTTATCTCGCCGCTAAGGCCATGATGGAAGTTGACGGTCCCGTCTACCTGCGTCTGGGCAGCGGCCGCGAGCCCGAAGTCTTCCCCGAAGGCACCCCCTTCGAGTTTGGCAAGATCCGTGAGGTCAAGAGCTATGGCAACGACGTGGCCATCTTCGCCACCGGCTTCATTATGAACCGCGCCATTGAGGCCCTTGAGCAGCTCCACAACGAAGGTGTGAACGGCGTTCTCGTGGACGTCTCCACCATCAAGCCCCTGGACAGCGCCGGTGTGGCCGACGTGCTGCGCCGCACCAACTGCGCCGTGGCCGTTGAGGACCACAACTTCTACGGCGGCATGTCCAGCGCCATCTGCGAAGTTGCCTGCCACTTCCACCCCAGCAAGGTGCGCCGTCTCGGCCTGAGGGACGTCTATCCGCGCAGCGGCAAGGCCGCCGAACTGCTCGACGCCTACGGCCTGTCCGTCCAGGACATAGTTGACGCCGCCAAGGACGCCATGGTAAAGGAGTAATAAGCAAATGCTCAACAGCGAAAAGATATATTGCGGCGTAGAACACGCCGACGCCCGCAGCCTTCTGTACGCCACCGGCCACCTGCCTGAGAACATCGGCAGGAAGCCCCTCATCGGCGTTGTCAACACCTTCAACGAGATAGTCCCCGGTCACTTCCATCTGCGCGGCATCGCCGACGCGGCGAAGCAGGGCGTGCTGATGGCCGGCGGCGTCCCCGTCGAGTTCCCCGCCATCGCTATCTGCGACGGCATCACCATGGCCCACAAGGGCATGATGTACCCCCTGCCCAGCCGTGAGCTGATAGCCGACAGCATAGAGTCCATGACCATGGCCCACGCTCTCGACGGTCTGGTGCTCGTCGTCAGCTGCGACAAAACCGTCCCCGGCGCCCTGATGGCTGCGGCCAGGCTGAACGTGCCCTCCATCGTCATCAGCGGCGGTCCGATGCCCACCGGCCACTACCGCGGCGAAGTCTCCGACTACAGCGCGTGTATTGAGACCGTCGGCAAGGTCCACAACGGCGACATGACCCCCGAAGAGCAGGAAGAGCTCACCCAGCACTGCTGCCCGGGCTGCGGCTCCTGCTCCGGCATGTTCACCGCTAACTCCATGAACTGCCTGGCCGAGGCTCTGGGTATGGCCCTGCCCGGCAACGGCACCATCCCCTCCTACTACGGCGAGCGTCTGGGTCTGGCCAAGCGTGCCGGCATGCGCGCCGTCAAGATGGTGGAGGAAAACCTGCGTCCGCGCGACATCATGACCGAGGCTGCTTTCGCCAACGCCATCCACGTTGACATGGCCATCGCCGGTTCCACCAACACCACCCTGCACCTGCCCGCCATTGCCAACGAGCTCGGCATTCCTCTGCCGCTCAAGACCTTCGACGAGATAAGCAAGACCACCCCGAACCTCTGCCACATCAGCCCGAACGGCCATCACCACATGGATGACCTCTATCGTGCCGGCGGTATCTACGCCGTCATGAACGAGCTCAACAAAAAGGAAGGCATGCTCGACACCGGCTGCATGACCGTCGCCGGCAAGACTCTCGGCGAGCTTCTGCCCGGCCATGACGTGCGCGACTACACCGTCATCCGTCACATCGACGATCCTTACAGCGCTCAGGGCGGCCTGGCCGTTCTGTTCGGCAACCTCGCCCCCATGGGCTGCGTCGTAAAAGCCGCTGCCGTCGCCGAGAAGATGATGAAGCACACCGGCCGCGCCCGTGTCTTCAACTACATGGAGGACGCCACCCAGGCCATACTCGACGGCAAGATTGTCCCGGGCGACATGGTCGTCATCAAGTGCGAGGGCCCGAAGGGCGGCCCCGGCATGCGTGAGATGCTCTCTCCCACCGCCGCCATCGTCGGCAAGGGCCTCGGCGAGACCGTCTCCCTGCTGACTGACGGACGTTTCTCCGGCGCCACCCGCGGCGCGGCCATCGGCCACGTCTCTCCGGAGGCCATGGAGGGCGGCGTGTTCGCGGTCATTGAGGATGGCGACACCATCACCGTCGATATCCCCAACCGCACCATCAACCTCAATGTAGACGACGAGACCCTCGCCAAGCGTCAGGCCGAGTGGAAGCGCCCGCCGCTCAAGGTCAAGTCCGGCTACCTGGTCAAGTACTGCAACAGTGTGTCCTCTGCCGCCACCGGCGCTGTGACCACCACCTACTGCGAAGGCGCTTTCTGAGCCTCACGGCGGGAAGATACAGAATTTAATAGAGGGGATTGACTTATCATGAAAATTGCATTGGTAGGCTGCGGCGCTGCTGGCAGCGTCTTCGCCGGCTATCTCAGGAAGGGCGGCGCCGATATAACGCTCGTCGATATGTACAAGGAGCACATGGACAAGATAGCGAAGGACGGTCTGGACTTCATTATCTACCCCGACACCAAGTACCACCTCGACGGCTTCAAGACCGCCTACAACGCCGACAACATCGGCACCATGGATATCGTCATCTTCATCACCAAGGCCACACAGCTTGACGGCGCCGTCCAGACGGCCATGCCCTGCATCGGCGACAACACCGTCGTCTGCTCCCTGATAAATGGCCTGGGTAACGACGACATCCTGCTCAAGTACTTCCCCGGCAACCGTATT
This sequence comes from uncultured Clostridia bacterium, assembly GCA_930990965.1. Taxonomy (GTDB): domain Bacteria; phylum Bacillota; class Clostridia; order Oscillospirales; family Oscillospiraceae; genus Scatomorpha; species Scatomorpha merdigallinarum. The sequence continues at coordinate 65,792 of CAKNRQ010000002.1, forward strand.
CTCGTCGGCTCCGGCGCTCTGGGCACCGCCCTGCAGGGCCCCGGCTGCTGCGTGAGCACCGAGGTTGAGGGCACGCTCGTCCACTTCGGCGCCATTGAAAACGGCCCGCTGACCGACGCTGCCGGAAAGCACCTCCAGGAGCTCTTCAACGCCGGCGGCTGCCGCGCCGAGTTCAACGAGGATGACCGTCCTAACATCTGGAAGAAAGTCATCATCAATTGCACCGTCAACACCGTCTGCGCCCTGCTCCGTCTGAAGATCTACCAGGTCGCCGAAGATCCCTGGGGCATGGAGCTCTACCGCGGCGTCGTGCGCGAGGCCTGCGCCATCGCCACTGCCAAGGGCGTTCCCTTCGACCCCGTCGAGTTTGAGAACACCCACCTGAAGAACTTCATCGACAACATGGGCGACTACTACCCGTCCATGGCCCAGGATATGCTCTTCAACTACCGCCAGACTGAGATAGACGTTCTCAACGGCAAACTCTGTGAGTACGGCAAGCAGTTCGGCATTCCCACTCCCGTCAACGATGTCCTAACCGTCATGGTGAAGGCCATCCAGGGCAATTACGACAAGCAGTACCTCAAATAAGCACCTCCATTTGAAGCGCCCGCGCCCATTCCGGCACGGGCGCTTTTGTATATTGCAGCTCGCAAAATGTATATATTCAGTTTTCAATGAATATTTTCCTTTTTACACCTTTTCGTGCGCCTTCTGTATCTACTTTACACTGTGCTTAGCCTTTTGGGCTTTGACAGTGTGCAAGTCTTTATATGAAGGTGTAACTTTTTTGGAGTGGCACGCGCTCTTTTCGTCAATTATGCCAAATGCTTTGCTAAATCTATGTTAAAATTAGCTGTCAAGTAACTTGCACAACTTTATTCAAAATTGTATAATTATATCGAATTACCGTCAGGGTAAGACTTCAGATAAGTTAGGAGAAAACGAAATGAAGAAACTGCTCAGCCTTGTGCTTGCGCTGGCCATGGTGTTCTGCCTAGCTGCCTGCGGCGAAAGTTCCGGCGACGGCACGACTGCTTCTGCCAGTCCCGCCGACAACAAGATTCTTTATCACACCACCAACACCGAGCCCTACATAACGCTCGACCCGAGCACTGAATACTCCAACGGTATCATGGTGCTGCAGAATGTCTATGAGACTCTGACCCGCTACAACCCGGAAACCGGCGAAGTCGATCCTCTGCTGGCCACCGAGTGGAGCAGCAATGATGACGGTACCGTCTGGGTCTTCCAGCTGCGCGATGACGTCACCTTCCACGACGGCACTCAGATGACTTCCCAGCAGGTCGTCAACTCCATCACCCGCACGATGGAGCTTGGCCAGGGCGGCGCCTATATATGGGATGCCGTGCTCGAGAGCAACGGTGGCAAAATTGAGGCCACCGGCGACTACGAGGTCACCATCACCTGCGGCTATCCCGCAGCCATGGACCTCATCACCAGCGCCGGCTACGCTGCCTACATCATGAGCGATTCCGTCATTGAGCAGACCACCGAATGGTTCAATGAAGGCAACGACGGCGGCACCGGTCCCTACACCATAGCTCAGGCCAGCGGCGACACCGTAGTGCTCAGGGCCTATGAGGATTACCGCGGCGGCTGGACTGACGACCAGTACAAGAACGTCATGATTCGCCAGGTGCCCGAATCCAGCGCACGCCGTCAGATGCTCGAGACCGGTGAGTGCCAAATTTCCGGCGACTTCTCTGCTACTGACCTTGCCGCTCTCAAGGAAGAGACCGATATCGTCTACACCGAGCAGTTTGAAACCTTCAATAACATAGTAATGTTCCTCAACACCCAGACCTACCCCTGCAACAACGCCGACTTCCGTCGCGCTTTGGCTTACGCCTTCCCCTATGAGGAGACCGTCACCAGCATTCTCAACGGAAACGCGCAGCAGTCTGTGGGCATGGTTCCCGAAGGACTGTGGGGCCACTCCGACGAGATTATGCAGTACACCTGCGATATGGACAAGGCCGCTGAATATCTCGAGCTCTCCGGCGTTGATCCCTCCACCGTCTCCCTCACCGTCACCTATATAAGCAGCTATGACGAGTACGCCAGTGCGCTGCAAATATTCCAGGCCAACCTCCGTCAGCTCGGTATAGACCTCGAGCTGCGCGGCATGGAGTGGGACCAGCAGTGGGCCCAGGCTCAGAACACTAACCCTGAGGACCGTCAGGACCTCTTTGTGTTCATCTGGTGGCCTGATTATCCCGATCCTGTGAGCTGGTTCCAGAGCCTGCTTCACAGCGAGGACAACATAGTTTACAACCTGTCCTACCTCAACGATCCCGAGCTTGACGCTCTCATCGACAGCGCCATCTCTAAGACCGTCACCGACCGTGAAGGCGCCGAGGCCGACTATATAGCTGCCCAGCAGATAGTTGCCGAGAACGCCTACGTCCTCAACCTCTACGACCAGATGCACACCTTTGTCGTAAGCAACACCATACAGGGCGTTGCCGAGAACCCTGCCTACTCCCAGGCCATTCAGTACTACAACGTGACAACCGTAGCGGAATAAATCTGCTGCCAGGAAAATTACAGCACTCCCGGTCAAACCCGGGAGTGCTGCTTGGCGCTTATTTGAGCGCAAAGAGACCCTAGAGTGAGGTGCCTGCCCCGTGTTAAAGTACATTGTAAAGAGGATACTCAGCAGCATACTCGTGCTGTTGGGCGTCGTCACCATCACTTTCTTCATATCGCGCGTCCTGCCCAGCAACCCTGAGGTGCGGTGGGCTGGTCAGCGTGCCACCGAGGAACAGCTTGAACAGGCTCGTATTGAGCTCGGCCTGGACAAATCACTCCCCGAGCAATATATAATCTACCTCGGCGACCTTTTGCAGGGTGATCTGGGCAAAAGCCTCAATAACCACCAGCCCGTAACGGAAGAGCTCGCGCGCTATGTTCCTGCCACGCTTGAGCTTGTAATTCTGGCTTTTTTGTTTGCCATAATTATTGGCATACCGCTGGGCATATACTCAGCAAAGAAGAAAGACAAGCTGTTAGACCACTGTAGCCGTATCTTCTCTATCGGCGCGGTCTCTCTGCCCACGTTCTGGGTAGCTCTGTTCCTTCAGCTCATCTTTTACAAGATTCTCAATATGCTGCCAATCGGCGGCCGCCTGAGCGTTGAAGCTACAATATTCTCCGATGTCCCCAGCATAACCGGCATGCTGCTGGTAGACACTCTGCTCACCGGGCAGCTTGACCTGTTTGTTGACGCATTCCGTCACATTCTGCTGCCCTGCATAACCATTTCGCTCTATCCGATAGGCCTTGTGTCCCGCATGACGCGCAGCGCGCTGCTGGAGATACTTGGCGAGGACTACATAACCGCCGGACGCAGCTACGGCCTGAGCGATACCAAGATGCTCTGGAAGTACGCGCTCAAAAACAGCGTGGGCACTACGGCCACCGACGTGGCCCTGTCCATGGGCTATACTCTGACAAACACCTTCCTGGTCGAAGCCATATTCTCGTGGCCGGGCATAGGAAGTTACATCTCCAACGCCGTCACCACCCTCGACTACAACGCCATCATAGGCGTCACGCTCTTCGGCGCTGTGTGCTATATAGTTTTGAATCTGATTGCTGACATTTTCGTGGCTTCCGACCCGAGAGTCAGGCTTTAAGGGAGGGGCCGCATAATGAATAGCTTTGTTCAAACTATGAAGCCCCGTATCCGGAGCTTCAGGGAGAGCATGTACCTGCTGGCCAGGAACAAGCTCAGCCTTTTTGCACTTATCATACTCGTCATTCTCGTTCTAGGTGCTATTTTTGCCCCTTATATAGTCCCGTACCCCGAGGATTTCTATGACGCCGTACACACTAATGAGCAGCTTCTGCCGCCCAGTGCGGAGCACTGGATGGGCACGGATGAGCTCGGCCGCGACATCTTCAGCCGCGTTGTCTACGGCGCCCGCATTTCTCTGACTGCGGCGCTTGCCGCCGTGGGCCTATCCCTGCTCATCGGCATCCCCCTCGGCGCTATCGCCGGCAGCTTTGGCGGCTGGGTTGACAACGTGATCATGCGTATCACCGACGTATTTTTGAGCTTCCCTCCCCTGCTGCTGGCTATCGCAATGGTCGCACTGCTGGGCAGCAGCCTCAATAACGCCGTCCTGGCCATAGCGCTGTCCTGGTGGCCCTGGTATACTCGCCTGATACGCGGCCAGGCCATCTCCGTCAAGGAGCGCAAGTTTGTCCAGGCCGCCGAAACCATAGGCACTTCGCGTGCCAGGATTATCTTCAAGCACATTATCCCGAACTGCATCAGCCCCGTCATCGTGCAGGCCTCCATGGATATAGGCGGCGTCATACTCACAGTTGCCAGCCTGTCCTTCCTCGGCTTGGGCGCACAACTGCCCACTCCCGAATGGGGCCTTATGATTTCCACTGGACGGCGCTTCTTCCCCGACAGCTGGTGGTACTGCATTTTCCCGGGCATAGCCATCTTCATCACCGTGCTGTGCTTCAACCTCCTGGGCGACGCTATCCGCGAGATACTCGACCCCAAGACTCGTAAGAACTGAGGTGCGGGACATGGCATACTTTGAAATTAACAACCTAAAAATAACCCACCGCTCCTTTGAAGGCGTAAAAACCGTGCTCGACATAGAGCACCTGTCCATAGAGAAGGGCGAGACCTACGGGCTAATAGGCGAGTCCGGCCAGGGCAAAACGGTTCTGGCTCTGGCTATACAGCAGCTGCTGCGCTGCCCTCCCGGTAAGATTGAGTCCGGAGAGGTCCTGCTGGACGGAGAGAACCTGCTCTCCTTCTCCCCGAAGCAGATGCGCCGCAATATCCGTGGCCGCAAGATCGCCATGATATTCCAGGACCCTATGAGCTGCCTCAACCCCGTGTTCCGCGTCGGCACTATCATGTCTGACGTGCTTCACGAGCACAACAAGGGTATGAGCAAAAAGGACGTACGCCGCCGCGCTGTCGAACTGCTGGAAGAGGTCAAGCTGGCCGACGCCGAAAGCGTCATGTCCAAGTATCCCCACCAGCTCTCCGGCGGCCAGCGTCAGAGGGTCATTATCGCTCTGGCCCTTGCCTGCGGCGCTGAGTTCCTCATAGCCGACGAACCCACACGTAACCTCGACGTCACCATCCAGGCCAGCGTGCTCAAGCTGCTCAAGGAAATCCAGCTCAAGCACGGCATGACCGTTCTCTTCATCGCCAATAACATGAGCCTTGTTTCCGCGTTCTGTGACCGCGTCGGCATACTCTATGGCGGCAGAATCATTGAGGAGAACACCACGGCCCGGCTGATAGACAACCCGCGTGAAGAGTACACCCGCGTGCTCATAGATGCTGTGCGCACCGGACATCACGAGCACAAGAGCCTTGAGCGCGGCGATGAGCTGCTGCGTGTCGAGCATTTGAAGAAATACTTCGACATAAACGACGATCTGCGCCACCAGAAACACCTAACGCTAAAGGCCGTTGACGACGTGAGCTTCTCACTCAATCGCGGTGAGGTTCTCGGCATCGTCGGTGAGAGCGGCTGCGGCAAGAGCACCCTTGTCAACACAATACTCAACCTCTTTGAGCCCACTGACGGCAAGGTCTTTTTCGAAGGAGTAGACGTTTTCGCAGAGGCCGCTAAGGGCGACCACGCCTTCCGCAAAAACGTACAAATAGTCTTCCAGGACCCGTACTGGTCTCTCAACCCGCGCTGGCTGATAAAGGACATCGTGGCCGAGCCGCTTGACGTCTATGAAAAGTTCAATGAGGCCCAGCGGCTTGAGCGCGTCAAGGAACTGCTTGAGATGGTCGGCATCGACGCCGACGCCTGCTACAAGTACCCGCATGAGTTTTCAGGCGGCCAGCGCCAGCGTATAGCTATCGCACGTTCCCTGGCCTCCAACCCGAAGCTGGTCGTGCTCGACGAGCCCACGAGCTCCATTGACGTGTTCAGCCAGGCACAGATACTCGAGCTGATACAGAATCTGCGCAAGCGCTTCCAGCTCACTAACATACTCATAAGTCACGACCTGGGCGTCGTCCACGCTCTGGCTGACAGGATAGCCATCATGTACCTCGGCAAAATTGTCGAGATAGGACCGGCTGACGAGATTTTCAATCATCCACGCCATCCCTATACCAAGGCGCTTTTCGATTCCATACCCACGCTGGACAAGCACGGCATGGACAGCCTCAAAACGCTTGAGGGCCAGATACCCAGCCCGATAAACCCGCCCCCGGGCTGCGCCTTCCATCAGCGCTGTTCTTACGCCTGCGAGAAATGCTCCGAGTGTTTCCCCGACCCCACCGATCTGGGCAACGGCCACATCGTCTGCTGCCACAGGGTACATGAGCTGGCCACGGAACTTGAAGCCAAATAAGAGGAGAATAATATGAGAAAACTCACACGTGAAAACCTGCTGGATATAATCTACGGCGGCGCCATACTCGGCACCGGCGGCGGCGGCAGCCTTGAGGAAGGGCTTGCAAAGATAGACGAGGCCCTCTCGCTGGGCAAAGAGTTCATGCTTGCGGACTTTTCCGAGATGAACAGCGACGACATAGTCGGCACCCCCTATGCCTGCGGCGCTATCAGCCCACTCACCGAAGAGGAAATAAAGAAGTATGCCCGCCTCAAGGAGACGGACGAGAGCTTCTATATCCTCTGCATGCGCCAGCTTGAGCGCTTCCTGGGCCGCGAAGTCAGCGCCGTCATCTCCACTGAGCTCGGAGCGGGCAATACCGCCACAGCGCTCTACGTGGGCGCCATGACCGGCAGGCCCATCATGGACGGCGACCCCGCCGGACGCAGCGTTCCCGCCCTGCAGCACTCCACCTACTTCCTGCACGGCGTGCCCATGTGCCCGATGAGCGTCATGAACCGCTTCGGCGAGGGTGCGGTCTTTACCAACGTGTTCGACGACGAGCGCGGTGAGGACATGGTCCGAGCTCTGGCCGTCGTGAGCCAGAACACCATCGCCGTCATGGACCACGTCAACACCGCCGAAGTCATTGGCAACAGCGTCATACGCGGCGCCATAAGCTATGCCGAGGCCATTGGCCACGCCTACCGCAGCGCCAAGGCCGCCGGAGAGGACTATGTAAAAGCCGTCACCGAGGCCGGCAAGGGCCGCATGATGTTTGCCGGTACCGTCACCGAGAGCAGCTTCGAGACCCGCGACGGCTATACCTGGGGCGACACCGTCATAGAGGGTACTGGCGAGTACGCCGGGCACAGCCTGCACATCTGGTACCAGAACGAGAACATCATAAGCTGGCTCGACGGCGAGTACTTCGTCACTGTCCCTGACCTCATCTGCGTCTTCAATCTGGATGAAGCTCTGCCCCAGCTCAACCCCTACGCCACTGTCGGCGAGCACGTTGCAGTTACCGCTCTCCCCGCCCCGGAAGATTGGAAAACAGAGCGCGGACTTGAGGTCTTTGGCCCCAAGAGCTTCGGCTATGACGTCGAATACACCCCCTACTGCTAAAGAGGTCGCAAATGGAGAATCAACAGCTTATAGACGCCCTGCTGGGCCTTACCGCCATCGACAGCGTCGCCCTCACGGAAGTCAGCGACGCCGCCCCTTACGGTACCGGCCCCGCAAAGGCGCTGGAGTATGTCATGGAGCTCTGCACCAGGCTGGGAATACGCACTGTAAACCGCTCCGGCCGCGTGGCCTGGGCCGAGATAGGTCAGGGCGACGAGATAGTCGGCATACTAGGCCACCTCGACGTAGTCCCCGCCGGTGACGGCTGGGCTCATGACAAGCGCGGTGAAATAGCCGGAGACCGGATTTACGGCCGAGGCGTCGTGGACGACAAGGGGCCCACTCTGGCCGCGCTCTTCGCCATGAAGGAGCTTCAGGACGCCGGCACTGCCCTAAAACGCCGTGTGCGCCTCATCTTCGGCCAGTGCGAAGAGGACGGCGACTGGGGCGACATGAACTACTACCTCGAGCACGAGGAGCATGTGGCCTACGGCTTTACCCCTGACGCGGACTTCCCCGCCATATACGGCGAGAAGGGCATATTGGAGTTTCGCCTGACCATGCCCCTCGAGGGCAGCGGCCTTGTGTCCATCGAAGGCGGCGAGGCCAGCAACGTTGTCCCTGAATGGGCACGCTGTGTCTATCTTGACGCCAATGGCGGCCGTCAGGAGCTCGCGGCCCAGGGCCGCAGCGCACACGCCAGCACCCCCGAGAAGGGCGTGAACGCCATAGACAAGCTCGTTGAAACGCTGCTCGAGCGCGGCGTGCATGGCAAGTTTACAGACTTTTACGCCAAGCACCTGCTGGACGACTACCACGGCGGTAAGCTCGGCTGCGGCCTCGCCGACGAGCAGAGCGGCAAGCTCACTGTAAACTCCGGCCTAGTGCGCGTCGAGGGTAGAAATATCGTACTGACTCTCGATATACGCAACCCTGTCTCTTACACCCGCTCTGACGTTGAAGCGTCGCTAAAGCGCCTCTGCAAAGAATATGGCATGTCTCTTGAGTGCACGGACGACTTGGCGGGCGTATATATGGACAAGGAAGGCCCCGTGATAAAGGCCCTTCTGGATGTCTATCGCACGGTTACCGGCGACATGAGTGAGCCCACAGTCATAGGCGGCGGCACTTATGCCCGCGCCATGCCCGGCATAGTGGCCTACGGGCCCATGCGTCCGGGCCGCGAGTGCACAGAGCACCAGCGCGATGAGTACATACTCATCGAAGACCTGTTCGCTGCAAAGGAAATATACCGCCAGGCCATAGAGAGGCTGGCAAACTTATAAATCGCAAAAATGGAGGGTAACAAAATGAAAACTGAGCTGCAAATCGCCGCGGACAAACTCGTAAACGAAATTTTCGTAGTCAAGCCCGGCGAGAGCGTCGTGCTGACCGCGGACTACGACTCCAACGAGAACGTCCTGCGCACCGTGGCCGACAGCGTCAAGGAGGCCGGCGCGACTGTGATGATCGCCACGGTCCCCACTCCGCGCTCCGTCGGCAAGGCCGCCGATCCCGACCTGCCCATTGAGCCTCTGACCGCCGCGCTTAGCGTCTGCGACGTGTGGATAGAGTTCAACCACCAGTGGCTGCTCTACTCCACTCCCTTTGAGAGAGCCTCCCAGGTCAACAAGAAGCTGCGCTACATGTGCCTCGTCGATTTCAACGAGGACCTCATGATCCGCACCATAGGCCACGTGGAGACGCCTCAGCTCCAGGTTTTTATGCGCCGTGTGGCCGAGCTCACCAGGAACGCCAAGACCATGCACGTCACCACCCCTGCTGGCTGCGACGTCAGCTTCGAGATAGACCCGGTGCACTACGTGGCCTGCGACTGCGGCGACGCCTCCTTCCCGGCTATACACATGCTCACTGGCCAGTTGAATGTCGTGCCGCGCTTTGGCTCCATAAACGGCACCATCGTGTTTGACGGCTCTGTCACTCCCCCCTTCGGCCACTCCCCCAAGGAGCCCATCCGTCTCATAGTCAAGGACGGTATCATCGAGCGCGTCGAAGGCGGCGAGGAAGCTGCCGAATATGAGCGCTACCTGCGCAGCTTTAACGACCCCGGCATGCTCAAGATGGCGCATATCGCCTATGGCTTCAACCCCGGCGCAAAGCTGACCGGCAACATAGTCGAGGACGAGCGCGTCTGGGGCTCCACCGAGTGGGGCATCGGCTATGTCAGCGACATAGACGCTCCTCCTCACGGCCAGGACGCCGTGAGCCACACCGACGGCATCTGCCTGAACAGCTCCGTCTGGCTCGACGGCGTGCAGATAATGGACAAGGGACAGATAGTCCTCCCCGAGCTCGTAGAGCTCATGCCCAAACTCAACTGATCTACTTAAGTACAAAAAAGCCGCCCAATGGGCGGCTTTTTCGCGCAGTAAATGAAATAATATTCTTTACTTCATGCCGTTCTCGTAGGCCTCGATCATCTTCTTGACCATCTGGCCGCCGACGGAACCGGCCTGGCGGCTGGTGAGGTCGCCATTGTAGCCCTGCTTCAGATTTACGCCGACTTCGCCGGCAGCTTCCATTTTGAAGCGGTTCATTGCCTCGCGGGCATTCGGGTTTACCAGGCTGTTGCTGGACTTGCTGGACATTTGTCGCATCTCCTTTGCTTTTCTTCTTTGGGATTTGTCCCGAAGCTATTGTTGCCGGAGGAATGCGTTATATTCTATTAAGTTCAATGCAGTTTTTGCCTGTGCCCATTTTGGCGTGCATTGAGTGGGTTTCATTGCAGCACAGTTGCAGCTTTATTACAAGTTATACTATAAATTAACTTTTGTGTATAGTTTTAAGCTTCGTGCTTTATATACGTCTGTCGGGTCAGCAGCGCGAACACGGGCGTCTCTACAACCGGCACAGCAAGCATGACAAACGGCGTCCAGATGGCAAACGAACCGATGGCGAGGAACCTGAGATTTGACAGTTCGTAGTACATGCCGTTCTGCAACCCCGTACCGCCGCCCGGCAGCAGGAGGCGTACCCAGTCGGCCACAGGATAGTCCAAGTAGTGGTCTGCAAACATCGGCAGCGCCAGTGCGGCTGCGGAGATTACGAGCACCATCACAGTGTTGGCCTGCATAGACGAGAGCCACATGGTCAGCGATATACTCGCCAGCATCGTCAGCAGCCCGGATAGGATAAACAGAGCCAGCGCCTCATTCATGTTCAGGTTTATCAGCACATGCTGGCTGATTTTGAGCTGGGCAGAGCTGCGGTCCGGACCGAATGCCAGCAGCAATATACCTGAAAATACGGCGGCGCATATCAAGAACAGCGCAGTGCAAAAAGAGTACACTGCCAGAATTTTCGTACGCGCCAGCCTGCCGCGGCCATATTTTGAGCAGCGCAGTATGCCGTCTTCACCTGTGGCATAAGCCTGGGAAAATACAGGTGCGGCAATCACTGTAGCGATAAGGCAGAGCACAAACAGGCAAATATTCCAGGTTTGCCCCACGTCGCTCGAGCCAAAGCCGTATTCCCAGTAAAACGGCTCGTCAACGTGCGAATTGAGCTCAGCGGCGGCCTCAGCAACGGCTTCGTTCGGAACCTGTGACGCAGTGTACTCTATGCTCTCGTTACGGCGCTGGTAGTAATCGCTGTCACCGTAAGAGACGCGGGACAATACCTCCATATTTGCAACATATCTGTCGAACACATCTTCCGGCATAGCGTCAAATGACTGATATGTACTCAGCGCTTCGTCGCAGAAGCGGCTCATCTCTTCAATGCGCTCGGGTGTCACATAGCCGCCCATATCCTCAAATATGCCTTTGAGGTAAGCGATAGCCTCAAGTCCGTTCGTATAGGGCAAGTAAGCACGGGATTCTACGCTTTTGCCGTCGTCAAGTACAAAGTTGACTGCAAAAAACACGCTCGCCGCCAGGGCCAGCGCCGCCAGAACTATGGTCGAGCGCGTCTTGAGCAGCCTCTTTATTTCAAGCCGGAACATGGCGCACCTCCTCCGTCCCCTCACGCGCACTCATGGCGCACATACGCGCGCTTTGCCAGCAGCGCGAACAAGGGCGTCTCTATAGCCGGCGCGGCGAGCATGACAAAGGGCGTCCATATGGCAAACGAACCGATGGTGAGGAATTCGCCAATCTGTATGTCCACGAACATGCCCGTGCCGAGGCCGAGGCCGCCGCTGGGCAGCAGGAGCCGCAGCCAGTCGCCGAGGGCGGACTCGCGCAGGAGGATGACCAGGAAGGTCGGCGTCATGGCGACGGCGAGGGCCACGGCCAGCACGGCGACGGAGCTTCTCATGCGCGCGGAGAGCCATAGGGTGAAGGCCGTCATGGCCAGCACGCTCAGGAAGCCCGCAATCAGCGTGAGCACGAGCACGCCGTTCATGTCTATGTCTATCAGCACCAGCGCGTCAAGCGCGAGCTGCGCCGAGGTCTTGTCGTCCCCGTACACCGCCAGCGTCAGGGCCACGAATACGGCGGTGCAGATTATATACAGCACCGCGCTCAGCGTCATGGCGGCGAGCAGCTTCGCCCTGCCGAGCCGTTTGCAGCCGTAGCGCGTGCAGCGCTGGATGTCGTCCGCGCCGGTCGAGTAGTCGGAGGCGAACACCGGCGCACAGATGATGGAGCACACAACAGCGATGGCGAAGAGGCTGACCGGAAGCGTGGACGCTGTGTCGCTGCCCGTGCCGAAGCCGAACTCGTAGTAGAAGGGCTCGGTGGTGTTCTCGTCGAGCCTGAGCGCGGCTTCGGCCGCCGCCGGGCCGTAGTTCAAGGTCATGACCTCTTCAATGTACGCCTTGCGCTGGGTGTAATACTGCGCGGCCATGTCGGGCCTTATCTCGTCCATGTATACGTCGAACACCTGCGGTATACTGCGCAGGAAAGTGTTTGTATAGCCGGCAATTGACGCGGCCCCGCTGTTATTACCGCCTGTGACAATCTCATAGTTGTCATTTGTTTCGCCCTCTACCGCAATGCCGCGGCGGTTGGCAGCCACCCCGGCAATCTGCGCAAAAACGTCCCTTATCCGCTCCGGCGTCCATTCGCCCTCGGCAGACGCTGTGACAATTCTACGCATCTCCGTGGCGTCAAGGGCGTGAAAGAATTCCCCGTCATAGGAATAGTAATACGCGCCGAAGATATTGACACAGCAGAGCACCAGCGTAACGAGCAGCGCCGAGGCCATCAATATCCACGTCGAGCGCGTCTTGAGCAGGCGCTTCAACTCGAGCTTATACATCCTCCTGCCTCCTCTCGTCCTTGAAGAGCCAGAGGTACAAATCTTCCAGCCTCGGCTCGGCCATCTCGCTGCCGCGCAGGAGCGGCGCGTCGGCGACGTAACGCACGAGGGTCCGTCCACCGCCCTCGTTTTTGAGCGACACGACGCGCACCTCGCGCTCGGTCTGGGCGAGCAGCCCGTCCGGCACGAGCGCAGTAAATACCTTGCCCTCGACCGCGCGCAGCAGCTGCTCCGTCGTGCCGACGTCTATGAGCCTGCCGTCCTTCATTATGGCGTTCTCGGCGGCGATGTACTCGATATCCGAGACAATGTGCGTCGAGATGAGCACTATCCTGTCACGTGCAAACTCGCTCAAGAGGTTGCGGAAGCGCACTCTCTCCCCGGGGTCCAGGCCGCTGGTCGGCTCGTCGAGGATGAGCACCTCCGGGTCGTTGAGCATGGCCTGAGCTATGCCGACGCGGCGCTGGGTGCCGCCGGATAACTTCTTGATTTTGTTCTTATAAACCCGCGTAAGCGAGAGGATATCGCACAGTTCTTCAATCTTTTTGTGCGCGAAATCCCTTTCCAGCCCCTTGAGCGCCGCCATGTATTCGAGGTAGTCGGCGACAGTGAACTCCGGGTAAAACCCGAAATGCTGCGGCAGGTAGCCGAGCATATCGCGCCACGCCTCGCCGAGTGCGCGCGTGTCCGCGCCGTCGCAGAGCACGCGGCCCGAGGTGGGCGTGAGTATGCCCGCGAGCATGCGCATGAGCGTGGTCTTGCCCGCGCCGTTGGCGCCTATCAGGCCCCAGACGCCGCTGGTGAGCGTGAGGCTCACATCATCCACGGCTGTCTTCTGACCGAAGCGTTTTGTGAGGTTTTGTATTTCAACTTTCATAGCCAAGCTCCTTTTCAAGCTTTTTCTCCGAGAGCATCGCGCGGCACTCGCACATGAGCGCGGCGAGCGCGGCGAGGCAGATTGTTGCGGCCAAGAGCGGTGAGATGTGCAGCAGCCCCTTCGTGAAGCGCTCGGCGAGCATCCAGTACGCCGCAGCCAGCACGGCGCCCATCCCGGCCGCTATCATCACTGCGGACTCGCCCGCGTGCTCCAGCACGGCGAGGCTCAGCGCGGCCGTGAGCAGGAAGGGCGTCGCGACGAACACCAGCACCTCATATGCCGCGCCGCCGAGCAGCAGCGCTATCGCGGAGATACACACCGCGTCGCCTATGCCCACCGCAACCAGCCGCGCGAGCATTATGTGCGCCGAGTTAAAGCGCGCGGCGGCCTCGATTTCCCGCATGCCGTAGCGCGCGGCGCGGTTGCAAAACGGCAGCAGCGTGAGCGCCGCCAGCTCGGCGGCTATGCTCGCGCAGGCGGGTATCAGCGCTTCATCCGGCGCAGCCACGCCCAGCACTGTGCAAATCAGCGCCAGCACCACGCCCTGCAGCAGCCATACAGGCAGGGCGATGAAGCGAAGCTGGGAGCGCACAAACTCCCACTTCCCTGCACGGCGCCTGACCGGGCGCAAACTGTACTCCCTGCGGCAGCGCTCGAGCAGTCCGTCCGGCACACTGCCGCCATATTGTCCGGCCGCCCGGAGGGCGGCTTTGACTTCGCGCGTAGTCATGGTTATCTCCCTTCACAGCAGTTTTTTGAGCTTCTTCAGGCCCGCACGCGAGCGCGACTGCGCCGTGCGCATCGGTATGCTCAACACTTCGGCGCACTCTCTGAGGGTCAATCCCTGGATATAGCACAGCTCTATGACCTCGCGCTGCCCGCTGTCGAGCGCTGAGAGCGCGCTCGCAAGGTCAGCGGAAAACTCTGCCCGCTCAAAGCCCGGGTCAGTTTGAGGCAGGTCACAGAGCTCCGCGCCTTCCCTCGCGCCGCGCCAGCAGTCTGCGCAGACGTTGGACGCTATCTTGTAGAGCCAGGCGCGGAAATGTCCGCGGTGTACATACGCCTCGAGATGGCGCACGGCCCTCAGGAAGGTCTCCTGCGCGGCGTCCTCGCCCAGTTCAGGCGGGGTGTGACGGCGGCAATAGCTGAGTATCTCCGGATAATACCCGCTTATAAGCTCGTCCAGCGCCCTCATGTCGCCGGACTCCAGCCTGCTGCATAGCTCCATATCCCGCACGCCTCTCACCTCCACTCGCGGCCGCTCAATATATGTAACGCAAAAACGCAGGCAAATGATTTAACTCTTTCAATTTTATTTTACCAAATTGTCTGCCTTACATGAAGAAAAACAACGCCTGTTTTAATAAACTGCCCCAGATTGTACGGACTGTTACAAAAAGGCGCCCATGTAGGGAAATATGAAAATCTAAGCGGCGCCTCTCCAGTCTTTAGCCGGATGCGCTCGTGGTTGCTGAAGTGGATATAGCGGCCGGGCATCTCGTTTGCTTTTGGGAACATAGCCGGTTTGTGCCGGTAAATGTACTCTGTTCTAGGATGGAGAAAAAACTTTCTTCCAATGTTCTTCCATTTCCCCCCTCGTTTTATTTAAACACGTGTGTAATTTCTTTTGCTCATAGAATTGCCCCCCTGACGTAGGAAAATAGACTACGTCAGGGGGGCTTTGCATATTTCTGTTTTACCGGGTCTGTTCACACAATGCGCAGTTTAGGCAGTCTACGCAGCTGTTAAATAAGCCGGGTCATGCTGTGCAGGCTCACCGCTACAGTTGAAAGGTTGTGGGCTGTAGCGCTTGTCGCAGGAGGCAGCGCACCAACCAGTCCGAGTGCTATCAGGGCTGCGTTGAAACCTATAACGAAGCGGTAGTTTGCGCGGATTCGGGCCATTAGCCTGAGCGCTATCTTGCGCAGGATGACCAGTTGCTCCAGCTCGCCCTCGGAAATGGTTATATCCGCTATTTCCCGGGCTATAGCTGCCCCGGAACTTATCGCTATGCCGGCGCTCGCCGCAGAGAGAGCAGGAGAGTCATTGATACCATCCCCAACCATTATGACCGTGTGTCCGTTCCGGCACAACTGCTGGACATATTCTGCCTTGTCCTCAGGCAGCACCTCTGCCCGATAGTCGTCCACACCCACCTCGGCTGCTATTGCCCCAGCCGTACGCTGACTGTCGCCTGTGAGCATAACGCACTTACCTACGCCCAGGCTTTTGAGCTCTTCAATTATCTCTTTTGCGTTTGCGTGCAGCGGGTCGGATATACAGATAACAGCGGCCAATTTCCCCGCTATGGAGAGGTACAGATGCGAATAACAGGCCGGTATGGCCTCGAATTTTCCCTGTTCGTTTTCCGGTACAACGCAGTGCTCGTCCTCAAATATGAAGTGTGCCGAGCCTATCTGGACGGTCTCTTCTCCCACTCTGCTGGATATGCCGTGGGCCACGATGTACTCCACCTTGCTGTGTAGTTCCTCGTGCGAGAGCCCCAGTTCCTGCGCTTTGCGCACTACTGCATTTGCCATGGAGTGCGGGAAGTGCTCCTCAAGGCAGGCAGCCAACCGCAGCATTTCATGCTGCTCCTTGCCTCCGAAAGTGACAATGTCCACAACTTCCGGGCAGGCGCGTGTAAGTGTGCCGGTCTTGTCGAAGACTATAGTATCCGCGTAAGCCACAGCCTCCAGGAATTTGCCGCCCTTGACCGTAATATGGTGGCTGCCGCACTCGCGCATGGCCGATAGCACGGCCAGAGGCATGGCGAGCTTGAGTGCGCAGCTGAAATCCACCATGAGCACGGAAAGTGCCCTTGTGACATTGCGAGTCAGCAGATAGCCAAGTGCCGAACCCAGAAGAGTATATGGCACAAGCTTGTCGGCCAGCCCGGCCGCTTTAGACTCGGCCGCGCTCTTGAGCCGCTCGGAATCCTCTATCATGGAAACTATCCGGTCGTAACGTGTGCCGCCGCTCATATGGGTGACTCTCAGGATGCATTCTCCCTCTTCAACCACCATACCGGCATAAACCGTAGTGCCCGGGCGCTTTACCACAGGTTCCGACTCGCCGGTGAGCGATGACTGATTAACCATCACTTCGCCGCCGGCGACGACTCCGTCCACTGGCACCACGCCGCCCATATGTACGGTGACAGTATCTCCCTCGCGTATCTGAGCCACAGGGATAAGGCGCTCTTCACCATCTTCGCCGCGAACCCAGGCCCGGTCCACATTGAGACTCATCGTTCGCGCAAGTGAATCTACGCTGCGCTTGTGTGTCCACTCCTCCAGCAGCTCGCCGAGTTCCAGCAGGAACATAACGCTCCCGGCTGTGCCGAAATCGCCGCGTGCCATGGAAATGCCTATGCTCAGCGCGTCGAGTATTTCCACTTTCAGCTTACCGGAAAAGAGGCAGCCAAGACCGTGCCGCAAAAATGGCACCGCATGCCACAGGCAGCGCACTATCTTGAACGTCCTGGGGAAAAGCAGCGAGCTAACGGCCTTGCGGATACACATGCCCACCAGCTTCTCCTCATAGTACCGGTTGAGCTCGCGCGGGCTGTGCTCTGGAGCAAGGGCCATAACGGCGGGGGCGGTGTAGGTAAACGCGCCTATGGCCTTGATAACTGTATCCCGCTCGCCTTCCTTATAATATATAATGGCGCAGCCGGTACGCTCATGTACCGCCGCGCTCTCACACCAGGGCTGTGACTCCAGATAGGCCTGGAGCAAATCTGCCTGGGCAATAGTCATTTTTCCATCGCCGGCACGTATACGCATGCGGCCGCGCGTCTCGTGGAGTATGCTTGCTTTCATAACATCACCTTATAAAAAAGACAGCTGCGCCAAAAGCCCGGCAGCCTGTCAACAGCGGGCCGTGCATCCGGCACGGCCCCGCCGTATCCCACGTTATTCCGCGGTGTTCTCCACCTCAGCGGCCTCAGCCTCGGCGCGCTCGGCATTAATGTCCTTGGCGCCCGCAATAATGTCGGCCACATTCTCCTGAGCGGTGGTCACAGTAGACATCACCGACTCCTTTGCACGCAGCCCGGCCGCAGCTATGTGCGTATAGGCCTTTTTCGCGTCCTTGCTGGTCAGCAGCTTGATCCCCACGGACCCAAAGAGTACGCCGCCGGCAAACAGAGCTGCGCACTTGCTGTTACTGTTCATACTATATCCCTCCTGAGAATTGCGCTGTTACTTGTGCTTATAGCCGGTAACCATGACCATGATCATGCAAATCACGGCTCCCCAGGCCCAAAAACGATGCTGTTTCATCTTGTCACCTCCCGGGGTGTCATAGCGCGCTCCGGCGCAGGCATGTATACTATCACATATGTCCGCAGTCAACTGTCGCTTTTGGACTCAATTTCACCGGAATCAGACATTTTTCTCGCGCTGTGTCCTTCTGTACACCAGAGGTGAAAGCGAGTACCGGCGTTTAAACTCCACGCCGAACTGGCTGGCGCTGCCGTATCCCACTGATTCCGCTATCCGGAACACCGGCAAGTTAGTGGCGCTGAGAAGCTCGCAGGCCCTCTCCATACGGCGGTTTAGCAGGTACGCATGTACGCTCTCACCGTAGAGCTCACGAAAGCACTCCTTGAATGAGGTGGGCGCTATTCTGAAGCGGCTGCTTAGTTCATCTATAGTGAGCTTCTCTCCTATGTTTGACAGCATGTAGTCATGTATACGGCGCACCGTCTCGACAAGGTAGGGGTCTCTGTACCTGGGTTTTCCGGTCCTGCCTCCGGATTCCCCACGCCGCGTGAGCAGGTATAGCAGCTCTGCAAACTTCATTGCACAGTATCTGCCCCTGTCGCCGGCAGGAAGGTTCCTGAGCGCAGAGAAAACCGCCTCACTCCACGCGCTCTGACCATAAATATATACCCCGCCCTTTCCAGCGAGGAAGTCTTCGCTCAAGGCTCTCACATCCTCGCCTGGCGCAAACATTTCGCACAAGCCGTCTTCACCGCTCAGGTCCACACAGATAAGCACACCTTTAAGCCTGCTGGATGCGAACCTGAACACATGCTCCCTCCCCCCTGCCATGAGCAAAATCTGCCGGTTGGAACACTTCCCGGCTTCTGTTCGTATGTCCCCCGAGGTGCAAAACAGAGCTTCAACACAGCACTCCCTGCCACACAGCACTGCGCTCTCCGGCAGATATGTGTCCAGTTCACAGCAGCGCACCCCAGGCACGCACTCTCCGGCCTCTACAAATCCGGTCGAACTCTCCAATACCCTTTCAAGCACCGTAACACCTCCACGCAAGTTAGCTTCAACTAACATTGTTGATTATAGACCACTAACTTGTTTTTGTCAAGTTACCCGCAAACGTAAAAGGCCCGGGGGTCAGACCCCGGGCCAACAGGCTGATACGTTTATTATTGTTCCCGCGCTTCGAGCACGCCTATGGCTCTGACGAGCATCTCAGCCGCATCGGCGCGGGTCAGGGTCTCAGAGAAGGCCGAGCCCTCGGTTATAACGCCGCAGGCGGCGAGGTTAGACGTGGCCTGGGCTGCCCAGTCTGCCACCTGGCCGGTGAGCGCAGTGGCAGTGACGTCCGTGGTGTCCAGGACGTTATCAAGCATCACGGCGGCCTCCTGCTTGGTTATGGCGCTGTCCGGATTGAATACCGCTCCCCCGTCCACGCTGTAGCCGCTGACTATTCCGTCCATCAGTGCGGTGGCGACATAGGGTTTGAGCCAGGATTCGATATCTCCGTCGTCGGCAAAGCCTGTGGCGGCGACACCGCTGAGCAGCTCGTCGCCGGCTAGGGTCATACACATGGAGAGGAACTCAGCGCGTGTGACCTCGCGCTCCGGCGAAAAGACCTGCACGCCGCCGACTGTCTCGGCCGTGAATATGCCGTACTCAGAAAGGGCCGTGGCGGCGTATGCGTCCGGATGGCCGGCCATGTCGGCGTAAGTTGTCTGTGTCTTCTGCTTTTCAATTTTAATGATGACGGTGGCCTCCTGGCTGCGTGCTCCGGTGTCGTCCACGGCGCGGTAGCCGAAATAGTCGCGGCCCTTGCGGTTGGCGTCGGGCGTGTAGACGAACCGGCCGTCACTTGTGAGCTCCACCGTGCCCTTGGTAGGCTCGGTGGTTATCTCAAACGTGACCGGGTCGCCCTCGGGGTCCACGGCTGAGAGCGTGCCGCCGACACAGACATTTCGATAGGTCGTGAGCTCCAGGTTTTCGGCGACGGGCGCGCCGGATACGGCGGCGGCCGCGCCAACCGACAGAGCCAGAGAGAGCGAAAGTACCAGGCAGGCCGCTTTAAACTTGCGTTTGTGCATGTACATACCTCCAAGAAAGTGGTATGCCTAGTTTGAGCGGCACAGCGCCAAAATATGCGCTTTACGCGGACTTAACAATGCGTTATAATCAGCTTGAAAAATTTTTTTGCACCCATGCAATAAAACGGCATGCGGGTGCATTGTTAGTGTAGAGGCGGGAGAAAGGATGCTTACAATATTCCTGGTCCAAACGGCCGCGCTGTCCGGGAGCGACGCCGAAGAGCTGGACCGCTGCCTTGCCCGCATGGCGCACGGTGACACGGATGCGCTGGGCCGTCTGTACGAACTCACAAGCGACGCGGTATACGGCTATGCGTTGAGCCTCACAAAAAACGCTCACGACGCCGAAGACGTAATGCAGGAGACCTTTGTGCGTGCACACCTGGCCGCCGGGAGCTACTCTTCCCAGGGCAAACCTACGGCCTGGCTGCTGCGAATCACAAGGAACCTGGCTCTGATGCGTCTGCGTGAAGGCGGCAAGTCCGTCACGATGTCCCCCGAGGACTGGATGGAGGAGTTTGCCGACCGACCCGATTTCACTGCCGAAGACGCCATGACGCTCACCCAGCTCATGGACGCGCTGAGCGATGAAGAACGGGAGATAGTCACACTGCACGCCCTCACCGGTTTCAAGCACCGGGAGATCGCCGCGATGCTGGATTTGGCTCTGCCCACCGTACTGAGTAAGTACCACCGCGCAATCAAAAAACTAAAATCTATACTGCAAGGAGGTTAAGGCATGGACGACGATAGGCTTATCGAACGCATACGCTCGGCGTACTCGCACGCCAAACCCGACCGCCTAAACGACATCCTTACCTCCTGCGAACAGAGGAAAGGAACGGTAATAAATATGAACGAGAGGAAGAAGAACCGCTTCGTCCCCATTGCAATAGCAGCAGCCCTTGTACTCGCCATGGTCGGCGGGTTTGTAGGATACACACTTGGCAACAATGGGCAGGATGCGCCCGCCACCGGCACCGACGATGCCGGACGCCTGGTTGAAAGCGTCATAACGCTGGACGTGAATCCCAGCATAGAAATAGACGTTGACTCCACTGACACCGTCACCGCCGTGAAGGCACTCAACGAAGACGCCCGAGTAGTCATCGGCAGCATGGATTTCACCGGCAGCAGCCTTGAAGTCACCGTCAACGCGCTTATAGGCTCCATGCTCACCAACGGCTACCTGGATGAGATCCGCAACTCCATCCTCGTCTCTGTCTCCGACGGCGACGCGACTCGCGCCAGCACACTTCAGGACAGCGTCTCCGGCATGATAGAGGCCGCGCTCGGCACCGGCGGCATAGACGGAGCCGTCATATCCCAGACCCTCACCGCTGACGCCGCCGTGACGAACCTCGCCGCCGACTACAACATAACCGAAGGCAAGGCCGCGTTGATAAGCAAACTCGTGGCCGCCGACCCCACCCTCACCGTTGAAAGCCTCGTCGGCCTCAGCGTGAACGATATCGCCCTAATAGCCTCCTCCCGCGGCATAAGCGACAGCAGCGTCACCCAGACGGGCACCGCCAGTGAAGGTGCCTACATCGGCGCCCAAGCCGCGCTCGAAGCCGCCTGCGCTCACGCCGGCGTAGATGTGAACTCCCTCAGTCACAGTCACGTCGATTTCGACAGCGACCACGGCGTCATGGTATACGAGGTGGACTTCTACGCCAGCAACACCGAGTACGAATACGACATAAACGCTCTCACCGGCGAAATTGTCAAGTACGAACGCAATAGTTACACCGCCACCGTGCCCAATACCAGTGCACCCAACACCGGCAGCACCGACTTCATCGGCGAGACCGCCGCGAAGCAGGCCGCCGTGGACCACTCCGGTGTGAACAGCGCCAACGTTGTCTGGCTCACCGCTGAATTTGACCGCGACGATGGACGCTTCGTCTACGAGCTTGAGTTCACCTGCGATGGAGCCAAATTCGAGTACAAAGTCGATGCCACCACCGGGGACATCGTGCAGTATGAGCGCGAGCAGTTCAGCACCGGCAACAATGGCGGCAACGGCTGGCAGGGTGGCCAAAACGCCTCCGGCTCCCTGATTGGCGAGGACGCCGCCAAGTCTGCCGCCCTCAGCCACGCCGGCATCTCCGAGAGCAGCACCACCCGTATGCGCGTTGAACTCGACCATGACGATGGCTATACTCTCTACGAGGTCAGCTTCAACGTGGACCGCATGGAGTATGAGTATAAGATCGACGCCTACACAGGAGACGTGCTCCAGTTTGAGAGCGAGTATGACGACTAAACTCCCCATATCAGGCCCGTATCACCGGCCTGTTTGAAGACAGTTTAAGATAGGTTAAAACCGCTGCAGAGAAATTCTCTGCAGCGGTTTTTTATGTAATTCGTAATTTTTCTCAAACCGTACACAATAAGTTCACAAAATATTCAACGAGTTTTTATTCTGGTTTCAAGTACAGGTGGTATTGTAGTTTCGGGCAAAGTAATTGCCCGAAAAAATGCGACAAAAACGTCGCAAAATGGGAGTTTTGCGACGTTTACGGCACTTATACGAGCGCATTATACCACTCGAAAATGGTGCCGTCAATGCCGGAGATTTTTTGTAATTAAACAGTAACATTGCGATTTTTGAATTTTTATTCATTATCTCAGGACGACATCTCTTCCGGACGGGTGCGCATGGAAGGAGGGAATTTGTCCATGCTCTTATCACGTCTTTTCTCCCGCGACACGCCGACGGAACCCACTTTGGGCCTGGTTACAGACGAATGGCTTGACAGTCTGAGCACAGGCGTCAAGCGCTCCACACATTCAATTTACTCAGCTATCGCGGCCAAGTACATTCCCTGCGGTCTCAGGTCCAAACCTATCAGCAGCGTGACCGCCGGCGACATACAGCAGCTGCTGTATGAAGCGGAGCATCCTCCCAGGCGCGAAGCGCTTTCAGTGAGCCGCATGCACACAATATGCACAGTCATCAGTTCCATACTTGACTTTGCGAGGGAAAAGGGCCTGGACGCAGTTTCGTGCCATCCGACGCAGCGCTGTTCCGGCGCGGCGAGGCAGGAAATAAACCCGTTAGCTCCGGATGAACAAAGGGCACTGGAGAGGTGGCTGCTCGGCAACATGGATGAAAACTCATTGGGAGTGATGATATGCCTCTATACCGGTCTGCGTCTCGGAGAGATATGCGCAATGAAATGGGGAGATATTTCATTCCCGGACAAATCGCTCAGAGTACGGCGCACGGTACAGCGAATAAAGATTCAGGACGCCGGGCCCGGAGAGCCCAAAACGCGGCTGGTTTTCGATTCACCCAAAAGCGCATGCGCAAACCGCATGATACCGGTGCCGGATTTCCTCCTGGAACTTATGGAGCCGCTGCGCGGTGCAGACGAGGCATTCATCTTGACAGGAGAGGTTGGCAAATGCCTTGACCCCAGAACATTTCAGAACCGGTTTTGTGTCATGCTGCGTAATGCGGGGGTGAGAAAGGTGAATTTCCACACTTTACGGCACACTTTTGCCACGAACTGCATTAACCTCGGATGCGACCCGAAAATGCTGTGTGAGATATTGGGACATGCAGATGTCGGCATTACTCTTAATATTTACGTGCATCCCTCCGTTCCTGCGAAACGGGAACTCATCGAGCGGCTTTCAAGCCAGGTTAGACAGCCCACATCACAATAGTTTTCAGGTGATGGCACCGTGCGGACGCCTTTACCGTCCGCACGGCGCCATACTTTCTACAGGAGGCTGCAAGAAAACCCTGAGCCTCGTTCTGGTTTTCGCGCTGGTCCTGAGCGTGTTCACCTTTTCGGCGAGCGCGGACTTCACAGACCAGGACGAAATCACGCACGAGGAGGCGGCCGTAGTGCTGGAAGCGCTCGGCGTCATCGACGGGTACGAGGACGGCTCCTATCAGCCTGACGTCGTACTCAGCCGTGAAGAGGCGGCCGCCATCATCGCCCGCATGAAGCTCGGCGGCAGCGCCGACAACCTCACGGCTGGCAGCGAGCCCTTCTCCGACGTCTCTACCGACCGCTGGAGCGCCGGCTATATTGCCTACTGCGTCAGCGAAGGCATAGTCGATGGCTTTGAGGACGGCACCTTCCGTCCCGAGGAAGAGCTGACCTGCTACCAGTTCGCCAAGATGCTCCTCGTCGCGCTCGGCTACGACGCCGACAGCGAAGGACTGACAGGTGACAGCTGGGCCACCAACACCGTGCCCTATGCCGTCAACGCCGGCATCTTCGACGACATCTCCAGCTACTCCGGCAGCGCTGACCGCGACACCGTGGCCCAGATGGCGTTCAACACCCTGCTGGCTGACCTGGTCGAGTACCCCTCCGGCAACATCATCATCGACTCCGGCGACACCAGTATCGTCATCAACGGCTCCGGCGCTTCCCGCATCGAGAACACCAGCAGCACCGACGGCAACATTGACGGCGACGAAGACGGCGACGGCTACTACCAGTTCGCCGAGCGCTACTTCACCGACCTTGAGCTGGTTGCTGTTGACGAGGGCGACTACGGCCGTCCCACCACCTACAACTGGGAGCTTGACGGAGACGTTATCTACACCGGCACCGACAGCGACGCCCTGCTCGAAACCTACACCGGCTACGTGACCAAGGGCACTCTATACAGCCTGATCGGTTCCAGCGCCTACAGCGACATCACCAACAGTGACACCGATGACGGCGAGCTCAAGGTCTATGTCGATGGCGTGCCGTACGGCGTTGAGTCGAACGGCGACATCGACAATACCGACCCCACTGTGGATCCGGATTACGTTGACGATTTCATCGATCGCAGCAGCTCCAGCTACACCGAGTTCGATGAGGGCGGCTATCTCACCGGCACCGGCGTGCAGACCGAGGTCTACCTGACCGACAGCGGCGACGTCTGCATCGTCTGCATCAACGTATATCTCGCCGAAGCTGTTGACGACTACGACGAGGACGACGGCACCCTTGAGGTCGAGTACTACTGCGACAGCGGCACTCCCGATCCTGCTGACGGCGACGACATCACTCTCGAGGACGACGAATTTGACATCGACGGCTATGTTGAGGGCGACTACCTGCTGCTCACCTTCGACGACGGCGAAGTCGCCACTGCCGAGGCCACAACCGTTATAAGCGGCACTGTCACCGGTTACACTGCGAGCAGCAGCATCACTCTTGACGGCACCCGTTACTACTACGCCAGCAATATCGACACCGAGGCCTTCGAGCTGACCGGCTTTGCCATTGACAGCGACATCACCCTCATCCTCAATGACTTCGGTTACATTGTCGGCTACACCGACTCCACCAGCAGCAGCTCCAACTATCTGTATGTGCTCGAAATAGCTCAGACCGGCAGCCTGTCCAGCAGCGGCTATGAGGCGGCGGTTATCTTCTCTGACGGCACCTACGACGAGATAGACCTGCGCTACAGCTACTTTATCGACGAGAACGGCGATGAAGTAGACTACGATACTGGTGAGGATAGTCAGACCGGCTGGTACAGCTACACCGTGAACAGCTCCGGCCGCTACAGTCTGACCGAGGCCAGCAGCAGCCGCGTCGAGGGAACTACCGATGCTGACGCCGAGGTCCGCAATGGCTACGTCCGCTACCTCACCATCGACGGTACGATAGACCGCGACTTCACCGCCACCAGCTCCACCGTGTTTGTCGTGTACAACGTCGATGACGATGACTTCGACGTTTACACCGGCTACGACGAAGTCCCCGATGTCAGCGATATTGTGGGCGTCAGCGCCGTTACCAACTCCAACGGTTACTCCACTGCCGTCATGATCTTCGTTGACGACGACTCCAGCGTCACCGGAGGCGGCGGTACCAGCAGCGACTTCATCCTTATCTACTCTTATGGCGACACCAGCGTTGACAGCGACGGCAACACTTACTACACGTATGATGCCTTCGTCAACGGCGAGCCCACCACTGTCGATTCCAGCATAGAGCTCTACTCCAGCAGGCTCTACACTGACATCAGCTACGATGACTACGGCTACATTGACGAGGCCGATGCTATCAGCAAGGTGACCAACACGGATAGCGACGAGTACGTTGCCCTGTACTGGGGTTCTAATAGTAAATCTGGACCCACGATTGTTTACTCCAGCGGCGTCATCTCTATAGGCTTGAACGGCGTGATCCCTCTGGCCGATGACTACGATATCTATCTGGTCGATCCGCATGACGAGGATTACGACGATGTTACCGCCACACGTCTGGCCAACAACTACAGCGATAGCAATGAGCTTGACGGAGAACTGTGCATCTACGGCATATACGATGACGACGGCTATGTCGTAACACTTTATGTTGTCCAGGACGGCATACTCGACATCTAAGTTTCGGGCTGCCCGACGGGCGTTCAGAGAAGTAAAGAATTAGAAAACCACACTGGGGAGAGTGTGGCGGGGGATAAAAGCCTCGCCACACTCTCCTTTATTATTTTGGGGGTAACGGACATGGGAGACAACGAAACGGTAAGGATAAAGCTGCTTGGCACATTTACCATAAGCCGTGGCAAGCTTTCGGTCAGCGAGCCGCTCGTCTCAAAAGAGAGCCAGTCCTGGAAGCTTTTGAAGTATCTGTGCGCCAACTGCGGCCGCATGATAGACGCAGACGAACTCACCCGTGAGCTCATTTTTGCCGGCAGTGAGAGCAACATAGGCAATACTCTGCGGGTGCGGCTGCGCCGCGCGCGCGCCATACTCGACCACATTGGCCTGGGCGGCGCAATGGACGGTCTCATCCTGTACGGCGGCGGCAAGTACTGCATCAACCCCGAGCTGGATATCAAAATTGACGTCCGCGAGGCCGACAGGCTCTGCCGCCGTGCAGCAGACAAAGCCCTGGACATAAAGAGGTGCCTGGCCCTGTGCATCGAAGCGCTGCGCCTCTATGACGGGCCCTGCCTGGCCAACTCGGAGCGCAGCGTGTACATAGTCATGCGCGCGCAGTACGGCGCCATGTACAAGGCCCTGCTCAGGCAGACCTTTTCTCTCATGCGAGAGACCGGGAATTATTCCGGCGCAGATATTCTCTGCCGCAGCGCACTGCAGGTATGCCCCAGGGATACAGATGTGCACGAACTTATCATAACCGCTCTGCTCTCAGCGAACCACACTGCGGAAGCCGTTGCTTACTATACCAGCGTGGCTGTGGCGCTCGCAAACACAAAGGACCGCCTGCCGGAGTTTGGAACTTATATAGATCGCTGCGGGACGTACACCAAACAGGAGGATAAGAATGACAGATTTGGAGAGGAACAACGCTGCTGAGTCCGGGAACAGCACCGGACGGTTCGCAGCCATCAGGCAAAAATACCGAAAGTGCCGCTTGACGGGCTCAAGCGCCGCCTGAAAAAAGGCGGCGACGATCCCAAGCCCGGAAAGCGCAAGAAGAAAAAGCTCACGAAAAAGCGCATCATCCTGCTTTCCGCAGGCGCCGTTGTTTTATGTGTGGGCGTGTACTTCCTCGTGGATCTGTTCAGCGAGGAAGAGCTGACAGCCGTTACAGGCGAGATAACCTACGGCTCGCTTTCGCAGGACATCAGCGGTACAGGCACAACAACGCCGGCTGACTCCGTGACCTATTCCCTGCCGTCGAGCGAAGCAGACGTCACCGGATGGTATGTAGAAGCCGGAGACACTGTGGAAGAAGGCGACCTGCTCTTCGAGCAGGACGACAGTGAGGTCGATGAGATAATCGCTGAATACGAATACGAGATACTTGAATACGAAATTGAGATAGACGAGGCGCGTGAGAGCCTGTCAGAAGCCCAGGAGGGCCTGGCAGGGCTGACCGTCACCGCGCCATTTTCCGGCCGTGTAACTGAAATCACGGTAGAAGCCGGGGACAGCGTCTCAAACGGCATGACACTGGCCTACATAGCCGACACCAGCGCAATGGAGATAACGCAGTATTTCAGTTACATCTACGAGTCGGAGATATACGAGGGTATGGAGGCCGCCGTCTCCGTGCCTGACAGTGCTCTCTCCCTGACGGGCACTGTGACTGACATCAGCTATGTCAGCTATACTACATCAACCGGACTCGAGTGCTTTGCCGTCACGGTGCGCGTAGAGTCGCCGCCCGCGTCCCTCACCGACGGTGTTGCGGCCGAGGCGTGGCTCACGGCCAGCGACGGAAGTCAGATTTACCCCGCCGAGGGCGACGGCACGCTGGAATATGCGAACAAGAGGACCATAACCAGCGAGGCGACCGGCACTATCTCTGCTGTATACGTGACAGACTACGAAAACGTGAGTTCCGGCGCTACGCTGTTTACGATAGACAGTGACAGCTATGAGACTCAAATTGAAAGCCTCGAAAACCAGATTGAAACCTATGAGTCACTGATAGAGGAAATCAATGAAGATATTGCCGACGCCGAGGAGAGCCGTGAGGACTACAAACGCTATTCCGAGATAAGCGGCCAGGTGATAGTTGCGGACTATACCGAAATGCGCGACGGCACCGTCACCGGCAGCGTGGTGATATGCGACCTCACCAGCATGACCATAACCGTCAACTTCGACGAGCTGGACGCAGACCAGCTCAGTGAAGGCATGGAAGTCACAGTATACCGCGAGACATCCAGCGAAACGGAGATGTATGAGGCTGAAATAACGTACATCAGCCTTGAAGCGTCAAACTCGAACGGCGTAGCCACCTTTGAAGGCGAAATAACCATATATTCCGAAGGTGAGCTCTCCGCTGGCGTTAACGTCTCCTACTATGTGGACGTGGGCGGCGCAACGGAGGGATTGCTGGCCCCTGTGTCGGCGGTACGCTCCTACGACGACGGCTACTATCTCATAGTCCAGTCCGATTCCGAGCCTGAAGGCGCCATAGAAGTAGACGAGGACTATCCCAGCGGCTATTATGCAGTGCCCGTGGAGATAGGTTCCTCCAACGAGAGCTATGTCGTGGTCACAAGCGGCGTTGAGGAAGGCGACACGGTTTTTCTAAGGTATCAGGAATCTGCGCCCAGCAGCGGCGACGAGACCAGTTCCGGCGGCGACACCGGAGGCTTCGGCCGCGGCTCCATGCCCAACTTCGGTGGCGGCGGCATGGGCGGCATGGGCGGCGGCATGTCGGGAGGCTGATATGCTTATTGAGATACACGATTTGAGGAAAATCTACGCCGAAGGCGAAGAGAACGAAGTCCGAGCGCTGGACGGCGTGGATTTGAGCATAGACTACGGCGAATTTGTGGCCATTGTCGGCACCTCTGGTTCCGGCAAGAGTACGATGATGAATATTCTCGGCTGCCTTGATGTGCCAACCTACGGCGAATATCTCCTTGACGGCATCCCCGTCAAGGAGCGCACGGAGCGCGAACTTGCGGAAATACGCAGTGTGAAGATAGGCTTCATCTTCCAAGGCTATAACCTGATACCCTCCCTGAACGTCTGGCAAAACGTGGCGCTGCCGATGTTATATCAGCGTGTCCCTCTCGCTGAGCGGCAGCAGCGCGCCATGGACGCGCTCGCACAGGTAGACATAGCGCAGAAGGCAGAGAGCCGTCCCACGCAGCTCTCCGGCGGCCAGCAGCAGCGCGTCGCCATTGCCCGAGCCATAGCCACCCGCTCGCCGATAATAATGGCCGACGAGCCGACTGGCGCTCTGGATTCCAAAACCGGCGCGCAGGTTCTTGGCATATTGCGCAGCCTCAACGCCCAGGGCACTGCGGTTATACTCATCACCCACGACAACGGCATTGCAGCCAAGGCCAAGCGCATTGTGCGGCTGATTGACGGCAAAATAGTGTCTGACCAGCCCAATGTCCCGGACGAGGCTCGGGCACTGAACGAAAACATGTGAGGGGGCGGCAGCTTGAAGAACTTAAAATGGCCCTCGAGAGCATAACTGACAAAAAGGCCCGCTCTTTTCTTACCATGCTCGGCATACTCATCGGTGTCGGGGCTGTGCTGATCCTTGTCACCGTTGTCACCGGCATGAACGCCGACATGGAGGCGTACTACGAAAAGCTGGGTGTAAACAAGGTCTACGTCACAGTGACACAGTACGACCGTACAAACACCCTTGACATCACCGACGACCTCATGGGCTATGTGGCCAGTGATATGAGCAACATTGCCGTCGGTGTCACTCCGGACATCGAGCAAAGCGGCACGCTGCGCTATGGAGGTAATACTAACGACAGCGCAGTAATCTACTTCGGCAACGAGCAATGGGCCGATTGCAACAATTACACCCTGGAAGACGGACGCGACTTGAGCGAGCTAGACATGGACAACCGCTCCATGGTCTGCGTAATAGGGGCTTATGTGGCCGAGAGCCTGTTCGGGTACATCGACCCGATCGGAGAAACCATAACGTACAACGGCTATCCGCTCACCGTAGTCGGGGTCTACTACGCCAAAGACGGCACGGCTGAGGAGAGCATGGACGACGCCATTGTCGTGCCATACACGCTCAACCGTTCCATTCTGAGCACGGCCATAATAACCGATTTCACAATAAAGGTTGAAACCTCCGACGACATGGAAGAGGCCATGAGCCGGATAGAGAGCTGGCTCTCTGAAAACCTGGACAGCAACACCAGTGAATACACCGTTGAAAACGGCAACGACGAAATGAACGCCTCTGAGGACGAGACGACCAGCCTCTCGCTCATACTGGGAGGCGTGGCCTGTATTTCTCTGCTCGTCGGCGGTATCGGCATCATGAATATTATGCTTGTAACCGTCACAGAGCGCGCCCGGGAGATAGGCATAAAAAAGGCCATAGGCGCGCAGCGCCGCGTCATAGTAACACAGTTCCTGGTCGAAGCCGCCGTACTCTCCGGGCTCGGAGGGCTTATAGGCATCGCCATAGGCTACGGGGGCTCGCTGCTGATAGGCAAGGCAATGTACGACCTGATTCTGGTGCCCGACACCATGTACGTCGTGGCCTCAGCTATTTTTTCCATCGTTATCGGCATCGCCTTCGGCCTGTATCCGGCTGTTAAAGCCTCCGGACTGCAGCCTGTGGATGCGCTCAGGGCAGATTAAATCAACCTGAAAGGAGCTAACACCATGAAGAGAAAACTCCCGGCGCTTGTACTTGCGCTGGCTATAGTGATAAGTGCCTTCGGCCTTGTGCCGGCCGCCGCTGCCTCCACTGACAGCAATACGGAGCTGGCAATGGCCGTGCTTGAAGGCCTCGGCGCCTTCGATGACGGGGAAATGACCTCGTCAGATACCATTACGCGCGGCGAATTTGCAAGGCTGCTCGCTTACGCGCTCGGTAAGGGCAGCGAAGCGAGCTCATATGAGCGCCGCACAATGTACACCGACGTCCCGGCCGGCAGCGACAACGCCAGTTACATCAACCTTGTAAGCAGCGAGGGCGTCCTAACCGGCAACGGTGACGGCACTTTCAGCCCGGACGACGGTATCACTTATGCCGCAGCAGTGACGGCAGCCATACGCATACTTGGCTATACTTCGGCAGAAGTAGGCACCGCCTGGCCCGAGGACTACATCAGCCTCGCGGACGATATCGGCCTCTCCGACGGTATAAGTCTTTCATCGGACAGCAGCATGACCGCCGGACAGGCTGCCCGGCTTCTGTATAACGCCATGCGCAGTGACACCGCCTCCGGCGCATCCTATGCCTCTCAGATGAGCGCATCAAGCCTGTCCGACGCCATCTTGCTATCCAACAGCGCCTCCTCCGATCTTGGCTACAACAGCGCAAAAGTCTACGCCAACAGTTCTTCTACATACTATTCTCAGGCCGTCAGTCTCCCTGGTGAGCTGGTCGGCACCAGCGGCACTTTGCTGCTGAACTCCTCGGGCGCCGTATGCGGTTTCATCCCTGACGCTGCAAGTGTCGTGTCGGTCAAAGTGTCCTCTGCCACCAGCGCCAGTCTTACCACAGACAGCGGTTCGACATACTCCATTCCCACTAGTGCTTCTATTGTCTACCGCTCCGAGCGGTACAGCTACGCAACCGGGTATATCTACCTCAGCTCCGGTACCACCGTGCGTCTCTTCCTCAACTCTGAGGGCGATGTTGAAACGGTAGGCATGCCCACGGACACAAGCGGTGAAGCTTCTGTAGCCAGCGGCTCAGGCTCTTCCGCACTGAGTAAATTTATAAAGGAGCTGGGTATCACAGGCAACTATACGATATACAAAAGCGGCGACGAAGCCAGTGTGGATGAGCTTGCAAAGTACGACGTGGCCACATATGACGCCGCCAACGCCGCCATACTTGTTTCCGACAGGCGCATAACGGGAGTTATTGAGGCCGTTTACCCCAGCATGGACGCACCGCAGACGGTAACGGTCGCGGGCGTGGAATACAGCGTGCTTGAGGGCGCGCAGGACGATTTCTCCCAGCTTACCCTGGGACGCACTGTCACGCTTCTGCTGACCACCGACGCCTCCGTCGCCGCCGCGGAGACGGCGAGCAGCTATAAATCCGACATGATAGGCATACTTGAGGAGAACTCTGACGGCAGCTATACCGTCTCCCTACCGGGAGGGCTGAGCGTCAGCGGTGAAGGGGACAACGGAGTGGAATCACGCTACATAGGCACACTGGTCAGTGTCCATTCCTCCGGCTCCGGAAATATAAGCGTCACACCTGTCTCTGATTCGGATGCCTACGGACGCCTGGATTTGAGTGAAGGCACGCTCGGCTCCTATGATTTGGCCGCGGGCGTAACAGTCTATGAGTGGGCCGGACGCGGCTATGTCACAGAGATTTCGCTTGACGACATTGACTGGACTACCACAGTCGGTGCATCCAGTATCAGCTACGCTCACATCAACGCTGCCGGAGACGTGGATATTGTACTGCTGAACAATGTCACCGGCAATTCCTACACCTATGGTCTTGCCTCCATGAGCTCAGGGGACAGCAGCTTTGGTTCATCGACCTCACTGACAGTGACCAATGCCGACGGTTCTACCGGCGCGCTCACCGGTGCAACCGGCGTGCGCACTGGTTCCTTTATAGGAGTGGCCTACACCGCCGCAGGCGCTGTCGCCGACACCGTAGCCCTGACCGGGGAAAGCGTAGGCCGCAGCGATTTTGTCGGCAGCGAATATGTCGATGTGGACGGCACTCTCTACCGCCTTGCGGACAACGTGCAGGTCTACAACTCTACTACTGGCACCTGGTATACTGACTCCACCAGCCTCGGCACCGCGCTGGAGCGGGCCCTTGCCTATTCGTCAGATATAACAGTGTACTATGACCGCGATGCCGACAGCGGAGGGCGCATCCGGGTTGTGGTGGTTGAATGACATGAGGCCGGACAAATCCATACCCGCATTAGCCTGTGCCATATCTCTGGCCCTTGGCATGGCAGGCTACGGTGTAGCGGCGGCTCCTCCCTCCGAGCCGCCGTCCACCACCGGGGCCTATACAGCGGAAGCGGCCGCTGAGCCTTCAGCCGCCGCTTCGTCAGACGGTGTGGCTGCTGCCGCAGAGGTCGAAACCACAGAAAGCCAGGCCGTGGACGAGTCTGCAGAAAGCTCTCGTGCGTCGCTCCGGCCCGCATATTACACCGCTTCAGACGAGGATTTGCTTGCCGCCGAGGCCAAGTACACATCCCTGGAGGCGAATCTGCAATTCCAGCTTGAGAACTACGAAATTATAAACCCCAGCTATGACGAGTATGTCTTTGAATATGACATCGACAGCATTGGCCATGATCCCTATGTGCTGCTCTCCCTGCTATCTGCATACCAGGGTGGCTATTGGACCATAGAAAGCGCCCAGAGCGCACTGGAGGAGATATTTAACGCCCAATACACGCTGACCGAAACCATAAGCGAGGAGACCTACACTGAAAATGTAACTGACACGCGCACCGAAACGGACAGCGAAACAGGTGAAACCATAATCTACGTCGAACGCAGCGAAGCAGAGCGCACAGTCACTGTCTGTACCGTCACGCTGGAAGTCAAGGACCTCAAACGTGTGCCGTCCTCTATGCTGAGCCGCAGCCAGCTGGCCGAATACGCCTCATATATGTCAATTCTGGGCGGTACAGAGGAACTTTTCCCGGACTCTGAATATCAGAAGTACATAGATATGGAATACACGGACTACGATGTGCCAGACGAGTACCTGGAGGACGAGACCTTTGCCGCCATACTGGCAGAAGCTGAGCGCTATCTCGGCTTTCCATATGTCTGGGGCGGTTCCTATCCGGACACCTCTTTCGACTGTTCCGGTTTTGTCTGGAACGCTCTATGCGCCGCCGGATTTGAGCTCGAGCGCACTGACGCGCAGGGTCTCTACGAGCTCTGCGAGGAGGTGGATGAGAGCGAGCTGCAGCCTGGAGATCTCGTCTTTTTTACGGAAACGTATGAGACCGACTGCACTGTAACTCACGTTGGGATATACGTGGGAGACAACATGATGCTGCACGCCGGAGACCCGGTGCAATACACTAACCTTGAGAGCGACTACTGGCAAACCCATCTGTATGCATACGGACGCATAAGCTGATACGACAGAAAGGACGACACTATGAGGGCAAAAAAGCACATCTCAATGCTCACCGCGTCAGTGCTGGCTTTGACGCTGCTGAGCGCATGCGGAGAGAGCTTGGCAGACGCGGAAACCGAAGATTATCAGGTCAGCGATGTGGCAGCCGAAACCGAACCCGCGTCTACCTTAAACGCCGAGGCAGACGTTGCCGGCGCTATGGACACCGCGCTCGAGCTGCTCACCGACGTGGCTACCACTCAGTATTTTACTGATGACGCAGTCGAAGAGGAGGATATAGACACCATACTTGACGCCGGTATAAACGCGCCGAGTGCAATGAACGGGCAGAAATGGCATTTCAGCGCTATAACAGACAAGGAAGTGCTTGAACAAATAGCCGCAGACATGGCCGCAGGCACGGTGACCGGCACCAGCGGTTCAGACAACGGTACGCAGTCCAAAGCCGGCATTGCCGACGCGCCGCTGGCTATCGTCGTATCCTGCGCTTCCGGCAGTGAGTTTGACGCCGGTCTCGCCTGTCAGGCCATGTCATCCGCAGCCATATTGCTGGGCTACGGCACAAAGATAATATCGTCCCCCACAATTGTGCTCAATGGCGAAAACCAGGATGAATACCGCGAGCTTCTCGGCATACCCGAGGACTATTCTGCCGTGGCTGTACTTCTGGTCGGATACGCTGACGAAGACGTGGACGAAAGCGCCGACGGCTATACAGGCGCCACCGAGCGAAACAGTGCTGAAGACATGGCCACATATGTTCAATGAGCACCGCAAGTCAGACTGGCAGTAAAAATACAACGCCGTTAAGAAACGCAACTATACAGGCAGGCGCCGGACACGCGCCTGCCTGTATTCAGTATTTTGCAGAACAAATACCTGATTGCCCTATTCCCTTATCAGCTTATCAGGCAAAGTATAAGACCATAAATTACACTTGAGAGAGTGCCGTATACCAGCACCGGTCCGGCAATCACAAATAGCTTAGCCGCGAGCCCCGTCACAAATCCTTCCGTCTTGAACTCAAGCGCAGGCGAAGCTACCGCGTTCGCAAACCCGGTTATCGGCACCAGCGAGCCTGCACCGGCAAACTTCGCAAAGTTGTCGTATATGCCGAACCCGGTCAACATTGCGCCTATGAATACCAGTGTCATGCTGGTAGCACACGCCGCATCTTCCCCCAGTCCGGCCAATCCCCAGAGGTACATAATAATCTGTCCAACTACGCAGACGGCGCCGCCGCAGACGAAGGCGCGCACCATGTCGAGCCCAGTCTTTGATTTCGGAGCGTATCTCGCGCAAATCTGAGCATACTGCTCGTTTGTGAGTTCCATCGAATCACCTCAAGCTCAGTTTGTCCAAAGCCGCGCGGCAAAATGCGCCCAAGTAAAAGGTTTTCCGCTGTTGCTCCTACAAATTGATTGTGCAATGCTGTAGCAGATGGTAATATAGAGTTGCTAATCTGAGTTTGTGGAGGAGGCTGTCATGCTCGATACAATACCCAGTCCGGAACAAATGACCGCTTTAGTCGGCCACCACCTATATGAAGTGTAGTTGCAACTTTGTGCTTTAATTGATGAGAAATACGATATGGAGCGTCTGTGGAACAGTGGCGGCAAGACCCTGTGCGCGCTGTACGCCAGGGCAAACTGCATTGGCTTTATGGTTATCTTGGGCAAAGATGAGCGTCTAAAGTTTGAAGAAGGCAGGAACAATTACTCGGAGGCGGTGCAAAAAGCATACGACGTGAGCCGGACATACCACGACGGGAAGTGGCTGATGTTTGAACCTGTGGACACTTCCCTCTTCGACGATTTTATCAATCTGCTCGGCGTCAAAAGGAAGCCCAATAGGAAATAGAAAAGACGTGGTGTAAGCAAGTTGCTTCCACCACGTCTTTTTCATCTGCCTTGCGGCAAGGATTTTAATTTATATGAGCTTTTCAGCCATTTCGCAGCCCGCGAGGATGTGGAAATGCAGGTGCGGCACGGTCTGTCCGGCGGCAGCGCCGGAGTTGGTTATAACGCGGAAACCGTCCTTGAGTCCCTCGCTCTCAGCTATCTTGGCGATGACCTCAAAGCACTTGGCTACTATGGCGCTGTTACCGGCGTTTATACCGGCGGCACTGTCGGCCACATGCTGCTTGGGTATCACGAGTATATGGGTCGGGGCCTGGGGGTTGATGTCCCTGAACGCGAGGACGTCGCCGTCCTCGTAGACCTTAGTGGAGGGGATCTCACCCGCGGCTATTTTGCAGAACAGGCAGTCAGACATCTGTGTTTCCTCCTTATTCCTTGTTGATTCCCAATTTCATGGCGACGAAGTTGTCCACCATGGCCATGGCGTTGTCGAGCATGAGCAAGTCGTGGCCGCCTCCCATGGCGCTGTCCGGCTTGCCGCCGCCCTTGCCGCCGGTAATAGCCGTCACCTGACGGATGATGTCGCCGGCCTTCACGCCCGCCGCAACTGCGTCCTTTCCGCAAACTGCGAGGAAGGTTATCTTCTCGTCCTTGACACTGGCAAGCACAGCCACAATGCTGGGCTCACGCTCGCGCAGGAAGTCGCCCATGCGGCGCATGTCATCCGTAGTGGTCTCAGGTATAGTCACAGTAACAACCTTCAGGTTGCCAACTGTGTGGCCGGAAGTTATGAAGTTCTCTATTTCTCCGGAGCGTATCTTGTCCTGCAGGGCGTCTACGCGGCGGCGCATCTCGCGCAGCGCATCCAGTGCGCCCCTGGCCTTCTCGACCACCTCGTTCGGGCTGGTCTTGAGCATATCGGCCATCTCCAGCAGCTTGCGGTTGTTCTCCTCGTTCTCACGGAAGAATTCCAGACCCGTGACGGCTTCAATACGCCTGACGCCGCTGGCCACGGAGAACTCGCTCTCTATGCGGAACGGTCCCACCTTTGCGGTGTTGTCCATGTGCGTACCGCCGCAGAGCTCGCTCGAGAAGCCGCCCATCGTGACCACACGAACGCTCTCGCCGTACTTCTCTCCGAAGAGTGCCTGGGCACCCCTGGCGCGGGCTTCCTCCAGGCCCATCTCTTCGGTGCTGATGTTATCGCCTTCGAGTATCTCATGGTTTACTATGTGCGCAACCTCCAGCAGTTCCTCGCCGGTCATGGCAGAGAAGTGCGTGAAGTCAAACCTCAGCCTGTCGGGCTCGACGAGGCTGCCGGCCTGATGCACATGGTCGCCGAGCACTTTCCTGAGCGCGGCGTGCAGCAGGTGCGTGGCGCTGTGCGCGCGGGCTATGGCGCGGCGTCGCTCGGCGTTTACGCTGGCAGTTACGGTTTCGCCCAAGCGCAGGCTGCCGCGCTCCATCTTGCCGGTATGCAGATACTTGCCGCCCTTAGTCTTCTGCACGTCGCTTACGGCGAAGACGGCACCGTTCTCACCAGTAATGGTGCCGGTGTCGGCCACCTGGCCGCCCATCTCGGCGTAGAATGGGGTCTTGTCGAGCACTATGCTGCCCTCGGTACCCTCGCCCAGTTCTCCGGAGAGTTCACCGGCGGCGATAAGCGCCTCCACGGTGCCTTTGTCCTCGAGGGTGTCGTATCCGGTGAAAACAGTGGGATCGCCTTCAAGACCCAGGTCGAGGCCTGTCCAGCCGCTTATCTCGCCGCGGGCGGCACGGGCGCGCTCGCGCTGCTCGGTCATGAGGCGGTCGAACTCCTCGGTGTCAGCAGTCATGCCGGCATCGGCGAGTATGTCCTCAGTGAGGTCGAGCGGGAAACCATAAGTGTCGTAGAGCCTGAACGCATCGGCGCCGGAGAGCACGGTCTCGCCCTTTGCCTTGAGCGCATCCATGTGCTCGGCGAGAATACGCATACCGCCGTCGATGGTGCGGGCAAAGCTCTCCTCCTCGGTCTTAATGACGCGGGTGATGAAAGTCTGCTTGTCCACCAGGTCGGGGTAGGCGGTGCGGTTCTCGTGTATGACCGTCTCGCAGACCTTGTACAGGAAGGGCTCGTTGACTCCCAGGAGCTTGCCATGACGTGCAGCGCGCCTGAGCAGGCGGCGCAGTACATAGCCGCGGCCCTCGTTGCTGGGCAGCACGCCGTCGCCGATGAGGAAGGTGGCGCTGCGGATGTGGTCGGTGATGACGCGCAGGGAGACGTCCGTCTTGTGGCTCTCGCCGTAGTGCGCGCCGGTTATTTCACTCACCTTGTGGGTGATGTTCATGACAGTGTCTACGTCGAACAGGCTGGGTACGTCCTGGCAGACACAGGCTAGACGCTCGAGGCCCATGCCGGTGTCGATGTTCTTCTGCTTGAGCTCGGTGTAATTGCCCTGGCCGTCGGAGTTGAACTGGGAAAAGACGTTGTTCCAGACCTCGATATAGCGGTCACAGTCGCAGCCCACAGTGCAGGTGGGCTTGCCGCAGCCGTACTTCTCGCCGCGGTCGTAGTAGACCTCGCTGCAGGGGCCACACGCTCCGGTGCCGTGCTCCCAGAAGTTGTCCTCACGTCCGAAGCGGAAAATGCGCTCCGGCGCTATGCCTATCTCGTCGCGCCAGATGGCAAAGGCCTCGTCGTCGTCCTCGAACACGCTCGGATAGAGCCTGTCCGGGTCCATGCCAACCCAGTCAGGGCTGGTGAGGAACTCCCAGCACCAGGCTATGGCCTCGTGCTTGAAGTAATCGCCGAAGGAGAAGTTGCCCAGCATCTCGAAGAAGGTGCCGTGGCGCGCGGTCTTGCCGATGTTGTCTATATCGCCGGTGCGCACGCACTTCTGGCAGGTGCAGACGCGGCGGCGCGGCGGCTCCTGCTCGCCGGTGAAGTACGGCTTGAGCGGCGCCATGCCGGAGTTTATAAGCAGCAGCGAGGGGTCGTTCTGCGGCACGAGCGAAAAGCTCGGCAGACGCAGATGGCCCTTTGATTCAAAAAAGCTCAGAAACATCTCTCTGAGCTCATTAAGCCCGAAAGCTTTCATACATCGCCCTCCATGTTTTTCTTGTGCATTCATTAATAATATACGTATTTGCCTGATTCGTCAAGAGGTCTAATGTCTCGCGCATATACGAAAAAATGCCCGCAGCCGGCGCTTTTTCCGGCGCTGTTGGCCCTTGACAAGTCTGCAACGGTTTGCTATCATGTGGGCAATGACCGCCGGGTCGTCACTACTCCGTTAGGCCAATGCAGGAGTGGACGGCGCGGTATTTTTTTGCGGAGGTGCCGATATGTTCAGAGAAATGCGCCGGAACCGCCAACAGCTTCCGGAAGACGAGGCCAGGGCTATACTCGAGCGCGGCAGTCATGGCGTTCTCGCCGTACTCGGCGACGAGGGCTATCCCTATACCGTGCCCATCAGTTACACATACGACGATGGCAAAATATACATGCACTGTGCAAAATCCGGGCACAAGCTGGACGCCATACGCGCCTGTGACAAGGCCAGCTTCTGCGTAGTTGACGCTGATGACGTCTACCCCGAGGAGTTCACCACCCATTACCGCAGCGCCATAGCCTTCGGCCGCGTGCGTGAACTCACCGGCGACGGAGAAAAGCGTTCTGCTGTCACCAAACTGTGCGCCAAATATTGCTCCGAGCTCCCCACGTCTGAATGGGACAAGGCCATAGAGCGCGAATGGGCGCCTCTGAACGTTCTGGAGTTCACCGTGGAGCACCTGACCGCCAAAGAAGCCCGCGAGCTCATGCAGTTGCGCGAAAGCAAGTAAAATCAAACATCAATGAACCCGCCGGGGTTGACCGAATGTGTAGTAGGCCTGCGTTACACAACGCAGGCCTATTTTTTGCGCGCACACGGTTGGGCAATCCAGCCTCCACCACCCACCCAGCGCACCAGCGAAGCGCCGTGCGCGGCAAAAGCGACAGCACCCCCGGGCAACGCCGGTCTCACCGGCCGTAACAGTCCACCGCACCCACGTTGGGCAACGTCCCGTGTTAACCCGTCAGCGGCCGCGAAGCGAAACTGCGGTCGGCGATGAGGAAACTAAATCAAAGTTTAGGGACGACCACCTTAACGTTACAGCCAACCCGAGTTAACACGCACCCTTACGTACCCAATAGCACCAAAGCGCTTTTCCTTTCGGGGTCTGGGGCGCTTTCTTTTGGCAAGCACAAAAGAAAGCGCCCCAGGATGGCCGCAACCCCAAAGGGTTGCACCACCTCTCGCCTGGCGGCGAGCCGGGACGTCGAGGACGCCGTCCCCTACGGTTGGGTGGTGTGTAAAGCGCCTCAGGATTGCGGGCATTACCTAATGCCTCCCTCCCACGTCTGGCGACGTGGCACCCGCGGCGCACCGAGGACGGTGCGCCCTACAAAGCGTAGTGGCGTAGAATCCCCCGCAAGGGACGTCGGGGATCCCCTCCCCTACAGCGCATCCGGCACCATGCCCCCACCCGCAGCGATGTATAACGCAAAGGAGCAACTACCGTGAATAATCTTACCACTCCACAGCTTTTCTCCCGCTACGCCCTGCCGCAGATGGTCGGGCTGCTTTTCAACTCAATATATCTCATCGTCGATGGCGTGTTCATCGGCCACCGTCTCGGCACCGACTCCATGGCCGCCGCGGCGGTCAGCGTGCCGCTCATGGAGATGCTCATAGCCATGAGTATTGCCATAGCCGCCGGCGCCGGCGTGTCCATAGCCGGGCAGCTCGGCCGCGGCGAGCGAGAGGGCGCGGTGCGCGTGTTCAATACTGCCTTTGCCTGCGCTCTCACGCTCGGCGCGCTGGTCATCGTCCTGGGAAATATATTTGTCGACGAGTTGGCCGTGCTGCTTGGCTCCACGCCAGATATCCACGCCGACGCCGTGGCCTATATGCGCTACATAGTCACTTTCTCCCCCTTCCAGATACTCAGCTTCCTGCTCAGCGGCCTCGCACGCAACGATGAACGGCCAAAGCTCGCCATGTTCGCGCTGGCCTTTGGCTCGTGCAGCAACATACTTCTCGACTGGTTCTTCATGTACCCGCTCAATATGGGCATCGCCGGTGCGGCGCTGGCGACTGCGCTCGGCCCCATCTTCAGCGTGCTTATCCTGCTGCCGCACTTTGTACTGCGGCACGGTTCGCTGTATTTCACATGGGTTCATATAGCGCCCCGCGAGGTCGGCGACATGCTCGCTCTGGGCTTTCCGTCCTTCATAATGGAGTTCACCATCGGCATTATTACCTTCGTATATAACGCCGCCATTGTGCGCTGGGGCTACGGTGAACTGGGCCTCGCGGCGTATCTTGTGCTCGGCTACCTGATGCTCATATTCCTAACCCTGTTCCTGGGCATGGCCGAGGGCCTACAGCCTGTATTCAGCCACTTTCGCGGCACCGGCGAGACCGCACGGGAAAAATCTCTGAGGCGCTTTTCTGCCTGGGTGTTCCTAGCGATTGGCATGGCCGGATACGCGCTCATTTTCTTCTTCGGTGAGTATTTCCTGGCCCTTTTCAACCCGAACGACGCGGAGCTGCTGGCGTTTATGAATGCGCGTTGCAAGGAGTATTTCTGCCTCTTCCCGCTGGCGGGTTACGCCCTACTCATGATATCCTACTGGCAGAGCACGCGCCAGACCGGCAAGGCTCTCATAGTGTCGCTCTCGCGCAGCCTCATCTGGCCGCCGGTTCTCGCCTTAGTGCTGCCCGCCATGT
The DNA here is from genome assembly GCA_930990965.1 of uncultured Clostridia bacterium. Lineage (GTDB taxonomy): Bacteria > Bacillota > Clostridia > Oscillospirales > Oscillospiraceae > Scatomorpha > Scatomorpha merdigallinarum. The sequence goes on from CAKNRQ010000002.1 coordinate 107,803, forward strand.
TTGGCAGCGAGGCGCTCTGGCTCTGCCACTCCATAAGCGAGGCCATAAGCGCCGCCGCAGCTTTCATCATACTCATCGTGAGCTCACGCCGCGAACAGAAATAAAAAAATAAGCGGCACCGGGATATACCGGCGCCGCTTGTTGCTTACAGGTCAAGATATTCAGGGTTGTTCTTTCTCCAGGCGTCAAGCACAGCGCAGAAGACCAGCGAGAGGTAGGTCTCCTCCTCGTCCGCGCTCCGGCTGGTGAGCGCTATGGGCACACGCGCGCCAACCACCGCGCCGCAGGTCACGGCGTGCGCGTGGATGAGCCAGCTCTTCACGAGCACGTTGGCAGTGGAGAGGTCCTGCGCCACTATGCCGTCAAAGCCACCGCCAGACCACGGGCAGTCATAGTTTTTGAGCCTTGCCGCCTCTTTGCTGAGGATGAGGTCGTAGCTTATCGGGCCCCACAGGTCGCAGTCCGCAAAGGGCTTTTGCTTCTGCTCGTTAACCAGGCGCTGCGCCTCCACAGTGTCCTGCATGTGGAAGGTGACACGCTCCACGAGCGAGAGCAGCGCGAGCTTGGGCCGCTCATAGCCAAACGCCTTAAGTGCGTCGGCCATGTTGCGAATGATCTCCCTCTTCTGCGACATGTTCGGGTGTATGATTATGGTCATGTCGCTCAGCGCCAGGAGCTTCGGATACTCCGGCAGAGAGGCCAGTGAAACATGGCTCATCAGCCTGTCTGTACGCAGGTTGTTGCTCTTCTCAAGTACAGGCATAAGGAAGTCCCGTGTGGGTATGTTTCCGCGCATAAGCACGTCGCCGTCGCCGGAATTTATGATGTCTATGGCCGTCTGTGTTATGTTGTGTCCTGGCGGGACATCAACCATCGTGTAGGGCTCTCTCTCAAGCCCGAACCGCTCGAGTACGGTAATGGTCCTTGCCCGGTCTCCAACCAGCACCGGCTGGACCAAGCCCTTTTCTTGGGCGGCGAACAGGCCCCGGAGCATGTTCTCGCCGTCGGAGCCGGCCAATATCACACGCAGCGGCCGAGCCATCTTAGGTACACGTTCGAGTATGCCTTCAAAGTTTTCAAGCTCCATACTTACAGCTACCTCCCATAATAAACGCCATAGGCGCCGATTGTACTGCCATTATAACCTATTGCGCGTGCATATACAAGGGGTGATTTTGTGTAATGAGCACATTTCCCGCGCCAGCAGGTGGATAAGAAGCACCTGTGAAGCAAAAAAATTCCACAGAATGGGTTTAGATTTCCAGGCCTCACGGACAGAGACGGTCTTCTGCACTCTCGCCGTCACTTGTCCTGACGGAAAGTTGCCATAGCAAACCTCCAACACTTGTGATATAATTTTATTATCACGTTGCAAAGAAGAGAGCTTTATAAATGACACCTACACAGCTAAAATTGCAATGGCTTTGGTACTTTATAGACGTTGCACAGACAAGGAATTTTACCCGGACGGCTGAACGGAATTTCACTTCGCAATCCAATATCAGCTACGCCATAAAGTCGCTGGAGAAGGCAGTCGGCGCGCCCCTGTTTGTCAGGCGTGAAAATGACATCAGCCTCTCTGTATACGGAGAGCAGTTTCTCCCTTATGTGCAGGCCGCCTTTGACTCGCTTGAAAAGGGCTGCGAGTGCCTGGATGAACTCCTCAGTCCTATTTCTGGAGAAGTGAAGATAGGTTTTTCCTTCACTTTTTCCCTCAGCGACATGCCTAAGCTCTACAAATGGCTCTATGCAGATTTCAGGAAGAACGGTATAAATGTCTCTCTGCGCTCGGCAATGGCTCATGTCAACGAAGATCTTCGTTGTGTTGAGGACCTGGTCCTAGACGGCACCTGCGACCTCGGCATAACCTGCGTGCGCGCACGTGAGGGATGCAGTTTTACAAAGATAACGCAGCAGGAGCTGGTCATACTGGCACCCAAAGACCATCCCATCGCCTGCCGCAGCCAGGTTACTCTTCCCGAACTCCAGGATGAGCACTTTATTCTTCTGCGCGGTGACAGCGATTTGCAGGGCTACTATTTAAGAATGTTCCACAGCTGCGGTATTGAGCCGCAGCTCCTCAACCCCGGGCTCGACTGGCTGTCTATTTTCCTTCAGGTCTCTGCCGGGCACTGCCTAACCATAGCGCCGAGGGCCAGCTACGACGATTACAACGTGGCCATGATAGGCATTGACCACCCAATGAAAATGCGAGACGTATACATTGCAACGCCGGCCAACCGCAAATTGAACGCAACCACAACATACACTAAGAAGAAGATTATAGAATACTTCACCGAGCAGCAGAAGCGCCTGTAACACGTTCCATCTTCAGCAATTGCATATATAAAGGCAGACGTCCAGTTCGGACGTCTGCCTTTTTTATTGCGTCATTTCAATCTGCCCGCCGCGCCTTGTCCTTTTTATGTGTCTGTACCAGCTCCGGCAGTACAAATAGCGCCAGGCAGGCGAGCATTATAACGATGCCTGCAAATACATTCTCCTCTATCCTCTCTCCCAGCAGGAAGAAGGCATAAACCGGAGCCATTACCGGCTTGAGGAAAAAGGCCAGCGAGGCATGCAGAGCCGTGCTCTTTTCCATCGCGGAAAAATAGCAGCAGAAACCTATGCCTGTCGCGCCGACAGCTATGTACAAAAAATACGGCAGCGCTTCCAACGTATACCCCGACAGGAACGGGATGGATGCGAAAATGTCAAGCCCGGCAGAGCGGAGGAGCGAATCTGCCGCGGGGATATGGGACATGGCCGCAAATGCCATGAGCTCTAACGCTCCGAAAACAAAGCAAAAACTTGTAACCGTTGCGCCGCCATAGCGCTCGCAGTCACGGCGGCTCAATACGCCATACAGTGAAAAAGTCAGGGGCGCCAGCAGCGAGTATAAAACGCCCGGCAGGCTTAGCTCGAGATTCCAGGGCGCAATTATTACAACTATCCCAGCTATGGCCAGCAGCAGGCTCATTAATTTCCACTTTGACACCGGCTCACGGAGGATAAGCGCGGCAAAGGCCGCTGTAAAGATTGGATTGCTGACGGCGATCGAACTCACGACTGTGGCCGGAGCATACATGACAGCCAGCTGGTTAATGCTCATGCTGACTGCAATCCCGAGGAAACCCAGCGCGGCGAAACGGCATAGTGCCGCGCCGTCCAGTTTCCTGCCTCGCTTCTTTAGAGACCGGCGAGCCAGCGGAAAGAGGATGGCCCCTCCTATGAGCACACGCGTAAAGGTAAGTTGTATGGGGTTGAAATCTCCGGCCACAAATTTCAGGGCCACTTCCATCCCAGACCACAAAACCGCCGTCGCAACGATGAGTAAATACGCGGTTTTCATACTGCTGCATCTCCTGACTTTGCACCGCTGTGTGAATTCCTAGCACGTATACATCTGTACTCCATGCGCCTGAACGTTTATTTTTTCTTGCTCGGCGTATTCATGACAAAGTCCTTTTCACCATTGGCATACATCGAGATTATGCCGATAAAAGCTGCTATTGTGCCAGTGACATATATGGCAGGCAGCAGCGTATCTCCTATAAAGGCGCATACACTGGCCGCCCAACTGCCACCCATAATCATTGCAGTTATAAACAGCACTGCGGCCACGAACGCTGCCACCATACACAGAGTTATCAGAACGGAGAAAAACGACCTCAATACATCTACAATTTTATCTCTCATATCTGTCCTCCTATCCGGCAAATGGCATGAGCCCAAGTATAGGCAAAACTCCACCTAGCATCAGCACAATAATCAGATACTGCACGACACACCAAACAACCATGAGTTTCGTTGTTTTCACGAAGTCAGCATGAGCAATGCCGAGCGAAACGAAAAATGTCGTAGCAAAAGGCGGCGTCATATTGGCCATAGTGTGTCCCATAGCTATTGCAACTGCGGCAAACATAATGGGATTGATACCCACAGTGGCAGCAAGCGCTATCATGCTTTCGCCAATCATTATCAATATAGACAACGGCTCCAGGAACATACCCAGTACCGCCCAAATCAAAGGTATGATGATAACGGCAAACCATTTAGGAATACCCGCCTGCGAGGTTAAAACCTGGAACGCATCGCCGACACCAATGTCTGAAAAGAGTTCACCCAGCGCGAAACCTGCAAAAACCATAACTGCAACCGGCGCCGTCTGCTTCACTGCACCGCTGAACATTGCAAAAGGCCTCTTGGCCAGCTCACGCTTTTCACGGCTGATAAGCAGCGTATAGGCTGCGGCCACGCTTGGCACAACAACCAGAAGGCTGCCGGACAGCACGCTTGCGCCTTCTTCGCCTAAGCGAGAGACATAGAAATCTGACAGGGCAGAGTCGAGAACAAACGGAATGAGTATTATGATTGGTAGGAATATAGTTTTCCAGCCTTTTTTCAAAGCGTCGCGCACTCTTGGCCTCTGGTCCTCAGGGATAGGGCCAATTTTGTATTTTCGGACATATATAAAGGTCATGACCACGCGCTGCAATATCAGCCACAGTGAAACGCCCCAGGCGACTATCCAGAACTGCGACAAAGTGCAGCAGCCCGGAAACAGCGCTATAAGCATTCCAAACACCGTGATAATAGCGCCCGATGGTGGAATCATTGGGCCAAGTGAGCTCGATGACGCGCTTACAACCGCTGCAAGTTCCGGCGGGTAGCCCGTCTTCACCATGGACGGTATCATGATACTTCCAATGGACGCAGCGTTGCCAGGCGCTGAGCCTGAGAGTGCGCCCATAATCGAGCTGGCAACTACAGTGACATATCCGGATCCACCCGAAAAACGGCCTACAACCGAAATGATAATGTCAAGAAAGTCGTTAATTACGCCCGTTTTGTCCATAACCGCTGAGAATGCCACGAAAGCTATGATGGCATACAAAAGGTAGTTTTGCGAAACTGTGACAAAGTATTTAGGCAAATCCGTTATATGCCCTGATATGAGTGCCACAAGTATAAAGGTTACAAATATAACCTCGTACATCGGCCGCTTAAATACAGCGAAGCAAATCAGTATAAATACAATTGATAAGACTAAATATAACAATTCAGTCATTTAACGAACTCCTCTCTTTGGTATTTAGTATATTAATTCTTTCGCTATAACTCAGATCAGAGCTGAAAAGGAGTGCAACTAAGCATACTGTCTGTCAATGTTGGTAATAGCACACCCCCGCAAATAACAATACCCCCTATCTTGCTGTCTCCATACCGGCCGGGTCATATTCATGGCCCGACCTTACACTATTTTAAATATTAAATGCTGCGGCCTACCTCATATCCGTTAGAGGTGGCGTTATATATATTGGCCACGGCGCGCTCATCACCTATGGAGTAGGCCTCGATGCTGTACTTCTCGAGCTCCGGAGCAAAGCTGGGTCTGGACCTGAGTCCGACAGCCAGGATTACCGTGTCTGCCTTGACCTCAACTTCTTCCCCGTTGTGTCTGATAACAGCGCCGTTGTCGTTCACTCCCGTGAGGGCGCTGGAAGTGAGGACTTCCACGTCCAGCTCCTCGAACATGTCCTCAAGGCACAGCCGGTTCATAATGGGCGTGGGCGCGCCTGACTTGAGTATACCGTCGAGGAATTCGACGATTTTAACCTCATGCCCTTTGCGTGCAAAGTTCAGTGCGACTTCGCAGCCGACAAGGCCGCCGCCTACTACGACGACTTTGCGCCCCACTTCCTTACGTCCTTCCATCGCATCCACAAAGCCGACGCATTTGGGGTTGTCCAGGCCGCTTATCATGGGCACGATAGGTTCCGAACCCGTAGCAGATATGACCACATCCGGATTGACGGAGAGTATGAAGTCGAGGTCAACAGGCTTATTCAGAACTATTTCAACGCCCTGCTCACGCAGCCTGGCCTCATACCACCGGACAAGCTTGCGGTCCTCCTCCTTGAAATCAGGGATACCGGCGACATTGAAAATGCCGCCCAGTCTACCGCTCTGCTCATAAACTGTGACCTTGTGCCCGCGCAGGCTGGCGGCGCGCGCCGCCTCCATACCTGCCACGCCGCCGCCGATTACCATGACGTTCTTTTTGACAGCGGCGGGAGTAAGCGCGTAGCTGCTCTCATGCATGAGCGTGGGATTGACGGCGCAGCTCAGGCCCAGTCCTCCCTGCATGCGTCCACGGCAGCCGAAGTTGCAGCTCAGGCAGGGGCGTATTTCATCGGCACGGTTGAGCTTGGCCTTGACCGCGAAATCCGGGTCAGCCAGCATGGCGCGGCCTATCACGACGCCGTCAGCCTTACCTGACGCTACAGTCTCCTCGCACAGCTCGGGGCTGTGCATTCTGCCGCACACAATTACGGGGATATTCACCGCCGCCTTTACCTGCGCGGCCAGGTCTACATTTACGCCCATCTTTATGTACATGGGCGGGTAGCAGTAATAATAGGAGTCGTAGGTGCCGGTGTCAACGCTCAAAAGATCATACCCCACGCTCTCGAGATACTTGGCTACGCGAACCGCGTCTTCAATAGTGCGCCCAACCTCCGGCTCTCCGGTGATGCTGGCCCTGTTGAATCCCTTCATGTAACTCTTCATGCCCAGCCGCATGGAAACGGGGAAGTCCTTACCGCAGGCGGCTTTTACGCCTTCAACTATCTCCTTCGCGGCACGCATGCGGTTTTCAAAGCTGCCGCCGTACTCATCAGTGCGCTGGTTTGAAATGAGCATCTCCAGCTCGTCCAGCAGATACCCGAAGTGCATGGCGTGCACTTCAATACCGTCATATCCGCAGTCCTTGGCAATCACGGCGCCGCGTATGAAATACTCAATTTTCTTTTTCAGCTCATCCGTCGTCAGCACCGGACTCATCACGCTGGGATCCGCATAAGTCGGGATGGGCGATGGGGATTTCATACCGCTGTTGCGTCCCACGCCCAGGGTAAGCTGGGCAAACATCCTGGCGCCATAGCTGTGGACACGGTCCAGTACCCGTGTAGCTGTGAGCTTGTACAGCGCGGGGTTATAGTTTATGTTCCAAGTGCCCAGTGCTCCGGGCGTATACTTGTCAATTTCAAGGTCAGTCTGCGTAGATCCGGTGAAGATAAGGCCGGCTCCACCTTTGGCTCTGGCGGCGTAGTAGTCCTCCTCGGCCACGCTGAATGCACTGGTTCCGTTCGTGCTGGTGCCGGTACCAACTGGCGCATATGCTATGCGGTTTTTAACGGTGAGTTTGCCTATTTTGAATGGTGTAAAAAGATGAACGTATTTTGTCTCTTGAGCCATTGTTCTCTCCTCCAAGAATGCCGGGGTGCGAAATGTGCACCCCGGTATTAATTATATCAGTTCTCTGCGTGCGCATTCAGGCGCTGATAGTTCTTGTAAGCGCCGCTGTATGCAATCTGCGACGTAAGGCCGGCTATCACGCTGAATATGGCAAACATGATAAACACGCCGTTGTAGCTGCCTCCCGCCGCGTCGGCCATAATGCCTGCAATCTGGTTGAATATCAGAGCGCCAACGTTATAGGAGACCAGATAATAGCTGGCCCACTTCTCCTGCTGGCCTTTGGGCGACATCTCTATGCCGTACAGGGCCAGGCCGACGGTGCAGACCGGGCCGCCGACACCGTAGAGGAAGTTCGCAACCTGCGCTGCAAACATGTTGAACCAACCCTGCCCGGCCATTGCCAGCATCACATGGCTGGCGCCAAGTATCAGGAAAAAGGGTATGGTGCTCTTCCGGAAGGACCAGCGGTCAGTGATGGGTCCGTAAATGAGCTTGCCGATTATAACCATCAGTCCGTACAGCGACGTCGCTGTTGCCGCTGCGTCAATCGACCAGCCGTTGCTGGTGAATGCCAACGTACGCAACTGGCCCTGCGTATAGCATATGGGGCCAATCAGGAACGCGGTCAGCAGCATGAGAGCCAGATGTCCCTTAGTCGGAGCGAAGCGGTCCGTAACAGTGCGGGTCTTTTTCTCCTCTATAACTTCTCCGTCGCCATAGGCGGTCATACCCACGTCGGCCGGGTAGTTGACAACTAGCAGGAAAGCCAGAACTGCCAGCACTGCGAAAATTGCCGCGACTACCCAGAAGGTGAATGCCAGGGAAACGTGATCCACAAGATAGACAAGCATCGGCGGCATTATCATCGTTGTGAAGCCGGAGCCGGTAGTGACTATGCCAAGTACCAGTCCCTTGCGTTTGATGAACCAGCGGTTTACAAGCAGAGTAACCGCATACATGCCGGACAGGCCGTGCGCAAGGCCGAGTATGGCCATTGCCACATTGCCCAGCACTACATCACTTGCGACAGCGAATATCGCATAGCCGACAGCACCCAGCAGCAGGCCTATAGGAAGACCAATGCGTATTGGCAGCTTCCTGTAGTAAATGCTGCAAATGTACATTGCAATGACAGCGAATATGGTTCTCACCATTGTCATGGTGCCGTTTTGAGTGTTGTTAATCCCCCACTCCTGCATTACGTAGTAAGACGTAGTCGAGTATGCCGTAACTATTGCTCCAACTGAGAAGAAACAGAGGAAAAACGCCAGAACCGCTACGAGTATATAACGAATGTTTCCACCTTTTTTTGCCATAACCAGCTCTCCTTTTCAATCCGGCCCAAGGGAAGTCCCTCCTGCTCCGGATATAAACTCTGATTGTTTGTACTTTGTGTGATGCATGTTTTACATTATGCTAATGGATTGCTTGCCAAAAAACAAACAAATAAATTCGTGGAAGTTCATTTAAAAATTTTATGACGAAAATTTGCAGGTAAAAAACTGTCGCAATTGCACAAAGAGCTTGTGCAATTGCGACTGTCCGCGCAGATTGCCACAGTAGCGACACTTAATATTGAAATATCGCGCGCCGCTCCAGCTGGACAAAGCCATAAAAATTTTCAGTGGAGCAGATAAAATTTGTATATTTCCCATTAAAGGCAGAGCGTGTTATAAAGATAACGAGTGATGCATGTGCCGCCGCTGACGGCAGAAATCTGAAATTTGTCGAGGTGATCTCTGATGATTTCCGGCTTTCATTTTGCCTGTCCAGGCGAAATATTCTTCGGCGAGGGCTGCGTTAACAGCAACGCGCCGGTGTTCTCAAGGTGCGGGCAAAGAGCTTACATAGTTACAGGGCGCTTCCCTCCCGGAGTTAAAAACCTCGCCCTGGAAGATACCTGCTCAGTGCTTGACGGGCTGGGTATAGCCTACTCTGTTGACGACAACACGGAGAGCGACCCCAGCGTCGAATCCTGCGTAGAGATGTTGCAGCGTATAAACGGCTTCCAACCGGACTTTTTTGTAGGTATCGGGGGCGGCTCTGTGATGGACAGTGTCAAGTGCTGCAACATACTGCTCAAGCACCCAGGCAGAGACCCTTATGAAGTGCTGTTTGACAACGGAGAGCACGTTTTTGGTGTGGGCGGCCCCAATGAGGGCCTGCTGCCCTTCATAAGTATCGCCACAACCGCCGGCACGGGCGCCGACATAACCGGTGTTGCAGTTATGACGCGAGCAGACATAGACAACAAGTGCGGGACAAACAAGCGCTGCTTTGCAAACTTCGTCATGGTTGATCCGCGCTATGTCATGAATTGTCCCACCAAGCTCAACCAGGCCACTGCTGTAGACGCGCTGTGTCATGGCCTTGAAACCTATCTCAGCCGTGGAAGCGCGGACGATTTTATGACCAATTTCATAGCAGAACGGGCATTCGCTCTGTTTGCCTCATTTAAAGACAGGCTGCTGACGGATACGATGACCGAGGAAGACAGCGTCAACCAGGCTCTGCACAGTACATTGCAGGGCATATGCATCGTGAACGAGGTCACCGGCGTGCCGCATGGTTTGGGGTATCCCCTCTCGCACTACTTCAACATACCGCACGGCCTCGCCTGCGGTGTATTCGAGGGCGAATACCTGCGCATTTTCAAGGACCGCACTCGTGTTGACAGAGCACTCGCGCTCATGGGCTTCGGCAGCGTGGACGAGTTCTGCGAATACATACAGGCAATACTCACTCCGCACATTCACCTGAGTGTAACTGAGGCAGACATTGACGACTGGACTCGTGTATTCTGCGCCACTCCCTGGCGTATGGCCCGGCATCCGGAACCCCTGACCGAGGACATGGTACGCGAGATTTACAGGCGCGCTCTTGCAAAATTCATAGTTGATTAAAAGCTGAAAATACAAAAACGGAGGATCGTCATGAAAAATTTTGCTTTTTCCATTCCCAGCGCTTTCTGTTTCGGCAAGAATTGTGTAAAGCGCAATCCCGAAGTCTTCTCTTCCCTGGGCAAGAAGGCCTTTATTTTTACCAGCAAATTCTTCCCCGGCTGCAAGAATTACGCCCTGCAGGACGTGGAAGAGCTGCTCGGCGAGCTTGGCATTGAGTACACCGTCTACGATGAGTGCATTGAGAACCCGCCTGTCATGAGCTGCGTCAAAGCGTCCAAGCTCGTGGAGGAATACAACCCCGACTTCCTGATAGCTGTCGGCGGCGGCTCCGTCATTGACACCTGCAAAGCTGCCAATATGCTGCTCAAATATCCCGGCCACGACGTATACGAGACCCTGTTTACTTTCAACATTATTCCCAATCGAGTTACTGAGGACATCCTCGGCACCTGGCGCATCGGCCCCAACAACAACGGCAAATACCCCTTTATCTCCATCCCCACCACAGCCGGCACGGGCTCCGAGATAACCGGCGCCTCCGTGCTGGACCGCGAAGACATAGACAACAAGGCCGGTACCGCGCCCTTCCTGTTTGCCAACTATTCCTTTATTGACCCTCGTTACATCATGGAGGCCCCCGCAAAGCTCAACAAGTCCACCGCGCTCGATGCCCTGGGCCACGGTCTGGAGCCATATATCGACACCGGCAGCCGCGACAACTATATGGTTGAGGCCTTGGGCGAAATAGGCTTCAAACTCTTTGCCCAGTTCAAAGACCACCTGCTGGCAGACGCCATGACCGAGGAGGACTACGAGAAGCAGGCACTTGCATGCACCATCTTCGGTTTCTGCGAGACTCTGGGCCAGACCGGTGTGCCTCACGGCCTCGGCTATCCGCTCACCCACGTGAAGGGCATTCCTCACGGCCTCGCCTGCGGCATCTTCGAGGGCGAGTACCTAAAGGTGTTCAAGGACACCACCAAGGTTATGCGCGCACTGAACCTCATGGGCTTCGACAGCATTGACGAGTTTGCCGACTATGTCCACGCCGTGCTCGATCAGTACGTGGATATCACCGTGACACGCGCGGAAATTGACGAGTGGACTGACACCTTCTACAACACTGCCTGGCGTGTGGCCCGTCATCCCGAGCCGTTTACTCCTGACGACGTCAAGGGCATCTACGAGCGCACACTCGCAAAGTTCATCGTTGACTGAGCAAAAGCCGGCAAAACAAAAAAGCTGGATGCGATTTTAAATCGTATCCAGCTTTTAATTTTACTTGGCGACTGAATCATCACTGCCCGGTGTAGTTTTGAGTGGCCGTGAAGGCTTCAAAGTCGCTGTAGTTGGTAAAGAACTGGTGGGTGCCCGTCTCGGTGTCTAGGGCATAGTAGAGGTAGCTTGTGTCAGCAGGGTTGAGCGCTGCATTGAGGCTGGCCAGGCCGGGATTGCAGATGGGTCCGGCCGGCAATCCTGTGTACAGGTAGGTGTTGTATGGGCTGTCAACCTGCAAATCCTGCTCGGTGAGGTACTCCTTGTGCTCACCCAGCGCGTACATAACCGTCGCATCTATCTGCAGCGGCATGTTGGCCGCTATGCGGTTGTAGATGACGGAAGCAATAGTTGCGCGCTCTTCGTCATTGGCGGCCTCGGCCTCTATCATGGAGGCAATAATCACAGCCTGGTGCAGCGATATGTTCAGGCTCTCTGCCTGCGCATACATGTCGGCGGTAAGCTTGCCGTGGAAGTTGAGCAGGAAACGGTTGATGGCGTTCGACGCCTGTTCGCCCTGGTAGAACTCGTAGGTGTCCGGGAAGAGGTAGCCCTCCAGTCTGGAGGCGTCGCCCGGCGTGGCCCACTCTAGGAAGGAGTAGTTGTAGGAGTACTCCGCAGCGGCCTCGTAGAGTTCTTCCACCGTGCAGATTCCGTTCTCCTCCAATCGCTCGAAGATCTCCTGCATAGTGAATCCCTCGGGGAAGGTTATGGTCGTAGTCGCCATACTGGCCGTACCCGTCTGCATGTTGCTCACCAGCGCGCGGTAATCAAGGCTGGTATCGAGCGTATATGTGCCGGGGTCAACCTTGGTCGTGGCGTCCGAGAATATGCAGAACAGCTTGAACAGCCATTTGTATTCTATGATTCCGGCTTCCTTGAGCGCGTCGGCGACGTAGTCCATGTCGGCATAAGAAACCGTCTCGGTCTCCACGGTGCCGTCAGACTGTTCGACTTGCTCGTCGCGGTATTCGAAAATCTCTTCAGGCAGCGTTATAGTGCTCTCCATCTGCTCTTTGTTGAGCGCCAGTACGTCTGTTGCCGCCATCCATGCGAAGCAGGCCAGCACAACTGAAAGGCTCACACAAAATGCGAAGTACATAAGGCCGCCCAGGCAGCCCAATTTGCCGTCGCGCCGCGGCCGCACCGGCCTATAATCGCGCTCCGTAAAACCCTCCGGCTCGTCATCCACGCCATCCATATCATCTGAATGAGTCTCCGGATTATAGAGCATGCTGTCCAGACGCTCCAGCAGCTTGCGTCCGCGGCTCTCGACATCGTCCTCAGCACCCGCTGCGCCGTTCTCATCCGCAGAGCTCTCGCCTTCGGGCTCGGGCTCCTGCTCCGGTTCCTTTTGCGTGCGTGAGCCTATCGCCGGGACGACGACAGTGTCGTCATTTACGGGCTGCTCCGGCTTTTCTTCGCCGTGGGCATCAGAGAATATTTCGTTGAACCTGTCCTGATTATTTTCCATTCCGGGTCTCCCAAGTAACGAGTTTGCCCCGCGGGGCATAGTATGGCTCAGACAGCGCGAAAGCGCGTCGCTGCCCTAGATAACTGCCGTCTGACCCCCCGCGCGGGGTCAGGCCGGGAAAATCACATAGCGCGGAGAAAGGGTCTTACAATGTTCTGCGGAAACAATAATGGCGGCTGCTTCTGGATCATAATCATTCTCCTGCTTCTGTTCATGTGCGGAGGCTGGAGCGGCAACAGCTGCTGCAACAACAGCTGCGACAACAGCTGCAACTCCTGCTGCAACACCTGCTGCTAAATCAGTCGCCGACGGGGCCCGACACGGGCCCTGTCTTTATTATGCGCTCTTCTGTTATGACGAAGGCAACCGGCCTGTCGTTCCACTCGGTCGGAACTTTTTCCTGTAAAAGCCGTTCCCGGCAGAGGCAGACAGTAACCGTGCGCGGATAGCGCTCGAGATATCTGTCGTAGTAACCGCCCCCCTGCCCGAGACGCCTGCCTTCGGCGTCACAGCACAGTGCCGGCACTATCATTACGTCACCCGCACCGGGTTCCAGGGCCGGGAGCCCAGCATCCGGCTCCGGTATGCCGAAACGCGCACGATGCAAGCCGTTGGAACTGTCTGCGAAGTCCATCACGCCTTGCGGCGCGCTCCTGGGCAGGGCCACGGTTTTGCCCTGCTTTGCAGCGTTCTCAATTATGCCCCGTGTTGCACACTCGCGCCCCACCGAGCAGTAGGCGAACACCACACCGGCGCTGCGAAACTCCGGCATCGAGAGGACGTTCTTCATTATCCCCTCGTCGCTGGACTTAATATACGCCTCGTCGAGTTCGTTTATCATGGCCCGGATTTTTGCGCGCAGGGCGCTCTTGGAATACATAACGGCCTCCCGTGCCGCGCTCTCAGAGCGCAGCCTTGATTATAGCAAAAATCTCCTCGTGCTTTTCGTCGACTGCACGCTCCGCGCCGTCTTTCATGAAGTCCACAGTGCGCCAGCCATAGTGCGCGGCGGCACGGTGAGCGGTGTCGAGGCAGTGCTGGAGATACACCAGGTCCTTCTCGTGTATGTCTCCGCTCTTGCCGGTTTTCTGCTGCCTGCGGCGCATGCGCGCACAGGAGGTCTCGATGTCCACGTCGAGATATATAACCAGGTCCGGCCTAGGCAGTCCGAGTTTTACATATTCGAGGTCATACAGCCAGTCAAAGAAGGCCGGCTGCTCCTCTGCCGGGAGCTTTGCGCCCTGGTGGACGGCGTTTGAAGTGGTATACCTGTCCGAGAGCACCAGCCCTCCGTTTTGGTAGTAGTCCTTCCAGTCCGTCATGTATGAGGCATAGCGGTCCACGGCGTAGAAGATGCTGGAGGCGTAGGAATTTACGTCCTCCGGCTTTGAACCAAACTGTCCACCCAAATACATGCGTATGAGGGCGCTTGACTCCTGGTCGTAGCGGGGAAAGACAATGCTGTGGTAGTCTATACCCTCGCGCTCAAATCGCGCGACCAGGCGGCGGTACTGCGCACTCTTGCCGGAGCCGTCTATTCCCTCCAAGACTATCAGCTTGCCGCTCACTTTTTTCTCCTTCCCGCCGCTGCGGCCTCGAGCACGAACAGCGGCAGCTTGGCTATCCTCCCGATGCGCTTGGGCTCTTTTATAACGCGGTACAGCCATTCGAGGCCAAGCTTTCTCCATGCCTCCGGCGCCCTGCGGACATTTCCGGCGAGCACGTCCAGGCTTCCTCCCAGTCCGGCCATGAGCCCGACGGAGAGTTTACCGCTGTTTGACGCCATCCAGAGCTCCTGCTTTGGCGATCCCAGGCAGACCATTACAAAGTCGGCCCCGGAGGCGTTTATCTTCTCAATTATATCAGAATCATCCTTGAAATACCCATCCGAAGTACCGGCTATGGTGATTCCGGGATATTTCTCCGTCAGCTTCGCGGCGGCTGCCTCGGCCACACCCGGCTTCGCCCCGAAGAGATATACACTGCCACCCTGCCCGGCCAGGCGGGCAATCAGTCTCTGTGCAAAGTCTATACCCGGCACGCGCGACTTTAGCGGAGTGCCCAGCATCGACGCAGCCTTTGTGACGCCAACTCCGTCGGCCAATACCATGTCTGCCCCGTCGAGGGCGGCGCGCAGCGCGGCGTTTTCGCGAGCGGCCATGACTATTTCAGGGTTCGGCGTACACACATACGCGGCCTCGCGGCGCGAGACAAGCTCCAGCGCCTTTTCAACCGCCTCGTCCATCGTAAGATTGTCAAAGCTCACTCCGAGCACGTCTATTCGGCTCATACCTCGGAAAACACCTCGCCAATCTTCTCGTGTATCACCAGGTTTGCGTACTGGTCGTACGGCGTATCTGAGAGGTTCACCAGCGCCAGCTTGCTGCCGTTGTAGTAGTTTATGAGCCCCGCCGCCGGATAGACGCCCAGCGAGGTGCCGCCCACTATCAGCACGTCGGCGTTGCGGATATATCCCACCGCGCGAGTCAGGACGTCCTGATCGAGCATTTCGCCGTAGAGAACTATGTCTGGCCTGACTATGCCGCCGCACTTGTGGCAGTGCGGCACGCCCTCGCAGTGGTTCATCTCGTCAGCCGGGTACGGGGCATGGCAGCGCGTGCAATAGGCCCTCAGCGTGCTGCCGTGCAGCTCCAGAACGTTCTTGCTGCCCGCAGCTTGGTGCAGGCCGTCTATGTTCTGGGTTACCACAGCGCGCAGCTTGCCCTCGCGTTCCAGCTCCGCAAGCCTCAGATGGCAGCGGTTGGGCTCTGCCCCGTCCACCACCAGCTTCGCGTGGTGGAAGCGGTAATACTCCTCGGGGTTTTTCTCGAAAAACACGTCGGAGAGTATGGTCTCGGGCGGGTAATCCCACTGCTGGTTATAGAGTCCGTCCACACTTCTGAAATCGGGTATGCCGCTCTCGGTGGACACTCCGGCACCGCCGAAGAAAACTATGTTGTCACTCCCCGCGATCCAATCGCGCAAGGTTTTTACTTTGTCATCCATGCGAAATTCCTCCATCAGAAAGCTTCGCAGATAGCCGCTGTATGCGCCGGTCCGTACTTACGCACGCTGCGTAGAGCGCCGGTACCCACCGGCCGGCACATGCCGGACGATGGGTACTCTAACCGGCAGCGAAAGGCCGCTGTCTTTCGCGCCAGAGTTAATCCTGATTGTGCGTCGAGTAGTTCGGCGCCTCTTTTGTGATGTATATGTCGTGCGGGTGGCTCTCTTTGAGGCCGGCGCCAGTGATGCGGACAAACTTGGTCTTGGTGCGCAGGGACTGGATGTCAGGCACACCGCAGTAGCCCATGCCGGAGCGCAGGCCGCCCATCATCTGATAGATGGTGTCGGAAACGGCTCCCTTGTAAGGCACGCGGCCTTCGACGCCCTCGGGGACGTACTTCTTGGTGCCGGACTGGAAGTAGCGGTCTCCGCTGCCCTTCTGCATTGCGCCCAGCGAGCCCATGCCGCGGTAGACCTTGAACTGGCGGCCCTGGAAGATTTCGCTCTCGCCGGGGCTCTCCT
The DNA here is from genome assembly GCA_930990965.1 of uncultured Clostridia bacterium. Taxonomy (GTDB): domain Bacteria; phylum Bacillota; class Clostridia; order Oscillospirales; family Oscillospiraceae; genus Scatomorpha; species Scatomorpha merdigallinarum. Next base: position 124,246 of record CAKNRQ010000002.1, read on the forward strand.
CGCAGCCCGCGAGCATGGAGCCCATCATGACCACGCTGCCGCCGGCAGCGAGGGCCTTGACAATATCGCCGGAGTACTTGATGCCTCCGTCAGCGATGATGGGCACGCCATACTTGTCGGCCATCTCAGCAGACTGCATAATGGCGGTAATCTGCGGCACGCCTATACCGGACACGACGCGGGTGGTGCATATGGAGCCGGGACCTATGCCAACCTTGACGCAGTCGGCGCCGGCTTTTATCAGGGCCTCGGTGCCCTCGGCAGTGGCGACGTTGCCGGCGATTATGCCGACGTCAGGGAAGTGTTCCTTGACCTGGGCTACGCAGCGCATGATGTTTGCGCTGTGGCCGTGGGCAGAGTCGAGCACAAGCGCGTCAACGCCCGCGTCAACCAGAGCTCCGGCGCGGTCAAGCATGTCGCCCGTCACGCCTATGGCGGCGGCGCAGAGCAGACGGCCGTGGCGGTCTTTCGCGCTGTTGGGGTACTTGACGACCTTCTCTATGTCCTTAATGGTGATAAGTCCCTTGAGCTTGAAGTTGTCGTCAACTATGGGCAGTTTCTCTATCTTGTGGCGGCGAAGTATGTCCTTGGCCTCCTCAAGCGTGGTGCCCTCGCGGCCTGTGACCAGGCTCTCGCTCGTCATGACTTCACGGATGGGCCGGGACATGTTCTCTTCAAATTTCATGTCGCGGTTGGTTATGATGCCTATGAGCTTGCCGTCCTTGTCAACTATGGGCACACCGGATATGCGGTACTTACCCATGAGCGCATCGGCCTCGGCGAGGGTGTTGTCGGGGCCCAGATAGAAGGGGTTTGTTATGACTCCGTTTTCAGAGCGCTTCACCATGTCAACCTGCTCGGCCTGGGCATCGATGGGCATGCTCTTGTGGATGACGCCGATGCCGCCTTCACGGGCAATGGCAATGGCCATGCGGTACTCCGTGACCGTGTCCATTGCAGCGCTCATTATGGGAATATTCAGCTTGATGTTCTTCGTGAGATACGTGGTCAGATCCACGTCAGGCGGCAATACGTTGCTCTCTGCCGGGACGAGCAGCACATCGTCAAACGTGAGGCCCTCGCCCACAAAGCGCTCCTTGTAGTGATTGGTTATGTCCATATGTCACGCACCCCCGTAGTATAGTAGTATATTTATATCAGGTCTCTGTCGCTGGGTCTATTCAGATTATTTTATCATAGATAACCGGGATGTCAAGTTAGGCCGGTATCCGTCTGTGTCTCAGGCCGTCATCAATCTGCTGTTCAGTCAAACTGCACTGTCCAATGAGGGTCACGATACGCTGCAAAGCACATTTCCACCTGCTCCCTGGTGTTCTTGCTCTCGCTCAAAGGTGGAAGGCTGTCCTCGGCGAAATACGCCGACTCCGTTGTCTCAATGTTGGCCGTAAAGCTGCCACCCAGGGCAGTACAGAGGAAAAATAGTTTACAGACACTGTGGGCCAGCACGGGACTGTTGTGCTTCGCCCTGTCCTGCACGGCAATCAGCCGCTCTACCTGCACCTCCAGTCCGGCCTCTTCCCGCGCCTCCTTGGCGGCGTTCTCGGCGGCAGAAATACCGATATCTGCCCAACCTCCCGGAAGAGACCAAAGCCCGTCGTTCTCGCGCACCAGCAGTATCCTGTCGTTTTTGAAAATGGCTGCGCGAGTGTCCAGCTTTGGCGTCTGGTAGCCGCTCTCATCGCAAAAGAGGGTATATACCTTCTCCAGAGGCACGTCCGATTTGTACGCAACCATTTCTGCCGCAATAGTGCGGATGCGCTCAAAGCGCTCAATGTCATATGGGTCCCGGCTGTACTCAAGCCCTGCCTGCGCAAGGCTCTGCAATTCCGTGGCCCAGTTCAACCAACGCAAGCTCTCGTCCATATCTGTAACCTCACATTGTCCGTATCAAATTCACCGCCTGCACGAACGGCAAATCCGGGACAGCTTATCAGAATCCCAAACTCAGTTTTTCAGCGCGGCAGCCTGCTCCCTGGCGTGGAAGAACATGTACTGCTGCGCGAGCCCGGCGTATTCGCCAAGGCTGCTGGCGTCAAAGCCCTGCGGCATGTGCTCTTTGAGCGCCCGCTTGATCCAAACGTCAACCGGGAAAGCGTTCATCCGGTGCAATCCGAACAGCACGGCGCAGTTGGCGACCTTGTCTCCCACGCCGTTCAGGTTCTTCAGATACTTCCTGGCCTCGTTGCCATCCAGGGTTGCGGCGTATTCCAGGTCTATCTCGCCCGAGGCGACGGCGCGGGCGGCGTTAATTATGTACGCGGCACGATACCCGGATCGCAGCGGCGCAAGCTCAGGCTCCTCGAGCAAGGCCACACGGCTTGCAGTTGGGAAGGTGTACTTGACGCCCCAGGGCGTCTCCATTTCCTCTCCAAAAAGAGCGCACAGCTTCTCAATTATGCTCTTGATACGTGGTATGTTGTTGCACTGGGAGATGATAAAAGAGCAGAGCGCTTCCCAATAGTCCTGGCGCAGTATACGGATACCTTCGCCGTACTCGGCGCACTCTGTGAGATAGTCTCCGATCATTATGCTCTCACGGGCGGCCGTATAGTTCGTGTCCATGTCCAAATAGTTGTGCCAGAAGCCGAGGTCCTCTTCCTCGCACTCTATCATGGTGTTCCCGCCACTGAGGAAAACTCGGGCCGCCCTTCCGGAAGCCACGCCTATATACGCACCGGTACCGTCGTCGTTCCAGCGGAAGCACTGCCCGCATTCAAAAGTCTTGTATGGTGAGAGGTCTTTTTCACGGCAGAGTTCAAATACCTTATACATATAATCCCGCCTTTCGACGGTATTATATCAGACCTGCCCAGATCAGGCAAGGCAGTAGAAAATTCTCCTTCAAAGTGATAATATAGCTTCAACCGACAAATCTCAATCGGGAGGGCACAAATGGAATTCAGATATGCAGAGAGGAAAGACACTGCCTTGATTTTGCAGTTTATCAAAGAGCTGGCCGATTACGAAAAGATGCTCGACGAAGTCGTGGCAGACGAGCAAACGCTGGAAGAGTGGATCTTTGACAAGCAGAAGGCAGAAGTGATTTTTGCCCTGGACAACAACCATGAAGTTGGTTTTGCCCTGTTCTTTCACAACTTCTCGACTTTCCTGGGCCGGGCGGGTATCTACCTCGAAGACCTGTACGTAAAGCCGGAGTATCGCGGCAAGGGCTACGGCAAAGCGCTTTTGAAAAAGCTGGCGGCCATTGCGGTGGAACGTGGCTGCGGCAGAGTGGAGTGGTGGTGCCTGGACTGGAACAGGCCCAGCATTGACTTCTACCTGTCTCTGGGCGCCGAGCCAATGTCGGATTGGACAGTCTACAGACTCTCCGGCGACACCTTGCAGAAGCTGGCCGAGTGAGGCTTTTCTGTTTTCGTATCATATAATTTATAGACCCCACTGATGTTGTCATCAGTGGGGTTTATCATTCGCTGAACGCATACCCGGTGTTATAGCCTTCGCTGTAGTAAAATTGCCATCCAAGGTCATACTGAGAGACACCCCCAGTCGAGCTGTCATAAGAGGCGTGCCAGTCACCTGCTGCGGCGTCGGACAAGCCCGCGTCAAATCCCGCCTGCCATCCGTCGTTTGCCCCGGAAATATAACTGAGCCGGTTAGTTATGTGGTACATGGAGAGCACGGCCAGAAAAATGATGAGTGCCAGCAGTGCATAGCGCATACGCTTCCTTTCAGCGAAGACGTTCCCTGCCAGGGTACCGCCGCGGAATTCCAGCACGATGCCGGCCGCCAAAGCCAACGCCACTATTATAATCAGCGCAACAAAACCGGTCCCCAGCCGAGCAGGCCCGGTGAACACTGCCGCGTCCCAGACCGAGGCGAAAATCAAGCCGCTCACCAGTCCGGCGAACACCGAGACACATGTGCGCTCAAAGCCGGAATCCAGTGCGAGCGCGGAGAGCAAAAAGCACAGCGGCAGCGCCATGTGCCTCCTGCACCACAGCCAGATACCGTGGAAGTCTGCCCACGGCACTGCAAGCCCGCCTGTCTGCTCCAGCAGCGTGCAGACTACCCAGAGCAGGGCATAAACCGCAAAAACCTTGGTCACATCAAATATGCGCCTACGTGCGCTGTGCTCCGCGCTCTCCGGCTTTCCACCGGCCAGCTCCGACACCGGGACGTCGAACAGTGCAGCCAGTTCAAGGAGTTTTTCTGTGCTGGGTTTATTCGCCCCTGCCTCCCAACGCGCCACGGCCTGGCGCGTTATGTCCAGGGACCGCGCCACATCTTTCTGTGTCATATTCCGGCTCAATCTAAGGCGTCTCATGTTTTCGCCGAACGTCATGGCTTTCACCCCAAGACCAATATACAATCCCTCGTGGTGCACGTCCAGCAAAATAGTTAGAAATGCCGCGCAATTTTTGCTTGCCCGGCCAGTTTTCAATATTCGAGAAAACAAAACAGCCCGAAGCCAAAGGCTTCGGGCTTTTCTGGAGCTGCTGCCCGGATTCGAACCGGGGACCTCATCCTTACCAAGCGACTTTTTGAATTTTTTCTAACTATTTTTTGCGCTT
>CAKNRQ010000003.1 GCA_930990965.1 uncultured Clostridia bacterium
CGGGCCTCCAAGGGCAAAGCGCCCTCGGAGGCCCATCTTTTTCCTGTCTGTGGCTGGTTCTGTGGTCAATAGCAAATGGAAAAATTTAATATTTCAAAAATTGTTGCGAATTTTAGAAGAAAAGGCCGCTTTTCAAAAGAAAAGCGACCTTCTTGTGGAGCTGCTACCCAGATTTGAACTGGGGACCTCATCCTTACCAAGGATGCGCTCTACCTACTGAGCTACAGCAGCATACTTTACCCCACGGGGTTTAACCCGTGGGGTGTGGCGACCGAGAAGGGACTTGAACCCTCGGCCTCTAGCGTGACAGGCTAGCGTTCTAACCGACTGAACTACTCGGCCACATTGCCTTAGTGAGAATCTCGCGCTCTCACCTCTTCGCCCCCTGCATCTTTATCGGGGCCCTCTGGAGGAGGTTTTGCTGTCTCACAAGCGGCTTTTGTAATATACCAGAGATATTCGAGAATGTCAATAGTTTTTTCAAAAAAATTGCGCCTTTTTTTAGAGCCTTGTTTTGGGGAGGCACATGTGGTAAAATTACGGTGTATAATGACATGGGAGGTGCGGCATGAAACGAGCACTTTGCGTAGCTTTAATACTGCTTCTGGCACTGCTGCCCGGCGCCGTTCTGGCGGCCGATTCATCGGTCTGCTTCGTTGCGGTAAACGATGACCTGCTGCCGCTCACCAGTCAGGCGTATACGCAGGGCGGGCAGTACTATGTCCCGTCGAGCGTCTTCACCCAGCTGCGGCTATACAGCACTTATCACTCTGGTTCAAGCACATTGGAAATGACCTCCACATCCAGGCAGATGTATTTTAATGTAGCCACGGGCGAGACATACGACTCCGACAACAACTACTATACCTCAAGCGCCATACTGCGCGGCAGCACGGTGTATGTGCCGGTGGATTTCGTGTGCCGTCAGTTTGGCCTGTCCTGGTCCTATATACGCGGCGACGGCTACGGTGACGTCTGCCGCATCACCGACGGCTCTGCCTCACTCTCAAACTCTCTCTTCATGAGCGCCGCAAGGCCGCTTATGGAGAGCCGGTACAACGAGTACACCGGTTCCACCCCCTCTCCCGGCACTGATGGCGGGGACGTGACAGAGGGCAACAGCGTAGTCTTCCTCTCCTTCCAGGGCTTACCCAGTACAGACATTCTGACAATACTGGACACCTACGGCGTCAAGGCCACCTTCTTCCTGACCGCTCAGGAGATAGAGTCCAATCCAAACATCGTGCGCCGCATCGTCGGCGAGGGTCATAACGTAGGGGCGCTTTGTTCCTCCAACCCTGCAGGAGAGTATGCCGCCTTCTCCGAGTCCCTGTGGACCGTCGCCCACACCGTCAGCGTACTGGTGGGCTCGTCCTCACGCGACTATGACGAGGCGTGCAGTAATTGGGCCAACTCAAACGATATGGCCTTCTGCGACTACAATATCGACGGCGTACGCTCAGGCGACGGCGTCACCGCAGCGCAGATTACGTCGATGCTCTCTGCCGGCCGGCCATGGCTGATATATGTCAGGCTCCAATGCAGCCTCACGACGCAGTCAAACCTCGCCGATATAATTGGCGTTTTGCGCTCGGACTGCATGATCCTCGCCGCGTGTGAAACCGGTGAGTAATCTATAAGCTCTGCCCCGCCGCTAAAAAGCGGCGGGGCGTTTTTTATCTATAGGCCTCGTGGCTGCCGTTCTCGTCGTAATTGGCTATCAGGGCCAGGGCCGAGAAGGCGTTGGGTATGCCTATATACGGCAGGGCCTGCACCAGGGCCGCCGTGAGCTCCAGGAGGCTGTTCCCGGCCTTGAGTGCGCCGGATATGTGAGCCTTTAGCTGAGTGGCTGCGCCCATCGCGGCCAGGATGACCACACTGAGCATCTCGCGCGTCTTGACGTCCAGGCCGCGCCTGGTGTAGAAATATCCAAAACTGTCCGCAGTGAGCTGATGAGGCACAAACTCACCGAATACGCCCGGCAGCTTGGAGAACACGGCCTTGACCTCGTCGCCGTAGAGCGGCGCCTGTATGTCAGCGCCGGCGGCTTCGCGCTCGTCCACGCTAACTGTGGCAGCGTCCTCCAGCGGTAAGGTTATGCCCTGCGACTCGAATGCCTCGTCCATTGCGCCCACGGCGTTGAGCGTCCTGGGCCAGCCGATGTAAAGCGCGCAGGAGTAGACGGCCTCGCGTATTTCAAGCGGCGTGTTGCCCGCACGGAGCGCGGCCACAGTGTGCGCCTTCAGCTGCGGAAGCTGCCCGAGCGCGGCAATGGCCGTGACGGTTATGAGCTCGCGCTGCTTGTCGTCGAGTACGCCGGTGGAAAACACCTCGCCGAATATCTCATTTTGCAGTATTGCCAGCAGTTCCGGGTCGCGCTTATCCGGCTGCGGATCGGCTCCGAACAGTCGCTTATATGTCTCTCTGGCTTCTTTCGTGAGTTCCATAAACTCTACCTCCAGTTGTTGTTTTCTATGCAAATTATATCAGTTGCAGACATGCGACGCAAATACCTCTTTTCTATTCCGAAACATGCCTTAAACGCATAATATCCAACAGTACCGGCTGCTTGTTATATGGAATATATAACTGATGCCGCCCATAGCGGTTTGACGCCGGCCAGAACCCGCTCTGTACAAAAGCACATTTTATGAGGTATAATGTAATATTGTGGTGATATGCCGCAATACTGGCAGAAGGGACTGAGGCCATGAAACGGCTGGTAATCGGAATATTGGCCCACGTGGACTCGGGCAAGACAACTCTCAGCGAAGCTATGCTCTATCGTGCCGGAGCACTTCGTAAGCTCGGCCGCGTGGATCACCGCGACGCTTTTCTGGACACTGACGCTCTTGAGCGGGAGCGTGGTATAACTATCTTCTCAAAGCAGGCGCTGCTCTCCCTGCCGGAGGCCGAGTTCACGCTGCTCGACACGCCGGGCCACGTTGACTTCTCCGCGGAGGCCGAACGCGCCTTGCAGGTGCTGGACTACGCCATACTCGTGATAAGCGGCACGGACGGCGTGCAAAGCCACACCGAGACGCTCTGGCGGCTGCTGGAGCGCTACCACGTCCCGGTTTTTCTCTTTATAAACAAGATGGACTTGCCCGGCGCCGACCGGATATCACTGATGGACCAGCTGCGCCGGCGCTTTGGCGAGGGCTGCATCGACCTTGCCGCCCCCGAGAGCGCGGAGGAGCTGGCAATGTGCAACGAGGATTTACTTGAGACCGTTACTGACGGCCGCAAGCCCAGCAAAGCACAACTGGCCGAAGCCGTCTCAAGGCGCGAGCTTTTCCCCTGCCTGTTCGGCGCGGCGCTCCGGCTTGAAGGGGTGGATGAGCTGCTCGACTCTCTGGTGCATCTGACCCGCTCCGAAACCGAGCGCAAGGAATTCGGGGCGCGCATCTTCAAGGTCACGCACGCCAACAGCGGCGAGCGCCTGACCTGGCTGAAAGTGACCGGTGGCGAGCTCAAAGTAAAGGACGAGCTCGTCTCCCGAGACGATGCTCGCGTCTCCTGGCGGGCCAAGGCCGACCAGCTAAGGCTCTACTCCGGCGCCAAGTTCAAGCTCATAAGCAGCGCCCCACAGGGCACCGTCTGCGCCGTCACCGGCCTCGACGAGAGCTATCCCGGTGAGGGCCTGGGCTTTGAAGCCGACGCTGTTTCCCCGTCGCTAGAACCTGTACTACGTTACAGGGTTATACTGCCCGCCGGCTGCGACGCTGTAATGGCTGTGCGGCAACTGCGCGAGCTTGAGGATGAGGACCCGCTGCTGCGTGTGGTCTGGGATGAGCACCGGGGCGAGGCGTACCTGCAACTCATGGGCGAGGTGCAGCTGGAAGTGCTGCAAAGCCTGATAGAGCGCCGTTTCGGGCTCAAAGTGAGCTTTGACGAGGGCGGCATACTATACAGGGAGACGGTCTCGGCCAAGGTAGAGGGCGTCGGGCATTTTGAGCCGCTGCGCCACTACGCCGAGGTTCACCTTATAGTCGAGCCCGGTGAGCCCGGCAGCGGCATCCAGCTCTTCACAGACTGTTCCACTGATGAGCTGGCCCTGAACTGGCAGCGGCTCATCATGACGCACCTGGCCGAGAAAACGCACGTAGGGGCACTGACCGGTTCTCCGCTAACCGATGTCAGGATTACGCTCGCCTCCGGCCGCGCGCACCCCAAGCATACCGAGGGTGGCGACTTCCGTCAGGCCACCTACCGAGCCGTGCGTCAGGCCCTGCGCACGGCGGCGGTCAACGGCAAGGCCGTCCTGCTCGAGCCCTGGTACGACTTCACTCTGAGCCTGCCGCAGGAGAGTGTGGGCCGGGCGCTCTCGGACATGTCGCGGCTCTGCGCGAAGTTTGCTCCACCGGAAATTGAGTCGGACGAAGCGGTCATCAGGGGCAAGGCCCCCGTATCCGAGCTGCGCGGCTACGCCCGCGAGCTTGCCCATTACACCAAGGGCCGCGGAAGGCTCGCCTGCCTGCCCGGCGGCTATGCGCCCTGCCACGACGCCGAAAACGTCATAACCGCTCTCGGTTACGACGCGGACGCGGACACCGTCAACACGGCCAACTCGGTATTTTGCAGTCACGGCGCGGGCGTAATTGTGCCCTGGAACGAAGTTGCCTCACACATGCACCTGCCGAGCGTACTGGAACGCGGCGAGAGGCTTGAGCGTGCCAGCAGCGAGGCGGCAAGCTCGGCTGCCGCTGCGCGGCGGGCAGGCGACTACCGCAGCGCCCTGGCCGCCGACAACGAGCTGATGGCCATTTTTGAGCGTACCTATGGCCCGATACGACGCGACCCCGTCCAGGCCATGCAGAGCGTGAAAAAACGCCCTGTATCAGATAATCAAAACCGCCGCCCAGCCAAGCCCCGGCTTGAGGGTCCGGAGCATCTGCTGGTAGACGGCTATAACGTCATATTTGCCTGGGACGAACTGAACGCCATCGCGGCTGACAACATGGACGCGGCCCGGCACAGGCTGATGGATATACTCTGCAACTATGCCGGCTACCGCCAGTGCGTGCCTATACTGGTCTTCGACGCCTATAAAGTACGCGGCGGCGAACGCGAGATTGAGAAGTACCACAACCTCTACGTCGTGTACACCAAGGAGGCTGAAACTGCCGACACATACATCGAAAAGGCCACGCACGAGATAGCCCGCAAGTTCAACACACGTGTTGTGACCTCGGACACGACCGAGCAGCTCATAATCCTTGGCAACGGCGCCCTGCGCATCTCCTCGCAGGCCTTTGAAGAGGAAGTGCGCGCTGTTGAAGCTGAGATACGCAGTTACCTGCTCTGAGCTTCGCCGTATTTTATAGTGCAAAGCGTCCCCCGGAATATCCGGGGGACGCTTTTTCATTCGCCGAAGTAGCTTTCTATCTCGCTCATGCGCTCCGACTGCTTTGCGTGGAAGGGACAGCGGCTGTCACAGTGGCCGCAGTGCAGGCAGTCCGAGGCGTGGCGGGCGAGGTGCATGTAGTGGTCACGGGCCAGCGCGTCCCCGGCTCGGGCGAGGTCATAGTACTTGTTTATGAGGCCCACGTCCAGTCCCGCGGGGCAGGGCTGGCAGTGGTTGCAGTAAACGCAGACGCCCTCAGCTTCGGCGGGAGTGAAGGAAGCGATGACGGAGTAGTCGCGCTCGCTCTCGCCAGCTTCAAAGAAGCCGAGCAGGCGGCGAAGGTCCTCCCTGTTCCTCACGCCCGGCAGCACGGTCATGACGCCCGGCTTGTCGAGAGCGTATTGCAGGCACTGGTATTCGCTGAGCGCCTTTTTAAAGGGCGAAGTCCTGGCGTTCAGCAGCTGCCCGCCCGCGAAAGGCTTCATCACGGATATGCCGACCCCGTCGCGCTCACAGCGGCGGTAGAGCTCCATGCGCTCGTCCACCGAGCCGATGCCGTATTCGCCTCGCTTGTAGTCATACGCCGGGTTTATGGAGAACATGAGCACGTCCAGCAGGCCCATGTCCAGCGCTCGCATGGCCGCCGCCGGGGTGTGGGTGCTCATACCGATGTAGCGCACCGTACCATCATTTTTCAGCGAGCGCAGGTAGTCCACCGTGCCCTCGCTTATGGCGGTGTCCAGGTCCTCGTTTTCGTCTATGCAGTGGATAAAGCCAAAGTCTATGTAATCGCTTCTAAGCTGACGGAGCTGCCAATCCACGCTGCGCTTTATGGCATCGAGCTCCAGCGTCCAACCATAGGTACCCGTGTCATACAGGGCTCCAAAGTGGACCTGGTAATAGACCTTCTCCCTCATGGAGCCCACCGCCCGTCCGAAGGCGGCGAAGGGTGTGGCGTCAGCGGTGGCCATGTCAAAGTAGTTGATCCCATTTTCAAGCGCCAGGGACACGCTGGCCTCCGTCTCATATTCCCCACTCTCGCCCATAGAGCTATTGCCCAGGCCAAGTACGCTTACCATCTCATCTCCGCGCGGGAGCTTGCGGTATTCCATATTGTCCTCCTTTAAGTCAGTTCACAGCTTCTATCGTCACTGTCACGGGACCGCTTCCGAGCGCTTCAGCCAAGCCCGAGGCGTCGTCTATCCTGCCGAGCGGTGTATACGAATATCCGGTGGCAAAGCTCTCGTAGAAGATTACCAGACAGTCGTCTCCGAAGAGCATGATGTCGCCTGCATTTATCTGCCCCACTCTGCTGGCCGCACTTGTAAAAGGCGCATCCAGGTAGCAGAACTTTTCGTTGCCGTTGAGCTCGCTCATATCGAGCGTCATGGGCAGGCGTTCAACCAGTTCATTTGCAGCCTGTGTCGAATCCAGCGTGGCGGTAAAGTTCTCACCGCCCGCGCTTATGCGTATTTTCATCGTGCTCTCCTCACTCTCCTGAACCATATCCGGCGCTGGCGTTGCGGCGGTGCTCACGGGAACATCCTCATCCGGCGTCGAGCAGGCCGCCAGCAGCACAGCCAACGCCACGCAAATCGCGGCCGCTCTCAGGCGCATTTTCCGCTCTCCCCCGTCAGCACAACCCGGCCGCTGGCCTTTGGATCGTCCATTATGAGTTCTCCACACGCTGGCACGTTTATGGTACCGAGAGCCGGGTTTTTTATGCTTATAATGGGAGCTGTCAGCGTGGCCTCGACCTCGCTCTTTTCAAAGCTCAGGTCTGTGTCTATCATCGTGCAGTCGATGAGCTTGAGGTCCTTGCAGTAGCACAGTGGCTGGGTGCCGATGATTGTGCAGTTTATCAGCGTCAGGCCCTCCGAATACCAGCCCAGGTACTCGCCCCTGAGCGTGCTGTTGCGCACTGTGACGTTTTTGGCGTGCCAGAAGGAGTCCTTAGTGTCGAACTCGCAGTTCTCAAAGCTGCTGTCGGTTATATACTGGAAGGAGTATTTGCCCTTGAGCTTCACGTTGCTGAAGGTCAGCCTCTCGGCACACAGCATGAAGTATTCGCTCTCGGCGCCGCTGTCCGTCATACTCACGCCGCGGGAAGACCAGCCGAACTCCGGAGACACTATGCCGCAGTCTGAGACGCGTACATCCGAGCACTCGCGCAGGGCCTTTATGCCGTGCAGGAGGCTGCCGCATATATCCACGTGCTCGCTGTACCAGAGCGCGGCGCGGCATTTTTCCGTAAGTTCGCAGCGCTCTATGCGCAGGTTTGTATCGTGCCAGAACGGGTAGCGCAGGTTGAAGAAGCTGTCCTCGCAAACTACGTCGCGGCACTCCTTCATGGCGCTCTCACCGTCTGCCGGGCCGTCAAAGCGGCAGTTTCTCACTTTCAGTCCCTCCAGGCCGTAGAGGGCGCGCTCAGCGTCAAAACTGCGATTTTCTTCTATTATAGGCATGCTTCATCCTCCAAAAAATCAAAGCGAAAGTTTACTGAAAACGTACAAGGGTTCTCCCTCCCATGCGACTATAGAGTATAATCCGGCCCCTGCAAAATAGCAAATACTTATAAAGCATGCTCTTCCATAGTTGAAAGCTATTCTTAGTCATGGTATAATTCAGACGTCTTTTTTCACTGAATGCGCCTTTTGGAGGGATAAGATGGAACTGCGCGTGCTACAATATTTTCTCGCCGTTGCGAGGGAGCAGAGCATAAGCGCCGCCGCGCAGTCGTTACACCTGACGCAGCCCACGCTCTCCACACAGCTCAAGGCCCTGGAAGACGAGCTGGGCAAGCAGCTACTCATACGCAGCTCGCGCGGCTCCCGTCGTGTAACACTGACAGAAGAGGGCATGATCTTGCGCCGCCGCGCCGAGGAGATACTCTCCCTCGTGGACAAGACGGAGCGTGAAATCTCTGCGTCCGACGAAACCGTAGCTGGCGACGTATATATTGGGGCCGCCGAAAGCTCTGGCTTCCGGCTTTTGGCACGCGCCGCCGGCATGCTGCGTGAGCGCAGCCCGCTGATACGTTTTCACGTCTCAAGCGGTGATAGAGCCGATGTGCTTGAGGGCCTGGAACGAGGCGTTTTGGATTTTGCGCTGCTCTTCGGCAATGTAGATCCGTCCAAGTATGTGGTCATGCCCATACCGCACGCGGACGTCTGGGGCGCGCTTATGCGCCGTGACCACCCTCTGGCCGAATATAAGAGCGTGACTGCCGGGCAGATTCTACGCGAGCGGCTCATAATATCCAGGCAGGAGTTTGAGGGTTCGTTATTGCAGCGTTTCCTCGAACGCGGCGCATCTGAACTCGACATAGTAGCCACCTACTCGCTTTGCTATAACGCCTCCCTGATGGTGGAACAGGGGTTGGGCATAGCCCTGACTCTTGAAGGGCTCGTGCGCACTGATGGCTCAGAGCTGGTGTTCCGTCCCTTCTCCCCGGCCCTAACTGACACGCTGAGTGTGGTCTGGCGCAAGCACCAGGGGCTGTCAAGGGCCGCGGCAAGTTATCTTAGCTGCTTGAAAGAGGTATTTGACCAGACAAAGGTTGTTGACTACGGCGAACAGGAAAGGTAAAATATAAATATGGAAGTAATGCGCATACCGGCGTCGGAGCGTCTCTCCCACGCATATATAGCCGCGTCGATGAACGAGGGCGCGCGTCAGAAGCTCGCCTCTACCTTGGCCGCCGCCATGCTCTGCGAAGCAGACGCTGCACAGAGCAAACCTTGCGGCCACTGCCGTGCCTGCCGCAAGACGCTCTCCGGGATACACCCGGACATAATAACCATCTCCCCCGGACTCGACAGCCAGGGCCGCAAACGGCGTGAAATGCTCGTCGACCAGGTTCGTGACATAGCCGCCACCGCCCAGGTCGTACCGAACGAGGGCCGCTGCAAGGTCTACGTCATCGAAGACGCCGACACTATGAACACCCAGGCGCAAAACGCGCTGCTAAAACTCTTGGAAGAGCCGCCGGAGAGTGCTGCCTTTGTGCTGTGCGTGTCAAATCCCGAGCTGTTGCTGCCAACAGTGCGCTCGCGCTGTGAGATTGTGCGCGCCAATGCAGACGCGGAGGAGAGCGACGAGGCCGTGGCTGACGCGCTTGAGCTGCTCAGCGCCGTGGCTTCGGATTCACGCAGCAAGCTGCTGCTCTGGTGCGTGGCACACGAGGGTATGGACTCGCGCCGCTGCGCCGCCATGCTGCGTGCCGCCCGTGAAAAGCTTGCGGACGTGCTGCTGGGCAAGTCGGAGGTTTCACTCAGCTCCGGACGCTGTGCATACCTTGACGCGCTCTTTGAGCGCTGTTCAAACTGCCTGCGGCAGAACGTGGGCGTAAAGTCCGTCATGGGCCTTATATCCGTAGACGGCATAGAGAAATGAGGAATTATTTTGTACGAAGACAACAATGTGACCGAGGTAGTCAGCGTAAAGTTCAAGGGCCGCGGCAAGGCCTATTACTTTGACGCCAACGGCCTGACCGTAAAGCCCGGCGAAGACGTGATAGTCGAGACCAGCAAGGGCCTTGAGTACGCGCAATGCGTCGCCGGCAACCACTATGTTTCCAATGATAAAGTCGTCCCGCCCATCCGTCCAGTGGTGCGCATAGCCACGGACGGCGACAGACGTGTGCAGGAAATCAACCGCAGCCGTGAGCACGAGGCTCTGGGTATTTTTCGCGAAAAAGTCGCCGAACACGAGCTGGACATGAAGCTGGTTGACGTAGAGTGCAGCTTTGAAGGCAACAAGATAACCTTCTACTTCACCAGCGACGGGCGCGTCGACTTCCGCGAGCTGGTCAAGGATCTCGCAGGAGTGTTCCGCAGCCGCATCGAGCTCCGGCAGATCGGCGTGCGCGACGAGGCCAAGATGCTGGGCGGCATCGGCATCTGCGGCCGCCCGCTCTGTTGCAGCCAGTTTTTGACCGACTTCCACCCCGTCAGCACCAAGATGGCCAAGACTCAATCGCTCTCGCTCAACCCGACCAAGATCTCGGGCACCTGCGGCAGGCTTATGTGCTGCCTGAGGTATGAGGAAGAGGCCTATGAGTCGCTTGTAAAGGCAGTGCCCAAGAACGGGGCCTTTGTCGAGACCCCGGCCGGTTTTGGCACCGTAACGCAGGTGAATATACTGCGCGGCACCGTCAAGGTCAAACTCGACGGCGACGGCGAGTCGGTCATCAAGAGCTACAACGGAGACGAAGTCGCCGCCGTGCCCGGCGGCCGTCCCAAAAATGGCGAGGCCCCGGTGCATGTACTCAAGCGCCGCGAGCCCGAGGAAGAAGTTCCCATGCCCGAAGAGGACGAAGTCATCGCCGCAGAAGAGCCGGCAGAAGAGCCGACAGAGCCGATGCAGCCCACTGCAGAGCGCGTGCGGCGCAAGAGCCGCAGCAGCCGCCCCGGCAATCGCCGCAGCGAGGACCGGCCTCGCCGCGAAAAACGGGAGGGCGAAAATCAGACCAGACGTGAGGGCGAAACCGCGCCCCGTCGTGAGCGCAGCGAGGACCGGCCCAGGCGCGAAAAGCGCGAAAGTGGAGAGCACCGTGCAAAGCCTCGTGAGAAGCGCGAGAACCGCCAGGACAGCCCGCGCACAGCTCAGGACAAGGCTGATAACTCTGCTCCATCCGGCAGCAGACCACGCCGCCACCGCGGCGGCCGTCGCCGTGATAGTGGCCGGCAGCACAACCAGGCCGACTCCGAATAAAATGTCAGATGCTCCCAGGCATTTGAGCCAGACATCTATACAGCGCAGCACGCACCTTTGGCGAGCTGCGCTGTATTGCTTATTTTCTTCCCGTGTATATAAATATTTGACATATAACCGTGTAAATTGCTTGCAATATCCAAGCAATATGCTATAATTTTATTTAACAGTCAAAACGCTGTTAATACATCTGTTCATTTGAGTGCGATAATGATGCCTCGAATGCTAAGGGAAAAATGAAAGAGGGGTTGCTCATGAAGCTGCAAAAATCATGTACTGTTCTGGTATTAATCACTGCACTAGTGTTAGTTTTTCTCTCAGCCTGCGGTGCGCGCTCAGCAATTATGGCGGCGCTGCCGGACGAGGCGGCGAAGGAGAAGGCGGCTGAACTCATGGCGGCCTCCCCTTCGGACGAGGTAACCGAGGACGACATAGCCGAGGACTTGATGCTGTTCCGCTCAGTCGGGACGAGTGTAGAGGGCTTCGTAAGCTTCAGCGTCGAGGACGGGCAGATAATCTACTGCAAGGAACTCGCGCCAGGCCTGGAAAACTTACTTGCTGTTGAGCAGACCAGCGACGGCAGCGTGGTTGTGGACTATTGGGAGGGAGACCTCCACAACGAGCTCACATACAAGCCCAACGGCGACGTCTTGCTGGACGGCAAAGAAGTGGATATGGGCTGAATTAAGTTTACCCACGGTGATTAAGAAACTCCCCGGAACGTCTCAGGCGTTCCGGGGAGTTTCTTATTCTTCGGTCTCTACGTCGTAGCCGAGGCCTTCGGCCACAAAGGCCGCGTAGCCGACGGTACCGTCGGGCGTCAGATGTATGCCGTCGTCAGAGCGTATCCACTCCGGGTGCTCAGGGGCCACTGCGCTCCAATCCAGCACGTGCAGGTTGTCGTACTCCTCATCCAGCGTCCAGATGAGCTCATTGACCTCGTCCTGCCAATCCAGATACCTGCCGTAACAGGTCACCCAATACACTGTGCGCTCTTCGCCCAGGAAGTCCAGAACCTCCTCCCCGTCCTCTATCGGGAAGGGGCTGTTCGAGCCGAGGCCGATGACGACCGTCTCGTACAGTTGTCCCTCACTCTCCAGACGCCGCAGTATGTCCATGGCCTCGACGAGCTGCCGGCCCTCCTTGGCGTCCACCACGCAGTCAGGTATGACCTCGTAGAGCTGGGACTCGGCCGCAACCATGATCGAGTCGCCCACAAAGGTGACGCGCTCGGGCGGCGCGGGCTCTGTGGGCACTGGCGTTGGCTCTGGCGTCGGGCTCGGCGTGGGCAGGGCCACGCTCGGGGCCACGGCGTCAGGCAGGTCGCCCGCGGGCTCGCTGCCACGGTTTCCAACGATTAAGGCCACAGTTGCGGCCGCTATTGCAAGTACCACTGCGCCAACTGCCGCGGCGGTTTTCCAGCTTGAATTTCTCATAGGCTTGCCTCCACGGCACACAATCATACTACAATTTCCCCGCAAATTCAACCAAATACTGTCGAGAGCGCTCACTTTCCCGCGAAGGTAAAAAAGCCGCCCATCCGGGCGGCTTTTTTACTTTCTATTGCAATCATGCTCCCAGCTCGCTGAAACGCACCAGCATGGCTGCGAGCTGAGCACGTGTCGCGCCGGACAGCGGGTCGAACTGGTTCTGACCGTTGCCGGTTATAATCCCGGCCCCCACGCACCAGGCCGCAGCGTCGCGCGCCCAGCCGCTTATGCTTGCGGCGTCGCTGAAGCTGTCCAGCCCGCCTTTGATGGAGGTGTCAGCCTTTGAAAACACAGCGTAGCGGTAGAGCATGGCGGCGAGCTGTTCGCGTGTCACTGCCGTATCAGGCGAGAAGGTCTCTTCACTCGTGCCGTTGACTATGCCGTTCATCCTCGCCCAGTAGACCGCCGTGGCGTACCAACTCCCGGCGTCGACGTCGGCATAGGGATAGCCCCAGTTGGCCTCCGGCATATCCGGTTCACCAGCGAGGCGGTAGAGTATAGTCACGGCCATGGCCCGGGTGACAGCGCCATTCGGGTCAAAAGCGGTGTCGCTCACACCGTCCATGAGGCCGCTGGAGTAGACGTTATACACTTCCTCGTAGAACCAGTCCGCGCTGCTCACGTCGGAGAAGCTCAGGCGCTGATCTGCACGCACGGACAGAATTTGCGCCTTCTCGCTCTCGACTACGACCGACTGCGCCTTAGTATAGTAGCCGTCCCCGGAGACCGTAAAGGTGTACTGTCCCTCGGGCAGCAGGTATCCGTTTGTCGACTTATCGGGCCTATATTCGCGGCCGGAGGTGTCGGTTACTTTGACCGTCAGCGCCTCGGGCTGAGTTTCGCAAGTGACGAGCGTGAGCGTCTCCCCCTCGCCAGATATGCCGCCGCGCACGGTACCGCGGTTTATCACACGGCCGCTGTTCTCAACGCTTTCGAAGATATATGCGCCCTCGGCCACATCCAGCGTCACACCGCTCTTCACGCTCACGGTGACAGCTTCGCTCCGCTCCACGCCGCGCAGGGCATAGACCGTGTCGCCGTTTTTGGCGGCCTTGAGCGCCGCATCGAGCGAGGTGTAGAAGTGGTCGACTATCCGCGCCTGGTAGGGGCTCTCGGCGGTAATATCGCCCGCAGGCATATAATCGGCATCGTCATAGGCAGCCTGCTCGCCGCCGGCGGCGTCGTAG
Source organism: uncultured Clostridia bacterium (assembly GCA_930990965.1). GTDB lineage: Bacteria > Bacillota > Clostridia > Oscillospirales > Oscillospiraceae > Scatomorpha > Scatomorpha merdigallinarum. The sequence continues at coordinate 13,740 of CAKNRQ010000003.1, forward strand.
TCGCAGTAATAGGCGTCGTTGCCGCGCGAATCGTACTTGCGGTACTCGTAGAGTCCGGTGGAGCCCGGCATGAGCCGCTGCACGCCGTTTCCGGCCACGGCCGCCACGCTCACGGCGCAGAAGCCGTTGAAGTCCGAGTCGTACACGTCGAGCTTACAGCTCCGGCACTCGGGCAGCACATTCACGCCGTAGAGCCAGTCGTTAAACGTGCAGTTTTCCACCGCCAGCACCCAGCCGCGCCCGGACGCGAGTGTGAGCGCGCTGCTCTGTCCCTCGACGGCGTTGAAGCGGATACGCTGCACGTCCACACGGTAGCCGCGCGCGTCACCGGCGAGGTCGTAGACTATGGCGCCGTTGAACTCGGTGTAGCCCGCACCACCGGCGGGTATGCTCCCGCGCAGGTTGACGGCCTTATCTATAGTGAGCACCCCGCCCTCGGGCGCATATTCGCCCGCGGCAAGCACGACAGTGTCGCCGGGCTCAGCGGCATCTATAGCCGCCGTGAGCTCGTCCATATTAGTCACGGTCACGCCCTCCGACGCTGCGAAGGCCAAAACAGGCGCACAGCTCACAAGCAGTGCAAGGCACAGCAAGGCTGATATGAGTTTTTTCATTAGGGACCCCTCCCGTCAATAGATACGTATTAGACGGCTGTGTTTGATTTAAGTTCCTGTACATGCAAAAAAGAGACCGCCCGGAGGCGGCCTCTTTGGGAGTTATGGGCTTAATCCACGTACTCGTTGCAGAAGCGCATCAGCATCGCGGCGAGCTGGGCGCGGGTAGCGCCGCCCTGCGGGGTGAGGTAGCCGCTGCTGGTGCCGTCAATTATGCCGGTGCCGCAAGCCCACTGCATGGCGCTGTAGGCGTAGTCACTGACCTGGTTGACGTCGTTGTAGCTGAGGATGTTGGTGTTCTCACCGACGCTCACGTTGTAGCCCTTGAAGCGGGCGTAACGGTAGAGCATGGTGGCCAGCTCCTCACGGGTGACGGCAGCGTTCGGATCGAACGTGCTGGCCGTGCGGCCCTCGACTATGCCACGGTCAGCCGCCCAGTTGACGGCGGTGGCATACCAGGCGCCGGAGGCGACGTCGGTGAAGCCGGCCGAACCGCTCACGCTCGGGCTGCCGGACATGCGGTAGAGAATCTGCACTACCATCGCGCGGCTGGTGGCGGCGTTGGGGGCGAACTCAGTGTCGGTCACGCCCTCCATGAGCCCGTTGAAGTAAACGTAGCTCACGGCCTCGTAGTACCAGTCGGCGAGCCGGATGTCGGTAAACGGCGTGACGTGACGCGAGAAGCTGGCGTCAACGGTCACACGGGTGCCCGGCATCTCGAAGCGATAGTAGTTCTCGCGCACGCGCTCGACCTTGACGGTGGAGCCGTTGGGCTTGGTCACCGTGATGCCGGTGAGCACATAGCCGACGTCCGGGTCAACAGTTATGTAAACCCAGTCGCCCTCCTCCGCGCGAGTCTTGTCGACGCTTATATCGCCGTGCGTGGTGTCCTCCACGTAGACACGGTAGTCGTCAACGCGCTCGTCGAGAGAGACATTGATAGTACGCGCAGCGTTGTCTACGCGGAACCAATCAGCCTCACCGATGTAGCCGCCGTCGCGCACTTCGTAGTAGTAGTCGCCGTTAGGCAGCCAGTATACGCCATTGGACTCGTCGTCTACTATGTCGCCCCAGTAGTAGTTGTGCCAGTAGTCACCGTCGTACACGGTCACGCTGGCGCCGCTCGGCGAGGTGCGGAAACGGACATAGTTGTAGACGTTGCCCGTCGTGTTGCCCCTGATTTCGCCGTAGTTGTAAACGTCACCATTGACGGTGAGCGTACCGTTAACCCTCAGCGTAATACCAGAGTTAATGGTTAGCCTGACGTTTTCGCCTACTGTGCCACTATTAATGGTGTCGTTCTTGAGAAGGGTGACTTCCTGAAGGGAAAGGGCATTATCATCAATAGCTTCCAATGCAGCAGACAGGCTGTCATAGTAAACGTTTCCGATAGCGGCAACACGCTCAACAGCAGGTGTCGGATTACTGGTGTAGCCGATCAATTTGCCAGCATTGTCATACACAGGTTCAAGCGATGTAACGACGTTGGGGCCGGAGCCTTCGGGATAGCTAGTATTAATCTTAATGCTATCTACCTTGCAGCTCGCAGGCACATTAACTGTACCAGCACCCTCAACGTAGATATCAACACCGCTGTTCTTCATGGTAACATTGTTCATGAACAAAGAACCATCATTAGTGGTAATGGTGCCGGATATAGTCAAGTCGTTAATGTTTACCGAATTGGCACCCGTCTCTATATTAGCGTATATTGTTGGGTTGTTTACACCGGTAATAACAACGTCACTGAGAGGCAATGTACCACGATAGGAAACATCTTTGTACAGCTTTATCGTACCAGGGTTAGTCCCATTTGTTGCCGCTTCAATGGCGTTATCAAGACTATGATACCACACATCGCCTATACTGGCGACATAGCCGTAGTATTCATCCCAGTAGCCGCCCCAATGGCCGCCGTGCTGCAGCCACCACTCATAGGCGTCACGCTCATCCATGTCAAGGGACTTCCAATACTCGCTCCAGTCGTATCCGTCTTCGCCCACGTACCAGGCGGGATAGTCCGGGCCATAGACCCAATCGGACGAAGCGGCCGCGCCGTCATCGGCGAAGGCCATCATCGGTACCATGCCTACCACGAGGCAGAGGGACAGCAAAACTGCCAAAAGTTTTTTCATTTTAAAATACCTCCTTTAATTGTTGTCCCGCATGTGGGACGTGCAGTACGCGCTTTTGTTCCAACGGCTTTCGCCAGTATTTCGCATTTAACACCACCTCTGCGTGTGTTTGCCGCCTGTTTGCGGCCAATTTTTGTCGAAATAGACAAAGTTATATTGCCTACTTTAACTCTGCTTTAACCGATTGTAGCATAAATTGCCTCGTGTTACAAGTCGTTTGCGGCATTGTAATAGAGCTGAAATAAAAAAGCCCGTCCGGCAAAAAGCCGGACGGGCCGTGTCAGTCTGTTGTTCAGTTCAGCTTAGATTCGCTGCTACCATAGGCAGAGTGTCGCTTACGCCGAAGACAGAAACGGTAATGGTGCAGCTTCCGTTGCCAACCTGAGTGAGAGTGCAGGTTGTTCCGGTATCGCTCGGCGTCACGGTAATGACGCTCTCGTCGCTGCTGGACCAGACTATATCACTGGGGTCTATCGTGGAAGTCTGCGGATAAATCATGACGCTTATGGTCAGCGTCTCGCCGGGTCCGTTCCAACGCGGGTCCATAGTGTAGCCCGTGTCTGTGGCGGCGGCGTTGTTGTAGTATATCGTCACGCTCTCGATGGTCGGCGTGGGCGTCGGCGGCGGGGTGGGTGTCGGCGTCGGGGGCGGCGCAGTTGTGCCGGTGACAGGCGGCACGGTGGTAACAGGCCCGCCCTGGGTGGAGCTGTTGAGGCTGATGCTGACCAGGACGACAACGGCAAGTATGACGGCGAGCAGGAGTATGCCGCCGAAAATGAGCTGCCAGCGCGCATTGCTCGCGGCGCGCTCGCCCGCGGCCGTCGAGGGGTCAGTGCTCGCGCTCGTGGCCGGGACGCGGTCGCTCTGCTTCACGCGGCGGGTGCCGCAGTACGGGCAGCGTCCTCTGAGGCCGGAGTATTGCCTTCCGCAGCGCCGGCAGGTTACACGTGGAATGAAACTCATATGAGCCCCTCCGTTCATGGAAAGAGTAATTTAAGCCAGTTGCACAGTCAGTGCATAAAAAGCTAACATAATATTACTCTTTTTCGAGCAATTCGTCAAGCCTGTGCCAGCTCTATTTTGACTTCTCTCCCCATTTGTGCGTCTACAAAGACGTCAACGCCTTCGCCGTCCCCATCGGAGCAGTTAAATTCCCAGCAGAGCGCCTCGTCTCCCCCATCGGAGCGCGTGAGCACGAGCTGCACACTGTCTATGGTCAGCTCCGGATTTATCAGCGCCGCGGCGCTCTCCATGTCCACTGCCGGGTCGGGCAATTCGCGCTGGGCGTGGTTGAGGATATAGCTCGCGGCGTTATAGGCACAGACCTCGCCCGTGGCCGCGTCCAGCGTCACGGAGACGGTGTCCGGCAGGAGCAGCACTCCATTCTCCACGGGCGCAAACGTCAAGGCGCAGGCTCCGGGGTTCTCCGCGCTGCCCACAAGCTCGAACTCGCCGCCCAGCAGGCCGCTGAGGAACTCCGCGGCCTTGCTCTCGGCGCTCGCGGCGTCCAGATCACCCTCGAGCGAAGAGCAGTTGCCGGTCAGCGAGGCGACTATACCGCCCATCTCCGTGACGTACACGCGGGACTGGTTCTCCTCGTCCCCATACTCAAAGCCGTAGCAGGGCACTTCCCCGCCCGTCAGGCCCGTGGGATTGAGCGCGCTGCGCTCGACTCCCAGGAACTCTGCCGCCTTGTCGCGCGCTACGCTCTCGCTCACTTCCTCGCCTCCGGCGAGCAGCGCGGCCTCGGTCTGGGCCGCTGAGTATTTGCCGTCGTACTCTATGCCCGGGAAATCGTCGAGGGCGGCGTCTAGCTGCACGAGCGCCGCGCCGACAGTGCCGTCGGCCTCGGAAAGCGTAGCGCCGTAGTCGTCAAGCGTGAGATCTCCCGCGTCAAGCGCGGCGAATATGCCGCCCGTCTCGAGCGAGATATTAGAAACGGCTTCACTGAGCGTGAGCAGGGTTTCGCGCTCTTCGTCCGTCATACTACGGCCCGAGGCCGTCTCTTTGGCCAAATACAGCGCGTAGTCCCCCGCGCCGTTGATATACTGCGAGAGCAGTTCGAGTTCATAGGTGGAGCCCGGCAGGCTGGCCAGTGCCGTGACGGCGCTCGCGGCGTTGGCGGCCGCCTTGGCGCAGAGCGTGGATTGCAGTGCGCTATCCGTGGCGTAATAGCTCTCGCGCATGGCCTCGTCGAGCTCCGAGAGCGCCCCGGCCAGCTCTCCCGCCGCCGCGCCGCCGTAGGCCGACGTGGACATCGCCGCGCTCTCGAGCTGGGAATCCAGCGTCCAGGCATACGCACCCACGCCGATTATAGTCAGCGCCATCACCGCAAATATCGCAATGGCAAGCGATTTCTTCATGTAAAAACACCTCCGGTGGTATTTTGACCACCGGAGGCGCAAATAATTATTGGAAGTTTTGCTCGATTTTTTACAGCTTGCGCGCTATTTCGAAGGCCTCAGAAACAGCAGTGCGAATGTTACCCACGGCTTTGCCGTCGCCGACCTCAAAGACCTCTATGCCCGAGTACATGAGCTCCTCGCGCATGCTCTCATTGGGATTGAGGCCGATGCAGAACACCACATCGTCCGCAGGCAAAGTTACACGCACTCCGTCTTTGCCTTCAATTACGGCGCCTTCGTCGTTGACAGCGGCTATCTTGTGCCCAGTTTTTATGTCAACCTTATAGTAGGCAAGCAGGTCGCGCAGCATCATATCGACGGGCTGCGGCACAGCCGGGCCGGAGGAGAGTATGTCGTCCAGCGCCTCGACGATGGTGACCTGCTTGCCCTGATAACGGGCGAGGTCATATGCCAGTTCGCTGCCGGTGAGGCCGCCGCCGACTACGACGACCCTGCCGCCGACGCTGCGCTTGTCCATAAGCACGTCGTAGCACACCACGGCCTTTTTGTGGTCCCAGCCCTCTACGAACTTGGGTACGAAGTGATAGGAGCCTACGGCCAGGATGACGGTGTCAGCTCCGGAGTTCTTGAGGAAGTTGGCGTCTACGTGGCAGTTGAGGTGCACAGGCACGTTCAGGCGCTTGAGCTCGTTCTGATACCAGAGGTTGAGCCTGGCTATGCCGGTTTTGAAGGGGTGGCTGCCGGCCTCGTTGAGATGGCCGCCCATCACCGGCCCTGCCTCATAGATCTCCACGTCGTGGCCGCGCAACTTGGCCGTGCGCGCGCACTCCATGCCAGCCACGCCCACGCCTACGACGATAACCTTCTTGGGGTTAGTGGCACGGTTGAGTTCGTAGCTGAACTCCTGGGCGGTGTTCGGATTCACGCTGCACTGGATGGAGCCGATGGCGAAGAGGCTTGCGATGCAGTTCTGGCAGGAGATGCAGGGCCTGATACGCTCGGGCGTGCCCATTTCCAGCTTCTTGGCAAAGGCCGGGTCGGCCAGGGAGCCGCGCGCGAGGGCCACGCCGTCAGTTGCGCCGGAGGCCACGGCCTCCTCGGCCACGTCGGGGTCATCCATCTTGCCCGCTATAAATACGGGTATGTTCACCGCCGCCTTGACCGCGCGGGAGAGCTCGAGGTTGTAGCCATAGGGCTGGTAATAGGGCGGGCAGGCGTAGTAGAAGCTGTCGTATGTACCGCTGTTGCAGTTGAGCATGTCGTAGCCGTAGCTCTCCAGCTTCCGGGCGATGGCCACGGCGTCCTCGACGGTGCGGCCGACCTCTTTTTCACCGAAGAGCGAGGGCTTGTTGAAGTCCTCCATCCACCATTTGAGGCCCATGCGTATGCTGACGGGGTAGTCCTCGCCGCACTCGCGCTTGATGCCCTCGACTATCTTCTTGCATATCAGCAGCCTTCCGTCCAGGTCGCCGCCGTACTCGTCCGTGCGGTGGTTGGTGAATGGCTGGGCAAACTGGTCGAGCAGATAGCCCCAGTGCATGGCGTGGACCTCCACCCCGTCAAAGCCGCAGCTCTTGACGAACTTGGCGCACTCTATTTCCTGGGCTATTTTTTCCTCTATCTCCTCGCGGGTGAGCGTGGGGAGGATGCGCTTGGGGTCGTAGAGGTACGGCAGCGGCGAGGGCGTCTTCTCGGTGCGCATGCGGCCGTGGCCGGTGGAGAGCTGGATAAACACCTTGGTGCCGTAGGCGTGGATGCGGTCGAGGGTGGTGGCGGCCGCCTGCTTGAAGTGCTTGGGCGCGTAGAGCGGCGACACCGCGTCCTCGTGCGGGTCCTTGACATCGACCGTCATGTCGCTGGGGATGGCGCCGAGTGTAATGAGGCCGAAGCCGCCGCGAGCCCTCTCACACAGGTAGTCGGTCATATTAAAGCTGTACTCTCCCTTGTCAAGGTACATCACGAAACGCTCTCCGGCCGGTGAAACGGAAAGACGGTTTTTGAGAGTGATATTGCCCACTTTGAGCGGGCGCATCAAGTTGGGGTATGATTTCATATTGACCTCCGGATAAATCTTACTTCTTCTCTCTGGCAGGGCCTATTTGGCCTAGTCCGACTTGTTTTTCTTGCTGTTTATCTCGAACATGTACATCTTCTCCCCCGCCAGATACATATTCACGATGCCGAGGAAGGCAAGCACTATGCCCGCGATATAGATGCAGTGGAAAAACACGGTTGTGCAGAACTCGTGTATGCTCATGGCGCCTTCGCCGCCTATGATAAAGGCCACGATATACAGCAGCGCGCCTATGAGGGCGAGAGTCATGAGTATGCACAGGCCCCAGGCAAATATGGGGCGCGTAACTTTCAGTATCTTTTCTCTCATAATTCACCTCACGAAAGCAGACCGAACATCGGTATCCAGCCCATGAGCATGGCGACAGTGAGAATATATTGTCCCACGCACCAGACTATGGTGAGTTTGACTGTCTTCTGGTAGTCCGACTCCGCTATGCCCATGCACACAAAGAGGCAAAGCGCAAAGGGCGGGGTCATATGTCCCATGGCGAGGCACATGACGTTCACCATCATGGCCGCGAGCATGGGGTGTATGCCCACGGATACGGCTATGGGTATAAACGCGCCGCAAAACATACTGACGATGCTCATTGGCTCCATAAACATGCCCAGGAAGGTGAAAATGAGCGGGATCACTATTGCGACAAACCAGCGTGGGATTGAGATTCCGGCCAGCGAAGCGCTGAGGCTCTCGGCCACGCCCATGTCAGTGAAGAGTTCGGTGATGGCAAATCCGGCAAAAGCCATGACGAGCACGGGAGCGACGCTGCCCTCGCCCCCGTAAAAGGCGCTGGCCAGCTCCTTAAAGCTGAAGCGGTTGCCCTTCTGCACATATAGCAGCACGACAACCAGCGAGGCCACGCTGGGTATAACCGTGAGCAGTATGTTGGAGAACACACCCGCCGCCTCTTCGCCCAGGCGCGCGGCGACAAGGGTGTCGTTGAAGAGGGCATCAAACATGAAGGGGATGAAGATGATAACGGGCAGTAGCAGGCTTCGCCAGCCCTCTTTCATCGCCTGTTTGAACGTCGGGCGCTGTTCCTTAGGTATTGGCGCCACGTGCTGGCGCTTTATGAGGATATAGAGCGTTATAAACCTCTGCATCAGCAACCAGAATGACACCACCCAGGCCAGGAGCCAAAACTGCGAGAAAGTGTACTCGGGGTACATGGTGACGAGTATAGAGTGGCAGAGCACTATCGCTCCCGCAGGAGGTATGATGGGGCCGAGCGAACTTGCCGCCATCTCTATTGTTGCAGCCATCTCCGCGGAGAAGCCGGATCTCTTCATTGCGGGTATGGTGATAACGCCTATCGCCGCAGCGTTTCCCGGACCGGTGCCGGAAAGGGCTCCCATAGCCGCGCTGCCCACCAGGGCGACATAGCCCGCGCCGCCGGAAAAGCGGCCCACAATAGACACGATAATGTTTATCATGTCCGAGATGATGCCGGTCTTTTCAAAAATCATGCCGAAAGCTATGAACGCGGATATGGAAAAGAGCATGTAATTGCTGGCAGTGTTATATAGATAAGTGCCTATGTTCGAGAGATTGCCGGATATGATGACGAGAAATATGAACGCGAGGAAAATTACCTCGTACATAGGCCGGCGCACAATCGTGAACATAATGGCCACAAAGGTGATCAGAACAACAAAGTATAACCATTCCACTATGCTACCGCCTCCTTAATACTGGTTTTGATACGCTGTACTATTGATTTTTGCCGAATGCGTGATAAAATTATATCAGAAAAGTTTCGGAGCGTGAAAAATGACCCTTCAGCAACTCAAGTACTTTCTTGAAATAGCAAAGACCAAAAACTTCTCCACCGCAGCGAAGAATCTCTTCGTCGCCCAGTCAAGCGTCAGCTACGCTATACACGAACTGGAGCAGGAGCTCAAAGTTCCTCTCTTCGTGCGCGACGTGAACCGCAAGGTCACGCTCACCGAGTACGGCGAGAAGTATCTGCCATACGCAGAGCGCATTTTTAATCTCCTGGACGAGGGTGAGAATGAGCTCAAGAGCATGAGCAACCCCCTCTCCGGCACAGTGCGCATGGGTTTTTTCTACTGCGTGGCCAATTCGGAGATACCCAAAATATTCAGGCAGTTCTATGAGGACAACCCGAACTGCAACATATTCCTGGACTTCGACGTGAACCACGGCCAGGGCAGCATGGACGAGCAGCTCCTGCTGGGAAAATTCGACCTCATAATTTCGGCCGGAGACGAGATTAAAAACTGTGACCGCGTGCGCATAGGCCGTCAAAAGCTCAAGGTCATAGTGGCAAACAACCACTATCTGGCCGACCGCAAGCTTGTCGGCCTCTCCGACCTCGACGGTATCCCGCTCATCGGCATAAACCCGAGCTCCAGCATCGACGGCTGGATACGCGAGATGTACCGGCGCGAGGGGCTCAAGCCCGACATAAGCTATTGCTCCAACTGGATAACCCAGTTTGGCTACGTGGCCATGAACTACGGCATCGCCATATCGCCAAGTATGCCCATGTACAAGGACTACATCGTCGAGCTAGAGCTGGATAATCCCATGAACTGGCGCGATCTCTACCTCCACTGGCCTCAGAACCGCAAGCTGACCAAGGCTGCGGAGTTTGTCCGCGACTATATTGTCTCAGCCACGGACACAAGCGAACTTATAGAGGGTTAATCCTCACTTTCGGGCCTGCGGCATGCCGCAGGCCCTTTTTATTTCAGTTGAGGTTCTGCAGGGGCTTCTTGATAACGTACATGTACACCGCGGCAACGCAGGCCACGACAGACATGATGATACCGGCGAGGAAGCTGTTCTCCATACCGCCGCCGAAGAAGTTGGCTACAAAACCGAGCACCTGCACGGCAACGGAGGTGCCGATGTTGGCTATGCCCCAGACCAGGCTCATGGCCACAGGCACGAGGACCAGAGGCACATAGTTGGAGGCCTTGGCGTAGAGCGTGGAGTGGCACAGCGCGGTAGCCAGACCGGCGATGAGGCCGCAGGCGTAGGCGCCGAAGAGGCTCTTGGAGACCATCATGATGACGAGACCCACGCCCATTGTTATGTAGCCGACGGGAATCATCCAGTTCTTGAGCAGCTTCTTGAATACCGGATAGAGAGAGGTAAAGACTATGAGACCCACGCGGTAGAGCGAGGTGGCCGTGCCAGCCTGGGCGCTCGTGCCGAGCTCGTACTCGGTGATTATGTAAGAGCTGACGTTGGTGTTGAAAGCGTACTGCGCGAGGTAGAAGATGCAGTGGACCAGGCCCATCAGGATTATCCAGCCGATAGCCTTGCGGGGTATGTCGCTTATCCTGGCCTTGGGCTTGTCTGCTCCGGTGTCCTCGGGCACTATGGATGGAACTTCAGCTTTGGCCTTCTTCATCATGATGATGTAGATAACCATGCTGACGATCGGTATTACACCGAGCAGATAGGCGTTATACCAGTCAGCTCCGTCGTTTCCGGCGGCAATGATGCCTGCTACCTGGAGAATAATGAGGGTACCGACGCTTATCCAGACGTTGTAGTTGGCTATGCGCTTGTCGCGGTCCTGCGACGGGAAGTGATCGGTGATGATGCTGTTGAGCAGCGGGACGTAGGCACCCTGGGAGAAGCCGGCGAAGAAGCAGGCCACGCTCAACAGATAGAACGGCAGGTGGAAGCGCCCGACTATATAGAACATGGCGCAGTAGATGACGATACTCACGAGCGCGAGATACGAGAGCTTCACCTTGTTGAACTTGAGTGTGAGCGGTCCAATCAGGAATGACACTATGAGTCCGAACAGGTTAGGCAGGGTTATAAGGCTCGCCACCTGGGTCTGCGGCACCTCCGGATACGCCATACCTATGTAGGCATTGGTGACCTGGGTTATAAACCAGAGCAGGAACGTCGCTGCAAACAGGTCTATGGCGATTATGATCTGTCTCTGTCTTGCGTTCATTTTCTGCCCCCCTGTTATTTGATGTAGCGGCGCAGAGAGTTGCGGTAGAGCCTCTCTATGTCTTCGCGGTACAGCGGCTCGGGGTTGCTGGCCAGACGGAAATCGAGCTTCATGAAGTCATCCGTCCACTGCTGAATCTCCTCCTCAGTGACGGTGATGTTCACGTCGTCCTCGGTGAACTTGCGGCAGAAGTCGGCAAACTCCTCGGAATCCTTGAAGCCGCACTTCTCGACGATGGGTTGTACGAGGCTCTGGTCCTTGAAGCCCTTGACATACTCGCCGAGGAAGATGGCGCAGCTCAGGCCGTGGTTTACGTGCTTGATGTGGGACAGCGGATAGCCCATGCCGTGGGGGATGGTAGTGCTCGACTGCATGAAGGCCATGCCCTGCACAAAGCTCGTGAGTATCATGGTGTCGTAGTCCTCGTCGGTCAGGCAGCCATTGTACATGCGGTCCTTGAACGAGGAAAAGAGCTCAAAGCCGTAGTCGGCGAGAGCGCGGTTAATCGGGTTGCTGTCCACATGCAGGTAAGTCTCTACGCCATGCGCCAGCGCGTCCATAACGCCGGTGTGGATGAGGAAGTCCGGGGAGTCCTTGATGTAGCGGGAATCGAGGAAGGCCGCGTCACAGAAGGCCACGGGGTACATGGCGAGCTTGGTGTGGGTGTCGTTGCGGGTGAGGCAGGCAAAACCCGTCACCTCTGCGCCGGTGCCGGCCGTCGTAGGCACGGCGAAGATGGGCATATCGACCTCGGTCGTGATGCTCTGAGAGGGCTTGCCCATGCTGTAGAAAACCTCGTAGGGGTCAGAAATGTCGGAGTGCTTGATGAGCAGCGCCGCACCCTTCATGGTGTCAATTGAGCTGCCGCCACCCACGGCTATAAAGAAGTCCGCATTAAATGCCGCCGCGTCCTTCGCCAGTTTTGCGACAGTCTCCACCGGGGGATCGGGCTCCACGCCGTCGAGAACCAGGTATTCAATGCCCTGGCTCTTGAAGGCCGTTTCCACGTCGGCCAGGCCCAGGTTGGGATAGCCTTCATAGAACTTGCTGGTGAATATTACCGCGCGCTTGCCGTACTTGCTGAACAGCTCGGCATTTTCGACGATGCAGTTCTTGCCAAAGAACATGGCAGTTTGAGTGTTGTAGCGAAAGCTCTTCATATCTTTTTCTCCCTTTCTGTGTGTATTATGGGTAAAATAAAGCTTCACAAGGTTTGTCAAAGCCTTGGCTATCTGCGTTTTCAATATAGCCGATTTGCCCGGTCTTGTAAAACACACAGTTTCTATTTTGACTATCGACAGAGCCTATTTAGCCTTCGGTTTATTCGATTCAAACTGTCGTCTATGTGCGGCATCTATACTTTGGTTCGGTTTTCTCTATTTTACAAGGCTGTCGAATTGTCGTATAATTAACGCACGATCACGGCGCGGCTCTGCCGCGCACACGGAGGGATTGCAATGAGCGTTTTCAAATACAACACCCAGACATCATGTCTTTGCGGCCGGGGCTGCGTCGAAGCCTACGCCGATATCTTTCTCAAGTACGGCCACCGCGCGGCCATACTCACTTCCAAATTTGCCGAGGGCTGCCGCAACTACGCGCTTGAGGATGTTCAGGCGGCACTGGATAAGCGCGGCGTCGAGTATATAGTTATAGACCGCGTCATGGAGAACCCGCCTGTGGAGAGCGTAGCTGAGCTTGCGCTCGAATGTGAGGACTTCGGCGCGCAGTTCTTCATCGCCATAGGCGGCGGCAGCTCCATTGACAGCGCCAAAGCAGTTTCGCTGCTGATGAAATATCCCGGCGTCAAGCCCTACGAGGTCTTTTACGGCATGGGCAAGCCCTCTGACAGCCTCAAGACCGAGTCTGACCTGCCCGTCTTCGCCATACCCACCACTGCCGGAACCGGCGCCGAGGTCACGGGCTTTGCCTGCCTTACCCGCTCCGACACGGACACCAAACTCTCTATGTACCCGGTCGTATATTGCGAGGCCGCCTTCCTGGACCCGGAGTATATTTGTCACTCCCCGAACTTCCTGCTGCATTCCGGGGCTATGGACGCGCTCGCCCACGGCGTGGAGACCTACCTGCACACCGGCAGCAACATAATTAACCGCTCCGTTGCCGAAGTTGGCTTCAAACTCTTCGCCGGATATAAAGACGCCCTCGCCTCCAACACTCTCTCTGACGACGACTTTTTGAACATGCAGATTGCCGCCTTCGTCATGGGCATGGCCTTCATGCAGTCCAGCACGACCATCCCACACGGCATGGGCTACCCGCTCTCACACTACAAGCGCGTGAACCACGGTCTGGCCTGCGCTATTTTCCTTGGAGAGTACCTGCGCGGTTTCCGCGACCAGAGCCTTGTAGAGCCCATAGTCAAAGCCTGCGGCTTCGAAAACACAGACGAGTTCGCAGCGTACATCGCCGGTATAATGCAGCAGGACCTACACCTCAGCGTGAGCATGGACGAGATTGAAAAGTGGACGGACGACTTCATGAAACTCGACTTCCGTCTGGCCAGCAACCCCGAGCCACTCACACGCGAGGACATAAAAGGCATATATGTCCGCTCCCTCGCGCCGTACATAGCCTGAGGCGAGCAAAACAAAAGAGCGTTTACCATGTGGTAAACGCTCTTTTTATATGGTATAAATGACGCGGCGGGCTCTTACGCCAGTTTTTCAAGCGCCACGCCTATGCGGCGCAGGGCTTCATCACGGCCCAGGATGCGGGTTATCTCCACAGCGCCGCCAGGGGTCACCTGGGTGCCGGAGACGGCGATGCGCTCGGGCCACATGACGGCGGCGTTCTTCACGCCCTCAGCCTCTGCGATGGACTTCATGGCCTCAAGGATGGCCTCGTCACTCCACTCGCACTTCTCCAGCGCTGCGCGGCACAGCTCGAGGAAGTGCTTGGAACTCTCAAGCGAGCTCTTGCTCTTTTTATTTATGAAGAGCTCGGTCGAGTACTCGGGCAGCTCGTCGAAGAAGCCGAGCTTGGCGGGTATGTCGGTGAGCACTTCCGTGCGCTGCTGCAGCACCGCGGCGATGTCGGCCGGGTTAATCTCCGGGTTCTTCACGGCCTCGCGTATATAGGGTTCAGCGGCGGCGGCGAAGTCTTCCGGGCTCATGGCGCGGATGTACTCGGCGTTGAAGTAGCGCAGCTTTTCAATGTCGAAGATGGCCGGACTCTTGCTGAGTCCCTTGGTGTCGAAGATCTCCTCGAGCTCATGGAGGGAGTATATCTCCTTCTCCCCTCTCGGCGACCAGCCGAGCAGGGCTACATAGTTGACGATGGCCGGGGTGAGATAGCCCTGGGCCTTCAGGTCCTCGTAGCTCGGGTCGCCGTGGCGCTTGCTCATCTTGTTGTGCGCATCGCGCATAACAGGCGAGCAGTGGATATAGGTCGGCACGCCCCAGCCGAAGCCCTGGTAGAGCAGGTTGTACTTCGGCGCGCTGGACAGGTACTCCGTGCCGCGCACAACGTGGGTAATGCCCATCAGGTGGTCGTCTATGACGTTTGCGAAGTTGTAGGTTGGCAGGCCGTCGCTCTTCATGAGCACCTGGTCGTCGAGGTCGGCGTTCGGCGCGGTGATGTCGCCGAAGATCTCATCGTGGAAGGTGGTGCTGCCCTCTTCGGGGATGCGCTGGCGAATTACGAAGCTCTCGCCCGCGGCGGCGCGCCTGTCGCTCTCCTCGCGGCTGAGGTTACGGCAGGGGTCCACGGTTTTCTCAAACTTGCCGGACTTCTCCTCGGCTTCCTTCTCCTCGTGGTCCGTGTGCTCGCAGAAGCAGCGGTAGGCGTGGCCGCGCTCCATGAGCAGTTCCGCATAGTCCATGTAGAGCGAGCGGCGCTCAGTCTGGATGTACGGTCCCACGGGGCCGCCCACATCCGGGCCCTCGTCGTGAGATAGGCCGCACTCGGCGAGCGTACGGTAGATGACGTCCACCGCGCCCTCGACCAGCCTGCCCTGGTCGGTATCCTCTATGCGCAGTATGAACTTGCCCTTGTTGGCCCTGGCGATCAGGTAGGTGTAGAGCGCCGTGCGCAGGTTGCCCACGTGCATATAGCCCGTGGGGCTAGGCGCGAAGCGCGTGCGCACCTCGCCGCGCGGTATGCGCGATTCCATATCTTCAAACCACTTTATGTCCTTCAATACTATCCCTCATATGCAAAGTATTGCCCTCAGGCTACACTATATTATATTTTGTGTCCCGCTTTGTCAAGTTCCATTGCATTTGGCGTGTACTTGTGTTAGAATACCTCCAGATATGCCCTTTGTCCGCGTGACAGATATATCTAGCCTATAAGTTTAGGAGGAATAGCAAATGATTTCTAAAAGACTGGCAAAAATGGCCTCCGGCGGCAGCGCTATCCGCGCTATGTTCGAAGAAGGCAAGCGCCTTGCTAAAGAGTACGGCGCCGAAAACGTATTCGATTTCTCCATCGGCAACCCCTACTTTGCTCCTCCCGACGCAGTTAAGAACGCCATAATCGACGTCATCAGTGGCGACGACCCCATGTATGTTCACGGCTACCCGGCCAATGCCGGTTACCCCGAGGTCCGCAAGGCCGTGGCCGACTCCCTCAACGAGCGTTTTGGAACCAACTACGACGAAAATAACATAATGATGACTGTTGGTGCGGCCGGCGGCCTGAGCTGCACCATGTTCACCCTGCTCAACCCGGACGACGAAGTCATCTGCATAAGCCCCTACTTCTTTGAGTACAACAACTATATCACCTCTCCCGGTGGCAAGGTCGTTGTCGTGCCCGCCAGCGAGAGCGAAGGCTTTGTCCCCGATGTCGATGCGATAGCCAAGGCCATCACCCCGAAGACCAAGGCCGTCATACTCAACACCCCCAACAACCCGACTGGCGTCATCTACCCCGCCGAGCTGCTCCGCAAGTACTCCGACATGCTGCTCGAGAAGGGCAAGGAGTACGGCACGGTCATCTACACCATCTCCGACGAGCCCTACCGTGAACTGGTCTACGACGGCGCGGAGGTGCCCTGGATGCCCAACTACGTCGCCAACTGCATCGTCTGCTACTCCTGGTCCAAGAGCCTGAGCCTGCCCGGCGAGCGTATCGGCTACGTATGCGTCCCCAGCGACATTGCTGACGGCAAGCTCATTTACGACGCTGAAGTCGT
Organism: uncultured Clostridia bacterium; assembly: GCA_930990965.1. GTDB lineage: Bacteria > Bacillota > Clostridia > Oscillospirales > Oscillospiraceae > Scatomorpha > Scatomorpha merdigallinarum. The sequence continues at coordinate 30,036 of CAKNRQ010000003.1, forward strand.
CGCCAACCGCATGCTCGGCTTCGTCAACGCCCCCAGCCTCATGCAGCTCGCGGTTGCCCGCTGCCTGAATGAGAGCACCGCCATCGACAAGTACGACGCCAACCGCAAGCTGCTCTATAACGGCCTGCACTCCCTCGGCTTCGAGTGCGCCTACCCCGCCGGCGCCTTCTACATGTGGGTCAAGACCCCCGTTGAAGAGAGCGAATTTGTCGCCAAGGCCAAGAGCCACAACCTCCTGCTCGTCCCGGGCAGCAACTTCGGCACCCCCGGCTATGTCCGTCTCGCCTACTGCGTGAGCGGCGACATGATAGAGCGCAGCATGAAGGCCTTCACCGCCCTCGCGGAAGAGTGCGGCCTGAAGAAGTAAGAAGTAGCTTTATATGCCGTAGGGGCGGGCTTTTATGCCCGCCCGGGCGTTCACCGCAGTAACTGCGTCTGACGCCAGCCCCCATTGAATTGATATTTGGAAGAGGATGTTCGCCATGGAAGAAAAGAAAGTTGATGAAAGAAAAGTAATGTTTTCGGGCATACAGCCCTCCGGTGACTTGACGCTGGGCTCCTACATGGGCGCCATCAAGAACTGGGTTGATATGATAGACGACTACGACGCCTATTACTGCATTGTGGATATGCACGCCATCACCGTGCGCCAGGTGCCGGCAGACCTGCGCCGCCGCACCATGGAGCAGCTTGCTCAGTACATCGCCTGCGGCCTCGACCCCAACAAGGTCACGCTGTTCGTGCAGAGCCACAACCCCGCTCACGCTGAGCTCGGCTGGGTGCTCAACTGCTATACCATGTTCGGCGAGCTCTCGCGCATGACCCAGTTCAAGGACAAGAGCGCCAAGCATGCAGACAACATCAACGGCGGCCTGTTCACCTATCCCGCTCTCATGGCTGCGGACATTCTTCTCTATCAGGCCGATTTTGTCCCTGTCGGCGACGACCAGAAGCAGCACGTCGAACTCACGCGCGACATCGCTATACGCTTCAACAACCTCTACGGCGAGACCTTCAAAGTCCCCGAGGCGTATATACCCCGCGTTGGTGCCCGCATCATGAGCCTGCAGACGCCCACCAGCAAGATGTCCAAGTCCGACAAGGACCCCAACGGATGCGTACATCTGCTGGAGAAGCCCGAGGACATCATGCGCAAATTCAAGCGCGCCGTCACCGACTCCGACACGAGCGAAAACTGCGTACGTTTTGACCCGGAGAACAAGCCCGGCGTCTCCAACCTGATGCAGATATACTCCTCCGCTACCGGCAAGACCTTCGCGGAGATAGAGGCCGAGTTTGCCGGTCAGGGCTACGGCGCATTTAAGACCGCTGTCGGCGAATCTGTCATCGAACTGCTGCGTCCGATACAGGACGAGACTCACCGTATGCTCAAGGACAAGGCCTATCTCGAGAGCGTCTACCGCATGGGCGCCGAGAAAGCGTGCTACGTCGCCAACAAGACCTTGCGCAAGGTCTATAAGAAACTCGGCTTTGTGGCCAAATAATCAAACCCGCGCGAGGACCGCTGGGATTCTGCGGTCCTCGCGTTCCCGCCGCAGGCAATAAATGCAGACCGCCAAAGCGACGGTTTTAGGAGTGTTTCAAAGTTATGCTGTTCGAAATGGAGCTGTGGGTGCGAATACTGCTCGCTATCGCCACAGCCTTTGCCATCAGCTTTGCCGCCGTGCCGGTGGTCAAAACTTTTGCCACCAAGGTGGGCGCAATAGACGTGCCCGACGGCAAGCGCCGCGTCCATGACCATCCCATACCGCGTATGGGCGGTCTGGCCATTTTTCTGGGCTTCCTGCTCAGCGTAGTACTGTTTGTAGACATCACCCGCCAGGTACGCGGCATTCTGCTGGGCTCGGTGCTCATCGTCGCCTGCGGAGCCATAGACGACGTCGTAAACCTGCGCGCCTGGATTAAACTGCTTGTCCAGATAGCTGCGGCCGGTATAGCTGTAGCCCACGACGTTGTTATCGAAGTCTTCAGCAACCCCAACATCTTCTCTGAAAACGAGCTGCTGATTCTCGGCTGGCTGGCCATACCGGTCACCGTCCTCTGGATAGTCGGCATCACCAACAGCGTGAACCTTATTGACGGACTGGATGGACTGGCCGTCGGTGTGAGCACCATCGCAAGCGTGACCATGTTCGTAGTTGCCCTGCTCGTCAGCGAGGGCAATGTGGCGCTGCTGCTTGCCGCACTCATGGGCGCGTGTATCGGCTTCATGCCCTACAACCTCAATCCTGCGAAAATATTCATGGGCGACACGGGAGCGCTGCTGCTCGGCTATGTGCTGAGCACGGTATCCGTTGTCGGCATGTTCAAAACATATGCGCTGGTCACCTTTGTAGTGCCTATCCTGGCTCTGTTCCTGCCTCTCTTTGACACGATCTGCGCCTTTGTGCGGCGCATACTGCGCGGCCAGAGCCCAATGCACCCGGACCGCGGCCATCTGCACCACAGGCTCATAGACATGGGCCTCAGCCAGAAGCAGGCTGTCGCCATACTCTACAGCATCTCAGCCATCCTTGGCCTGTGCGCCGTAGTGCTTGCAACGGACGGCACGCTGCGCACCTGTCTCATAGTTATCGCCGTGCTTGCAGCCGTTGCAATAGGCGTCTACATCGAAAAGACCCTGCGCGGCCACAAATATCACCCGCCCGTAGATCCTACCCTGCGCGGCGTCGAAGAGGAGCACGGCGTCCTTCACAAGGAGGGACACAATGACAAAACTTAAAGTCATGAGCATATTCGGCACCAGGCCGGAGGCTATCAAGATGGCCCCCCTGGTGCTTGAACTGCGCCGCCGCGAGGAGATAGACAGCCTCGTGTGCGTAACCGCCCAGCACCGCGAAATGCTGGACAGCGTACTGGATATCTTCGGCATACGCCCGGATTATGACCTAAACGTCATGCAGAGCGGCCAGACCCTCTCCGGCATCACCAGCCGCGTGCTCGAAGGGCTCGGCGGTGTACTCGCTGAATCAGCGCCCGACCTGGTGCTTGTCCACGGCGACACAACTACCACCTTTGCCGCTGCCCTGTCGGCCTTTTACGCCAAAATCCCCTGTGGCCATGTCGAAGCCGGCCTGCGCACTTTTGACCGCTGGTCGCCCTGGCCTGAGGAGATGAACCGCCGTCTGGCCGGCCAGCTCTGCACGCTGCACTTCGCCCCTACCGCACGCAATGCCGAGAACCTGCGCCGCGAGGGCGTGGAGGGCGGCGTCTTTGTAACGGGCAACACTGTCATAGACGCGCTGCGCTATACCGCCGCCGGCGAGGGCTTTCAGTCCGACGAGCTCAAGTCCCTGGACTTCACGGGCCGCCGTGTGATAACCCTCACCTGCCATCGCCGTGAAAACTACGGCGAGCCCATGAGGCAGATATTCTCCGCTGTCCGTCAGATAGCCGAGAGCAATCCGGACGTGCTCATCGTCTACCCCGTCCACCTCAGCCCCGTGGTTTCAAACGCCGCGCGGGAGTGTCTCTCTGACGTGGACAACGTCGCCCTCATATCCCCGCTCTCTGCTGTGGACATGCACCGCCTCATGGCCAAGAGCTATCTCATTATGACAGATTCCGGCGGTATTCAGGAGGAAGCCCCGGCTCTCGGCAAGCCTGTCCTGGTACTACGGCGCGAGACTGAACGCCCGGAAGCAGTCGAAGCAGGCACTGTGCAAATTGCCGGAGTGGAAACGGATAATATTGTAATGTTGGCACAGACACTTCTAAATGATCCATCCGCTTACATGCGCATGGCCCAGGCCGTGAACCCCTACGGTGACGGGCACGCCTGTGAACGTATTGCGGACGGTATTTTGTACACATTCGGGCGGCGCACTGAGCCCCCCACTGAGTTTATGCCGGTATGAGAAGGCGCACCAGACTAGTCATAATTATCTTGCTCGTGCTCACGGCGTCCGTCATCATATACGCCCTCTTCTTCATTGGGCAGACGGTTGAGACGAGTCATGTCGCGCTGCCCACAGCCGGTATTGACGATAATAACGGCGACGACGCAGGTGCTGAAATTGTAGAGGCCACAGTCACCACAGAAAACGTACAGGCGGTGCTCTCCAAGCTAAACCGCGCCGAAAACTATTCCACCACAGTCACAATCAGCGACTACTGGGTGGAAGGCAGCTCGACTATGGAGCTGCAAGTCTGGGTAGCCGGAGACAGAGTCCGTATACGCTCCGAAGTCGGCGCCAGCGAGAGAAATGTTCTGCTTTTGGATGGCACTCTGTATATATGGTACGATTCCATCTCCGGAGTTCATATAATGCCCTATGACGGCAGCTCCGACGCCTGGATGCGCTCCATAAGTTATGAGGAAGTGTTGGACCTGCCCGTTGACTCCATTCTCAATGCCGATTACCGGCAATACAACGGCGTAGACTGCATTTACGTCGAGTATGAACCTGGCGTTGAAAATTATGTAAACCGTATATATGTCTCAGTGGAGAATGGCCTGCTGATAGGCTCTGAAGCTTACGAAAACGATGTGCTCATCTACCGAATGTACTCACAGCCCGAGCTGGGCGACCAGGATCAATCCCTCTTTACCCCGCCGGAGAGTTAAGCGAACAGAAGGGCGGCAAGCACGATGAGCAACTGCTTATCCCCGTTTGCCCGATACATGAGGTAAACGACAGCCATCAAAAGCAGGTCCTCTGTGTCCAAATTTCCGAGCCTGCTCGACAGCCCTCCTCCCAAGTTTGCCAAGAGACCCTCAAGTGAATCAGAGCCCCTTCCGGCCGGTTGCCGGCTCCGGGAGGGGCGATTTTTATTCTGATGATTATTGAACATATTGCCGCTGTTGTGTCGTGCATTATTCGGCCTAAAAGCGCCGCTGTCCTTCCGTGGCGCACTTCTATTGGGCATATTATCTATATTTTGTTGAGTATCATCTTCTTTTGGCGTGTGTTGTTCGGTAACTGTGTTCCCCGGTCTTTCTATGTAAGGCTCCCTGCCCCTGTTTGAGCCCATTCTCGGCCTGGTTGGAATGTCATCTGAATAGGCGTCCGGCAGGCGCATATAGCTTCCGGTATTGCCATTGTAGCGGTTATACGTCGTCCTCACCTCCAAGGCCAGCGAAGTCCCCGGCCAGTTTGGCCAGAGAGGCCAGGCGGGCGAGTTTTATGGCGCGGTCGAGCCGGTGCCGGCGCTCTTCCGAAAGGAAGGGCCGCAGCGCGCCCAGCAGAGCCGTCTCATCGCTGCGCATGCTATTTCCGCGCAGGAGGCGTGCCACGCGCGATATAAGCTCCGGCGTTGCGGCCATATCCGGTTCCGACCCTGACGTGTCGCCTGAGGGATCGGATCCGTCCTGTCCGGCGAGCAGTGACTTTGCCGCGGCCGCGATACGGCTCATGGCGTCGTTGTCGGAGAGTATGGAGTTGAGCTTATCCTCGAAGCCGTCCACACGTGCCGCCTCCTTTACTTTATTTCATAGCGTCAGAGAGCATCTGCGCGAGCTTGCGCCCTTCTCCTGTAGACAGTATGCGGCGCAGCACGTCGCGCATAGCTTTCTCGTCGCCTTCAGTTGCCGCGCGCGCCAGCTCAGCGTCCGAAAACATGCCCTCAAGGGCTTTGGCCTCGTTGCTGTTAGCCAGTGCATCCAGCCTGGCGCGCTGTTTCTCGTCCAAACTGCCGGCGAGCTTACTGATGTCCATATCATCCCCTCCACCGGTAGTATATTCCCTACAGCACAAGGAGGTGCGCGTCCATGCGCCTTACTGTTTTCTCTGACTCGCACGGCGGGACGGAAATGCTCCCGCAAGCTGTGCGCCGTACGTCCCCGGACATATTGGTGCATCTGGGAGACCATATACGTGATGCAGCCGTGCTCAAGCGTGAGTTTCCCCAACTGCCTCTCTATTGCGTGCCCGGCAACTGTGACTTTGCCTCGCGTGAAGAGGACACTGCGGTCTTTTTCGCAGGCAGCGTCAAGGTCTTTGCCACGCATGGGCACCGCTACTATGTGAAGTCAACGATGGACTCGCTTTTGAATGCGGCCCACTTCTCAGAAGCGCAGTTGGTGCTCTACGGGCACACGCATATCGCCCGCATAGACTACCCGGCGGGTATGGTGGTAGTAAACCCAGGCTCAGCCGGGCGCGGCCAGCGGCCGACTTTCGCAGTTATAGATATATCCGACACCGGCGGCATAGCTGCTAAAATCCTGCCAGTTTTCCCTGAAATATAAAAATAAGGCGCACGAATACGTGCGCCTTATTTTTACGTGGATACTCTGTCGTCCCTTCTAAACGCTCGTGCGGAGCCATAGGAAACTCGCAATCAAGCAGCCGTAGCTGTGATTAAAGAATAAGCAAGGAAGCGAGCGCAATTTTCGACAGCAGACAACAACTGTTGCCGGAAATGAATCCGAACGGACTTTGCCCCGGTGTAGAGGAAGCGCTGTAATAATAAGTGAAGAAAAAAGACAAAATCGCAACCCAGAGCAGCGGTTGCGATTTTGAAAGGAGGGGCAAGGTAGTGAGCGCAGTTTTCGGCAATAGCCTTTGGCTATTTGCCGGAAACGGAGCCGAACGGACTTTGCCCCGACGTGGTGGTGCGAGTGTTCTTACAGCGTTTGAACGCGCCGATCCGATTCTTATCAAAATTGAAGCCCAGCGCAGCGGGTTCAATTTTGGAAGGAAGGGCAGCAGAACGAGCGCGACCTGACTTTTTTCAGAATGAATAAAAGTCAGGGCAAGCGATGTGACGCTTGCCCTGACGTGGAGCGGGTGAAGGGAATCGAACCCTCGTGTTCAGCTTGGGAAGCTGACGTTCTGCCATTGAACTACACCCGCATTGCCCGGATAGTATAGCACATTTTTTCCGGGCTTGCAAGGGGCTATTCGCTCATCTTTGCAATTACTGCGTCGGCGAACTCGCTGGTGCCCAGCTTGCCTCCCAGGTCGTATGTCACCTGCGTGCCTCCTTCAAGCAGTGCGAGGACGGCAGATTCAATTCTGTCCGCGGCTGCAAACTCGCCCAGGTGGCGAAGCATCATAACTGCAGAGAGAATGAGCGCCGTGGGGTTTGCGTCATTCATGCCGGCGTGCTTGGGCGCGCTGCCGTGCACGGCCTCGAATATGGCGGCGTTTTCTCCTATATTCGCGCTGGGCGCTAACCCCAGTCCACCCACAAGCCCGGCGCAGAGATCGCTCACTATGTCGCCGTAGAGGTTGGGCAGCACGAGCACGTCGAAGGTCTCCGGGTGCTGCACGAGCTGCATGCAGAGCGCGTCCACTATCCTGTCCTCAAACTCTATCTGAGGATACTCGGCCGCCACGCCGCGGCACACGTCGAGGAAGAGCCCGTCAGTACACTTCATAATGTTGGCCTTGTGTACGCAGGTGACCCTCTTGCGGCCGTTCTTCACGGCGTATTCAAAGGCGTAGCGCGCTATACGCTCGCTGCCCGCGCGGGTTATGAGCTTAATACTCTCCGCGGCAACTTCACCTATCATGTGCTCGATACCGGCGTAGAGGTCCTCGGTGTTCTCGCGCACGACGACTAGGTCAACGTTTGCATAGCGGCTGTCTACGCCTTTGAAGGTACGGGCCGGCCGCACGTTCGCGTAGAGGTCAAATTCCTTCCTCAGCGCCACGTTCACGCTGCGGAAGCCTACACCCACCGGCGTCGTGATGGGGCCCTTGAGGGCCACTCCGTCGGCCCTGACGCTGTCGAGCACGTGCTGTGGCAGCGGAGTGCCGTACTGTGCCATCTGGCTCTCCCCTGCATCGACTACGTGCCAGTTTATCTCGGCGCCCGAGGCGTCTACAACACGGCGCGCGGCCAGCGCCACTTCGGGGCCTATGCCGTCACCGGGTATGAGTGTTACATTGTGTGCCATGTTCAGTCCTCCTTGTGCTCCCTGGTGTAATTGAGCAGGCCGCCGGCCAGCAAGATGTCGCGCTGGCGCGGAGTTATATCGAGCTTCATTTCAACCGGCTTGCCGCCTATGAGCACGGTGACCGGCTTCCCTTCCGCAGCCGCGGCTATCTGTTCCGGGGCGTTTTCAATGACTATTTCATCGTCCTGGGAAATAGCCTTGTAATCGGCGTTGGAGGTGAACTCAAGGGGCAGGATGCCGTTATTCATGAGATTTGCGCGGTGGATACGCGCGAAACTCCTGGCCAGCACCGCTTTGACGCCCAGGTATAGCGGGGCCAGCGCCGCGTGCTCACGGCTGGAGCCCTGACCGTAGTTGTCTCCGGCAACGATGAAACCACCGCCGTTTTCCTGCGCGCGCTTGGCAAAGCCCTCGTCGCAGGGCGCAAGGCAGAACTCCGCAAGGTACGGCACGTTGGAGCGGAATGGCAGCAACTTGGCGTTGGACGGCATGATGTGGTCGGTGGTGATGTTGTCGCCGAGCTTTATTAGGCACTTTCCGGAGAGAGTTTCTGCCGGAGGCGCCGCCTTCGGGAAGGGTTTTATGTTGGGGCCGCGCACAACTTCGACTACATCAGAATTGACCGGCGGCTGTATGAGCATGCCGTCATCTATGTCGAAGTGCTCGGGCACGTCGTAGATTGGGTCTATGCCGTAAGTCTCGGGGTCGGTCAGGACTCCGGTCACGGCGCTGACTGCGGCCGTCTCAGGGCTCACAAGGTATACGCTCGCGCTGGGAGTGCCGCTGCGGCCATAGAAGTTGCGGTTAAATGTACGCAGGCTCACTGCATTGGTGGCCGGGGCCTGGCCCATACCTATACACGGCCCGCAGGCACACTCGAGCACGCGCGCTCCGGCCGTCACCAGCGTGGCGAGCGCCCCATTGAGGGCGAGGGCCTTCAATACCTGGCGTGAGCCCGGGGAAATGGTCAGGCTGACATTAGGCGAAACGTGCCTTCCCTTGAGTATACCGGCCACGCGCATCAGGTCGCAGAAGCTGGAGTTGGTGCAGCTCCCGATGCACACCTGGTCGACTTTTATGCCCGCAATCTCGGAGACCGACACCACGTTGTCCGGGGAGTGCGGCTGGGCGGCCATCGGATGCAGCGCGGAGAGGTCAACTATTATCTCCTCGTCATAGCTGGCGTCCTCGTCGGCGGCCAGAGGCTTCCACTGCCCTGCGCGCCCGCGCGCGCTGAAAAACTCACGCGTGCGCTCGTCGCTGGGGAACACCGTCGTGGTGGCGCCGAGCTCGGCGCCCATGTTGGCTATCGTCGCGCGCATTGGCACGGAAAGCGTGGCCACGCCCGGGCCGCCGTACTCCATGACCTTGCCCACACCACCCTTGACGCTCAGGCGGCGCAGCACTTCCAGTATGACGTCCTTGGCCGCGACCATCGGGTGAAGCTCACCGGTCAATACTACGTGACACACCTTCGGCATGGTGAGATAGTACGCCCCGCCGCCCATGGCGACGGCGACGTCCAGGCCGCCCGCACCGATGGCGAGCATGCCCGCCGCGCCGCAGGTGGGCGTATGGCTGTCTGAGCCGAGCAGGGTCTGGCCGGGTATGGAGAAGCGCTCGAGCTGTACCTGGTGGCAGATCCCGTTGCCGGGCCGGGAGAACCAGATGCCGTGCTTGGCAGCCACTGTCTGTATGTACTTGTGGTCGTCCGCATTCTCGCTGCCGGACTGAAGCATGTTGTGGTCAACGTAGGCCACGCTGCGCAGAGTCTTCACCTTGTCAATGCCCATGGCCTCAAACTGCAGGTATGCCATCGTGCCGGTGGAGTCCTGGGTAAGTGTCTGATCTATTTTTATCGCTATCTCGCTGCCCGGTGTCATGTCGCCGTGTACAAGATGGCTGGATATGAGTTTTTCCGTTATATTCATGCCTTGCTCGCCTCCAAATATTTTTCATATTCCCGTTCAAGCTCAGAGTCGCCTATGTTGGTGACTCGCCCTGACTCGTATTGCGCATCCACCCAACTGCGCAGGTACTCCACTGCCTCGTCGTGTTTGGACACCTCACGGCCCAGTTTGCTGCTGAGCCACACGGCTATACCGGCTGCGCCGGAGTTGCGCGAAATGCCGACACGCGGCGGGCTCTTGAGTATTTTCGTAGTGTCGAAGATATTGTATATCTCCTCGTCTTTGAGCAGGCCGTCTGCGTGTATGCCTGCCTGCGTGGTGTTGAACGCCGCGCCCACGAAGGGAGTGTTGGGCGGTATGTGATAGCCTATCACATTCTCGTAGTAGTCGGCGATATCGCGTATCACAGTCGGGTCCATGCCGTCGAGCGTGCCGCGTATCTGCGCGTACTCCATGACCATCGCCTCGAGCGGCGTATTGCCCGTGCGCTCGCCTATGCCCAGCAGCGAGCAGTTCACACTCGCCGCCCCGTAGAGCCAGGCGGTGCCGGAATTGGCCACGGCCTTGTAGAAATCATTGTGCCCATGCCACTCAAGCTGTCCGGCCTCAAAACCGCCGTAGTTGCGCAGGCCGTAAATTATACCGGCCACGCTCCTCGGCAGGCTGGCGCCGGGGTAAGGCACGCCGTAGCCCATAGTGTCGCAGGCGCGTATTTTTATCGGTATGCCGCTCTCGTCGGCAAGGTCGTGTATCTCATGCGCAAAAGGTACCACAAAGCCATAGAAGTCAGCTCGCGTGATGTCCTCAAAGTGGCAGCGCGGGTGGATACCCGCGTCCAGCGCGTCCTTTATGACGCCGAGGTACATGTCGGCAGCCTCGCGGCGCGTCATCTTGAGCTTTTTATATATGTGGTAGTCCGAGCAGCTCACCAGTATACCGCACTCGCGCAGCCCCAGCTCTCGCGCAAGAGCGAAGTCCTTCTTGCTGGCACGTATCCATCCAGTTATTTCCGGGAACTCATAGCCCAGCTCCCGGCACATATCCAGGGCTTTGCGGTCGCGCTCGCTGTACAGGAAGAACTCAGTCTGTCGGATGATACCTTTGGGACCGCCCAGCCTGTGCAGCATGGTATACAGATCCCGTATCTGCTCCGGCTCGTATGGCGCGCGGCTTTGCTGTCCATCGCGGAAGGTCGTGTCAGTGATCCAGATGTGCTCCGGCGGGTTGGCCGGAGTCAGACGGAAGTTGAACGTGCACTTGGGCACCTCTTCATAAGGGAACATATCCCGGTAAAGGTTGCCTTCCTCCCTGTCCTGGAGCGTGTACTTGTATTCGCACTCCATCAGTACGTTCTTTTTGTCATTGAAAGCTATCATTTAAGCGCCGCGCCTCCTAACTGTGGTCAACCCGTATTTGGTGAAATTGCCGTATAAGCTTTCCATGTTGGCTATTATACGACGCTTAAATGAAATTTGCAAGATTAAATTTTGCAAATTTTGCGCCACACCAGCGTCAAGCGGCCGATAATATGCAAGTTTGGTGTCTCATTATTGCATTCACGCTTTTTCAGCTTACTTGTTCCGAATATAAATACGTCAAAAAGCCGAAAATTATGCATTATGCCCGTTGGCAGCATGCAACGGGCATAACAAATCTACATAATGTAAAAACCGCCGGACTGGAGGGAGCCCGGCGGCCGGACACGGATTGACGTAGCTGGACGTCAAGCCCGGAGTCCTCTTTTAGTTGTCGGTGGATACTGCTGGGCCCACCGCTGCCCATAAAAACACAAAGGCGTTCAGTCCCAAAATGTAGACAGGGCGCCAAGCCGCACGTTTCGTCCAAGCAAAAATGCCCTTTCCGGCAGCGCAGGCAGTGCGTTCAATGCAGCAGCACAAACTTAGCGTCCCCATTGCTTTATAACGCCTATAAAACACAATTATGCGGAACTTTGCTTTTGAACCGTAGTGGAAGCGTTCCCATCATTGGTAAAAACAGAATATCAGAAACTCAGGCCCTGGTCAACCCAATACGACAATTTCTACCTTTTACACAACAATACTTTTATGCATTGTGCTACGAAACTTACGCGCCTGTGGTAAAGCCAGGCTTTTCATGACATTTATTGCTCTCGATGACGAATAACTTACAGCGACTAAAAAGGCCCGTGCCTGCCGGCACGGGCGTCATCTTTACCAACTTGCCTTTTTAACGCAGCCCACGCCCAAAGCGCCGGGTCCGGTATGGCATGCAATGGACAATGCAAGCGGGGCTATATATCCGTTGAAGCGGTCGCCGAAGCGTCCGCGTATCTCGCTGGCCCATTGCTCGGCTTCCTCGTCCGAGCATGTATACGCAGCCTGCACGCTTACGCCTTCCACACCGGCAAAACGGGTATTCAAATCGCGTTCCACAGCATCCAGCAAATAGCGTTGGCAGATTTGAGGCCATGGGCCATTGAAAGGGCGTCCAATTTCTCACCCTGTATCTGGAGTACGGGCTTTATGCCGAGTACGGTGCCGAGAGAGGCTGCGGCCGGTGTTATACGCCCGCCCTTTTTCAAATACTTGAGAGTATCCACGGTTATGTATATGCTCGCCTCAAGCTTTTCACGAGTGAGTATTTCCGCTATGGATGCGGCGTCAAGCCCGGCTTGGGCCATATCCACGGCGTCAAGCACGCTCGCCCTCTGTGTAGCTGAAATGCGCTGGTTGTCCACCACATATACGCGCCCGTCGTAATCATCGGCCAGTGCATTGGCCGTGGCACAAGAGCCGCTGAGTGCGCTTGACATAGGTATGTATACCAGGTCATCATGACTCTCCAGAAGTTCGTCCCACAGGGAGAGCACATCACCGGGAGTTGGCTGTGAAGTCGTTATATCTGCTCCGGAACTCATGCGACGGAAGAAATCGCGGTGGCTCAGGTTAATTCCCTCATAAAAAAGTTCACCGTCTATAAAAAACGGCATAGGAACCAAATGAATACCCAAACTCCTGGCCTCATCTGGCGTTATACCACTGTTACTGTCGGTGACTATGGCTGTATTGCTCATGACGTATCCCCATTGTCCATGTTTTTAATTATTCTACACTATGGCGTAAGCGGAAGCAATGCTTAAGCACGCCACAAATGTGACCTAAATGTGTAAATTTTGAAATATCAGCTTTAAACATTGCCCGGGTGGATGTACACCCGGGCAATTAGGCCTGAATTCAATTTCAAACGGCAGTTCACAAAAGCATTACTCCGGCTTGTTCACACGTCTTTACGGTCTCTGCATCCCACGTGGAGCACTGGACTTCTCCTATATGCGCTTTGCCGAGCATAAGCATGCTCATACGACTCTGACCTATGCCGCCGCCTATAGACAGGGGCAGTTCCCCGTTGAGGAGCAGCTTGTGGTAGTAGAGCTCGCGGCGGTCGTCGCAGCCAGCGGCGGTGAGCTGCTTGTCCAGGCTCTCGGGGTTGACGCGGATGCCCATGCTGGAGAGCTCAAAGGCGCAACCCAGCACGTCGTTCCACACAATGATGTCGCCATTGAGGCTCCAGTCGTCGTAGTCGGGAGAGCGGCCGTCGTGCGGCTTACCGCTTTTGAGCGGCGCGCCGATACCTATGACGAAGGTTGTGGGGTGATCCTTTACATATGCGTTCTCACGCTGCTTGGGAGTGAGCTCGGGCCACATGTCCTCAAGCTCCTGGGACGTAACGAAGCTGACTCTCCTGTCTATTTCAGGCAGGGCCGTGAGCACGGGGTAAAGTGCGCGCATCGTAGCCTGGGTGTCGCAGAGCGCGGAGACTATATCCATTACCGTGCTTTTGAGGTAATCGAGGTTGCGGTTCTCAGGCAGTATGACCTTCTCCCAGTCCCACTGGTCTACGTATACGCTGTGGAGGTTGTCCAGCTCGTCCTCGTCGCGGCGTATAGCGTTCATGTCCGCGTATATGCCCTTGCCGGGGTAGAGTTCATAGCGTTTGAGGGCGAGCCGTTTCCACTTTGCAAGCGACTGCACGACCTGGCAGTGTATGCCTGAGTGGGCAATTTCGAAGTCAACCGGCCTCTCATAGCCGTTGAGGTTGTCGTTTATGCCGCTGCCACCGTCAACGAAGAGCGGTGCGGAAACACGCATGAGGTTCAGCGCACCGGCAAAGTTGTCCTCAAAGAGACGCTTCATCAGTCCGATAGCCTTTTGAGTGTCATAAACTGAGAGTGTGCTCTTGTAGCCTTCAGGTATATAGGTCTTCATTTCTGTTTCATCCCATCTGTCAAAATTTCAATTACTTTGGCGTATATGCCCTCCGCGTCCGCGCGGAAGGACTTCTCCACTGTCTCGGCCGTGTCCTCGTCCGGTACCAGCAGACGCAGCACCATAATCTCACCCTTGCCGTCTGAGAGCGAGAGCCTGGCGATTACACCACCCGACGCATTTTCGTGGGAGGCATCTATCATGGCGTCACGTCGCATGCGTTCGGCCACGGGCTCTAGCAGGCGTTCGGCTTTCATGCGCACGGAATAGGGTATGCTGGTCTCCGCGGCTTCGCCGTTGACGCGGCCCTTGTCGGTTATGACATAGCGCTCGCCCTCGAGCTCTTCCACGTGCCCCGTGTCTACAAGCCCGGCAAGACAGTCGGAGTAGTCAAACCAGCCCACGCCGTTGTCGAACGAACACAGGTCTGCGAGAGTCTGTGCGTCAACAGGTCTTGGCAGGCGCCTAAGCACGTAGAGTATGAGTATCTTGGTGTCCAGTTCGCCGTGTATAAATCCGAAATTGTCCACGCCTCACGCCTCCTGTCCGCATTTTTATGCCGTGAAGTGTATTATATCACAAGCCTGGCCAGGGTACAATTATTTCTTTTCGCACAAGGCGGCACTCTCGGGCATAGACTGTCTTGAAGCCAGACTTCAATCTATCGCAAGGAGGAAACTGCCATGGCAGACACTGTCATGCCCGGCCCCGTGGACGCTTCTGCCTGCATCCGCGAAGCCGTATGCATACACACAAGGAAAATATTCGACTCCTGCCGTGATAAAGACTGCATCGAGGACCTGCGCGTCTACCCTACTACCGGGTCACAGGTTTACATAGACAGCGCGCTCTCTGTGCGCGCCAGGAGTGCAGAACTGCTTTATGCCGACGTTAACGTTGAAGCTATAACCTTCCACCAGGGCTATTATACGGTGGACATCACCTATTACTACAGGGTAACCGGCGAGACCTCGCCCGGCGGCAACACCGTCACAGGCCTCGCCATCTTCACGAAGCGGGTCATGCTCTGCGGCGGCGTAGGCACGGTTAAGAGCTTCTCCTCCGACCCCATGGCTACGGCCGGAGAGGCCGACGGCCTGCCCATAGCCACGGTGGAGGCCGTGGACCCCATCGCGCTGCACCTCAAGCTTGTTGACACCTCAATGTGCGTCTGCCCTGAGACGGCGCAGCCCGATATTCCACCCTACATCCTGGCCCGCTTTGGCGACAGCCTTGTGACGGGCGATACCGCCAAGCGTCTCTACGTTACGCTCGGACAGTTCACTATCATTCGCCTCGAACGCGACACCCAGCTTCTCATACCGGCCTACGACTACTGCGTGCCCGAGAAGGAGTGCCCCGGTGGAAGCTGCCAGGACGACCCCTGCACTATCTTCTCCCACATCCGCTTCCCTATCGACGAGTTTTTCCCACAGGACTGCTCGGACGACAGCACGAAATAAATGGCGCAGCCCCCCAAATGGGGGGCTGTATACTTTAGGGAGCTCACTCATCCCCAGCCGGGGCGGCTCCACCTTCATCTATCATGCGCTTTAGCAGGGCCAGCCTCTGGTTGACCTCATCAGAGGGCTCTTCCAGCCGTTTTTGCATGTCTTCAAGCATAAAGGCACTGCCGTGCAGCATGGTGTAGGTTGCGCTGCGCTGCTGTCCGCTGGCTGCCAATGTTTCCAGGTTGAGGCGTATCAGTTCGTGCTCTGCCTCAATGCTCTCAAAAAAGTCTTCATACCTGCCGAGTTCAGCAAGCAGTTCTGCCTCACCACGCTCCGAGACGTATTCGCCGCCTTCAAGGCGTTTTGTCAATCTTTCCATATATCCTCCTTATTTTGTGGGCCGGTTGTCACCGTGCTTTACACCCAGCATGGTCACAAAGGCCAGAAGCACAAACACAGCTCCATAGGGGAAGAGCGTAGTCATACCAAGTGTGTCCATCAGGAAGCCCGAAATGATGGGAGTAAGCGTTTGAGCCGCCATGCTGGCGGTATAATAGAAGCCCGTATACTTGCCCACGTCGCCGCCTCGGGAGAGTTCGACGACCATGGGGTAGCTGTTCACATTTATCGTGGCCCAGCCTATGCCCGCCGTTGCAAACAGCAGGTTCATGACCATGACCGGGCTGCCAGCACGTATAAAGCTCGCCGCCAGGAAGCTGCCGCCAAGAATAACTATGCCTATGAGTATGGTCTTGCGGCGGCCTATCTTGCTTGCCAGCGCTCCCACGGGTATGTACGCCACAATGGCGGCGCCGGTGGCTATCATGAGTGTGAGGTTGTAGTCGAGGTCGAGCACGCTCGAGGCGTAGACGGCATATTTGCTTGTCACGGCGTTGTAGCCAAAGAACCAGAACACCACGCTCATCAAGATTAGAATCAGGCTCCTGAATTCGCCCTTGGAGAGCTTGCGGTCGCCGCTGTTGGGATCGACGTCCTCCTCGGTTGTAATGCCATATTTGTGCGACTCTTCGTGCATCTCCTGCACCAGCTTCGGTTCTTTAACCTTCCACAGGAAGATTATAAGGGAGACAAGCATCAGCGCGCTGACAGCCGCGAAGAACAGCGTATAGCTCATCAGCGCGTTCTCGGCCTTTCCGGTGCCGAACACAGCGCCAAGGCCCAGAACGATAATACCTCCCGCCGCGCCCATTAGGTTTATGACGGCGTTAGCCTTGCTCCGGAGCGGCTTTATCGTCACGTCCGGCATGAGCGCAACCGCCGGCGAGCGGAAAGTAGCCATACTTATGAGCACCAGCAACAGCACGGCCACAAAGAAGATAAGAGGTCCGTGATTGGCTGCTGTAGCTTCCGCAGCATAGGTTTGTCTCGCCGGTACTACATAGTTTGTATAATCCGGGTTTGCGCTGCCGTCGGGCTCTGTCATCTCAATGGCGGCAAACTCCTTGCGCGTAAACTCGTCCTGCACATTGAACTCCACGCCGTCGGGCGTAGTGGCCGTGAGATCCGCGTCCCAGAGCGTCTCCTGTGCCGTGGGGTTGTCTATTGCCACCGGCTCCAGCGCACGAAGCTGCAAGTCATCGGCAAAGCTCAGTACGACAAACAATACTGCGGCACAGATGGTGCCGGTGATTATAAAAGGAGTACGGCGGCCGCGCCTGCTCCTGCACTTGTCTGAGAGGGTTCCGAAGAGCGGCAGCATGAAGAGCGCGAGCACGTTGTCCGCAGCCATAATTACGCCTGAAAGGCTCTGGGACATGCCGAACTTGTCTGTCAATATCTTAGGTATTATCGTGTCATAGGCCTGCCAAAACGCGCTTATGAGGAAGAAGGCAAAGCCGACAAAAATCGTCTTCTTGTAGTTGAGCTTCATTGTACTCCCCCAAAGTGATGATATTAAAAGTTTAAACCTTTTTTGCGTTCAATTCAACCAAAATCTGCGTAAAATGTTACGGGCACAGAAAGTTCATTTGACGAGCACACTTTTGGCGTGTAAAATAGATACGTAAATATGAGGAGGTGTCTCCCGATGAATCTGAACAAATACGCGAAAGCTGGGCTCATATCCGGCGCTGCGCTGGCCGCGACCGCACTCACCGCCGCCTTTCTTGTCGCTCCCGGCAGGCGCGACGACAAACAGCGCGAGCCGTTCATGGGCCGCAATTTCGCGCATCGCGGTCTGCACCGCATAGATAAGAGCGTCCCGGAAAACTCCATTCCAGCCTTTGAACACGCCGCACGCATCGGCTACGGCATAGAGCTGGACGTGCACATAACCGCCGACGGCGAGCTCGTTGTGTTCCACGACGACGATCTCAAGCGCGTCTGTGGTGTGGAGGGCAGGCTTGAGGACTTCACGCTCGACGAGCTGAAGACCCTGCGCCTGTGCGGCACTGATAACGCAATTCCCACGTTGCAGGAAGTCCTGGCCGCAGTGGCCGGACGCAGCAGCCTCATTGTCGAGCTCAAGCGCGGCCACGCCAACCGCGAGCTCTGCCGCAAGGTCTATGAGGTCATGCAGACCTATCCGGGCCCGTGGTGCATAGAGAGTTTCGACCCGAGGATTGTTCTCTGGTTCCGTATCCACGCCCCCGAAGTCCTGCGCGGCCAGCTCTCGGCGCGCTACTCCTCGCTCAAGGATGGAACCAGCAATCCGGCAGCTTTTGCCCTCAGCCGCCTGCTCACCAACTTCCTCACCAGGCCGCACTTCATTGCCTACGAAATAGGCCGCAAGCCCCTCATGGTGAAGCTCAGCGAAGCCCTCGGCGCGATGAAAGTCGCGTGGACCAGCCTAGAGTGGAAAAATGAAGAGAGCAACGACGCTGTTATCTTCCAGTTCTACCGTCCGAGGGTCAAATTCAAATAAGCACTACAAACGCCCGGGATTTCTCCTCCCGGGCGTTTGTAGTGCTTGTATGCCGTACACGTGTGTGATAAAATAATATCAATCTATGTGCGGCCATGGCCGTTACACAACATCGAAAGGAGAAATGTTCAATGCTAGACTCATCAGCCGTAGGGCTTTCTGTGGAGCAGTCGTTCACCTACACCTGGCGGGACGTCATTCTCTACAACCTGGCGGTAGGCGCAAAGCAGGAAGAGCTTCAGTACGTCTATGAAGACGGGCTCAAGGCGGTTCCGACCTTCGGCGTGCTGCCCTGCACTGCCACCTTCA
Source organism: uncultured Clostridia bacterium (assembly GCA_930990965.1). Taxonomy (GTDB): domain Bacteria; phylum Bacillota; class Clostridia; order Oscillospirales; family Oscillospiraceae; genus Scatomorpha; species Scatomorpha merdigallinarum. The sequence continues at coordinate 48,704 of CAKNRQ010000003.1, forward strand.
ACACCGAGCCCTACCACAGCATGCCCTACATGCCTACGGAACTCATACCCGACCTTCGCACGGACGGCACCGTACACATGGAGCACTCGCTTGAGCTCTATAAGCCCATTCCCATCGGCGCGAAACTGCGCTCTGAGAAGACCATATCGGCTGTGTACGACCGCGGCCCGGGCAAGGGCGCACAGATAGTTGTCGATATACTCGTGTATGACGAATCTGGCGAAAAGCTCTGCCTCAACAAGATGAGCTACCTCAACCGCTGGTACGACAGCTTCGGCGGCGAGAAGCAGCCCAAGACCCCCAACCCCGTGCCGGAGCGCGAGCCGGACATGGTGCTTGACGGCACCTTCCCCGAGAACGCGGCGCTGCTCTACCGTCTGACGGGCGACACCTACCCAATGCACGCCAGCCCGGAGATAGCCCGCAGCGTAGGCTTCCCCAAACCGCTGCTGCACGGGCTTTGCAGTCTCGGCAACGCCTGCCGCATGCTGACAGGCGCCCTCTGCGGCGGCAACAGCGAAGCTGTGCGCGGCATTACCGTCCGCTTTGCCGGAGTGACCTATCCCGGCGACAGCTTCAAGCTGATGATTTGGAATCTCGGCGACGGAAGCGCGGCATACAGGATGGTCAACGCCGAGAGCGGCCAGATAATCCTCGACAGGGGCACGTTCAGTTGGGTCTGAGGTACAACCGGCATAAGTTTGAACTCACACTGACAAATCCAGGTCCGGCGGGCCTGGATTTGTTTTTTGCGCTTTCTATTCCCCAGCTCCTGATGTATAATCTGCTCGAAAGGCGGTGGTAAGATGTGCGGCAGGTACTACATTGATGAGCATGACCCGCTGCTTCGCAGCTTTGTTGACGCGGCCCGGCTCAAGGGTGAGGTGAAAACCGGCGAAGTTTTTCCCTCCGACTGCGCGGCGGTCATCGCCAATAACCGCCGGCTCACGCCCAGCGTTTTCCCCATGCGCTGGGGATTTGAGCGGCCCAACGGCGGCCTCATAATAAACGCCCGCAGCGAAACGGCCTCCCAAAAGCCGCTTTTCCGCGAGAGCGCCAAACTGCGGCGCTGCCTCATTCCGGCCAGCTGGTATTACGAGTGGGAGCGCCGGGCCGGCAGCAAGGTCAAGTACGCGCTGCGCTCCGAGCGAGGCGGTGTTGTCTACTTGGGCGGCCTCTACACGCTCAGCAAGGACGGCGCCCCGCGCTTTACGGTATTGACACGCGACGCCGCGCCCGGCATCGCATTCATCCACAACCGCATGCCGGTAATCGTCCCGCCTGAAAAACAAGACGCCTGGCTCTCTCAGCAGTTTACGCTCGACGAGCTGCTCGGCGATGCAGAAACTGATATGGAGTACAAGCCTGAAGAGTAAAGTGGAGCACGAGGCTGCAGCAAACCAATTCCCGGCACCCACACGGCGCGAGCCGCCGTATGGGTGCTTTTTAGCTCTCTGTGCTCCGGTACGGGTTCATGAGCAGCAGGAAATAAGTGCAAAATGTCTATCTATCCTCGCATTGACCATTGACATATGACATTTTGACGCTAAAATATATGTCGTATGACTTTTTCGGGAGAGTTAACTATGTCATCTCGACTTGAGACAAAAGGCATTATATATTCTGCCACCGGCGCTATAGGCTGGGGGCTTTCCGGTGTGTGCAGCCAATGTCTTTTCGCCAACTACGGCCTCGACGCGAGCTGGGTTACGGCCGTGCGCATGCTGCTCTCCGGTCTCGTGCTGATCGCCGTCGCGGCGCCCAAATCCGGCACGAAACTCTTCGGCGTTTTCCGCAGCCGCACGGATACGCTGTGGCTGCTGGCCTTCGCCCTGTTGGGGCTGCTGCTGTGCCAGTACACATATCTGGCCGCGATAGAGCACTCAAACTCCGCTACAGCCACGGTGTTACAGAGCCTGAACGTCGTGATGATGGCCGTGGTCATGGCCATATGGACGCGCAGGATGCTCACACGCAGCCAGGTGCTGGCGCTCATACTGGCGCTGGCCGGGACTTTCCTCATAGCCACTCACGGTAACCCGAGCGAGATGGTGCTCTCCGGCGCAGGATTGACCTTCGGGCTCGTATCTGCCGCCGGAGTCGTAAGCTACACTCTGCTCTCTCAGCCCGTCGTCAACCGCTGGGGCAACGCCATCATAACCGGCTGGGGAATGCTGATAGGCGGCATTGTGCTCGGCGCTGCAAACCGCGTCTGGCTCATCCCTGACGATCTCGATGCCACGGCAGTACTGCTGTTGGCCATAATAGTGCTCATAGGCACGGCGGGTGGCTTCTCTATCTTCCTTCAGGGCGTGAAGTACATAGGCCCGCAGAAGGCCACGCTCATAGGCTGCCTCGAACCCGCCACCGCCACCGTGCTCTCAGCGCTCTGGCTGCATACGAGCTTTGGCGCCGTGGAGATAGCCGGATTTGTGCTCATCCTGCTCACAGTCTTCCTCTCAAGCCGAGGTGAGCGGCGTGCGGTTGCGGAGGTGGCCAAATGAAAGAGAGAAACTACGGCATTGACCTGCTGCGCCTGGTGCTGATGTACATGGTGTGCCTGCTGCACACGCTCGGCCAGGGCGGCATACTCGACGCCGCCGTACCCGGCAGCGCCAGTTTCGGAATCTATTGGTTGCTCGAGACCTTTGCCTACAGCTCTGTCGACAGTTTTGCCATGATCAGCGGCTACACAGCCTCCGGCAAGCCGCAGCGCTATGGACGCATAGTGGAATTGTGGTTCCAGGTCTTTTTCTACTCCTTCGTGCTCACTGCAGTTTTCACCCTTGCCGGGCTAAATCCTGATCGCGGCCCACGCGGTTTAATACACAGTGCCCTGCCTGTAATCACAGGGGAGTATTGGTACTTTACTGCCTATGTGGCACTCTTTTTCGCCATGCCGCTGCTCGATCGCTTCCTGCTCTCTGCCGATGAGGTCACGGCACGGCGCTCGCTCATTGTGATAGGCATACTCTACTCCGGCTTCGGTGTGCTCACCGACCCCTTTCAATCCATGGGCGGCTACTCAGCGATCTGGATTATCGTGCTGTACTGCGCGGGCGCTCTCGCCCGCCGCGCCAGGCTCTTTGAGTCGCGCCGCGGCATCACGCTCATCGTCGTGTGGGCGCTCTGCATGCTGATTGGCTGGAGCGTGAAAATGACTACCGGTATAGGCCGGCTTATAAACTATGTCTCTCCCACAGTGGCCCTGCCAGCTATTATAATGGTCGTGCTGTTTGCCAGGCTGAAGCCCAACCCAAAGTTCGTGCAAGCCCTCTCTCCACTGGCCTTCGGCGTATACCTCTTCCAGCTCAACCCCGTAGTGTGGGCACAACTCCTGGGGGCTTTCGCCTTTGTCGCCGCCATGCCGCCGCTCACCGGCGTCCTCTGTGCTCTGGGCCTGGCGCTGGGCATATTCCTGGCCGGCCTGGCCGTCGAATTCCTGCGCAGCCACCTGGCCAAGCTGCTGCACATAAGCCGTCTGAGCCAGCTCATTGCTGATAAAGCCTCGCGCGGTGTGGACAAGCTGCTCTTTCTGCTCAAATGAAAAATCCCCGCCTTGTGGCGGGGATTTTTTATAGCTAACCGTTTCAGGCGTCGAACTTGCTGAGGGTGGCTACGCACTCGGCCATCATATCGTCAATGATCTGCTTGACGGGCAACACGTCGTGGATTACACCGGCGCTCTCGCCGACGCAGATGAGGCCCTCGTTCTCCACGTCTCCGGTCACGAAGAACATGTGGCTGGCGGTCTTACCGGCGACATCGTCTTTGATATCGTCAAATGTGCAGTGCTCCTGCTCCATGGCGTAGACCTTCTTGGCCACGTTGTTCTTGTACACACGGGTGGAGTTGGTGAAGGAACGCATGAGTATCATGGTATCCATCTCAGTGGCGTTCTCGGCCAGATACTTCTTGATTTCAGGAAGGACCGGGCTCTCTTCGCTGAGAAGGAAACGGGTGCCTACATAAACAGCCTCGCCGCCGAGCATCAGCGCCGCGGCCATCTGACGGCCCGTCGCCACGCCGCCGGCGGTGATGACGGGGATATCCAGCGCCTCAACGCAGGCCGGGGTCAAAGCCATCGTGGTGATGTCGTTCTCGCCCGGGTGCCCGGCGCACTCGCAGCCGTCGGCGACGACCATGTCGGCGCCTATCTTCTGGGCCTTCAGAGCGTGCTTGACAGTCGTGCACTTGTGTATCAGGGTCATACCGGCGCTCTTTATGGCGTCAACCATATCGTCCTTAGGCGGGCGGCCTGCGGTCTCCATGACCTTGACGCCTTCCTCTTTGCAGACTCGTATATATCCCTCGTAGTCGGGCACCACCAGAGCCGGCATGAGCGTAAGGTTTACGCCAAAAGGCTTGCTGGTTTTTTCCTTGACCAACTGAATCTCATGCCTCAGATCATCGGCGTTTGAAAAGGTCGAAGAAGAAATAATGCCCAGGCCGCCTGCTTCCGACACAGCCGCAACCAGCGGAGCGCGGGAAATTGACTGCATGCAGCCCTGGATTATCGGGTACTCAATACCCAGTTTTTCGGTGACCTTTGTCTTTATTACCTTTGCCATTATAAATCCCTCCTAAATTTCAAGTGTAACGGATTGTGTCTTTATAATATCTTGACAAGGTGCGTTTGTCAACCGATTAACACTGGGTGTGCAAAAAATTTTCAATCGCTAAATCCACTCGGCAGATGCATAGAGGCGCCCGCCGAAGCGGACGCCTCTATGCATTATACAGCGTTCATCGCCATCTTGGAGCTTCCGTCCAAATCAGCTTCTCTGATTGGCATTGCACCCCGTCCGAACTGTCAGCAAAATACTTGTAGTGTTCCGCGCCAAGGCAGACATACAGACGTCGGGCCTTTTCATTCCCGCGCACCACGCAGATACTGAGCCCGGAACACCCCAATTCCACAGCACGCTGCCAGACCCGGGAAATAAGCTGCGTGCCCACCCCCCTGCCGCGTGCCTGCTCTGCCACATGCAGCGAGTGCAAGTACAGGCAGTCACGCAACTCACAGTCCGGCTCACAGGCGGCAAAGCCGAGAAAGCCGTCACCATCAAAGGCGGCATAGATGCGGTTCTCTGGCACTGAGATGTACTTTGTCCAATTCGCGCACCCATCTTCAAACTGCAGGGAATTCAAAAAGTCATCGGGCAGCAGCCCCCGATAAGTGCTCTGCCAGTTGGACAGCCAAAGTGCCGCTACGTTGTCAATGTCCAACGCGCAAACCTCGCGCAGCGTTACGGCGCTCATACGGCGTGGCTTAGCTCTCTCGCGCCAGTCTTTGTCACTCCGCGCGGCAGAGCATTTTCCGTGTTGGCCTGTTCCAGTCTCTCGCGCGCCACGGCCAGCATCAGCTTGATGCGGTTCTCCTGGTTGACGCGCGTCGCACCCGGGTCGTAGTCTATGGGCGTGATATTCGCCGTGGGATAGAGCTCACGGATGCGGTTTATAACGCCCTTGCCGCAGATGTGGTTCGGCAGGCAGCCGAAGGGCTGGGCGCAGACTATGTTCTCATAGCCGGTCTTGACAAGTTCGACCATTTCAGCCGTCAGGAGCCAGCCCTCGCCCATCTTGTCGCCGGTGGAGATGACGCCGTTGGCCTGCTTCACAAGCTCCAGGAAGGGCATCGGCGCGTGGTAGCCGTTGTCCTTGAGCGAGTCTATCATGACGCGCTCTATCTTGCCTATTATCTTCAGCAGCACGCTGGAGGCGTTGAGTGTGAGGACGTTGCCGCCGTAGAGCCGCGCCGTCTCGGAGAAGTTGTAGACGCAGTACTGCACGAAACCCATGAGGCCCGGCACATTCACCTCGCAGTCCTGGCTGGCAAGGAATTTTTCCAGGTCGTTATTGCCGAGGGGTGAATATTTGACGTATATCTCGCCCACCACTCCGACCTTGACCTTGGGCGTACGGCGCACCTCTATTGAGGCGAAGTCGGAGGCAATCCTGGGCATGTTCTCCTTGAGCTCGCGTCCGTGCCAGCCCTTGTCGGCCAGCAGCAGCTCGCTCAGGCGCTTTATCCACTTCTCCTGCATGGCCTCGGCTTCGCCCTTATGCACTTCGTAGGGCTCTGTCTGGGCCTTGAGCGTAACAAGCAGGTCTCCGTAATATATGACGGAGAGCAGGCGGCGTATCGTAGTGAGCGTCATGGGGAAGCCACTGTCCTTCTCCAAGCCGGAGAAGTTGAGGCTGACAACGGGTATCTGGCCGTAACCGGCCTTGACAAGCGCCTTGCGCAACAGGTGTATGTAGTTCGACGCACGGCAACCGCCGCCCGTCTGGGTGATGATGAGCGCGGTGTGGTCGAGGTCGTATTTGCCGGAGTTGAGCGCGTCAATGAACTGGCCTATGACCAACAGCGCGGGGTAACAGGTGTCGTTGTGTACGTACTTGAGACCCAGTTCTGCCACCTGGCTGCCGCAGTTTTCCAGCAGCTCGCACTGATAGCCCTGCTGCTCCATGATGGCCGCCATCAGCCGGAACTGCACCGGGGCCATATTGGGTATGAGTATCTTGTGCGTCTTCTTCATGTCCGGCGTAAACTTCGGATAGCTTTGCATCTCGCTCATTTTGCTTCCTCCTGCCTCTCGTCTAGAGCCGCAAACAGGCTGCGCAGCCTTATCCGGACTGCGCCCAGATTGGTTATCTCATCTATCTTGAGCTGAGTATAGAGCTTGCCGCCGGCGCGCAGTATGTCGCGCGTCTCGTCAGTAGTGATGGCGTCCACGCCGCAGCCGAAACTCACCAGTTGCACAAGGTCCATGTCGGGCTGCGAACAGCAGTATTTTGCCGCGGCGTAGAGTCTCGAGTGATAGGTCCACTGGTTGAGTACTCCCGTCGGGAATTTCTCCACGTACTGGCTCACGCTGTCCTCGGTCACAACCGCAGCGCCGGAGCGCGTGATGAGCGTGTCTATGCCATGGTTCACCTCGGGGTCAACGTGGTAGGGCCTGCCGGCCAGGACGATTATGCGCTTGCCCTGCCGCCGGGCATCATCTATGATTTCGCGGCCCTTTGCGCGTATCTGCTCCATGTGCTGGGCGTATTCGGCCCAGGCTGCGTCTGCCGCCCGCTTTACCTCGCTCTTTGATATGTCGCCAAACTGCTCGTGCAGCACCTTGTACGCCTTGTTTACGAAGTCATGCGGGCGGTGCAGGCCGATGTAGTCGTAGACGAACTTCACGTCTGCAAGCTCCTGGCAGTTGCCGGCGAGCACTTCTGGGTAATAGGCGACAACGGGGCAATTGTAATGGTTGTCGCCCAGGTGCTCATCCAGGTTATACGTCATGCACGGGTAGAATATGACGTCCACGCCCATGTTCACAAGCGCCCTTATGTGGCCGTGGGCCAGCTTTGCCGGGAAGCATACCGTGTCGCTCGGTATGGTCGCCTGGCCCGACAGGTATAGCGCGCGGGACGAAAACGGGCTGTGGTACACGGTGAACCCCAGTCTGGTGAAGAATGTGTACCAGAATGGGAAGAGCTCCCACATATTCAGTGTCAGTGGTATACCCAGCTTGCCGCGCTCGCCCTTTACGGGCTTATAGGAGCGGATCAGCTGCCGCTTATACTCGTATAGGTTCAGCTCCCCGCTGTCTGCCTTGCCGGTTATGGGCCGGTCGCAGCGGTTACCGCTTATATAGGTCTCGCCGTCCGAGAAGGTGTTGATAGTTAGCTGGCAGTTGTTGCCGCATTTACCGCAGAGCTCGCTCTTGGTCTGCTGCGTGAAGCGCTCAAGTTCAGCAGCCGTCAGAAGCGTGCTGACGCGCCCTGCGCTGTGCCGCATACCGTAGAGGGCCGCTCCGAACGCGCCCATTATACCGGCTATATCCGGGCGTATGACCTCGACGCCCATCTCGTTTTCAAAGGCGCGCAGCACGGCCTCGTTGTAGAAGGTGCCGCCCTGCACTACTATCTTGCGTCCCAGTTCCTCGGGGGACGAGGCACGGATGACCTTGTAGAGCGCATTGCGCACGACGGATATGGAGAGACCCGCCGATATATTCTCCAACGTCGCGCCGTCCTTCTGCGCCTGCTTAACGCTCGAGTTCATAAACACGGTGCAGCGGCTGCCCAAATCCACGGGCCGCTCCGCGAAGAGGCCGAGCTTTGCAAACTCCTCCACCCCATAGCCGAGCGCCTGTGCAAAGGTCTGCAGGAAGCTGCCGCAGCCTGACGAGCAGGCCTCGTTGAGAAAGATATCCCCGATGGCCCCGTCGGCTATCTTGAAGCATTTCATGTCCTGGCCGCCGATGTCTATTATGAAATCCACGTCCGGCAGGAAGTGTTTCGCCGCGGTGAAGTGCGCCACTGTCTCCACCAGGCCGAAGTCGCAGTGGAAGGCGTGCTTTGCAAGCTCCTCGCCATAGCCGGTGGTCGTCACTGAACCAACTTCCACGTTCGGATGCCCCGTCAGTATCTTCAAGAGCGCGTCGCGTATAAGCGGCACGGGATTGCCGAGGTTCGGGCGGTAGTCGGTGAAGAGTATGCGCGCCTCTTCGTCTATGACCGCCAGCTTCACCGTTGTGGAACCTGAATCTATGCCTATATGTACACGCCCGGAGTAGTCCTCCGGGAAGTCCGCGCGAGGCACTTTTGCGCGCGCGTGCCGCTCCTTGAAGGCCTCGTATTCCTCTTTGGACTTGAAGAGTGGCGGCATGGAGCGGTAATTGGCCGTCTGTGCGCGGTGACGCATGCGCTCCGCGACTTCGTTCAAGCTGAACTCCTCGTCCGAGTACAGCGCCGCGCCCATGGCAACGTAGTATAGGCTGTTCCTGGGACATGTGCCGTGGACGCCCAGGGTCTTGTCAAAGCTCTCGCGCAGAACGCTTGAAAATGTCAGCGGCCCGCCCAGATACAGTATGCTGCCCTTTATGGGACGGCCCTTGGCAAGACCGGCTATGGTCTGGTTGACCACCGCCTGATATATGCTGGCCGCAATGTCCTCGGTGCGCGCGCCCTGGTTAATGAGCGGCTGAATGTCGCTCTTGGCAAACACGCCGCAGCGGGAGGCTATGGTGTAGGTCTTCTGTGCGTGCTCGGCGGCGGTGTTCATCTCATCTGCCGTGAGCTTCAGAAGAGTGGCCATCTGGTCAATAAAGGCGCCCGTGCCTCCGGCGCAGGAGCCGTTCATACGCACTTCCATCGCCCCACTGAGGAACAGTATCTTGGCGTCCTCGCCGCCCAACTCTATGATGCAGTCAGTGCCGGGAGATAGCTTATTGGCCGCCACGCGCGTTGCAAAAACCTCCTGCACGAAAGGCACGCCCACACTGTCGGCCATGCCCATACCTGCACTGCCGGAAATGGCGAGTTTAGCCACCCCACCCGGCACATATGCCGCGCAAACTTTTTGCAGCAGCTCTTCGCTCTTTTCCAAGATGTGACTATAATGTCTCTGATAATCTGCGAAGATAAGTTTGCCGTCTTCATCGAGCACCACGCACTTGATTGTCGTTGAGCCAATATCCAGCCCGACACGCACGCCAAGCACCTCCTCAATACCGGGTAGACTCCCCCAGCAAAAGCACATTATATAGCCGTCTCTAACTGAGTTTGTGAACTTTTTATGAAGTTTGTCGTAAGTTTTCAAGTTTTGACCGGCCTTGAAAATTATGTAAGTGGAATGTTCCTCAATAAAAGGGCTCTGGGAGAATTTCTGCCCCGAGCCCTGTAGACTATACGTTATTTGTTTTCTCCTGCGAGCTTGGAGCGTACTTCTGCAACCGTCATACCCCGCTCAGACGCTATACGCGCCACGTCGTCATATTCGGGTTTGCACTTCTCTATGCCGAAACCCGAGGCGTGCTTCATGCGCACTGGACCGAACTGGGTTTCCACAGTCTCAACACGGCGCGAGAGCTTGATGCGCTCCGGAGCGTAGATACGCACTCCGAGCGTCGGCGTGTGGCGCAGCATGAGTTCGGCGAACTCCTCGCGGCGCGTATAATCGCACAGGCAGCAGAGAAGTGTGCCTGGGCGGCCCTTCTTCATACCCACGCTGGCCGTGAACACGTCGAGTGCTCCGGCCTCCAGCAGCTTCTCCTGTGCATAGCCCAGGTCCTCTGCGGTGACGTCGTCGAGCGTGCAGAAGATCTCGGCCACCGCAGAGCTCTCACTCTCCATCTCGCCGAGTATGGCGCGCACGCAGTTGGCCGCCGGGAAGTCGCGCGTACCCATGCCATAGCCTATCGCGCTCATGCGCATGGCCGGCATCTCGCCGTAACTGTCGGCAATCGAGCGCAGCAGCGCCGCTCCCGTGGGCGTGGTCATCTCGCCGGAGATATCGCCGGCAAAGACCGGCATGCCTTCGAGCAGCAGAGCCGTCGCCGGGGCCGGTACCGGCAATATTCCGTGGGCGCAGCGCACCTGGCCATAGCCCGTGCGCAGGGGCGAAACTATGACCCGCTCTGGCGCAAGCATGTCCAGCAGCAGGCTCACGCCCACCACGTCGGCCACGGCGTCCATGGCTCCCACCTCGTGGAAGTGCACCTCGCCTACCTCGCGGCCGTGTACACGGCTCTCAGCTTGTGCTATCTCAGCATAGACATGGGCGGCCCGGCCCTTAACGCTCTCCGGCACATCCAGACCGTTTATAATAGACGTGATATCCCCCAGCGAGGCGTGATGGTGCCAGCCGTGGTCATGGCTGTAGTCGTGCTCGTGGCTCTCACCGTGGTGATGGTGGCCGTGCATGTCGTGGCCTTCGTTGTAGTGGTCATGCTCGTGGCCGTGATCGTGATGATGTTCGTGTTCGTGATCTTCGCCGTGGTGGTGGAAGTCTTCCTCATCCTCACCGTTGACGGTCACGCTAACATGAGTGCCCATGATACCGCACTTGGCGCTGCGTGTCATTTCGGCGTGCACGCCGGGTATACCCAGTGCGTTGAGCTTCTCTATAAAGCCCTCGCGCTGTTCCTCGGGCAGCAGCTCTAACAGCGCGGCCATGAGCATATCCCCGGCCGCGCCCATATGGCAATCCAGATAAAGTACCCTCATATCCTACCTCACAGATGGTTTATCATACTGGCCAGATACCCGGCTCCGAAACCGTTGTCTATGTTGACCACGGAGAGCCCGCTGGCGCAGGAGTTCAGCATACTCAACAGCGCCGCGACGCCGCCAAATGCAGCGCCATATCCCACGCTTGTGGGCACGGCGATTACCGGGCAATCAGCAAGCCCGCCGATGACGCTCGGCAGGGCTCCCTCCATGCCCGCAACGGCCACGATGCACCTTGCGCGCATTATGTCCTCAGCGTGGTCCAGCAGGCGGTGAATGCCGGAAACGCCTACGTCGTAAAGGCGCTTTACCTCATTGCCCAGGGCCTGGGCCGTCAGCGCAGCCTCCTCTGCGACAGGTATGTCTGTCGTACCGCCGGTGGCCACGACTATCACGCCCTTGCCGTCCGGCTCAGGCAGTTGGCCCACAATCCCCACTTTAGAGCGTGGATCGTAGTTCAAATCATATTGTTTCCCCACATATTCGGCCGCTTCCGGCGCCATGCGGGTTATAAGCACCACATTCTCGTCGCCACGCAACAGTGAGCCCGTGATGGCCGCTATCTGCTCCGGGGTTTTGCCCTGGCCGTATATGACCTCGGCTATGCCCTGCCTGAGCTCGCGGTGCAAGTCCACTTTGGCGAAACCCATATCCTCGAAGGGCTCGAGCTTGAGCTTTATGAGCGCGTCGTCTGCGCTCAGTTCACCGGCCTCCACGGCGCGGAGGATATCCAACACTGCCTGCTTTTTCATACCTTTACCTCCCTCTCAAATCCAATGCCACGTGCTCGAAGTCCCCTCCGAGCGCGGCGAGTATTTCTCTTCTCATTTCAACGGCCCTTGTGAGCTGCGCTTCAGGCAGCTCCAGCCTCGCGCTGGCTCCGTCGATGCGCACTCTCAAGTCGGAAAACCCCAACTGTTTGAGCCTGTCCTCGCAGCGCTCCACGCGCTCCAGCTCCGGCTTGGTTATCCGGCGGCCGGTCGGTATTCGCGTCGCCAGGCAGGCGTATGCGGGCTTTAAGGCCGTAAAGAGCCCGAGGCCCGTGGAGCGTGCGCGCACCTCGGCTTTGGTTATGCCGCACATGCGCAAAGGGCTCAGCACTCCGAGCTCGCTCACGGCACGCATACCCGGGCGGTCATCCGCGTCGTCTGAGGCGTTGTTGCCATCAATTAGCGTATCAAAGCCATCCGCGGCGGCTCTGTCGCGTATAAGCGTGAAAATTGCATGCTTGCAGAAATAACAGCGGTCCCGCGGGTTATCTGCAACCCCCGGCACCGCGAGTATGTCATAGTCGAGCACTGTGAGTTCTATATCAAGTTGCTCGCACATGCGCTCCGCGTCACGCAGCTCAAAAGCCGGCTGGAAAGCCGTGCGCACATAGTAAGGGCGCACCTCGGCGCCCAACTCGCGTCCGGCTGCAAGCAGATACGCGCTGTCCGTGCCGCCGGAAAAGCCCAGCGCGCAACGCGGGTGCGCCGCGAAAAAATCCTGCAGAGTCAATGCATTTCTCCCATCTTAATACGTATGGGGCGGGTGTGGACCCGCCCCGATATGTTCATCAAATCCAGCAGAATCTGAAGCCGCCATAGCCCAGGCACATTTCAAGCACGCAGAGGCCAAGGCACAATTTGTTGATGCCTCCACTCTGCGGGAAGCCGCTCGTCCTGTTAGTGTAAACGTTGCCGCCGTACTGCAGCTCATCCAGAAACTCGCGGTATTCCGGGTTGTTAGGCTCCATCTGCACGGCGCGCTGGGCGTACTCCATGGCCGTTATCCTGTTGCCCTGAGCCGAATTTGCTATGCCGCCGAGGTAATACCAGCGTGCGGTACGCTCGCCCTGCGGCACCTGTGACAGCGCGGTGAGCGCCTCCTGGAAGTGTCCGGCCCGGATGTAGTTTTCAGCCGCACGTATCTCGGTTGCCTCATTGCTGCCGGAGTAGCCGCCCGAATAGCCGCCGCCCTGCCATGCGCCGCCCCACGCGCCCCAGGGGTCGTACTGCTGCTGGGAACCGTAACCGCCGTAAGCGCCGCCGTAGTTCGTGCGGTTGGCTTCGCCGGATTTTATGGCGTCATATGCGGCGTTTATCTCGTTCATCTTCTCGGCCGCGGCCGGGTTGTTGGGATTTCGGTCGGGGTGGTATTTTTTAGCCAGTTTTCTATAGGCTGATTTTATCTCTTCGTCGGTGGCGTCTCTCGAAACGCCCAGCACCTCATAGGGGTCACGCTTCACCGGCTCTTTCTCCCTTCTTCGCATGCCTGCGGGCCATCTCGGCGTTGTAGCGCGTCCAAACGCCGGAATAGAGTATGTTCCTCATAATGTCCGCATCCCGCACAATGGGCAGCAGCTCGAACACTGCCGCGCATTCTCCGATCAGCATGGTGAGCGTGTTGTGCAGCTCCTCTTCAGTCTTGCCCTCGGCGTACACAGCCAGAGGATTGTACCTACCATGCGCCCTGTCCCCCTCGAGGTCCAGTACCGCGTCCATTATATAGATAAATTCGCCCAGCTCCTCGCCGAATCGGCGCAGACGCGGACTCCAGATTTCGTCCTGCGGATAGTACACAAAAAGCTCGCCCATCAGCTTGCCGAAACACCTCGCGCCGGCGTCCGGGTCGCTCTCACCCCGCCTCTCAAGCTCCGAGAGCTCGGTCAGGCAACGCTCTATATGTGCGCTCTTCTCCGGATACCTCTCCGCGGCCCTCCTATAGCTGCCGGATATCAGAGCCGCTTCTGAGCGTGAAATTATGCTCCGCTCATCGTTCCAGTCGTCGATAAGGTTGTGGTATGCCAGCAGTACGTTCATATCGGCCGCGTACTCTGTGACAGGGCTCGCGCTCCATGTATGCGTGTGTATGGGGTGTGCCGCACAGCGCTCTTCGCCGCTCTCACTCTCCGGCTCGTACATGCTTTCAAGCAGCAGCACGAGGAAGGTCATGTCATAGGTGAGCGTCAGCCTTGCCATCTGGCCGTATTTCTTTTTAAGCGTCCGGCACAGACCGCAGTAGCAGCTCTTGTAGCGCGCGAGCTCCTCTGGCGTCAGCGAGTCCGGATTCGCGATAACATAGCCAAACATCAGGTGTTCTTAATAAACGAGTTGCCGCATTTACGGCAGACAATTTTTATTTTTCCCTTGCCCCTGGGCACGCGCAGCAGCGTGCCGCAGCTCGGGCAACGGAAAAACTTGTAGTCGCGTCTCTGTCTCCAGCGCTCGCCGAGGCTACGGAAATACATCCGTATTGAGTAAGTCTTGTTGAGATATTTTGCGTTTTCCGCACGGCGTTTCGTGACGTTGCGGGAAAACATGCGAAAATACATGTATATAATCCCGATCAACACCAACACAAAGAGAAGGTCAGACAAGCGGCCGCTTGTAAACATTGACACGACGAGCAGTATGACAGTTACAATCATAACCGCTCTTCCAAGCTGATCTACTCCATTGCGCCCGGCAAAGAATCTTGCTAGCTTCTCCCGCATGATATCACCTTTCATCAATAAGAGGCACACACTCCAGCGTAGCGATGCGGCGCTCCGGCGTTTAAAGCGTGCAGTGCCCCGTGAACAGTTTTTTCTAATGATAAATGATAGCACCGGGAAAGGGTTTATTTATCAATAATCTGTTAATTTCAACGCCATGCAAACCCTGTTTTGCTCCCTAAAGGCGTATCACGTCTTTTCATCCGGTGTTATGTCACCCTGTTTGGCCGCATTCTTCGGTTCTTCATCGCCTTCAAGGTCGCCGACCAGCAGCTCAAGCAGGTCGTTGATGGTGACGATGCCTGTCACGCCGCCGTACTCGTCACACACAACGGCGAGTTTCTTGCGCAGGCGGCGCATGCGCTCCAGAAGCACGTCGGCCTTGATACTATCAGGCACAAAGTATGCTGGCTTTACGCAGGTCTCCAGGGCCTTCTGAGCGCTGCGCTCAGGTAGGGCAAAGTAGTCTTTTATATCCAGCACACCGATTATCTTGTCCGTGGTATCCTGGCATATGGGATAGAAGGAGTGGCGGGATTTGAATATTTCGGCCTCCCACTCCTCGGTACCCTCGTCGGCCCAGAGCACGCTCATCTGCGTGCGGTGTGTGCAGAAGTGCTCCGCGCTCTGGTCGTCGAACTCAAAGAGGTTCTGAATGAACTCGTTCTCCTCTTCGCCTATAGAACCCTTCTGAGAGCCGGCAATAGCCATCATGCGTATTTCTTCCTCGCTGTACTCGTCGTCCTCGCTGTTGGGGTCAACTCCCAGCAGGCGCAGCACGCCGTTGACGGAAACGCTGAGCAGGCTGACAATGGGTTTGAAGGCCTTGGATATGGCATAGAGCATACCTGCAAGCTTCAGCGATATACCCTCCGGGTTCTTCATGGCCAGACGTTTGGGGACCAACTCGCCGAACACCAGGGTGAAATAGCTGAGTATCAGCGTGACAAGCACAACGGCCACAGAGTTTATGATGCTTGGGCTTATACCCACGCCCAGTGAAATGACAGCGTTGGTTATAAGTCCTGCAAAGTTTGTAGCCGCCGCAGCCGAACCCAGGTAGCCTGACAGAGTAATGGCTATCTGTATGGTTGAGAGGAAGCGTTCCGGCTGCTCGGTGAGCTTACCGAGCTTAATGGCCGCCTTGTTACCCTCGGCCGAGAGCTGCTCTATGCGCACATCCTTCACGGATATGACCGCAATCTCTGCGCAGGCAAAGATTGCATTGAGCGCTATAAGTACCACCTGGAGCACAAGTTGCCATACTAAAGTTGAGTCCACGAAATTAACCTCCTGAGATTATACAATACGGGTTTCTGATTTCCAGCCGGAGAAAAGTTCAAGTTCAGAGGCGGGCCATGCGCCGGCGGGTTTTCCGGCCCATAAAAGCGCAAAAACGCCCGCACCCCAAAACTTCAGGGCGCGCGCGTCAGTAACGATATTCGGTTCGGTGACAGTTAGATGAGCCGTCGTCCATGGTATAATTCATTTCTCCTTTGCGCTATATTGAAACACAAAGGAGCGCAGTTGTCAAGAGGTATTGCAAAAGCGGCCGCCTATAAATGGCGGCCGCTGCAAACTTTATTCAACCGTGACGGTCCCGTCCGGCGCCACTGTGATACTCATGCCGTCCTGGACGTAGTCCAGGAATTCCTCGCCCAGTTCGTCAACAACGGGCATAGAGGCGTCCGTCCAAACCTCGGCGAGTATGGCTCCGCTCGCGGCCAGCGAGTCTATAGTCTTGGAGAAGAGCATGCAGGCCGGCTGGTTGTTGGTAGCGCAGGCGGTGTAGAGCACCATGCCGCCTGTGGTGGAGCCTATGGTCTGCGGCAGACAGAGCGCCGTGCCCTTCATGGGCTTTTTGTAGAGGTCGGCGTTGTTCTGGTCGCCGCATTTCACGGACTTGTCTCCGAACATCATGGCCATCTGAAAGCTCGCCAGAGTGTTGAACCCGCCGTGCGATACCAGTGCCGGGGCCGTACATTTTCCTGCCACTATCGGGCGGCCCTTGAATACTTTAGCCATTACTTCGCACCTCCCGTGATTATATCGAGCAGCTCGTCCTCAGTGTAGTAGCGCGCCGTGGTGTAAGTACGCAGCTTGTTGGAACAGGTTATAACGGGCATTTTGCCGCTCAGGGGGTTGTTCATGTACATGAGCGGGCAGATGTAACTGAGCACTACTCCGGCGCTCTCGAGCTGCTTATATTCGGGCATCTCGCGGAACTTGTCCCCAGTGGCCGGGGCTGCCGTCATGACGGTGGGCACCGTGACCTTCTTGAGGCCCTTAGCCGCCAGGGCCGCGGTGATCCTCTCCGTCCAGCTATTGAGCTGGGCTATAGTGAGGTGCGGGCAGCCGATAAAGCAGAGTTTCGGCTTGGCAGCGGGATCCTTCCACACCACGGGGTAGCTAGCCTTCACACGCTCAAGCTCGGCGTCGTCCACCACGTAAACCGGCGCGCCCTCACGGATGAGGCTCTCGCCCTGTTCCACAGCCTCGGGGGTGAGGTTTTCTATGTGATAGAGGCCCACCGCGCCGTTCGAGGCCGTGGCCGCGCCGAAGTCCTTGAGGTAGGCGCACACGTCGTCCGTGAGCTCGGTGCCAAGCCACTTGTCGAGCCCCTTCACGTACGGCACCTGCTCCATGACCTTCATGCCTATCGCGCTGCCGAGGAGCTGCGCCTCCGGCTTTTTCGTGGTCCTGACCTCAACTATCCAGTCGGCCTTCCTGCCGTCGTCCGTCAGCAGGCCGAAGTAGGGCACATAACCGACTATGCTGCCCATGAGCTCCAGCATGCCGCTGTTGCGGTTGCAGCGCGCGCCGAGCACGCTGTTTGCGTAGACGACGGCGCTCGACTCGGCCCAGGAGAGCACATCGCCCTTTTTAGGCTTGTTGCCGACTTCGTCTAGGTAACATGCGCAGGTGTAGGCGTCCGGGGAGAGTATGCCCAGCTTCTCAAGCTGCTTTTCGTACCTGTCCTGCTGGGAGTACATGAACTTCTTGAACACCAGGTCCTGTATCAGATTGCTTGGCACATTCTTGTCCAGCGGCAGAGGGTCTGCGGAAAACTTCTGTTTTGAGAGCGCCCCGGCCTTTATGAGCTGGTCATAGAGGTCGTACACCGGCTTCATGACGCCGATGCCGAAGCTTATGACCGTGTGGCCGTACTCGCTCGTCACGGGCACCATTCTGTCCGCGCCGAAGGTCTCGCCGTACATGACGAGGCTCTTCATGACTTTGGCCATGACTTCGCCCTGGGAGCCGTTGAGTATGTCCTGCTGCTCTCTGGTGAGTTCCATATTGCTTCACTCCTTTGATTTGTTGTCAGAGTTGTTTTCATCTTTGATTATATACTTCCGCATAGCGCTGCCCAGCATCATCACAAAGCCAATCACGGCCGGCAAAAAGCTGAACATAATCAGCTCGCCCCATGCGCCTGTTAGGTATGCCGCTAGCACAAAGACTGCAATAAAAATAGCCATCAGCAAAAACGCGAGGCCCGCCTTATACCACATCTCAGTCCTCCCCCTCCGTCTTCCCAAGAGCCTCTATCAGCTCCCGGTGTCTTTGGTTTTCGTCGTATTTGGCGACGCCTGCGCCGCCTATAGCGAGGATGATGCCGGCAACCAGAGCTATCATACTGCCAATCGCCAGAAAATTGCTGTCAGTAAAACCGCCCCATACTATCGCATACACCGCGGCTATCATGATTACTATGCCTATTCTGTAGACGTACATTTCCTCTCCCGCAAATTTTTAACTGCGCGCCGCATTTACTCCTCATTCTTTTCCTTCGGGGCATCGAGCGCGCCCTTGACTGCCAGCACAAAACCGGTGACCGCCAGAACTATGCTGGCGAAAAACAGCAGCACGCCCACGCCCGACATGGAAAACATCAACAGTCCCATGACTAGCAGGTATATCGCGCCCAGCAGCAGCGCTACACCCATCCTAAAGCTGAACACTTAAATTCCTCCCCTTCTTTTTGTCTAGTTTATCACGCACATATTGACTAGTCAACGCAAAAGGGCCGCCTTTCAGGCGGCCCTTTGCAGGAGCGTAACATTGATTGTATTTTTGCTTTAGTTGAGCTGCTTTGTGTCCTGAGCTTCGTCTTCAGGGTTCTTCACCAAGCCGCCGCCAAACTCAGCCACGAGCGCCACAACTATGCCAATCGCGGCGAACAATCCACCGAGATAGAACATCATATTGTACTCAAGGCCCACGACGGCGCAGAATATGCCAGCCATCAGCATCGCAATACCAAATATCATATCCTTCATTTTGTATTACCTCCTGACGTATTAGCGGCCCTTGTCGCTTTCTGTGTTAAATATATCACCAGCTTGTGAAATTGTCAACAATAAAATGTCGAATTTTTAACACTTTTCGAAAAAATTTGGGAGCCGGTATTCCGGCTCCCAAATCGAGTCCATATAGCTATTACTTGGAGTGGAAGATCTTGAATATAGTGTCGTAAGGATCTTCGTCGCTGCTGCCGCTCTCAGCGGGGGGTTCGCTGGGAGCCGGCGCCGGGCTTGGCGCGGGGGCGCTGGTGTTGGCCGCCTGACGCGCGGCGGTGTAGAGCCCCTCGGAGGCGGGCTGTTTCACGCTCTGCGCCGGTGTGTCCGGCCTGCCCTGTTCAAAGCCGGTGGCGATGACAATAACGCGGATCTCGTCCTCGAGGGAGTTGTCAAAGGTGGCGCCGAAGATGATGTTGGCGTCGGGATGCGCAGCCTCCTGCACGAGGTTGGCGGCGGCTTCGACATCGTCGAGGCCCATATCCTCGCTGCCGGTGACATTTATAAGCACGCCGTGCGCACCGTTTATGCTGGTCTCCATCAGCGGGCTGGCAACGGCCATGCGCGCGGCCTCTTCGGCCTTGCCCTTACCGACGGCGTGGCCCACACCCATGTGGGCGAAGCCCGCGTCCTTCATGATGGTGGTGACGTCGGCGAAGTCGAGGTTTATAAAGCCGGTGTTCTTTATGAGGTCGGAGATGCTGGTGACAGCCTGACGCAGCACGTCGTCTGCTATCTCAAAGGCGTTGGCCAGAGTGACCTTCTGGTCGGTGGCGTATTTGAGCCGGTCGTTGGGGATGATGAGCAGAGAGTCCACCTTGGCAAGCAGGGCCTGGATGCCCTCCTCGGCCTGGTCCATGCGGCGCTTGCCCTCGAACTTGAAGGGCTTGGTGACCACGCCCACGGTCAGCGCGCCGGCTTCGCGGGCGATCTCCGCGACTATCGGGGCCGCGCCGGTGCCGGTACCGCCGCCCATGCCGGCGGTGATGAACACCATGTCCGCATCCTCAATGGACTTGGCTATATCGTTGCGGCTCTCTTCAGCGCTCTTTTTGCCCATGTCGGGATCGGAGCCCGCGCCCTGGCCGTGAGTGAGCTTTTCGCCTATCTGAATCTTCTGGTCGGCGTTGGAAACGGCCAGCGCCTGCTTGTCCGTATTGACGGAGATAAACTCCACGCCCTGAGTGCCGGACTTGACCATGCGGTTGACCACGTTATTGCCGGCCCCGCCCACGCCCAAGACCTTGAGTGTAACGACGTTTTCCGGTCCGGTTTCGGATTTATAAGACATATTCGGTGCCTCCCTCATATCTTTTGAGACGCCGCGCGGTGGTGTCCGCCGCGTCCTTGTATTATTTCTTCTTCTACTCATATTATATCTTTTCCCATGTCCGGTCAACTATTTTTTGTTTCCATAACACTTT
Source organism: uncultured Clostridia bacterium (assembly GCA_930990965.1). GTDB lineage: Bacteria > Bacillota > Clostridia > Oscillospirales > Oscillospiraceae > Scatomorpha > Scatomorpha merdigallinarum. Next base: position 68,920 of record CAKNRQ010000003.1, read on the forward strand.
TTTCGTCATTTTTTTGCCGCGCAGCTCAAAACGGCGTAAATACGACAGTTTCTCCAGCCCCAGAGAGGTCTATTGTGCCTCTGTCAGAGACCGTGAGCTGGCTCACGGCAGAGACCAACTTGCCGAATTGATAGTTGATGCTCTCCTCACCGCCAAACAGGACCGTGTATCTGTCCAAGAACTCCATGACCGGAGATGCGCTGTCACTGAGTTCTATTGAAGCCGCCATACCCGCAAAACCGCGTCGCTGTATCTGGTCCAGCAGCTCCTCCAGTACCGCTACCGCCGCGCCGGAGCTGTCGCCTTCAACCACAAGGGTATCGCCTACGGCTGGGTTTACGGGGGTGATGCCGGTAACTTGTATCAGGTCTGCCGTACTCGCGGCGTCGCCCTGGGTGAGGACCTTACAGTTTCGGTCCACCACCCAGCGCTGACCGTCGATTTCAACCCATGCGAGAGCCTGGCTCTCTACCACCTCGAAAATGACCGTGCCGGGCAGCTGGGTCGTCACTGACACGCTCTCAACATAGGGCAGCTTTGCCAGGATGCCGCTCACCGCCGCGAAGCGGTTCACGAAGAAGAGGTTGTCGCCCTCTTCAACGCCGGCGGCCTGTATTATCTCATCTGCGGTATAGTGCGAGTTGCCGGTGACTCGAATCTCGCCGACCTGTATGAATATACTTACAAGAAAGATGAGCACGACGCATCCGAGCAGGAATTTTGCCGGGCCTATGACTGCGGCGCGCCGGGAAGCTTTTCTCCTGAGCGAATCCGTCAGTTTTGCCATCTTATCCTCCTTTCGCCTGTGTGCGGAGTCTAGTCTGCACCGCTTTGCGCACTCCCGGACTCGCTTTCCACGGTAATGTCCGCTCCGAGTTCCCGGAGCCGCGCATCCAGGCTTTCGTAACCCCGGACAACGTGTCCGGAGTCAAGTATGTCGGTTTTGCCCTCAGCCGAGAGGGCGGCTATGATGAGCGCTGCGCCGCCGCGCAAATCCGTGGCAACTGCCGGAGCCCCGTGCAGCGCATCAACGCCCGTGACCACGGCCACCCGGCCTTCAGTGTGTATCCTGGCGCCGAGGCGCAAAAGTTCTTCCGTAAAGCGGAAGCGGTTCTGGAACACGTTCTCCACGAACACGCTCGTGCCCTTGGCCTTCAGGCAGGCCGCCAGCATCAGGGGCTGGGCGTCCGTGGGAAAGCCGGGGTAAGGCCCGGTTATGACGGGCATCGGCGCTTTCAGGTTCCCGCCCGAACTGAGCCGGACAGTGTGCCTAGTTGATATTATATCACATCCGCACTCAGAAAGCGAGCGCAGAACGGTAGAAAAATGTTCGCATTCCACCCCGCGCAGTTCGACATCGCCTCCGCTTGCCGCGCAGGCGGCCAGATATGTAGCAGACACTATGCGGTCGGGCATAATCCGGTGCCCCACCCTTTCTGCGCCGAGCGCGCCGCCTCGCACGCGCACAGTGGCGCTGCCGGCGCCCGTCACATCCGCGCCCAGGGTTCGCAGAAAGCTTTGCAGTTCCGTTATCTCCGGCTCGCGGGCGGCGTTCATGATGACCGTCTCGCCTTCAGCTGCGCAGGCGCAGAGCATGGCGTTCTCAGTCGCTCCGACGCTCGGCATCGGCAGGGCTATGCTCGCGCCGTGCAGGCCGTTTGGAGCTGAGCATATAAGGTCTCCACCGAGTTCGTCTATTTTCGCGCCTAGTGCCCGCAGGGCCATCAGGTGCAGGTCTATTGGCCTGGGCCCCAGTTCGCAGCCGCCCGGCATGCTCAGCCGCGCCGAGCCGCAGCGGGCCAGAAGCGCGCCCAGGAATATCACCGAGCTGCGCAGCTCGCGCATGAGCCGGTGCGGTATTTCTGCCCTCGCCAGCGTGCGCGAGTCTATGTTCACGACGTCGCCCTCGCGCTCGACCTTGCAGCCGAGGCCGCGCAGTATGCGTATTGTCGTGTCCACGTCACGCAGTTGTGGGACGTTTAAAAGCTCGGTCTCGCAGGGTGCGAGCACACTCGCCGCCATGATAGGCAACACGGCGTTCTTCGCGCCCTGCACGGTTATGCTGCCCGTAAGGCGGTTGCCGCCGTTTACGTGCCAAACGCTCATTTTCTCTCCCCCATAACAGCAGATTCATGCCATACTATGCCGGGGGAGGCGTTTTTGTTATTTTGCCGCGTGACGCCCGGCCAGGTCGAGGACTATGCCGGCAATACGTCCGGTGGCGTCGGGAACGCCCAGAGCGCGCATCTTTTCGCTCATAACATCCAACTGTTCAGGGTGGTGCAGGAGCTCGCTCACGAGGCCGAGCAGGCTGTCGGCGGTGAAATCCGGCTCAAGCAGGAGCTTTGCCGCCCCGGCATCGGCCAGGACGCGGGCGTTTTTCTCCTGATGGTTGTTCGTGACATTGGGGCTGGGGATCAGCACGGCCGGCTTGCCCATGGCGGTGAGCTCGGCGAGCGTGCTGGCTCCGGCCCTGCACATCACGAGGTCGGCGGCCGCCATGACGAGAGGCATGTCGTAGATATACTCGCGCACATCCATGCCCAGCTTGTCATAGCCCGGCTTCTCACGCTCGAGCGTACTGGTCATCTTCTGATACCAGGCCTTGCCCGTGGAGTGTACGACGCCGAAGAAGGGGTTTGCACAGGCCCTGATAATGAAGTCCGTCATGATCTCGTTCATGTGTCCAGCACCCAGGCTGCCCCAGACGCTTGCCACCAACGGCTTGTCCTCGGGAAGGCCCAGCTCACGGCGCGCCGCGAGCTTGTCCGCGTGCATGAACTCGCCGCGCACAGGAGTGCCGGTCACCACTACCCGCTCAGGGTGCTTGTAATTTGCGCGGCTCTCCTCAAAGCCGACCATGACCGTGTCAACGACTCCTTCAAGCATCTTGGTGGTCAGGCCCGGCACGGCGTTAGACTCGTGTACGGCGGTAGGCACGCCCATTGCGTGCGCCGCCTTCAGCACGGGATAGCACACATAGCCGCCGGTACCAACGGCCGCGTCAGGCTGGAACTCGCGTATAATCTGCTTGGCCTGGCCGGTAGAGGTGACGACGTTCTTGAGCGTGTTCAGGTTGTGCTTTATGTCCTCGGCCGAAAAGCCGCGGTGTATGTTCGTGATACGTACGGTGCGTATCTCATAGCCCGCGCGCGGCACGAGGTCTGTCTCCATGCGCCCTTCTGCCCCGACGAACAGGAATTCGCTGTCGGGCATGGCCTCTTTTATGGCTCCGGCCACTGCCAGAGCGGGGTTTATATGTCCCGCGGTACCGCCGCAGGTGAAGAGGAATTTCATAAGCTTACCTCCAGTGTGCGCATGGCGCGCATGATTAATGTGTGCAGCCCGGCAGGGCGCGTCCCCTGCCGGGTATTTCACGACCTCCAGGCCGGTATGTCCCTGGATGCGCTGAGAACTATGCCCATCTCCGCGAGCTGTATCATCAGCGCCGTGCCGCCGTAAGAGAAGAACGGCAGCGATATGCCCGTGCAGGGCACGAGGTTCGTCACGACCGCGACGTTCAGTATCACCTGTATGGCGAGCAGAGTCGTGATCCCCGCCGTCACCAGGAAGCTGTAGCGGTCGCGCATGTGCATGGCGAGTATGTATCCGCGCACAATGAGCGCGGCAAAGAGCAGCAGTATGGCCACCGCTCCGGCGAAGCCCAGTTCTTCACACACAACGGCGAAGATAAAGTCGTTGTGTTCCTCGGGCAGGTACATGTAGGTCTGCCTGCCCTGGCCCAGTCCGAGCCCGAAGAGCCCGCCGGAACCGATTGAATAGAGCGACTGGACTATCTGGTATCCATCCCCGCTCGTGTTGGCAAACGGGTCAAGCCAAGTGGATATGCGTCCCGAGGCGTATGGGAAGAAGGTGATAATTACCGCGAGGCCCGCGAGAGCCGTCACGCCCACGCCGATGAACCAGCGCAGCTTCACCCCGCCCAGGAACAGCATGACGCCGCCGATGGCGATTATGATGATGGCCGCGGAGAAGTGCGGTTCGAGCACCAACAATCCCACTATCAGGCCTAGCACAAGTGCAAATGGCAGTATGCCGTAGCGGAAAGTCGCCATGTCCGACTTGTACTTACAGATGAGCGCCGCGAAGTAGAGTATCACGGCCAGCTTTGCTATCTCGGAGGGCTGGAAAGTTGTAAACCCGAGGTCTATCCAGCGCCTGGCGTCGCCCTGGGCAGCCCCGATGAAGGGCACCACGGCGAGCAGCACGAGGCTCACCGCGAGCAGCGGGAAGCTCATGCGCCTATAAAAGCTCATAGGTATACGGCTCATGACGAACATGGCCGCCGTACCGGCTATGGCGAAGCCCAGCTGGCGCAGGAAATAGTACGCCGCGTTGTGCCCCGTAGACGCGCTGTAATACGCGCGGGCATAGCTGGCCGAGAGTACCATGACGACTCCGATTGTAAGCAGTAGCAGCGTCAGCGCCGCAAAGGGCAGGTCTATGCTGCCCTGCGCTGCGCGCTTTCTCTCTAGTGAGGGTTCCGGCGCGAGGCGCGCACCTGCGTAGTTCATGAGAAACCTCCCAGAGATCACATATCAAGTTTTGCCGTTCAGGCTCAGAAACTGTAGCGTCCGTAGATGCCGATGAAGGAAACTATGGCGCAGACGAGGGACACTGAGAAGTAGAGCACGAAGAGCTGCTTTTCCGTCCACTTGTGTCCCGTCCAGCCGCCGAGCTCAAGGTGGTGGTGGAAGGGCGCCATTCGGAAGATGCGTTTGCCGTGGCTGAGCTTGTAGTATCCGACCTGGAGTATATCAGAGAGAGTCTCGATGATGTACAGCAGGCCCAGAACTATCAGGATGAGCGGCATGTCATAGGCAAAAGCCATGGCCGCCACGGCACCGCCCAAAAACAGCGAGCCGGTGTCGCCCATAAACACTTTAGCGGGGTTGAAGTTGTAGACCAGGAAGCCCAGGAGTCCACCGGCCAGGCCGCTCGCAAAGATGCCCAGAGAGAGGAACTGTTCGCCCCAGACATAGGTCACGACCGCAAAGAATATGCAGACCGGTATGCTCGTGCCGGCCGCGAGGCCGTCCACGCCGTCAGTGAGGTTCACGGAGTTCACCGTGCCGACGATGACAAAGGCCGCGAAGATGAAGTAAAGCCACTCCGGTATGGGGACGATACTGTTCCAGAACGGGATGTACAGGTTCGTGGTTACGTAGCCGAACTGGCGCATGAGCAGTATGAAGGCGAGCGCCGCGGCGAGTTGCAACAGGAACTTGGCCTTGGCCGAGAGGCCGAGGTTCTGCTTCTTCTTGAGCTTTTCGTAGTCGTCCAGGAAGCCTATGGCGCCGAAGATGAGGGCGAAGAGAAGGCAGAAGATGTGCCCATACTCACCCTTCATCATCGGCTCAAAGCCCACGGTGAGGCACACGACCGCGACCGCGGCTATGAACATGAGCCCGCCCATGGTCGGAGTGCCGGACTTGTTCATGTGCCAGGTGGGTCCGTCCTCCCTTATAGCCTGCCCCGCCTTGACCTTTCTGAGCCACGGCACGAGGAATTTACCCACGCCGGAAGCTACAAAAAAGGCTATGGCAAAGGCGAGTATCAGTCGAATGGTCATCTGTCTTTCTTCCTTTTCTTGAGTATATCCGCGACTATCTCGCGCTCATCCATGTGGTGTTTTTCATGTCCGACTATCTGATAGTCCTCGTGTCCCTTTCCCGCAAGGACTATTACGTCGCCGGGCTCATGGTGGGTTATGGCCCACTCTATGGCCTCTGGCCTGCTGGTTATGACTTCTCTCGGGGTGCTTGTGCCTTCCATGCCGGCGACTATGTCCGCGATTATGGCCTCGGGGTCCTCCGTGCGCGGGTTATCCGAAGTCACAACCACGAAGTCCGCGTTGTCCGCAGCTATGCGTCCCATGATGGGGCGCTTGGTCCGGTCACGGTCGCCGCCGCAGCCGAAGAGAGCTACAAGCCTGCCGCTTGTCACGCGGCGCATGGATTTCAAAACGTTCTCCAGCGCGTCCGGGGTGTGGGCGTAGTCGATGAGGATGGTGTAGTCGCCGTCGGTCGGCACTACCTCCACCCTGCCCTTCACGCCCTTGGCGCTGGCCAGGGAGTCGGCGCACTCGTGCAGGTCTATGCCCAGCTCGAGGCCGCAGCCTATGACTCCGAGGGCATTGTAAACCGAAAAGAGGCCCGGTATACCGAGCTTGACGCTCTCGCTCTCGCCCCTATACGCGGCTGTGAAGGCCACGCCGGAGCTCGTGAGCGCTATACCCTGCGCCGTGAGGTCCGCGCCCTCGCGTTCGGAGAAGGTCAGCGCCCTGCAGGGGCAGTGCTCGAGCATAAAGCCGCTCCACTCGTCGTCGAGGTTGATGACCGCCGCGTCGCACATGCCGAAGAGCAGGCTCTTGGCACGCGCGTACTCGGCCATGGTCTTGTGGAAGTCCAGGTGGTCCTGCGTGAGGTTCGTGAATATGCCCACGGCAAAGTGCAGCCCGGCCACGCGGTGGAGCACCAGAGAGTGGCTGGACACCTCCATAATCACGTGCGTACACCCGGCGTCAGCCATCTCGCGCAGGAGCTTTTGCAGCTCATAGCTCTCGGGCGTGGTGCGCTCGGTCGGCAGGAACTCGGAGCCTATCATGTTGCCGTTGGTGCCGATGAGGCCCACGGTTGCGCCCAACTTTTGCTCGAGGAGGTGCTTGACGAGGTAGGTTGTCGTCGTCTTGCCGTTCGTGCCGGTGACGCCGAGCATCACCATCTCGCCGCCCGGGTCACCGAAGAAATTCTTCGACGCTATGGCCAGCGCAAGCCGGCTGTCACGGACTATGACATACGGCATGTCAACGGCCGGCTTCTCCTCGCAGATAACGCACGCCGCGCCCTTCTCAGCGGCCTGCGGTATGTACCTGTGCCCGTCTGACTCAAAGCCGCGTATGGCCACAAAGGCCGATCCGGCGCTAACCTTGCGCGAGTCATAGGCTATGTCGGCTATCTCAAGCTCCCCGGGTGCGTGGGATTCCAATATTTCCACGTCCCGGAGCAAATCACAAAGCTTCACGGGGACACCTCCCAGTATCGTCTAGTATATTCCCAAAAGGTCTTCGTCGTTGTCGTACAGCGTGACAGTCACCACAGTGCCGGCCGGAGCGGCCGTCCCGGCGTTCACGCTCTGCCCGGACACGAGCTGGCCCGAGGCGTCGGTAACCGAGCTGTCCGAGCTCACAAACATGCCCAACTGCGAGAGCGCCTGCCTGGCCTCGGCGTAGGTCATGCCCGTCAGGTTGGGCACGCTGCCGCCGCCGGAGGGGGATGCGTCTGCATAGAGCAGCACCTCACTGCCGGAGGCTATAACGCTGTTGGCCGCCGGGAGCTGGCTTGTCACCGTATTGCCGGAGCCGACTACCCTCCAGCTCAGGGAACTGTCTGAGAGCTTGGCGCGCGCTTCGTCGAGGCTCAGCCCGGTCACATCCGGCGCTGCCCGGTCCATGGCCATGAGCTCCGTGTCGGAGTACTCCGGCTCTATGCCCATATAGGGCAGTATGTCCGCGAGCATCTTGCCCACCACCGGAGCGGCCATCTGGCCGCCGGAGACGTAGATCCCGCTCTCGCTGCTCGGATTGTCCAGCAGTACCAGCAAGGCTATCTGCGGATCGTCTGCCGGGGCGACGCCGAGGAAGGAGACTATGTACTCCTTGGTCCCGGCTATCTCCTGCGTGGTCTTCGTAGATGTGCCGGTCTTGCCGCCTATCCTGTACCCGGCCACGTAGGCGTTGCGGCCCGTGCCCTCGTTCGGGTCGCCGACGACCTGTTCGAGTATGGCGCGGGCTTTGGCGCTCGTCTCCTCGCTTATCACCTGACGGACCGGCTCGCTCTCGTGCTCCTGGACTTGCCCGTCCAGGCCGGTCACGCTCTCCACCAGGTAAGGCTGCATGAGATAGCCACCGTTTACGCAGGCGCTCACCGCCGTTATCAGTTGGATGGGCGTGATATTGAAGGTCTGGCCGAAGCTCGCCGCGGCGAGCTGGCTGAGGTTATCCGGGTTGGAGAACACATCCTCGCTCCACCAGATGCTGCCGCTCTCACCGCCGAGGTCTATGCCGGTCGTGCCGGTGAGCTGGACCGAGCTGTCCGAGCCGCGGTCGAAGAAGCCGAAGGCTTCGGCGTAGTCGTAGAACCTCTCGGCGCCCACGCGCAGTCCTATGTTCACGAAGGCCACGTTGCAGGAGTGCTGCACGGCCTGGGTCAAGGTCTGCGAGCCATGCCCGCCGCTCTTCCAGCAGCGCACGGGCGTGTTGCGGCCCGGCACGCTCACGCTGCCGCCGCAGTAGAAGGTCGAGTCCAGATCCACAACGCCCTCTTCGAGCGCCATGGCCAGCGTGATTATCTTGAAGGTAGAGCCCGGCTCATAGGTGTCGGAGATGGCTTTGTTGCGCCACTGCAGCTGCTGCGCCGCGGCTATCATCTCCGAGCGCTCTTCGTCGCTCATGGCCGTGGCATCTATTTCAGCCATAGCCTCGTCGCTTATGGTCTGGTAGTCGTTGAGGTCAAAATTACCTAAAGACGCCATTGCCAGTATAGCACCCGTGTCAACCTCCATACAGATGGCCGCGGCCCCGTTTTGGATATCGTAGTCCTCAACTGCCTGCGCGAGGTGCTTTTCTACATAATACTGTATACCGGAGTCAATAGTCAACTCCACATCTTCACCCGGCACCGCATCGAAGTAATCTTCCCAGCTTGTATAGAGCATATCGGTGCCCGCAGCAGTAGTTGAGCGCATGATAAACCCGTTTGTGCCGGAGAGGGCTTTGTCGTACTTGGCTTCGATGCCGCCGAGACCGGTGTTGTCCGTACCGACAAACCCTATCACGTGCGCGGCGAGGCTGCCGTTGGGGTAATACCGCTTGGTATCGGCCTCCAATTTTATGCCGTTGTAGCCGCCCGCCTGTTTGAACTGGCGCACGGCCTCGGCCGTGTCGGCCTCAACTTTACGCGCCACTACTTCGTACCACGAGCCGGTGTTCTGGGTCTTTTCATAGACGCTCTCATAGTCGAGCCCGAGTATTTCCGAGAGCCCGGCAGCAATCGCCCCGGCGTCCTCACCGTAAAGCTCGATCTCAGCCGGGCTCAGATATATGGTGTCCACCCCTGCGCTCACGGCGAGCACTTCACCCTTGCGGTCGTATATGGTGCCGCGCGGCGCGCTGACCGTGGTCTCACGCACCTGCTGGGCTATGGCGCGCGCCTCGAGCTCGTCGTGGCGCACTATCTGCAAATAGTAGAGTCTCGCCGCAAGTACCACAAAAGCAGCGGCGCCGCACACCGAGAGCAGAAACAGTGTGCGGCGAAGCATCATTCTGTTGGGTGCGCCGGAGCGCTCCCTTCCTTTCGGAGACATGGCCATCGCGCCGCCCTCCCGTCACGGAAATTGCAGCCGGGGCGGCCTTCGCCGCCAGCCGCGCCCGTGCTGTGGTACAATCATACTGCAACGTCGGCGCGAAAATTCCGAAATCCGGGTGGACAGGCCGGCCTTCACCGGCTCTACGGCACCATACCCAACACATTTTTTGCGTAATCCTCTATCTCGGCGAGAGAGAACATGCTCTCATACTCTATGGTCAACCTAGCATTCTCGTCAGCGAGCTCCGTTATCCGCTGTGCGAGTTCTTCACACTCATTGGCAGCGGCCGTCGCTCTCGAGTGTGCAAGCAGCAGCGCCACGCACAGGGCCGCGCATATAAGCAGCGACGCCACAATGAGCAGGGTTCCTGCGGATGAACGTGGGCGTCTGGGCGGGCTCACCTGTCTTGCGTGGGAATACGCCTCCGGGGCGGCGCACTGCCTGGCCGTGTCGTATCTCATACGCGCTCGGCCACACGCAGCTTGGCGCTTCGGGACCGGGGATTGAGCTCCAGCTCCTCCCCGCCGGCCGTAACCGGCTTGCGCGTCACGCTCTTGAGCGTCTGAACAAAGCCGCAGGTGCACACCGGGGCCTCGCGCGGACATGTGCATCCGTCCTCGCGCGCGTGTATGGCGTTCTTGACGATTCTGTCCTCAAGGGAGTGGAAACTTATGACGCAGAGCCTCCCGCCCGGCTTGAGCCTGTCGGGGGCCGAGTCCATGAGCGCATGCACGGCGTTGAGTTCATCGTTCACCGCGATGCGTATGGCTTGAAAGCTGCGCTTGGCCGGGTGCTGCTTTTCGCGCAGGGCCGAGGCCGGCATGGCGCTCTTTATGACTTCCACCAGCTCCAGCGTGGTCTCTATTTCCTTCTCGGCGCGTCGCTCGGCTATTTTGGCGGCTATGCGCTTTGCGTGCCTCTCTTCGCCGTAGTCGCGCAATATGCGCTCTATCTTCTCCTCGGGCCAACGGTTCACTATGAACCAGGCGTCTATGTTGTCGCTCGTGTCCATGCGCATATCCAGCGGGGCGTCGGTCATATAGGAGAAGCCGCGGTCTGCCTCGTCTAGTTGCGGCGAGCTCACGCCCAAGTCAAAGAGCATGCCGTCCACGGCCTGTATGCCCTGCTCGTCGAGTATGGCGTCCAGATCGCGGAAGTTGCCATGCACTATGGTCAGCTTGTCCGAATAGGGCGCAAGACGCTCACCCGCGCGCTTTATCGCCTCGGCGTCGCGGTCTATTGATATCAGCCGGCCGGTTGTAAGGCGCTGCAATATGGCCTCGGAGTGACCTCCCATGCCGAGCGTGCCATCGACATATACGCCGTCGGGCTTGATGTTCAAATACTTTATGCACTCGTCAAGGAGCACCGGAATGTGGCCGTTCATCAGAAATTAAGCTCCTTCATAATGGACGCGATGTATTCTGGCGTCGTCTCTCCGTCGTGTACCGGCCTCCACGTATCGCTGTCCCACAGCTCCGCGTGGTCGTCACAGCCGACGACGGTCACGTTCTTGGTAAGTCCGGCGAAATCGCGCAGGGCCTGGGGCAAAAGCGCCCTGCCCTGTGCATCCAGGTCGCACTTGGCAGCACAGGCGAAAAAAGGCCGCATCTTCTTGCGGTCAACATATGGCATGGAGCGCACCTTATCCACAAAGGCCTGCCAGCTCTCGGCACTGTAGGCCCAAAGGCATCGCTCGTCCGACACCGTGAGGTAAAACGTCTCCCCTAACTCATCGCGGAGCCTCGCGGGTATAAAAAGACGGCCCTTGGAGTCCAGTGAATGCTGATATTCGCCTGTCAACCGTGCCGCCCCCTTTTACATAATTTGCAAAGAGGCGCATCCGTTCGCTCCACTTAGAGGGAGTATTCAACACTTTCCACCACTTTGCCCCACCGAGGTGCTTCTATTATATTTATAGTCCGGTGAAATTGCAAGCTGTTTTTTCTTTAAATTTGCGCGCAATTTCGAGCAAATGTCTACGGCCGGCAAACAAAGTGACTTTTAGGCACAAAATAAGGCGCCCACCGCGGACGGTGGACGCCATTATGTCAAGATGTAGAGGTTAAAAAAAGACAGAGGGAATTTATTCCTCGCTCTCCTGCACCGGCTGGGCAGTACGGGCGGCGTGGAGGGCTTCGCTTACCCCGGCAGTGCCGCGGAAACGGGCCCTGGAAGTGTGTATTTCAGCGAGCGCAGTGTTGACTGACTCCTCGGCGCGGCGCAGCGCGTCGTCTATGAATTCCATCGCAGCCTGACGAAGCGCATCTGAACGCGCGGTAGCCGTGCTCTCGAGTTCGGCGGCCTTGGCGCGGGCCACACGCACAACTTCCTGCTCGTCTATCATGGTCCTGGCCTTCTCCTCAGCAGCGCGGCGAATACTCTCGGCCTCGCGCTTGGCGTTGCCTATAAACTCGTCGCGGGCAGAAACCAGGCGTTTCGCCTCTGCGAGCTCCGCAGGGATGCGGGACTTTATCTCCTCAATCATGCTGAGGACCTTCTCGCGCTCGACTATGCACTTATCGTTGCCCAGGGGCACACCCCATGCCTCGCTGACCATGGAATACAGGGTGTCAATGAGCTCCATGACTTCGTTATCCATTGCGCTTTCCTCCCTGCGCTCTAGCTATGACATCATCTATAATCTCTCTCGGCACAAACTTCGAGAGATCTGCCCCAAACCCTGCGAGGTCACGCACCGCCGAAGAGCTCAGGAAGGTATACTTCTCGCTCGCGGTCAGGAACATTGTCTCCAGGTTCGGGTTTATCATCTTGTTTACCTGCGCCATCTGAAACTCGTACTCAAAGTCCGTGGTGGCTCTCAGGCCTTTGACAATTATGGCGTGGTCAAAACGCTTGGCATACTCGGCCAGCAGTCCCGAATAGGTGTCAACCTCGACATTATGCAGAGGCTTCACTACACGCCTTACCATTTTCACACGTTCATCTATACTGAACATCGGCGACTTCTTCGTCGGATTGTACATCACCAGCACCACAACCCTGTCAAAAAGACGTGCGGTGCGGCGCAGGATATTCAGGTGTCCGAGAGTTATCGGGTCAAAGCTGCCCGGGCAGATTGCAATACTCATATGTCAGTTGTCCTTCTTGTAGACTGTCAGGCAGACTTTGCCGTAGCGTCTGGAGAGGGTTTTGCGGTAGGGCGCTGAGAGTTCCGGCATTGACTTTTCCCGTCTGCTTTCGCAGACAATTATACCACCGTCATTCAATATGTCAACATTTTGTATCACTTCCAGCGCTTTTTCCAGCAAATCCGAATCATAGGGGGGATCGAGAAATATGAGGTCGAATTTCCCGCCCTGGCGCAGGAAGCCTATGGAGTCTGCCTGCTCAACGCGGCCGCGCAGCGCGCAGCGTTCGAGATTGGTACGCACAAGCTTGACGCTCTTCGCGCTCTCGTCTACGAACACGCACTCCGCAGCTCCGCGCGAGAGCGCCTCTATACCAAGCTGGCCTGTACCCGCGAAGAGGTCAAGTACCCGCCGTCCCTCTATGTCGAACTGGACTATATTGAACATGGCCTCCTTGACCATGTCTGTCGTCGGCCTGACTGCCATGCCGTCCGGCTCCAGGAGCTTTCGGCCCCTGGCTGTGCCTGTAATTACTCTCATGTCTTTTCCTCCTCATTTGCGGGGTGAAAGTGGTCAAACACCGCTCGGGCGGCGTTCTTGGGTACGACGGCACAGAGCTGCTCATATTCTGCGGCCTTGATGGCCTTGACGCTGCCAAAGGCGCGCAGGAGCTCGTTTCGCCGCTTATCTCCGACGTTCGGTATGTCGTCCAGACCGGAGTGGAGCTTTTCGTTGCGCAGGGAACGCTGGTACTCTATGGCGCAGCGGTGCGTCTCCTCCTGTATCGTGCCGACAAACGCGAAGACAGCCGGGTTGCCGGATATACCTATCTCACGGCCCTCCGGCGTTTCCAGGGCGCGCGTGCGGTGGCGGTCGTCCTTGACCATGCCGAAGGTCGGTATGCTCAGTCCCAGCTCCCGCAGCACCCCCTCTGCTGCCGAGGCGTGGGCGGCGCCGCCGTCTATGAGCAACAAGTCCGGCAGCTCCGAGAATTTCTCGTCCCCATCTATGGCGCGCTGGAAGCGCCGTGACACGGCCTGACGCATGCTCTCATAGTCATCAGGCTCCGTGAGGCCGCGTATTCTGAACTTGCGGTAGTCGCACTTGAGCGGCCTGCCATGGACAAACACGGTCATGGCCGCGACTATGCCATCACTGCCGAGGTTTGAGATATCAAAGGCCTCTATACGCTCCGGCGGCCCGGGCAGGTTCAACGTGCGTCCCAGCCATTCGAGGGTCTTGAGCTGCTTTTGCTGCTGCGTCGAGGCCCGCTCAGCCTCTTCCCTGGCGTTTGTCATGGCAGTCTCGAGCAGGCGGCGCCTGTCGCCGCGCTGTGGCACCTCCACACGCACCTTCTTGCCCGAGTCCTTGGAGAACAGTTCTGCGAGCGCCTCCAGGTCCTCCTGCACCGCGCAATCAGGCAGGTAGATAAACTTGGGCCAGGCGCCACGCGCCGAGTAATATTGCCGCACCAGCGTGCTGACAGCCTCTCCGTCGGACTCCAGGGGCTCGTCCATGAGCTCAAAGTCCTTGTCAGCCAGGTTGCCGTTCACGTAGTGGAGCACAGCCATGCAGCTCTTGGCGCCGCGATAGAAGCCGACCACGTCCGTGTCAGCGTACACGGCGTAGATGACTTTCTGCCTGTTGCCCAGGCTCTCTATCGCGCGTATGCGGTCGCGCAGGTCTGCCGCGATCTCAAACTTCAAATCCTCAGCCGCAGCTTCCATCTGCCTGGTGAGCTCGTCCGTAAGCTCCTTTGTGCGGCCCGAGAGCACGAGCTCTGCCTGGGCTATGGCTGAACGGTACTCCTCGGCCCCCGGCCCGCTTGAGCGGCACCAGCCCGCGCAGGAGCCCATGTGGTAGTTGAGGCACGGCCGCGCCTTGTCTATGTCGCGGGGAAAGCGACGCGAACAAGTGGGCAGGTGCAAAGCCTTGCACACTGTATCTATTATGTCCTTTGTCTGGCTCCGGCCGCCGAACGGGCCAAAATACTGCGCCGAATCCTTCGCCGTGTGGTTGGCAAGCGAAAAGCGCGGATACTCGCTCTTGGCGTCCAGGCGTATAAATGGGTAGCCCTTGTCGTCTTTGAGCAGGATATTGTATCGGGGCTTATAGCGCTTTATAAGCGAGTTCTCCAGAACCAGAGCCTCGAACTCGGTCTTCACCACGATGACGTCAAAGTTATCTACGTGCGACACCATCGCCGCGACTTTGGGCAGATGCTCGCCGCGAAAATAGCTCGTAACGCGGTTTTTCAGCGCCTTGGCCTTGCCGACGTATATGACCTCGCCGCGCGCGTCCTTCATGATGTACACGCCCGGCAGCAGCGGCAGGCGGTTTGCCTTGTCGCGCAGTTCGTCTATTTTCATGCGAGTCCCACCTGCCTTTACAAAGATGCCGCGCAGGTTTTGCACCTGTGTCATTACAAAAGGGCGTGCAAAATGCACGCCCTTTGGGTATTAGTCTTGCGCGGATTACTCGGAGAAATCAGAATCAATGAGGGCCGAGAGCGTGGCAATCGCCTCGTTCTCGTCGACGCCGTCAGCCACGATGTTCACTGCGGTGCCCTTGACAATGCCGAGGGACAGCACGCCGAGAAGACTCTTGGCATTCACGCGCCTGTCGTCCTTTTCAATCCAGATGCTGCTCTTAAACTCGTTAGCCTTCTGAATGAAGAAGGTGGCGGGCCTGGCGTGAAGGCCGACCTGATTGTTTATTGTAACCTCTTTGGATATCACGAAAGACACTCCTTCCACAACCCCAGCCTGCGGATTCAGGCTTCTAGCATAATAACTTTATCAAATCTGGCTGTAAACGTCAACGGGGTTTTCCCCGATTTGTCTTTTTACACAAGTTGTACCTTAGACTTGAGGTAAATTTTATTTCAGTTCAACCACGGTTACACCAGATTCTCCCTCACCGTAGCGGCCCAGCCTGTAGCTCTTGACCGCTTTGTTGCGCTTGAGCGCCTGCTGTACGGCGGCGCGCAGCGCTCCCGTGCCCTTGCCGTGAATAATTGTCACGGTATGCAGCTTGCCCATCACGGCCGAATCTATGTACCGCTCCATGACGGGTATAGCTTCCAGCGTGTCCATGCCGCGCAGGTCGAGCTCGGCCGGTACAGGCGCCGCGCGCAGCGGAGCGCCGGAGGCCGCGCCGGAATTTTTCTTCTTTCCCGGCTTTTCGGTCACGCGCACCTCGCTCTGTTTGGCCGTGAGGTTCATCACCCCTGCCCTGAGTTGGAGCGAGCCGTCCCGGTTGACGGCCACGACTTCGGCCTTCACGCCGCCCATATTCAGCAGCTCCACAGTGTCGCCGGCCACGGCGTCGCGCGTGGGCGCGCGCTTTTCCTGCGGCAGCGCATCGCGCTGGGCAAAGCGCCCTTCGGCTTCGTTCAGGCTTCGCAGGAGCTTTGTCCGCGCCTCGTTGGCCGCGCGGTGGTCCTCGCTTTCGTTCACCTGGGCACGCATGCGGTCTATTTCGGCGAAGGCAGCCTCGGCCGTCTCGCGCGCCGAAGCGATTATGCGCTCCGCGTCCCGCTTTGCCTTGACTTCTGCCTTGTCAAGCCTGAGCTCGAGCTCCACACGTATTTTGGCCGACTCCTTGCGGTTGGCCTCGGCTTCACGCAGCTTGCTCTCCGCGAGCTCTCTATCGCGCTCAAGGGCCTGACGGACCTCTTCCAGCTTCGCAATGGTGGCCTCGAAACTTGCGCTCTCCGTGCCGATACGGCTCCTTGCGTCGTCTATTATCTCCTGCGGCACGCCCAACCGCTCGGATATGGCAAAGGCGTTGGACTTGCCGGGTATGCCCACCAACAGGCGGTAGGTCGGCTTGAGCGTTGCAACGTCGAATTCGCACGAGGCGTTCATGACGCCGTGCTCGTTTGTGGCGTAAACCTTGAGTTCGGCGTAGTGGGTCGTCGCGGCGATCATCGCGCCGCGGCGGCGGGCGTACTCAATCATGGATATGGCCAGGGCTGCGCCCTCGGTGGGGTCTGTTCCCGCGCCCAGCTCGTCGAAGAGCACAAGGGTTTTCTCCCCACACTCTTCAAGTATGCGCACATTGTTCGTCATGTGCGAAGAAAAGGTTGACAGATTCTGCTCTATGCTCTGTTCGTCGCCGATGTCGGCGAAGATACCCGAAAAGACGGGTACCGCGCTGTCTGGCGCCGCCGGGATGTGCAGCCCGCAGGCCGCCATGACGCACATGAGGCCGATGGTCTTGAGCGTCACCGTCTTGCCGCCGGTGTTGGGGCCGGTGATGACGAGCGTGTCGTAGCTGCCGCCAAGCTCGAGATCTATGGGCACCGCCGTCTCCTTGGCAAGCAGCGGGTGCCGGGCCCGGTGGAGCCTTATTTCCCGCTCCGAGAGCTCAGGTTCCGCTGCATCGAGCGCATAGCTCAATCTGGCTTTCGCAAATATTAGGTCCAGCCTCACGAGCAGGTCGAAGTCGAGCGATATGCCGTCCGCGTGCTCGGCGCAGTCGGCCGAGAGCTCGGCAAGGATACGCTCAATCTCTGCCTTCTCCCTCGCGCGCAGCTCACGCAGCTCGTTGTTGGCCTTCACGGCCGCCATGGGCTCGATAAACAGCGTCGCCCCGGAGCTCGACACGTCGTGTACAAGGCCGGGGATGGCGTTTTTGAACTCCGCTTTTACGGGCACGACATAGCGCTCGGAGCGGGTCGTTATTATAGGGTCCTGAAGCGCTTTGGCGTAGCTCGGGGAGCTTATTATCTTTTGCAGCGCCTCGCGCACTCTGGCGCTGGCGGCGCGTATGAGCCGGCGTATGTTGGCGAGCTCCGTGCTCGCGGCGTCGGCTATCTCCTCCTCACCGGCTATGGAGGTGGTTATCTTGTCTTCTAGGAAGCGGTTGGCCTGCAGGGACTGGAAGAGGTAGTCTATGCTCGTCTTCTCTCCCTTGCCGTCGCCGGCTGCGTAGGCCTTACAGGCCCTCGCCGCAGCCAGGACTCCCGCTATGTCCATGAGTTCGCGCGTGTTCAGGACGCCGCCCATGTCTGCGCGCTGCAGGCTTGGCCGCACGTCCTTGACGCCCGAGAAACTCGGAGCGCCGCGCGTGACCATCATGGCCCTCGCGGCGCTGGTCTCACCCAGGCGGCGGTGCACTTCGTTTGCATCTGTGCTGGGGAAAAGCGCGCCGGCCCGCACCTTGGCCATGTCGCTTACTGCTTCGCGCTGAAGCATGGCGAGCACGGCCGGCAGTTCGAGCGTAGCTGCGCTTCGTTCATATAGGGTCATTATATCTGGTTCCTCAATTTCTTGTAGTAGTCGAGGCTGCCGAAGGCCCTGTCGAGCTGGTAGAGCGTAAAGCTCTCGCAAACCTGGCCCATCTGGGTCAGGTCGGGCTCGGCCAGCCTGAAGGAAAAGACGCGGCGCGGATCTGCGTCTATGATATACCGCATAGCCTCAAGCGTACCCTCGCGTATCTCCAGACCGCCCACTGCCCGGCAGTCCTGGCAGTAGAGCTCGCCGTGCTCGGGGAAGAGCCTCGAGCGCGTCATTTCAACCTTGCCGCAGCCCGCGCACCGCTCCAGCTCCGGCCTGTACCCGGACAGGCACATGAGCCTGAGCTCAAACGCAGCCTTCACCTGCTTGGGCGGGCAGAGCTTGTTGGCCAGGGCATAGAGCGCGTTGAGACCTAACTGCAATATCCCCGGTTCGGGTACGTTCTCATTCGTGACCGCCTCCAGCAGCTCGGCTATATAGCTGCCCAGGGCCAGAAGATGGATATCCGTGCGCAGGGCCCGGAACTGCTCCACTGTGGCCGCCTCGTTCACGGTCCAGTATCCCTTGTTTTCAAAGAGTGTAAGGTCGGAGAAAGTCAAAAGCTGTGTCGCTGCCGCAAGCTTGCTGCGTGTGCGGGCAACAGCACGGGCCTTGGCCGTTATCTTACCGTCAGTCTCGGTCAGGATGGTCAATATTTTGTCCGCATCCTTGTACTTAGCCTCTCGTAGAATCAATCCGCGCGTAGTAAGAAACATATGTATCACCTTCCGAAGCTTTCCCGGCGGGCATTATCCACCCGCCGTTTCCTCTTCGTTTTCGCCCGGTTCGCGCCCTGACAGAGCGCGGCTCAAAAGCCAGCACACCGGCTCCCCGGTTTCCGCGAAAAGCTCCCAAAAATCCTCGCCGGTCATGAAAACCACCTCGTACATATTGTGTACGCCCGGTCAAAAACTATTGCCGGGAAGTTTTGCATGACCTTGCTGCCGCGACGATTATATACCATCATCGGACGTATAGCAAGCTTTTTGACAAGATAATAACGATATTTTTCTCACATACTTTGAACAGTTTTACTGTTCGGTGAAGCCGAAATTCCGCAGCAGGCTCATGGAGTCCCGCCAATTTTCCTTAACTTTCACCCAGGTCTGCAAATACACCTTGGTGTCCAGCAGCGCCTCCATGTCTTTTCGGGCCATCTCGCCTATTTTCTTGAGCATGTCGCCATGCTTGCCGATAATTATGCCCTTGTGGCTGGCCTTCTCGCAGTAGATGGTGGCGTCTATCTCCACCACGCCGTCCTCGCGCTCTTCAAAGCGGGTAACTACAACGGCCGTACCGTGCGGTACCTCGCGTTCCAGGCACCAGAGCAGCTTCTCGCGGATAATCTCGGCGCACAACTGCTTCTCCGGCTGGTCTGTAAAGACGTCGTCCGGGAAGAGGTGCGGCCCCTCCTCGGCGAACTTCTCCAGCTCGTCCATCAGGATTTCCAGGCCCTCGCCGCGCTTTGCGCTGATCGGGACGATGGCGGCGAAGCCATGCGCGGCGGCGTAGGCCGCAATGACCGCGAGCAGCTCGGGCTTTTCTACTGTGTCTATCTTGTTCACGGCCAGTATGGCCGGGACGCCGGAGTTCTTTATCTGGCGAATCAGCTCTTCTTCCTGCTTGCCGACCGAGGGGATGGGTTCAACCACCAGCACCACCGCATCGACGTCGCCGACGCTCTCGCGGACCACCTTGTCCATGTACTCGCCGAGGCGGGTACGCGCACGGTGGAAGCCCGGCGTGTCCATGAACACGAACTGCGTCTCCCCCCTGGACATGACGCCCGTTATGCGGCCGCGGGTCGTCTGCGGCTTGTTGGATACTATGGCCACTTTTTCGCCCACAAGGGCGTTAGTGAGCGTACTCTTGCCGACGTTCGGACGTCCGGCTATAGTTATCATGGCGTTTTTTGTCATTTGTTTACCTCCGTGGCGCTGAGCGCCAGTAGTCAAGCCCGCTCTAGCGCGGCCATTATCTCCTTTTCTCTCGCGCGCATCTGCTTTTTCATCTCGCCCTCGTCCACGTGGTCGTAGCCCAGGAGATGCAGCACGCTATGCACCGTGAGGTACATGAGCTCATGGTCGAAGCCGTGACCAAATTCTTCGCCCTGGGCGGCGCAGCGCTCGAGCGAAAAGGCCATGTCGCCGAGCACAATTCGGCCCGTGTCCATGTCCCGCTCACACTCCTCGGCGTCAAACTCGCCGGGCGTGAGCTCGTTCATGGGGAAGCTCAAAACGTCGGTCGCGGAGTCGATATTGCGGTACTCGCGGTTTAGCTCCCTTATGCCCTCGTTGTCGGTGAGCAGCGCGCCGAGCAGGCAGGGCTCGTCCACTCCCTCGCAGGCCAGGGCGGCCCTGGCCGCACGCAGGATGAGGGCCCTGGCGTTCTCGTGGCCCAGGCCGCGCTTTTCCCGGGAAAGGCTCAGTTTCAAATCCATGGCCGCATCAACCCTTTCTCCGGAAGGTTTTGAGCCCGGGCTTTGCGTTTTTCGTGTCCTCCGCGCGGCGCTTTTCGTCGCGCTCGTAGGCTTCGATTATCTTCTGAACCAGCTCGTGGCGCACGACGTCCGCGCCAGTCAGGCGGCAGATGGCGATGTCGTCTATGTCGCGCAGCACGCGCATGGCCTCCTTGAGACCGCTGACCTTGTCATGTGGCAGGTCTATCTGTGTCACGTCGCCGGTTATGACCACGCGGGAGCCGAAGCCTATGCGGGTAAGGAACATCTTCATCTGCTCGCGCGAGGTGTTCTGGGCCTCGTCGAGAATGATGAAACTGTCGTCCAGCGTACGCCCGCGCATGTACGCGAGCGGCGCGACCTCGATGTTGCCGCGCTCGAGGTACTTGTTATAGGTCTCGGGGCCCAGCATCTCGAATAGAGCGTCGTAGAGCGGCCTGAGGTACGGGTCCACCTTGCTCTGCAGGTCGCCGGGCAGGAAGCCCAGGCGCTCTCCTGCCTCGACAGCGGGACGGGTCAGGATTATGCGGTTCACCTGCTCACTCCTGAAGGCGGCGACGGCCTCGGCCACGGCCAGGTAGGTCTTGCCGGTGCCGGCTGGGCCTATGCCGAGGGTTATGGTGTTCTTGTTCATCGCGTCGACATAGGCCTGCTGGCCAAGGGTCTTGGCCTTTATCGGCTTGCCCTTGGCCGTGATGCACACCACGTCGCCGCCGAGCTCGCTTATCTTGGCCTCGCGGCCCTCGCGCACAAGTTTCAGGATGTAGCGCACGTTCTGCGCGTCTATGGCCTCTCCGCGGCTCGCCAGCTGCAGCAGCCCGCCTATGGCCTTTTCCGCGGCCATGACGTCTTCGGCCTCGCCTGATATGCGCAGCTGGTCGTCCCTGTCGGTGACGGAGACGTGCAGTTCGCTCTCAATTATCCTCAGATTCTGGTCAAACGAACCGAAGACGCTGATCACGTTTTCCATGCGTTCTATGGGCATGGTCCTCTCTATCATAAGCATATCCCTTTCTCTATGGGGTTTACTGGTTTGCCGGAGTGTACACGGCTATGTCCTCGAGGCACTCGGCGCGCATGGTCACGATGAGCAGCCCGCCGCTCACCGAGCTTGTAAACGTGGCGTCGAGCACTTCTCCACGGCCCGCGAGCTCACGCTCGAGCGCGCTTTGCAGCGATGCTGCGAGGCCTGCGGCGAGCTCGTCTTCGCTTTGGGATGAGGCCACTTGCCCGTACTCGGATATGCGCTCGCGCACAAGTGTCACGGGCAGTGAAAACACTCCCGGCCACTCCAATGTATACTCCGTAATGATTTTACCACAGCCGGGCTCAGTTTGGCTACTCCCGGTGTAAAAATTGATGCGCTTATCCCCCAAAATGAGGGCCCAGCGCGTGTGTTCTCCGTCCTGTGAAAGCGCTTTGTACTCGAGTGGCGCGGCCGCGCTGCGCTCGTACCAGGTTCTGGCCTCCACAAGCGCGGAGGCGCGCACGTATCTCGTGTCCCCGACCTCGCTCGGCATCTCGCCCGAGACGAGCGTCTCCCCGGCCACTACGGCATCGCCGAACGCCACCAGGGGCGCACCCTGATACACTTCCATACGCTCTATTATACCCGTTGTACGGGCTGTCACGCTACCCACGTCGCTGCGCTGCACGACGGACGGCTTCTCCACCCGCTCGCGCACACGGACGGTTGCACGCGAGGAATCCACGCTCACGCCCAGCCAGGCCAGCTCCGGTATGTCCAGGATGACGCTATTTCGTATATCGTCCGCAGACCATCCGGGCCAGAACGAACCGGGGTACACGCCCGCATCTGACAGGGCGCGCAGGATTTCACCAGTCGATACGCTCTCGTTGCCCTCCACGTCTATGTCCCAGATAAACAGGGAGCTGGCCGCGAGCAGTACAAAGCAGCTCACCGCCGCACACAGAAGCGCTATCCTGCGCCTCAGCCTGCGCCGTATCGCCGGGACGCCGCGCTCGCGCAGCCTTTGCACCGAGCACTGCCTGCGCTCCGCGATGGCCCGCGCCTCTCCGAATTCACGGGAGTATATCCCGAGGCTTATTGTGAATTCATCCTCCGGCACGGCGTCCCAGAAGCTCACGGAGCGCTCGCTCATGGCGTTGAGCACGTCCTGGGGCTTCGCGCCCGTCACCTTTATGCGCACGCTCCCGTGCAGCAGTTCAGAAAGTTTAATCTTCATTCCAGCTCCACCGAGAGTATGCGCCCCGTGACCAGCAGGGCCTCCCTGTCCATGGCCTTGAGTTCCAAGCCCTCGCCATCTATACGTACGCGGTGCGCCCTGGCGTCAATTTCCACGCGCTCGCGCGAATAGCTCAGCAGGCCCCGATGGTCCTCCACCAGCGCCTGACCCGAGCCCGTCAGCGTGACCTTAACTACGCCCAGCGCCTGACCGGGCACTTCCAGCCTCTCTGCCAGCTCCTCGCGGAGCCCGGCGCGACTGCGCTTTGACATACGCACACCCCCGAGGGGAGTTTATGCGCCCAAGTCCGGCAGAATGTGTGGACGCGCCATCTGCGTCCCGGAGTATATGCCCGATGCCGCGCATAGGCTTTAGCGGGTGATGTTATGCGCAGATTTGTATTCGGTTCCACCCTCGCTGCCCTCGGCCTTGCCCTGCTGCTGCTCTGGTCGGCTGAGGCTGCTGAGGGCGTGAGGCATGGACTAGGCATCTGTGCCGAGGTCATAATCCCATCGCTGTTCCCGTTTTTTGTGCTCGGCTCGTCCATCATGGAGCTCGGCATACCGCAGCGGGCCTCGCGCGCACTCTCCGGGGTTATGTCCAAGCTCTTCGGCGTTCCCGGCGCCGGAGCCGCGGCGTTTTTGATGGGCGTCATGGGCGGTTATCCGCTCGGCGCGTCGGCGGCGGCCGACATGTGCGAGAGGGGCGTCATCTCGCGCGAGGAGTGCTCGCACCTGCTGGGCTTCTGCAACAACTCCGGCCCGGCTTTTCTGGTCGGCGCGGCCGGGGCCGGCGTATTCGGCAGCGTACGCGCAGGGCTCGTACTCTACGCCTGTCACGTACTCGCCGCCCTGACCTCCGGCGTAATCATGCGCGGACGCACTGTGGGGACGTCCTCTGCCACGGGCGCCGTTCCTGAAGTGCAGCCCGGGGCGCTGGCCCGCGCCGTGACAGCCTCGGTCTGGAACATACTCAAGGTCTGCGGCTTTGTAGTGCTCTTCTCTGCCCTCGTTGCGGCCCTTGACGCCTCCGGCATGCTCTCACGCATCTCCGGTGAGCTCTCCATACACACCGGCTTGGAACTAGGCGCCGCACGGGCGCTGGCCACGGGCTTTTTTGAAATCGGCGGCGGCATCAGCGCGCTGCGCTCCTGCTCGCACACGCGCGCAAACTTTGCCCTCTGCGCGCTGATTATAGGCTGGGGCGGGCTCTCTGTCCACATGCAGACAGCCGCCGCAACCGTCGCTGTCAAGCCGTCAGCCGCCCGGCTGACGGCCGGGCGGCTGTTGAGTGCGGCATTGTCCGCAGCTTATGCTTATTGCACCTATTTTCTGGCCTTCTGACTCAGGCGCCACCGAGCTTGAAAACTATGCCCACGACCGCGCTGCCCGCTATGTAAATGACGGGGTGTATGTTCTTTGTTGGCTTTATGTTGGTGAGCACGGCCAGCACCAGGGCCAGGATTATCGGGCCCCAGACGAAGAGATCGGCAATATTGCCCGTTTCGCGCCAGAGCGACACGTTGAACAGGCTCTCACCCAGCACGCCCACACCGGCCGCGGCTATAAGCGCCGTAGACGCCGGGCGCAATCCATAGAAGGCCGCGTTTATATAGCGGTTGTCATGGTGCCTGGCGAGGAACTTGGCGAGGATCAGCACGAGTATGACGCCGGGCAGGATAGTGCCCAGCGTAGCGAGCACGGCGCCCGGGAAGCCGCCCACAGTATAGCCG
This sequence comes from uncultured Clostridia bacterium, assembly GCA_930990965.1. Classification (GTDB taxonomy): domain Bacteria; phylum Bacillota; class Clostridia; order Oscillospirales; family Oscillospiraceae; genus Scatomorpha; species Scatomorpha merdigallinarum. Next base: position 93,078 of record CAKNRQ010000003.1, read on the forward strand.
ACGTATGTCGCCATATTTATGCCTATGGGGCCCGGAGTTGACTCGCTCACGGCCAGCATATCGAGCACCTGTGCGCTCGTGTACCAGCCTGTCTTCTCACCGAGGTCATACAGGAACGGCAGAGTGGCCATTCCACCACCCACGGCGAATACGCCTATTTTCAGGAACTCCCAAAAGAGGTTGAGAAGCAGCAGTGCGTAGGTCATGCCGCCTCACCTCCCTTCTTATGACTGTCAGCGAGTACGGTGATGACTATTCCGGCTATTGCCGCGGCAACGACCAGAAGTATGGGTGAGGCCTCGGTAAAGGCACTGAGTGCGAAGACAGGCAGAAAGATTATCACTATGCTCTTCCAGTCAACCATGGCGCTCTTCCAGAGCTTGACCACGGCGTTGACGATGAGCACCACGACGCAGGCGCGGATACCCGCGAATGCGTTCTGCACTATCGGGTACTCGGCAAAGGCCGTGAGGAACATGGCTATGACCGTTATGATGACAAGCGAGGGCAGGGCCGAAGCCAGGCCGGCCACTATACCGCCTGCCGTACCCTTGCGGTGGCGGCCTATGAAAACGCTGGTATTCACCATGATTATGCCAGGCAGGCACTGGGCCATGGCGTAGTAATCCATAACTTCCTCGTCATTTACCCAGCCGTGCTTCTCCACGATGTCGCGCTGCAATATGGGCAGCATGGCATAGCCGCCGCCGAAAGTCAGCGCGCCGACCTTGATAAAGGCCCAGAAGAGCTGAAGATAATCTTTCATGTGTCACGCATCTCTTTCCTGCAAATATGGGTGAAAAAAGGCCGGGTGAGAGTACCCGGCCTTTAACGGGAGCCGTCCTTACTTATTGAGGCTCTCGGCAAAGGTTCTGTAGCGTTCTATCCTCTTGTTGCAATCTTCGCGGCTCTCGCCCTGGGCCAGAATATAGACCTTTATCTTGGGCTCAGTGCCGCTCGGACGCACAATGAACGCGGTGCCGTCTGCGAGCTCAAAGTAGAGCACGTTGCTGCCGGCTATGGGGGTCTTGCCCACTACGCCGAGCTCAGCCACGGAGACCGTACCGCTCTGATAGTCGCGCATGCCCAGCACAGCTTCGCCGCCGATCTCCTTGGGGGGCTCGGCGCGCAGGGAAGCCATTATGCCGCGCATCTTTTCAAGACCGTCAAGACCGGGCATGACCAGGTTGAGCGTCAGTTCGCCGAACCAGCCGTACTTCTCATACAGCGCCTCGAGAGCGTCAGCGAGGGTCATGCCGCGCTTGAAGTAGCTGGCCGCCATTTCGGCGATGAGCATGCTGGCCGTGACCGCGTCCTTGTCGCGGACATAGTCGCCCACCATATAACCGTAGCTTTCCTCATAGGCCAGCAGGTAATTATAGGAGCCGTCGCGCTTGTACTCTGCCAGCTTCTCGGCCATGAATTTGAAGCCGGTGAAGGTCTCGTCGACGTGGATGCCGTTCTGCTCGGCGACTTCACGGCCCATATTCGTGGTGACGATGGTCTTGATAAAGGCCGGGTTCTCGGGCATGGTGCCGGACTCGCGGCGGGCGTTTATGATGTAGTCGAGCAGCAGCACGCCCATCTGGTTGCCGGTGATGGTGTGGTATTCCCCGTCCTTGCCGCGCACCATCGTGCCGACGCGGTCCGAGTCCGGGTCAGTGCCGATGATGAGGTCGCTGCCGACCTGCTTGGCGAGGTCAACCGCGAGGTAGAAGCCCTCCGGATTCTCCGGGTTGGGGCTCTTTACGGTCGGGAAGTTGCCGTCTATCACCATCTGCTTCGGCTCGCAGAACAGGTGCTTCACGCCCAGGCGGTGCAGTGCCTCGGGTACGAGCTTATAGCCGCAGCCGTGGAAGGGCGTATAAACTATCTTGAACTCGTCGGCCACTTCGCGCACCACCGCGGAGTTGACGCTCATCTTCATGACTTCGCCGAGGAAGGCCTCGTCAGTCTCGGCGCCTATTGTGCTGACCATGCCGCTCTCGACGGCTTCGTCGAAGCAGACGCGCTTGACGTCCTTGAAAATATCTATCTTGCCCATCATGTCGGCCACAGCCGCCGCGTGCTTGGGCGGGAGCTGCGCTCCGTCGGACCAGTAGACTTTATAGCCGTTGTACTCGCGCGGGTTGTGGCTGGCCGTTATGTTGATACCGGCGGTGGCGCCGTAGTGGATAACGGCAAAACTCAGCTCAGGCGTGGGGCGCAGCTCGTCAAAAATGCGCACCTTTATGCCGTTGGCCGCCATTACCCCGGCCGCCTCGTGGGCGAAGCGCGAACTGTTGAGCCGGCAGTCGTAGCAGATAACTACGCCCTTGTCGCAGGCTTCCTGTCCCTCGGCCTTTATAACCTCGGCGAAGGCCTGGGTGGCCCAGCGTATCACGTGTACGTTCATGCGGTTGAGGCCGGTGGCCATGATGCCGCGCAGGCCCGCAGTGCCGAACTCCAGGGGTGCGTAGAAACGGCTCTCTATTTCCTTGTCGTCATCCGCTATAGCAGAGAGCTCCTTCCACTCCTCCTCGTCGAGTGCGGGGCTGTCCAGCCAATACTGGTATTCTTCCTTATAGCTCCTCATTTTCGGACTCTCCTTCTAGTATATTCTTTGCTTCTTCAAGCATGGTCTCGGGGACGAATATATCCACGCCCTCCGCGCTCATACCCATCATTAAATTTCCGAATCCCCCGTAGTGCGGGAAGCGCTTGAAATACGGTATATTGCAGGAATCAAGCACTCCTGTGAGAATGGCGTCGCTCATGTCGAACTGCGAGCAGCTGGTGAGGTGCGCCGCGGCAACAAGCTCGCCATTTTCGTCCTTCGGCCACTTCTCCAGCATTTCACCGGGCAGGTCCCGGCCCCATTCGAGCTTAGGTCCTTCCATTAACCTTTCTCCTTTTTATACCGGTCACTTGTGGTAGCGCGTCCCGGCGTTTATTGTAAAAGCCCTGTACACCTGCTCGGCCAGCATTACGCGGGCCAAGTGGTGCGGGAAAGTCATTCTGGACATGGAAAGCCGCCAGTCTGCCCTGCTCTTCAGATCAGGGTTCAGCCCGAACGATCCCCCCACGATGAAGCATATCCGGCCTACCCCGCGCCCGTCCAGGGCGCTGAACTTTTGTGCCAACTGCTCGCTGGAGCACATCTCGCCCTCCACGCAGAGCGCCGCCACATACGCGCCCTTCGGTATGGCCTTTTCTATCTCCTGCGCCTCGCGGGCAAGCGCGGCGTCTATCTCTCGCTGTGAGGGCCTGTCGCCCAGCCGCTGCTCGGCAATTTCACGCACTTCGCACTTTGTATAGCCGCCGATACGCTTGAGATACTCGGCGAAGGCGCCTTCAAAGTACTTCTCGCGCATTTTGCCGGCAAATATAAAACTCACGCCGGGCATTGCACAAGTTCCTCCACGCTGACCGGCCCGAGTGGAGGCGCGGCAAGCAATTCAGTGGACACTCCCGCGCGGCTGAGGGCGTCGCCCACTACGTTCAGCGCCCTGCCTGGGGTGTTGTTCTCACGGCTTATATGGCCCAAAATCAGGGTCTGAGCTCCCTCCTGTGCCAAAAACACGGCCAATTTTGCACACTCTTCGTTGCTCAAGTGCCCATGCTCAGAGAGAATGCGCCGCTTCAGCATGGCCGGGTAAGGCCCGTCGCAGAGCATGTCCACGTCGTGGTTGGCCTCTATAAGCGCCACCTTCACTCCTGCCAGCGCCGACTTGACCTCATCGGTAACGGCGCCCAGGTCAGTACAAAAGCCCATGGCCCCCTCGGCCGAGTCCAAACGCAGCCCGCAGGAGCCGGGCGTGTCGTGCATAGTCGGAAATGGCGTGAGCGTCACGCCGCCGAGCTTCACGCTCTCACCCGGCTGCACCGGCTCTATGTACTCCCCCGCCTGAGGTATCATACCATCAAGGCGCGAGGCCACGGGCCGGTTTGCCAGTATGCGTACGCCGTGGTATTTTACGAGCATCGGCAATCCACTGATGTGGTCCCGGTGCTCGTGAGTTATGAATACAGCGTCCAGCCCGTCCGGCGTCAGACCCTCCTGGGCCAAAAAGCCCTTGAGCCTGCGCAGTGAAATACCGTCGTCGATCAGTATTTTGGCCCCGCCCAGCGAGGCGAGGGCACAGTTACCCGTCGAGCCGCTGGCGAATACCGTTATCCGCATCAGCCGGCGCAGACGTTCTTGTAGAGCTTTTCAGGCTCGTCCGGGTCATTCACAAGGGCTATATCGGCGCCTAGCGCGCGCAGCTTGCCCACAAAGTTCTCGTAACCACGTTCGATATAGTGGATGTCCTCCACCTCGGTTACGCCCTCTGCCACAAGTCCCGCTATGACCATGGCCGCACCGGCGCGCAGATCGCAGGCCGCCACGGGAGCGCCCGTCAGGTGGTCCACGCCGTCTATGCAGGCGACACGGCCGTCAACGTACACGTTGGCTCCCATCTTGCGCAGTTCAGTCATGTATTTGAAGCGGTTGTCGTAAATGCCTTCGGTTATGATGCTCTCGCCGTTTGCACAGCAGAGCGCGGCGGCGAACTGCGGCTGCATGTCCGTCGGGAAGCCGGGATATGGCATGGTCTTGATGTTAACCCGGCGCAGGTTGCCGCTGGAGCGCACGACGACGCTGTCCTCGTCGGCGATTACGGTCACGCCCATTTCGCGCAGTTTGGCCGAAATGCTCTCCAGGTGGCGGGGGATGACGTTCTTTATGCGCACTTCTCCACCCGCTGCGGCGCAGGCCACCATGTACGTGCCGGCCTCTATCTGGTCGGGGATGATGGTGTAGGTGCCGCCGTGGAGGGAATCGGTTCCGTTAATTTTCACGCTGTCAGTGCCGGCGCCGCGCACGTCAGCTCCCATGGAGTTGAGGAAGTTCGCAAGGTCAACTATGTGCGGCTCCTTGGCCGCAGGCTCTATTATCGTCCTGCCGCGCGCCATGCTGGCCGCCAGGATGATGTTCATTGTAGCTCCCACGCTCACCTTGTCTAGATAGATCTTGGTGCCGTGTAGCTTGCCGTCGAGGGCTTTGGCGTACACGAACCCGCCGGTGACTTCGACGTCGGCGCCGAGGGCCGTCATGCCCTTGATGTGCTGGTCTATGGGCCTGACGCCAAAATTGCAGCCGCCCGGCATCGTGGTCTTGGCCGCGCCGAAGCGGCCAAGCATTGCGCCAATGAGATAATAGGATGCGCGTATCTTGCGCATCAGGTCGTAGGGCGCATCGGTGTACCTGACATCGGTGCAGTCGATCTCTACCGTGTTGCGGTTTACCACACGGACCTTCGCACCCAGGTGCTCGAGTATGGTCAAGAGCATGTCCGCGTCGCTTATCTGCGGGATGTTCTCCAGCCGGCACACGCCGTTCACCATCAGTGCGGCCGGAATTATGGCCACCGCGGCGTTTTTAGCGCCGGATACCTCTACCTCGCCGTACAGCGGCTTGCCGCCGTGAATTACATACTTCTCCATATAAAAACACCTTTCCAGATCGGGGCTACCCGCGGCTGCGGGGACCTCTTTTGTCCGGGCCTCCACTTTGTGCGGCTGCCGGGCATGCTAAAGACGATATATTGTTGCCGGCGGGCAGGGCCGCCCGGCCAGTGGTTATGAACGCACCGCTAACATTATTTTGTCCGCAATGAGGCTATACTAACAATGTATTTTAACACATTGTTCACGAATATTCAAGTAATGCTTTCCAGGGCATCTGATACAGCGCATTTTTCAGCTCACCGGCTCTTCGAGGCCGGTCATGGCGTTTATATAGAACTCGCCCGTGTCGGTCTCAATACGCCATATCGGCACAAGCTCTCCCTCTCCGGCAGCGTTTGCCGTCATGCTGTAGCACAGTTCCAGGGCGTTGAGACTTGAGCATATGCGCCCGCGGTCCAGCACTATTTGCAAGAATCTCATAAGCACGGTCGGGACGTCTATTGAGCTAGCGCGCTGGCCCTGTGTGGCGTTGTCGAGCAGGCGCGTACCGTACACGCCCAGGAGCTCGCCTCCTGCGAAGGTAAAGCTCAGGGTGCAGTTCACAACCCGCACCCCGTTGCAGGAGCAGCACAACTCAAGCGTGCCCTCCAGAGTTTCTGCGTCAACGTTGTTGCTCACGGGCTCCCGCACGGTGTCGAGTCCCAGCTCGCGGGCGAAACTGCGCGCGGCCTCCACAGGGTCCGTAGCCGTGTACTCACCTGCGTGCAGGTTCATCTCCACACTGCCGGTGCCACGGAAGCTTGCCTCGCCGCGCGGGCCGAAGTAGAGCAGGATATTGCCGCCCTGGTCGCGTACGGAGACGCTGCCAAGCACGTTTGCCGCCATGCGCTCTTCCAGCTGGGTATCTCGCGTCACAAGCATGGACACTATCTGCCGCTCTGAGAGGTCCACGTCCTCGGCAACGGTTATGCCGTTTTGCGCCAGGATGGCCACGGCGCCTTCGACGGCGCTCGAGTCCATTGACTTCTCCCTCACAGTGTCGGCGGCAAATACGCTCAGCAGCACAGTGTTTACTATGAGCAGCACCACTATTATGAAGTTTTTGACTTTAATCGAATCCATAATTACTCAACAAGCCATTCGGCGCTCACTGTACCGTTTGTGTCCACGTATGCCAAGCGGGGTGAACCGCCGCCGTCAGCCTGCACAAGCGCTGCGGCCAGTTCAGCCGGAAGCGGGTGCTCCATCACGCCGGTAAAGCTGTAACTGCGGAAAATTATCTGTGCGCCTGTTACCACCGCACCGGTGAGACGAAACTCGGCTGCGCACTCGTGCGAACGTATTACGACTGGCAGCCCGTCCACTGCATAATCGTATCTCAGTGTCCACTCGCCCGTTGAAGAGTCCATCATTATATAACTCAGCCTGAGCTGGGCCACTCCGTTCTCCAGCCCGACGGTGTTTTCAAGTATGTTTCGTGTTATGTCAACTGCATCCACCGGGGAGATTGTGATTAGCTCATTGAAATCCGAGCGGTTTGTGTATCTGAGCGTGCCGTCCGCGCCAAGGCGCAAGGTGACGTTTCCTTCGAGGTACACGTCAGTGCCGTCGGCCTCGGTGTAGTCCTGCGCCAGACTCGAGTTCAATCCGAAAGCTTCCATGAGTCGGTCGGCTTCACCCTGGTCCAGGGAGTTTTCACCAGCCATGGTACGAAGCTCTATGTCGCCCGAGGTTATGACGCAATAGGGATCCACGAGGTCAAGACCCTCGGCTTCAAAGGCGAACTGGGCGTCGTTCGGCGTGCTCTCGCGCACACGGGTGTAGAGGCTGGTATAGCTTAGCTCCGTGGTGCAGCGGTATATGGTTCCGTTGCGGCCGTGTATGTAGTAGAGCGCGACCTCTTCGTCCTGCAACGAGAGGCAGAGCCTGCGCGCGGTGTGTACCGCGGCGCCGCCGTTCATTTCCGAGCCCAACCAGATAGCCAGGGACGAGAGCTGGTAGTCGGCGTAGTAGTCGAAGTACACTCCCCTGCCGCTGATTGCGCTCTTCCACTCGTCCTCGCTCACCACCTCCGGCTCGCCAGCCGAGCCAAGCGCCTCGGCGAGCGCCGCAGAAAAGCGCGAGTAGTACTCTTCAAGCGTCCGGCCGTCGTACATGGCGGCGCTGTGCAGCTCATCTTCAGGCGTCACCACGACACACATCGGTTCAGCAGCCGCGGAGTAGTCCCTGTAGGCGCCGTCGTCACTGTGGGCTATGCCCCTGTAGCCGCTTATACTGCTGTCCAGGCCAAGCCCGGCACGGCCTCCTGCCAGGAGTATGCCGCTCACGAGCAGCAGGACTATGACAAGGTTTTGCAGGCGTCCGATGGCCTTGCGACTGTCCTTGATGTGCGGGAGCCGCAGCCAGGAGGGCCTACGCATCCTGCGGCCCCTCCACAGGCAGCCAGACAGTTATAGTGGTGCCGTGGCCCATGCGGCTCTTGAGGTCGATGCGGCCGCCGTGGCGCACGACTATCTCCTGGGCAATCGACAGGCCCAGGCCGGTGCCGCCGCTCTCGCGGGAGCGGGCCTTGTCCACGCGGTAGAAGCGGTCAAAGACCTTCTGTGTGTCCTCTTTCGGGATGCCTATGCCGTTGTCCTTGACGGAACACCAGACTTCGCCGCCGCGCACGCCGGCTTTTATGGTGATACGCCCGCCGTCTTTCGTGTACTTTATGGCGTTGGAAACCATGTTCATAAGAACCTGCTCAACCCTGGCCTTGTCGCCGCGTATGCGCGGTATGCCGGGCTCGAGCTCGATTATGAACACGTGGCCGTGGGCCTGGGCTTCCATGCGCACGGCGTTATAGACGTCACGCACCGAGGTCTCGAAGCTGAAATAGTCGAACGAGAACTCGAAGCTGCCCGCATCGAAGCGGGAGAGAGTGAGCAGGTCCTGGACTATCTTGGTCATGCGGTCGGACTCGTTGAGTATGACGTTCAGGAAGCGCTCGCGCGTATCTGCCGGCATATCCGGGTCCGCTGCCAAAGTCTCGGCGTAGCTCTTGACGCCGGTGATAGGCGTGCGCAGCTCGTGGGAGACGTTGGCGACAAACTCACGGCGCATCTGCTCGCTGCGCTTAAGGTCGTCGAGCGTCTCTTCGAGTTGGAGGGCCATGTCGTTAAACGTGCGCGTGAGGACGCCTATCTCGTCTTTGGACGAGTTCTCCACCTTGTCCGTGAAGTCGCCGGAGGCGACCTTCTCCGCGGCGTGGGTGAGCTCCTGTATGGGCGCTATCATGGTTTTGGCCAGCAACAGGCTCAGGAATACAGATATGACAAGGCCGACGGCCAGCGCCTCGACAATTATCAGCAGCAGTTGGTCGTTCAAGCTGCGCATAGTCTCGCGGTCGTCAATTATATAGATGATATAGTCCTGGTCGCCGCCCTCGAGCGGTAGGGCTATGTCCATGTAGTCGGCGTTGGGGTCGCTCGCGTCTCCGTTCTCGCCCGCCAGGGCAGAGATTATGTTCGGCGTTATCTCCACGCCGTACTCCGGCGTCACGCTGCCCGCCAGCCACTCGCCGGTTTCGCCGGAGAGTATGTGGTAGTTTCTCGTGCCCCGGTCTATGCCTAGAAGGCCCGCATTGGCGCCGAGCACTTCGTTCATGTACTCAGGGTCGTCATCCTGTGCCGCCGCACGCAAGGTGCTCGCCAGCTCCTGGTCGGAGAAAACCTCGGCCATGCTGTCGTAGAAGTCGTTCAGGTAGAAGCTGCGCACCCCACGGGTCAGAAACACTCCCGCGACAAGCATGAGGGCTATAATGAGGAACAGGATTATGAGCACAAGCTTTGTGTAAAGGCTCCGGTTCATATCCTCTCCCTCAGTCGGCGAAGTAATATCCCGCGCCGCGTTTGGTCATCACGTACTGCGGCTCGGACGGGTTATCCTCAATTTTCTCGCGCAGGCGGCGCACGGCAACGTCCACGGCGCGCAGGTCGCCGAAGTAGTCATACTGCCACACTGCGGCCATGAGCTCCTCGCGGCTGACAACCTTGCCGGGGTTCTCGGCGAGATACTTTATGAGCTCGTACTCACGCTGTGTGAGTTCAAGCTCCTTGCCGCCGCGGCTGACGCTGCGCCGGGCGCGGTCTATAACCAGGTCACGCGCTCTGAGCACGTCCTCCGGCTCTCCCGGCTGCTGAGGCAGCATGCTCGCGGCGCGGCGCATGTTGGTGCGCACACGTGCTATCAGCTCGCGCATGGAAAACGGCTTCGTGATATAGTCGTCGGCGCCCAGCTCGAGGCCGAAGACCTTGTCGGTCTCCTCCTCGCGCGCGGTTATCATGATTATGGGCACGTTGTTGCCCTCGGCGCGCAGGGTGCGGCAGACCTCGAAGCCGTCCATACCCGGCAGCATTACGTCGAGCAGTATCACGTCCGGGTCCTCGCTGCGTGCAAGGCTCAGACCGTCAAGCCCGTCATAGGCGCAGATGCAGCGGGTACCATCTTTTTCAAGGTTGTATTTGAGTATGTCAACAATGGAACGTTCGTCGTCAACTATCAGGATTTTTCTCTCCATCCCTCTTCCTCCAGGAAACGCCGCGCTTTGAGTACGGCTATGATGGTCTTTGCGTCGTCTATCTCGCCTGCCATAACCATGTTCACCAGCGTGTCAAGCGAGTGCTTTTCTACGTTCAAAAATTCTCCTGCGTCCGGGTGCGCGTCGCCCTGCTTGAGGTCGAGGGCCAGATAGATGTGCAGCACCTCGGTTGAGAACCCGGGCGAAGTGCAGCACTCACCCAGATATACCATGCGTCCGGCTCTCAGCCCCGTCTCCTCTTCAAGTTCGCGCTCTGCCGCCGGAAGCGGCTTCTCGCCCACTTCAAGCTTCCCCGCCGGGGCCTCAAGCATCTCGCGGCCGAAGGGATATCGGAACTGGCGCACGCACCAGGTAGTGCCGTCCTCTTCTACGGGCAATATCGTCACACCGCCGGGGTGCTCCACGACCTCGCGCTTCACCACGCTGCCGTCAATGAGCTCGGCCCTGTCCAGGTGCACATTCACAATGACGCCGCGATACAGCGTCTCTCCGTCTATTCTCTTCTCAACAGCCATATAATTTAACCTCCCGGCCCGTCCGGCTGAACGCAGCGGACGGCGCCGCATACATATTACCATAAATGAGACGACAATTCCATACCCCAGCGCAAAAAGCTGAAACACAAATGTAATCTTGCCCCGGTTTATTTTTCCCTCAAGGTGTGTTATACTTTATCGAGTTCATTTTTGGAGGTAAGAAACTTTGGCGCGTGCGCAGGGCATAAAGCAAATAGCGCAAAACCGCAAGGCGTTCCACGACTACTTCGTGCTCGAGCGCTATGAGGCGGGCATAGAGCTCTTTGGCACTGAGGTCAAAAGCATACGCGCCGGCACGGTCAACCTCAAGGACTCCTTCTGCACGATCAAGGACGGCGAGCTCTTTGCCAGAGGGCTACATATAAGTCCCTACGAGAAGGGCAACATCTTCAACCGTGACCCCATGCGGCCAAAGCGCCTGCTGATGCACAAGCGCGAGATCCGCAAGCTCAACGCCCGCGTCATGCAGGACGGCGTGGCGCTCATCCCGCTCTCGCTCTATTTCAAGGACGGTCGGGTAAAGCTTGAGCTGGGACTGTGCAAAGGCAAAAAGCTCCACGACAAGCGCGACGCCGAGGCCGAGCGCAGCGCGAAGCGCGACATGGATCGCGCCATGCGCGAACGATACTAATTTTCAAGGAGGCGTCTGATGTGAAAAGGCTCATTCCCCTTATCCTCATATTCGCACTCGCACTCACCCTGGGCATCTCCGCTTACGCATCAGATGCAAGCCTTACGGATGTTAACCCCGGCGACTGGTACTACGATGAAGTCAGCGAAATGGTATCCACCGGATATATAGACGGCTACGAGGACGGCACCTTCAAGCCGGACCGCACCGTCACCGTGGCCGAGTTCATAACTATGGCCACGCGCATGGCAGGTGCTGAGACCGGCAGCGCTGCAGAGCACTGGGCCGGTATACAGATGGACAACGCCTACCGCTCCGGCTGGATAAGTGAGGAAGACGTGACGCGGGGTGTATACGACATACCCGTGACACGTGAACTCGCCTGCAAAGTTATCGCATCCACGCTCGGGCTCGGCTATCCGGCCGGCACGGTGCTTCCCTTCACTGACTCAGATGAAATCGGCGAAGCCTACTCCGGCAGCGTTATGGCGCTCTACGCAAGCGGGCTGCTCGACGGTTACGAAGACGGCACCTTGCGTCCCGGCGACACTCTGACGCGCGCTCAGGCCGCAGTCCTGCTCTACCGGGCCAGCCATGCAAATGATGAACCCGAGACAGAGCAAACTGAGCCCTCCATCACTGCGGCCGGTTACACATCCGAGGATATTATCAACTATTTCTGTGACGTGGCGCTGGGCGCAGAATACGGGGACTCTGTAGACAATGTCATAAAGTGGACTGAGCCCATATACTACAGCATTGAGGGCGAAGCCACTGAAACAGACCTTCAGCAGTTCACCAGCCTGGTTGCAGCGCTCAACCGCATTCCGGGAATACCCGGCATATATGAAGCAGCAGAGGACCAAGAGCCCAATCTCAGCGTGCATTTCGTAAGCACCGACACAATGGTCTCTGTCTGCGGAGAGGCATATAACGGTTATGTGAACATTTGGTGGTCGGATTACGTCATAAACCGCGGTGAAATCTACTATAACACAGATATCGAGCAGAGTCTGCGTACCGGCGTCATAGCCGAGGAACTCTGCCAGGGTCTCGGCCTGTTGACGGACACTTACGACCACCCGGAAAGTATTTTTTATCAGTACCACACCGACGCATCCTGGCCAACCACCCTTGACTGGGCTATAATACAGTTGCTCTACAGCGAAGAGATAACCCCCGGTATGGACGAGAGCACCGTGAGAACAGCGGCGTCTGCGCTGGTCGGATAAACACATAAGAAAGGACGAATGCCACATGCCCAATCCCGTAGTAACCATTGAAATGGAAAACGGCGGCGTCATCAAAGCCGAACTCTATCCCGAGATAGCGCCCAACACTGTCAACAACTTCCTCAGCCTTGTGAAGAGCGGTTTTTACGACGGACTCATCTTCCACCGCGTAATCCCCGGCTTTATGATCCAGGGCGGCGACCCTCTGGGCGTTGGCACCGGCGGCCCGGGTTACCGCATCCGCGGCGAGTTCAAGCACAACGGTTTCAGCAAGAACAACCTGCGTCATGACCGCGGTGTGCTGAGCATGGCCCGCAGCATGATGCCTGATACGGCCGGCAGCCAGTTCTTCATCATGCACGAGAAGGCCCCTCACCTTGACGGCGAGTACGCCGCTTTCGGCAAGGTCATCGAGGGCATGGACGTAGTCGATGCTATAGCCAACACTCCCACTGATTACAACGACAAGCCCCGTGCCGAGCAGAAGATGAAGAAGGTCACAGCCGAAACCTTCGGTGTGGACTATCCCGAGCCGCAGAAGCTCTGAGATAATAAACATGTAGATAAAGGGTGTGCCCATCTCAACCGGCCTCCACCCTTTTCTAAATAAACAGGTTCTTATTTACACCCAGCCCTAAAATGGCATGGAGCGTGACGGAATGACCGAGCTTTCCCACTTGCAGGAAAGCGAAGGATATGCAGTCCGCACCAATCCTGCGTGCTTTACAAATTGAAAGCCTCCGGCTTTCAATTTGAGAGGAGGCGCAGCGGAGCGAGCGCAGTTTTCGGCAACAGCCGTAGGCTCTTGCCGGAAACGAAGACGAGCGCAGCTTGCGCCGACGAGGGGGCGTACTGGTTTCGACGGGGGTGTGGAGATCGGAATAGCGGGCAGATGCGCCTGACATCTTTAAAACGGGCACCTATAAATTAAAGAACAACGATTCTGAACCTGTTCTTCTCGCTGCCTAAGCAGTGAGCGTCCCCGCCGGGAGGGCCGCGGCCCGGTAGTGGGGCGTTGATTAGCGGCGAACGTGAGTGCGCAAAGCTTTGAGCGCACCATGCATAATGAAGCTACCAAGCCCGTGAGTGTGAGTGCCCACGCTCGGGTGAGGGAATGCAAATGACACTCTGCGCCCGGAGAAGTTCCGAAGGAAGCGCTTTCGGACGGGGGTTCGATTCCCCCCGCCTCCACCAAATAAGCACCGCAATTTTGATACAATGGGTATCGGGATTGCGGTGCTTTTCTTTTATCGTGCATACACGAGGCCGATGTTGACATAACCTAACCTCATACTCGGCCATATAAAATCCCCATTTGCATGGCGCGCAATGCGCACTATGCAAATGGGGTTTATTGAAAAACAGATTCTAATGTTGCCGCAAGTTAACTTGCCGGCCTATCAATTCAAAACAGCAACGACAGAGGCAGTCGTTTATTTAAAGAATAGAGACGGAATAAATGTGGCCACCTCTGGTATGATGATTATGAGCGCCATCACGACCGCCGTTATTAGCACCATTGGTATGATATATCTTATCATTTTTGTCATCGTCGTATCGCAAATTCCCATACTTATAAATAAATATGACCCGACGGGAGGTGTAACTGCACCGACAACGCTGGCAATGCAGAACATGACGCCAAACTGTATGGGATCGATACCCAGCTGGAGCACAATAGGATACAGTACCGGCATAATGACCATCATAACTGCGAGCATGTCCATAAAGCAGCCAAGTATCAGACTAAATACCATTATTATAAGCATGAAGGAAATGTTGCTCAAGTTGTGCGACAGGAGCCACTCGAGCAGCTGATTGCCCACCTGTGCCCTTGCAAACATGTAGCCGTAAATGGCCGCAGTAGAGAGCAGCATCATTACCATGCCAGTTGTTTTACAGGCCTCATACACTGCCTCCCAGAAATTCTTCCAGGTAAGCTTTTTGTAAATCACCGTACCACAGAAGACCGCATACAGGCAAGCAACTATGCCGGCTTCTGTTGCAGTAAATATTCCGGAAAGAATACCACCAAGAATTATAACAGGGCATATGATTGCACCGAGCGCGCCCACGAATGTGCGCCCAAGGCGAGGTAGATTGAACCCAACCTTGTCGCTGATATTCTTCTTTTTTGCATACCGCACGCCCATAATCATAAGAGCTATGCCAATAAGGAAGCCGGGTATATATCCACCCATAAACAGCTTGCCAACAGAGTCGCCCGTTATAGAGGAATATATTATCATATTCATGCTTGGCGGTATAATCGGTCCAAGCGCTCCGGCAGTAGCAAGCAGGGATGCCGTAAATCCGTCCTCGTATCCTTTTTCTCTCATGGCGGGAACCACCATAGAGCCTACTGCGCTGGTGTCCGCAGCACCGGATCCCGAAATTCCGGCAAATATCATGCACGCACCAACAGTAACTATTGACAGGCCACCTCTTATCCACCCCAGAAGTGCCGAGCAAAAATCTATGATTTTGCTGGTCAAGCCGCCTTTGCTCATCAGCTCACCAGCAAGTAGGAAGAACGGGCATGCCATAAGTGAGAATGAGTTGAGGTCGCCGCAAATTTGCTGGACCAAAACCGATACATCAATGTTAGAGCAGGTCAGGATTCCTATCACTCCGGAAAGTCCCATTGCGAAAGCAATAGGCGTTCCTATAACCATCAAAACAATAAATATTGCAAACGATACCAGCAGCAATCTTATTCACCACCCTTGCCTTTAATTTTGTCTTTGATCTGGGCTTTAAGGTTTTTGACATCCAGCAGGTATACTGATGCCATGGATATTAGCATAAGCACCATGCCAACAGGCAGAGCTGCGTATACCCAGCTCCATGTTATAGGCAGGATGGTAGACTGCACATTGGCTGTTTTAATACAAAGGCTCACACCAGCCGGTATCATCAAAAAGATATAGGCAAGCATCGCTATACGCGAAATGTAGTAGAAGACAAGGTTGACCCGGGGAGGCATATATGACGTGACGAAGTCAACAGAAATGTGTTTGTGTTCCCTGACTGCTATGGATGCAGTTATAAAAGCTAACCACACAAACAAATAGCGCATCAGCTCTTCGGACCAAACCAACGAGCTTTTCAACATAAAACGAAAAATGATTTGCAAAGTTCCTATCAGAACAATAGCCACAAGCATTATGCATGCGACTGCTGCCTCTGTTTTTTTAATTGCATTGTCTATTTTTCTCAAATGACTCATAAGATTCCCTCTCTCATAAGTGTTGCTGGAATACCTGATATCGCCCAAGTATTCCAGCTATATATCAGCTAAGGCAGGAGCGGAGTTCAGCTACTTTATCTGCATAGCCATAGCTCTCGGCCGTAGCAGTTATAATTCCAGAAACAGCGTCCTGAAGTGCAGTAATATCCTCTGCGCTGAGTTCGATTATTTCAATTCCAGACTCGACAAACATGTCACGATAGACCTGCTCATTTTCTTCAGTGAGGGTACGTTCAAGTTCGCCGGCCTCTTTCATAGCCTCAATAACTGCGTTCTGCTGAGCCTCAGACATGGAATTCCATTTGTCCTTATTCATCGAGCAGAAGTTGGTGACATTGACGTGACCAGTGATAGTATAATAATTGGCAACCTCTTGTAGGTTTGCAGTTGCCAGAGTTTCTGTGCTGGCTTCGACAGCGGATACCATGCCAGACTGTATGGCAGTGTAGCTATCTGACCAAGCAACTATAGTGGGATTACTTCCAAGAGCGTCAAAAATGTCAACATACACCTGGTTATCAGGCACACGGATATTAAGTCCTTTGAAATCTTCAGCAGTTCGAACTGCAACACCACTGGTAAGCACATTTCTGCTGCCACCAGACATCCAGCCAACAGCTATAAAGTTAGAGTCGGCCATAACTTCGTTAAAGAAATCCAGTCCACCCATATCATCTATAATCTGAGCCTGTTGAGCACCGTCTGTGAACATGCAAAGGCTTTCAAACATAGCCGCAGCAGGCACATATCCGGCATACATGCCGCCACCGGAGACCGTCATATCCAGCACTCCCTGATCCACTTGCTGTAGAATCTCGGATTCAGTACCCATCTGTGAACCAGGATATATAACGACCTTTACTGTGCCATTTGACAGTTCATTTACTCTTTCGGCAAACAGCTCTATGGCCTGACCTATAGCGTGGGAAGATGCGTAGATATGACCGACGGAAATTTCCACCGGATTATCTGTGGCAGTACCTGGATCCGAGGACGGGCCATTGGTCACGGGAGTTTCAGGGTCTGAACTGCCACAAGCACCCAACGCAAGAACGAGTGCAATGCACAGCAACAGGCTTATTGCTTTCTTCATTTTAATTCCTCCTTTTAATTTACAGAACATCTCCTTGTTCTGAGCGCACAGAAGTTGTCGAGATTAGCTCATCAATCTCAGCTTTTGTCGGTGCAGACAATGCAGCCCCTGCTCGCGCAACCGATATGGCACCGGCGGCACATGCAAACTCAACTGCATCACACATGTTTTTACCATCAGCCAGTGCCGCAGCCAAAGCACCATTAAACACGTCTCCTGCACCAGTTGTGTCTACAGCCCTGGACGGAAATGCGGGCACAAGATAAGCGTTGTTTTCGCTGTAGATATATGCTCCTTTTGCGCCCAGCGTCATTATAACCGTTTTTACCCCCCTGCTTATTAGCCACTTTGATGCAGCTTCCATTCCGGCGCTATACGAAATACTCATACCTGTAAGCGACTCGGCTTCAGTTTCATTTGGTGTTATTACATCAACATGCCTGTATATCTTGTCGGGTATGCTTGCAGCCGGTGCAGGGTTAAGTATTACGGTTGCCCCGTTTTTCTTTGCAAGTTCAACTACTTTCTCTACTGCGTCAATATTTGTTTCCAGCTGTGTCAGCACTATGTCTGCAGAAGCAATCTCTCCTTGGATTCCGTTGATATCCTCAGGACTTATATTGCCAGAAGCTCCTTTGTTGACAACTATCGCGTTTTGGCCACTACCAGAATGGACGATTATGAATGCAGAGGAGGTAGGAATGCTGCTATCCCTGATAATGCAGTCCAGCCCCATGCCTTCTTTTTTTAAGGTATCCAGCGCAAGCTTGCCAAAGCTGTCCATTCCTATTTTGGTTGCAAATACAACTTCGGCCCCGGCACGATGGGCTGCTATGGCCTGATTTGAGCCTTTTCCTCCTGGGCCTGTGTTGAAAGACAGGCCCATTATGGTCTGACCCGGTTTTGGGAAATCATCAACTCTGGCTGTCATATCCAAGTTGAAGCTCCCGAAAACAAGAATTTTTTTCATACGTCAACCCCGTTTAATCCGACAGAATTCCCGTCACGAAAATCTTGTCCCCGTCAAATCCTCCGGCAGAGGCAGCCATGCGCAGTTCTTCTGCCCGACGCTTTTTGAGCGCATGGTATTTCTCATAACTCCAGGCCTTGTCGAGTCTCTGATACTTTGTTATACAGCTGTTGTTAAACGCACAAAGTTCCCATCTTGCAACAGCTGCTTCCCCAAGCTCATCAGCTATGAATTTGCCTATACCTTGCAAGTTATCCACGGTGGCTGTGGCGTCCGGTATTAGAGGTGTCCTTATCCAAAGTTCACAGTTTAATTCCTTATCACGTATTTTTTTTGATATCCAACTGATATTTTCAAGTATCAGCTCATTGTTCACGCCTGTAAAATGCTTGTGCTGCTCACTGTCAATTAGTTTCAGATCATACAATATGTAGTCAGTATGCGGCAGAATCTTTTCAAAGTGTTCTCTCGGCGCATAGCCGCAAGTGTCAAGTGCCGTGCTGATTCCTTTTTCGTGCAGGCGTTTAAACATTTCAGATACAAACTCATATTGTAGCATTGCTTCACCGCCTGAAGCCGTCACGCCTCCTGATGTCTGGCTATAGTAAACTTTGTCTTTCAGAAGCTCCTCTATTAGGCCGTCAAGGCCGCGCCGTTCTCCACACATTGACAGAGCCTGTGACGGGCAGGCTTTCACACATTCTCCACAGCGGACGCATTTACTCCGATCAATATGTATCCCGTCTTCTGCTGCTATATTGGCGCCATGTTTACAGGTGTTATGGCATATCAGGCAGCCTATACACTGCCGGCTCTGCCACCATACGAGTGGCTCAGCAGAGATTCCTTCCGGATTATGACACCATTTGCAGGACAGAGGGCAGCCTTTAAAGAACACAGTGTCCCGCTGCCCGGGGCCGTCATGAGACGTGCCCCGGTAAATGTCAAATATGAGTGCGCTGTCTTTACTCATCACAGCTCTCCGTAGTTGTTCCTGCCACAGAACTCTTCCTGGAAGGGCTTGGCTAGGCAGACAAAGCGTGTTGTGTATCCGGTTACCTTGATAATAATATTTTGATATTCCGGATTCTCAGGATGATCTATTGCATCCTTCAGCTTCTCCAGGTCAATGATATTGAGGTTTATCTGAAAAGTGTTCTGCGCGAAGAAGGCCTCAGTAAAATTCTTTATATACTCGGCCATATTCTCTTTACCGTCAAAGAACTTGGGCTGGAGCTCAACCTGGAGTGTACCACCGAGGAATTTGTAGTTGTGAATCTTGGCAAGTGAATTTGCCGTGGCCAATAGTCCCTTTGTGTTTCTCCCTGCGGTGGGATTGCAGCCGTGAGCCAGGGGTTCCGTAGCATATCTACCGTCAGGAGTGGCGGGGAGCACATTGGTCGCGGTGTGTCCCTGGAACTGGAACAGTGAGGCCCTATACTGCTGTCCACGGCAGTTGTACGTGTGGTCCAGCGTATCAGCTATCATATCAGTTATCCTGACAAGCAGCGCGTCGACTTCATCCAAGTCGTTTCCAAATTTGTCCTGACGTAGGAAGCGCTGACGCATAACTTCATTGTCCTGCCAGTTCTCAGACGTAGCCTTGCGCACTTCGGCCATCGTATACATCTTCTCTTCAAATACAAGCTTCTTAATTGCATACATGGAGTCGGCCACATTGGGAATGCCAAGGATGTTGGCAGAAGTGTACTGATAGTCTACACCTCTGTGCCCAGTGATATCTATGCCGCGCTCAATCGGTCCATGGAAACTGAGCGATGTGGCCATCTCTGGCCATATTTTATCCTGCACCTCATACTGAGCGTCCTTGAATACCCTCAGTGCCTCAGTCGTGCGTTTAAATTCATGCACGAACGTCTGATAAAACGTTTCGAAGTCAGAGATGTTCTTTTCTATGGCTATGTCCATGGCTCTCCACATGGGGTCAAGGAGAACCAGCGCGTTGACGTCCTGGTCGCAATACTCCCTGCCCGGAATGCTGAACCACTGGCAGCCGCCAACTGCCACAGTCCATGCATGTTCCGGCGCCACGCCGCTTCTGAGCTCGCAATCACGCATCAGGTCGTAATTGCAAAAAGTAGGTACGCTGGCGCCGTGCCTGGCCAAAACATCGCATGCGTACAGGAACAATTCCTGATCTATGTCCTTGTGCCACATGAGGAACATATTGTTATAGTCATCTACCATATCGTAAGCCTCTAGAATTATCCAGCTTGCCGGGCAGGTAGCGTCACTGCCATCCTCAAGTCTGCCGCATATGGTAAAATGCTGTCCGCGCACTTTGAGGAACATCTCCGCAAGGTATTCTCTCGCGTCCTGCTTTGTAAGTACGCCGCTTTTCAGGTCATGCACTAAGAAGTCATTCAAATACAGATCCAGTCTTCCGTATCCGTTTCCATGGCCCACTATACGGTCGGTCATAATGGCAAACTGTATGAACTGCACAGCCTGATGATAGGTCTGAGGCGGTCCGACGGCTATGGCATGACAATCAGCGGCTACAAACTCGTAACGAGCTTTAACAACAGGATCCATCTCTTCCCTGGCAAGTTCGAGTGCTCTGTCCGCATGTTTCTGTACATAGTCTATTATCCCTTGACAGACAAGCTTCAAGCCCTCCAGATAGTTCACCTTTACTGGATGATCCAGACGGCGATACATCTCCAGGTTCTTGTCGATTCTCGCCATGATGCCTGTCCAGCCTTCTTTCAACCCGATGCCCAGATCCAGGCAAGTATGCCCGTGACTTGTGCCACCGGCCCCAAGTTTCCTGACTTCACGCCCCAGCTCATGGACTTTGTCTCCGAAATAATACTTTCGGATTTCGTTCATTTCCCAGTGGAATTCTCCTACAATGCACTCGAATGGATGTATCTCGGCGGGGGAATTGTCCAGCAGGAACTTGTAGTCTTTACCCCACTGTAAAGGCGTGGCCTCATAGCCTTCCACATGTGATGGCACTTCGTCATATTTGGGAAAACCTATGCCAATATCTACACGACAAGCATGATCACCCAGAGAATAGCTTGTCTCGGGCGGTGCAGACCACTCTCCAGATTGCGGAACACACCCATTTGCTTTGTCTGTCCAGTGATACACAAGCTGCTTTTCATCGGCAGTGTACAGGTTTCTCCTGCCGGATATAGCTAGATTCTGATTGTATTTAATTACTTCTTTCAACCTATCGCTGGGAAAGAACTTGGCGCCGTAGCTGTTTCTCACACTAGCCATATAACAATACTCCCTTCGATGCAGCCGTATTTTTTCAATTTTGAATATAAGCATTTGGATTTAAAAGCTGCTTCTTGTTAAAATGATATAATGCCGGGGTAAAAAGTTCAATACGTAATTCATATTTGTACATATGTAAAAAATTATTATTACATATATGTTGCGTATTCAAATTACATATGGTATATTTAACAAAAACAGAAAGGGTATTGTTCTTATGGCTACAATAAAAGATGTTGCTGCCGCTGCAGGGGTATCAACAGCTACCGTTTCAAGGGCCTTCAGCAATAAAAATAGTGTCAATAATGAAACAAGAAACAGAATTCTTGAAGAGGCCAGAAAGCTCAACTTCACACCACGAGAGTATAAGCAGAGGTCCAATTCACTTGGCTGCGGCTGCATAGGTGTTGTCGTGCCAGATATAAGCAATAATTTCTTTGCTGAAGTAATTAGTGGTATAGAATCTGTAATGTCAAAGTTGAATATACAGGTACTTATCTGCAACAGTGACGAAGACCCAGGCGCAGAAATCAAGATTCTCGATTCTCTTCAGGCAATTAATGTATGCGGTATCATTATCGCTCCCGTATCAAATGCCGTTGAGTATAACGCGGAGTGCCTCAAAAACTTTGACCGTTCTGGAATACCCGTGGTATTGATGGACAGGGACTTGCGCAACGGCAGCATGGACGGAGTGTTCATGGACAGTTACGGCGGCGCATATGAGGCCACACAGACGCTAATTAACTGCGGTCACAAAGATATCGCCTTCATTTGCGGACCTCTGACGTCCAGCAGCGGTCTGGACAGGTTAAATGCTTTTATAGCCGCCCACAGGGATAATGGATTGGAAGTGCATGAGGAGCACATAATATACAGCGATTTCAAATACGAAACTACGTACAACCTCATAACGCAAAGAATTGATCAGATGAACAAAGTGACCGCTATTTTATCATCAAACCGCCGCATGACCTATGGCTGCTGTATGGCGCTGTCAGAAAACAGAATAGTAATTGGCCGAGACATATCTTTCATATCGTGCGGACGTCCGGAAATAGGGCACGGTTTCATAAGCTATGTAGACTACCCAACTTATGACATGGGCAGCGAGTGCGCACAAATACTGATTGAAAAAGCAAAAAGAGGCAAACGTAACCGCACATATGCCAGGAAGAGAACAACGTTCGATATGGAGATCATACTTAACGGTTCTGAAAAATACCCTTCAAACAGATAACACAAGCAGTTATGATAAAAGCTTAAAGTTTCATATGAAACTTTAAGCTTTTACTATATTATTTTTATGCGCATTACGTTATAATAGGCTATAGTTTAGTGTGAAACAAACCAGTAAAGGAGATATTTACATGAAAAGGATAGCAACCATTTCAAAACTCAAGCCAGGTACTGCAGACAAGTACATTGAGCTACATAAGAATGTATGGCCAGGAGTGGTAAAAGCTGGTCATGATGCTCACATGCAGAATTATTCAATATACAGGTTTGGAGACTATCTGTTTTCATACTATGAGTATACAGGGGACGATTTTGACGGCGACATGGCCAGGAAAGCTGCCCTGGATGTGAGCCAGGAATGGCAAAAGGCCACCGGTGAATATCGAGAAATAATGACTGGAAGCCAGAGATACATAGAACTTGAAGAAATTTGGCACGAAAATTTTGATGTGTAAAAAATGGTGGCAGACATGTTAAAAACCGAGTGTACAAATCCGCTGATTGTAGGAGCTGTGAGTTCCTGCGGCCATGGAGATAAAATTCTACTAGTTGACGGTAACTATCCGTTGGCATCCAAAAGTGGTAGTGCGCAGAAAATATACTTGGGCGTAAGCCGCGGTCTGCCTACAGTGCCGCAAGTCCTTAAAGCATTGGAAAGTATATGTTCGTTTGAAAAAATAGAAGCGATGGTGCCTGAAAGTGGAGATTATTCTGAACCTCTCAAAGAGTGCATGCAAGTACTCGACTTCCTGGAGGTTGTTCCTGTTGGGCGCTGGGAGTTTTACGATATGGCCAGCAAAGAGGATGTCCGTGTGGCCATATCTACAGGAGAGGACAGGACTTATGCCTGCCTCTTGTTGACAGTTGGTGTTTCATAATTGTCTTCCTCTTTGCATTTAAAAACGCCCTCCGGAGCCTGAACTGTGAACTGAACCAGTAAAAACGGACAATAGACAAAAGGCCCCCTGTGTAGGA